>NZ_JBITEV010000003.1:376526-612962 GCF_044455465.1 Streptomyces sp. NPDC051217
CTCGGCGACGGGCGCGGGCTCCGAGGCGGTCTCGGCCACAGGCGCGGGCTCGACGACCGGCTCGGGAGCCGTCTCGGCGGGAGCCGCGACCTTACGAGTCGCACGACGCCGGGCACGCGGCGGCGCGGGCTCCTCGGCGACGGCGACAGGCTCGGCGACGGCCTCCGCGGCGGCGGGCTCCACAACAGGTTCGATCACCGGCTCGGCGACCCTCTCCGCGGGGGCGGCGACCTTACGGGTCGCACGACGCCGGGCACGCGGCAGAGCGGGCTCCTCGGCCACCGGCTCGGCGACGGGCGCGGGCTCCGAGGCGGTCTCGGCCACAGGCGCGGGCTCGACGACCGGCTCGGGAGCCGTCTCGGCGGGAGCCGCGACCTTACGGGTCGCACGACGCCGGGCACGCGGCGGCGCGGCCTCGTCGGCGACGGCCTCGGCCCGGACCGCGTCCGTGCCGCTGTCGGCTCCGGCTGCCGTCGAGTCGTCCGGCACGTTCGCCGTGGCCTTCGCCCCCTCGGCGGCCTCGGCCGCCGCGGACGGCGGCCCCGCCGGACGCGACGCGGCGCGGCGCCTGCGGCGCGGCGGCAGCGTGTCGCTGGGGCTGTTCAGTTCTTCTTCGGTCTCCCGGGTCGTACCGGGTTCGTTCTGGGACATGCGGGCGGTTCTCCCGTCACGCTCCCGGGCGCCACGCCTGATCCGGTCCGGCCGCGGCCCGCGCTGAGGCGCGATTGCCGCCGTCCGGGGCGCGGGCGCCGCACAGGAGCTGTTATGTCTGGGTCGCCGGTTCCGTACGTACGCGTTGCACGCACGGCCTGGCGAAAGTCTTCGTGGTCAGCGCGCCGCCCGACCCAGGTGGCTCCCGAGTCCAAGGGCTGCGCTACAACAACCGTCCTAGGCGGAAACTGCACCTTCAGGCGCCTTCGCGGCGGCGGGTCCGGCGGCCGTGGATGGGCCTGCCGTGACTGCCTCGCGGTCGGGCGCGAGCGGGTCGGTCACCGTTCCGGACTCCTCGTCGAAGAGCCCCTGCGCCAGCCTGGTCACCGCTGCGGGGACCGGCGGCGCCAGGTCGGCCACAGCTCGGAGACCGGAAAGGACGTCGTCGGGTCGAACGGCGGGTGTCACGTGCCGAACAACCAGCCGCAGTATCGCACAGCGCTCGGCCCCCGGCCTATCGGCCTGTGGAGGAAGTGTCCGCAGGTCGACGACGGGCTCCCGGGCGTCGAAGGTCCGCAGGCCGTTCTTGGCACGCCGTTCGACCTCCACCACCTCGGCGGCCAGGAAGGCCGCCACCGCACGCTCCGCCTCTTCGTACTCCACCCCGTCGAGCCGCAGCTCCCACTCGGAGGCGGTGAGCCGGTCGGCGAGTCCCGAGGTACGGGCCTCGACGGCGTCGATGATGTCGAGCCCGGTGGGCAGCGACTCGTCGAGCAGTTCGCGCAGTGTGTGGGGGTCGCGCGGCGCCGCGAGGGCGATCTCCAGATATTCGGCCTCGCTGCCCGTGCCGGTGGGTGCGGCATTGGCGTAGGAGACCTTGGGGTGCGGGGTGAAGCCCGCCGAGTACGCCATGGGGACGTCGGCGCGGCGCAGGGCCCGCTCGAAGGCGCGCTGGAAATCGCGGTGGCTGGTGAACCGGAGGCGGCCACGCTTGGTGTAACGCAGTCGGATGCGCTGCACCGCCGGCGCGGGCGGGGGGCCTTCGGGCTGTCGCTTGCCCAGTGGTTCTTCTCCTCGGTGCGGGGTGCGCGCTGTGGCGCACACCCTCGGAAGACGCGCGGCCGACCGGGCGGTCGGCCCCGGAAAACCCGGCTCACACCTGCTTGCGCAGGGAGATCTCGGGTGCGGGTACCGCGCCGGGGACGGTTGTTGTACTTCCCAGCGTACGCGCCCCGTCCAGCGACGCCTCCACAGGCTCGGCCGGGCGCGGAGACCCGACCAGGGCGCGCCAGGCGTCGCGACGGGCCTGCCCGACCGTCTGCCCCACGGAGCGCAGCGCACTCCCGACCGCCCGGCCGGTCTCGACGGCTGCCTTCTTGGCCGGGGCCCAGACGTAGTCGCGCACCATGTGTCCGACCGGGGTGCAGAAGGCTCGGTAGAACCAGCTGACCGGCTGCCCCACCAGGACCCAGGCCAGCCATTTGAGCCCGCGGCCGATCGCGCGCGAGATCTGTCCGGCGATCCGCCAGGCGACGCCGATCGCGTCGGCGATCTCGCGGCCGACGGGAGCGAGGACCGCGCGGTAGAACCAGCCGACCGGGGTGATCAGCAGGAGGACGACGAGCCGGACGAGCGCCGTCCAGACGCCGACGGCGGCCAGCGCGATGCCCTTGCCGATGCCGGTGAGCAGCCAGACGATGCCGTGGCCGACGGGGGTGAGGACCTGCCGGTAGAGCCACACCACGGGCACCACCAGCCCGTAGTACACCACCGGCACCAGCACATACCGCCACAACGCCACCCACGGCCGGACGAACAGCGCCTTGCCCAGGAACACCAGCACGACGCCCAGCACCTGCCCGATCGGCGTGAGCAAGGTCTCGTACACCCAGGCGCAGACGAAGGCGATGCCATGGCCGACAGGGGTGAGGACCCTCTCGTACAGCCACACCACCGGCACCACGAACCCGTACCGCACCACGGGCACCACCACGTACCTCCACAGCGCCACCCACGGCCGGACGAACAGCGCCTTGCCGAGCCACACCAGCGCCACACCCAGGGCGCGTCCGACCGGAGCGAGCAACGTCTCGTACACCCACGAGCAGACCAGTCCGATCCCCCGCCCGACCGGCGACAGCACGGAGCGGTGGACCACCCTCGCGCCGGCGGCGAGCAGGTCCCAGACCACACGCACCGGGACGACGAGAACGAGCACGACGATCCGGACCGGAATCCGGATCGCCGTGGTCAGACAGCCCTCACCCGGCTCGAATCGTTCGGGTGTCCGCGGCCCGGCCGGCGTCTTGTCCAGATCCATGCCTCAGATGACGCGGTCGACGCCTGCCCGGATCCCCGATCGGCAGCCCAGGTCGCGTTCGTGCCCGATTCGAGACCGGGACCGGGGGACGGGGCACACCGGCGCGACGTGCCCGCTTCGGCCACCAAGATCGATAACAGGACAGTGGCCGAGAGCGGGGTGCCGAGCCGGGAGCGGCGCGGTTGATCAAGCGTCTGCCTCGCGTTGGACACATACCGCGCCGCGTCTGTCAGTTGTCGCACGCGAATCATCAGCGCACCGAAGCAAACCGCCCGAAAGTGGCTTTCCGCGATCACCAATTACCGGTTCCCGGACGAGGTGGCCTTCGTCCACCCCAACGCCAAGGGCCACCGGAACGCCGCCGATCACTCTCATCGGCACTGCGGAACGCCCTGAACATCAGCTGATCCGACAGCCGTAGACTCCCGGCCCCCCAGCGAGCCGCCTCCGGTCCGACAGCCGGAGGCAGCTCCGCCGCCCTACTGCCTCCGGCCTGGGAGCCCTTTCCATCGCCCGAGAGCGACCTCCCACCATCCGGGGTGGGAAGACGACTGTCACCGAACGCCCCGGCTGGGTGGGACGCGGGGCACGGCCCTGTCCCGGGAGTCGGCCGGCCCGTCGGCCCCGCCCTGCTGCGGCAGCAGGGCGGTGGGCGGCAGGCCCTCGGCCGCCTGTTTCGTGGGCTTCCCCAGCCCGGCGCGCCGGACGGCGCTTCGCACCACCCGCCCGCACAGGTACCGCAGTGCGAGGTAGAAGCGGTCGGGGAGGAAGACCAGGTCCGCGACGATCATCGCGCCGGAGAAGAGCGGCAGCCCCATCAGCACCGCGATCCCGATGTGCATGCCCAACAGCATGGTCAGAACCGGGTACTTGAGCCGCCCGAACAGGACGAAGGGGAACGCGACCTGGAGCAGCACCGTGGCGTATCCGGCGATGGCGAGCAGTACGGTCTGCTCGTCCGCGATCCGGGAGAGTTCCGGCCAGGGCCGGAAGAGTTCGAGGTTGAGTACGTAGTGGAGGGCGGTGCCGCTGCCCCACGTACCCCCCTGCACCTTGTAGAGGCCGGCCGATCCGTAGAGGAAGCAGACCTGGACGGCGATGACGATCAGTCCGCAGTTGTGCAGCACCGTGACCAACATGACCCGGGCGCCGCGGAGTTGATTGGTCGGCGCTGCCGTACGGCCGTCGCCCGCCGCGCCGTGCCGGGCCGCTCTGCGCGCGTCCAGGGACCAGCGTCGGCCGCAGGCGGTGAGTACGAGGTAGAAGGCCATCAGCAGGATGAGGTTGTCCCCGCCGTCCGTCATGAAGATCGACCGGGCGTGGAACGAGGCCACGACGAGGGCGAAGAAGACGGACACGGCGCGAGTCCGCCAGCCGAGCGCGAACAGCACGGAGACGACGACGGCCAGCGTGTAGCAGAGTTCGAAGTAGGTGCGGCTGTCGGAGAGGGCGAGCATGCTGGCCCAGCCGGTCTGGTCGTAGAGCTGTGCGGCCAGCTCCGGGGTCCAGGGCGAACCGGGCCCCCAGATCTCGTCGCGATGCGGAAACTCCCGGAGCAGGAAGCCCAGATAGAGCAGGCCGTAGCCGATGCGCAGCGCCGCCGTGGCGTACAGCGAGATCGGCCGTTCGGTCAGCAAGGCGTACAGACGCCTGCTCCGGTCGCGCACGGAGAGCTGTTCAGTTGCCATCGGAGGTCACCTTCCACCAGGGCAGGAGCCGGGTCTCGGGGGTCTTCGGCGAGCCCTGGGCCGCACGTCTACCGTCCGTCCCCGGGGCCGCGACAGGCAGGGTGACGACCCGGAGCTGGATGTACGCGGCTCCTTTGCCGAACCGGTCGGTCGTCCGGGCCACCGCGATGTTGCGCAGATACTTCCGCATCATCACGGCGCGTTCCGAACGCGATTCGTCACTCCCGCCGTGCAGTTCGAAGTACGACGTCCAGGCCCGGCGCAACTCGTTCTGCGCGGTGTGGCTGGGGAACGGGGTGTGCTCGACCGCCGCGTTGTCCACGGCTGTCAGGTCGAACCACTCGCTCACCTGGACCGTGCCGTCAGCGGCGGTGCGCGCCGTACGCGCGGAGATCTGCCGGTTGACGGAGTCCGGGTCAGGGGCGAAGAGCCGCCAGTTCTGCTCGAAGAGCGGATAGACCCACGCGTTGATCTGCCGGGCGTAGCGCTGTGAGACGGCATTGGACGGCGCGATGTGCAGGAATACCAGCACCGTGTGAGTCAGCACGGTCGCCAGGCAGAGGAATACGACGGTGCGCATTCCCGCCCTCAGTACGCGGGAAGTGGCCGGTACCCCGGCGGGGCCGGATTCCTTTGCTCCCGCCGAAACCGCTCTTTGAGCCGTATCAACCGCCCCAACAGCTTCAGCCGATTCCACCGAATCAATTCCACCCGGCACCGACATCCACCCCTGTCTTTTCCATATCAGCTACTCACACCCGGAGTCATCGCGGGTTTCTGTGGGGCGCCGCGCGGCGGAATCGCTGAGATTCCACCGCGCGGCGCGATTCTTGGGCAGGCTTCGTCAGACCAGGTGCTCGGGCTTGTCGCCGTAGCCGCCGTGCTCCGGGGGCTGCTTGTCGTGGTCGCCCTCGTCGTCGCCGTAGCCGTGGTCCGGCTTGCCCGGAGGCTTTCCGCCCTGGTCGCCACCGGTGTGACCGCCGTTGCCGCCACCGGTGTGACCGCCAGGCCCGCCCGTGTGACCGCCGGGCCCGCCCGTGTGACCGCCGGGCCCACCGGTGTGACCGCCAGGCCCACCGGTGTGACCGCCGTGCCCGCCGCCGGTGTTCCCGCCGGTGTTCCCGCCGGTGGTGTTGCCGGCCGTGTTGCCGGTCGTGTTGCCCGCGATGATCCCGCCCGGGGAGCCACCGGTGGTGGTGCCCGTGGAACCGCCCGTGGTGCCGCCGGTCAGAACGCCGCCGAGCACGCCACCCAGCACGCCGCCGGTGTTGGTGCCGGTCGTCGCGCCGCCGAGCACACCGCCGAGCACGCCGCCGAGCACGCTGCCCGTCGTTCCGGTGGTGGTGCCGGTCGTGGTTCCCGTGGTGGTACCGGTGGTCGTGCCGGTCGTGGTGCCCGTGGTCGTGCCGGTCGTGGTACCGGTGGTCGTCCCGGACGTGGTGGTGCCCGCGCAGGTGGAGCGGGTGATCCGGTTGGTGTCCAGGGTCACCGAGCCGTTGCGCGCCAGCGCACGCCCGTCGATGGACGCTCCGGTCGTGGCGCTGATCGAGGTCAGGGCCAGGATGTTGCCAATGAACGTGGAGTTGGTGCCCAGGGTGGCCGAACTGCCGACTTTCCAGAACACGTTGCACGCCGCCGCGCCGTTGATGAGCGCGACCCGGCTGGCGGAGGCCGTCGTCAGCCCGGAACCGACCTGGAAGACCCAGACGGCATTGGGGTCACCCTGCGCGTCGAGGGTGAGGGTGCCGGTCAGACCCAGCGTCGAGGGCGCGGTGTAGACACCGGGAACGAGCGTCAGACCGCCGGCGTCCGGCGGGAGCACCGCGTCCGTGGCCTGTCCGGCGGCGTTGTTGTACGCGGCCACGAGGTCGGACTTGGCTTGCAGGGCCACCGCGTCCGCGGAGTGCTGGACGCCGAGGACCAGGCCGGGCGGGAAGCCGCTGATGGCCGTTCCGGGGCTCACACCGATGTCACCGGTGATGACGGAGGGGCCGGTGTTGGTGATCGACTGACCGGCGAGAACAGCGAAGGCGTCGGCTGTGCCGAGGGGTACGGGTGTGGCGATGGCGAGCGCCTGGGTCGGCGTCATCGCGACCATCGCGGCGGCGACCGTGGCCGTGAGCGCGGCAGTGAGCCAGCCCGAAACGGATCGTCGTCGAACCACGCCAGGGATGTTGAGCTTCATCGAGACCATTTCTGTGGGGAGACGGGGGCCGGCCGGGCCCGCTACCGATCGCCCGGAAAGCCTTCATTCTGTCGGGGGCAGATTACGCATGAATTTCCCCGCCACGGCAATACACACAGAGGAGTCCTGATGGATTCTATTTTCAATATTTCGAGAAAATGTCGTAAATATTTCAACCCCACATGTCGAACAGTTCGGGTTCTTTCGACTATGCGGAATGGATTTCTTCGGCTAGTTCATTGAACCAAATGGGGCAGGTTGGACTCTTGGAAACCGTGTGACTCGTCGGTGTGGAAGTCTGGGGTGTGACACCGCTGGTCGTCATTCTGACGGCAATGTTGACGCTGACGAACGGGTCGGCAATGGGCGGATAGGGTGTCGCAGGGCGGCGCCCGCCCCTGCGCGCGACAAGTCCGGGGCCTCTCGCGTGGGGCCGAACGGCAACGAAGTACAGCAACCGCGCCAACCGCTGTCAGCCGGTACCGCCCATCCCGTCCGACAAGTCGCCGACCGCAGCGCGCACTTCCTCCTCGCTCGCCCCGGCGTAGACCTCCGTCGTCATGGCGATCTGCGAGTGCCGCAGGATGCGTTGAGCGATCTTCGGGTGCACCTTGAGCGCGACCAGGAGCGAGTTGCACGTGTGCCGGGTGTTCCCCGGCGGGATGACGCGAAGGCCGGCCCGACGGGCCCGCAAGGCGAACATGCGGGTCAGGTTCCCCGCCTCGATCGGGGTTCCGTACTTGGTCGTGAAGACCGGGCCGCGAGTGTCCTGTCAGAGGTCACCACGGCCGGCGGCCGCGTGCCATGGATGATCAGCCGGGCATTACGGTGGGACACGAAGACCTCCGGTGCGGTGCAGTTCTCGTAAGCTGCACCACACCGGAGGTCTTCGCCTCTGAGAAGAACTCGGCAACCGCCAACAACGCTCGTGAGTAGTACGCCTGGCGCAAGCTCCGCTGGTTCTGGGTCGGGTCCTGTTACTTGTAGATGTTGACGGTGTTCTTGATGTCACCGGTGGAGAAGTTGATCAGTCCGCCGCAGGCGAGGAGACAGAAGCCGGGGGGCGGACCGGGCGGCGTCGGGGCGGACGTGACCTGAACGGTCGTGGTGCTGCTGGAGGCGTCGCACTCCGCGCTGCCGTTGTACGCGGCGGTGATGGTGTGCGAGCCGACTGTGCTGAACGTGGTTGTGTGGCTGGCCTGCCCGTTGGCGTTCACGGGGACGGTGTCGAGCAGGACGTTGCCGTCGAAGAACGTCACGCCGAGCCCGCCGGTGACGTTGGCAGCACAGTCGACCAGGGCCGCCAGTTGCACCTGAGTGCCCACCTCGGCGGATTGCGGAGTGGCCGTCACCGTGGTGCTGGACCCTACGGCCCAGGCGGGCGAGGCCAGCCCCAGCACGGCTGCCAGGGCTGTGGCGACGACCAGTCTTCCTCTGCGTGGTGTGATTCTCACCGGATCGGCTCCCTGTTCTGTCGCCGGGCCCGCGGGTTGCGGGCGCCGTGCAGCCTCACGCTATGGCGATCCCTTTTGCCTTCCAGGGAGACGGCGCCCACAAGTAACCTGGTTGGATCATCAGCCTGAACCGGTCGTCGGGCAGCCGAGTGGGGAGCAGCACAAGGTGCTGTTCGAGGTGTGTGTGGCGGCTCCCTCCCCGGCGTCCGGGTGTCAGATGCCGGGCCCGGCGACCCTGGTGTAGGTCAGCCCCGGGCTGGTACCGCCCACCGTGGTCACAGTCACAGTGACCGGACCCGCGGGGCCTGCGGGGGCGACCGCCGTGATCTGGGTGTCCGACACGACGGTGAACGAGGCGGCCGTGCCCCCGAAGGTGACGGCCGAAGCGCCGGCCAGGTTCGTGCCGGTGAGGGTGACCACGGTGCCCGCGGACGTCGGACCGCTACTGGGCACCAGTGCCGTCAGGGTGGGTGTGGCGACATAGGTGAAGGCGACGGGGTTGCTCGTGCCGCCCGGAGTGATCACCGTGATCGGTGAACTGCCCGTACCCGGCGGGGCGGTGGCCGTGATCTGCGTCGCCGACACCACGGTGAAGGAGACGGCGTTGGTGCTGCCGAACCGTACGGTGCTGGCGTTGAGCAGGTTACTCCCGGTCAATGTGACCACCACGCCTCCGGCCGTCGGGCCCTGGGCCGGGGCGGCAGCGTTGAGGACGGGAGGCGCGGCGTAGAAAAAGAAGGCGTTCGGGGCGCTGGTGCCCCCCGGTGTCGTGACGGTCACCACGGCGGCGCCGGCACTTCCGGCAGGTGTCACGGCTGTGATCTGGGTGGCCGAGTTCACCATGAACGACGTCGCCGGGACACCGGCGAAGGTCACCGCTGTGGCTGCGGTAAATCCGGTTCCCGTGAGGGTGACACTCGTGCCGCCCGACGTCGGACCGTTGCTGGGCGCCACACCCGTGACCACCGGCACCTGTGCCACGACATAGGTGAACGTCACCGAGTTGCTGTTGCCGGTCGGATGGACGACGATCACCGCCGCCGCACCCGCGGCGCGGGGCGGGCTCACCGCCGTGATCTGAGTGTCGGAGATGAGGGTGAAGGAGGTGGCGTTGCTGCTGGCGAACCGTACGGCGGTGGACCCCGTCATCCCGGTGCCGGTGAGGGTGACGGTGGTGCCCCCGGTGGTGGGCCCTTGCGAGGGATTGATGGTATTGATCGTGGGCGGCATGAGGATGCTCCTATGGCAGCCTGGGCGAAGCCCGGGGTGACGCCGATGCCGGTCCGGGCACGGGGGAACCGCCGCGTCTGGGGCGTCGGCGGATGAGGGCCGTCCGCCCACTGACGATCTCGTGGTCGGACGGCGGAGAGGCGAGAACTACCGCTCGGGCAGCGGTAGTCAAGGCAAGCTGCCGCCCGGTGAAGACCGGGCGGCAGCTTGGTTGAGGGTCAGATGCCGGGAGGCGCGACGTAGGTGAACGCGCCGACGGCCGTGTCGGAGCCGGCCGGGTTGGTCACCTCCACGTCGACCGCGCCGGCGGTGCCGGGCGGCGTCACCGCCGAGACCGTGGTGGAGTTCACCACGGAGAACGGCGCGGGGTTGCCATCGAAGGTCACCGAGTCGGTGGTGCCGAGGTTGGTGCCGGTGATGGTCACACCGGTACCGCCGGACGTCGACCCGGAGGTCGGCGCGACAGTGGTCACGGTGGGGACGTCCACGTAGGTGTAGGACAGACCGTTGTTCGTCCCGCCCGCGGTGGTCACGCTCACTCCGACAGGGCCCGCCGCTGCGCCCGCCGGCACGGTGACTGTGAGCTGGGTGTCGGAGACGACCGTCGGCGCGGCGGTGTTGGCACCGAAAGACACACCGGTGGCCGTCGCCAGCCCAACACCGTTGATCGTGACCGTGTTGCCGCCCGCCAGGGGACCGGAGGTCGGCCCGAGCGAGGACTTGAACGGGGCTCCGACGTAGAAGAACGGAAGCGGGTTGCTCGTGCCGCCCGCGGTGGTCACGGTCACCCCGACGCTGCCGGTGCCCGAGGGCGACACGGCCGTGACCTGGGTGGGCGAGACGTTGGCGACGCCGGTGGCCGGCTTGGTGCCGAAGGTGACGGCGGTGGTGCCGGACAGGTTCGTACCGGTGATGGTCACCGGAGTGCCACCGCCGGTGGATCCTTGGTTCGGAGAGATGGGCATGGAGGGACTCCTCGCTGGACAGGACAGGGCCAGAGGACACAGCGGAACCGGGGGGCCACCGGGCCGACCTTCGCGGAAGACCCTCGCGGGAGGACGGACGGCTGAACCGTGCCGTCTGGGCAACGGAGTTCCCTCGTAGGCGCACAAAGGAAGAACCGGCAGACGCCGCCCTTTACCGTGATCCCCGGTTATGGGATGGGCGGCCCACCGGTTCGCTGTTTCAAGTACCCCACAGGGAGGTACCTCTGACAAGGTGTCAATCACGGCATTTGGATGGTTGAGCGCGCCACGGCGGGCGCCTGCGTACCACCGGCGTACGCCATCGATTTCCGCCTGACCGGCACAAACAGACCAGTCGGCACCGCGTCAGCGGCGCCGACTGGCGATCCAACCTCCTCGGGGTGCCC
This sequence comes from Streptomyces sp. NPDC051217, assembly GCF_044455465.1. Classification (NCBI taxonomy): domain Bacteria; kingdom Bacillati; phylum Actinomycetota; class Actinomycetes; order Kitasatosporales; family Streptomycetaceae; genus Streptomyces; species Streptomyces sp. NPDC051217. Next base: position 387,427 of record NZ_JBITEV010000003.1, read on the forward strand.
ATCGTGATCCCGGAAGACCTACACCCTCCCCACGTGTGGAGGGGACAGCCCACCCTGGCACCACGCGCCCCGAGTGGTACGGGCTGCCCATTGGTTGGAATAGGTTCAGTAACGCAGGATCCCGGCATATGCCACAAGTCCCAGGTCAGCGCGTCACCCGATCGGAGTAGCGCCAAGGACGACACACAGCCGAGAGCAGGGCCGTCGGCCGCTCGTCGCGAGCCCGGGTCGCTACAGCGTCAGGGACGCCGGGGACGCCGCACCGACCCGGCCGCCCCGTGCAATGCGATTGGAGACGCCCTCAGACCCACTCAACCTCACTGGTGAACCGGGCCTTACTCGGGGCCTCTTCGGGCGGCCGGTAGCGGGGTCCGCCCCGCCGCTATCCGAGACCCAGGGCCGTTGTAGGCCGCTCGCTCCGATGCAGGCAGACGCTTCGCGCGTTTCGTTCCTCGCTGCCGACAGCGAGTGAACTCCCGTCTTCTGACTTTTGTCCCTCTGGAAGGTGGCACGTGTCGATGAGCGACTGACACCCACACCGACACAGGCCCCAGCTTGTTCGCGGGTTGCACTCACGCACGAGCAGGGCCCCAATCTGTTCCGCCCCAAGGAGCCGCGATGCTGAAATGCACCGCTGTCACTCTGCTACCACCCCCGGCCCAGATCGCCGAGCAAGCCACCCCCAAGCGCCCCGCCAACCCCGCCTATGTCGCCTGCGAACTTGGCGAGCCATGGCGAGGACCACGCGCAACTTCTGTGGACTGAGGATGATCGCGGCGGCGCATTCTGGGCCCTGTCAACTCGACTCGAAGGTCAAACGGGACGCAGGCGGCGCCAGGGAAAGCAGCGCGCAGGTGGCCGCGCCGACGATGGAGGTAGGTCACGAACGTGGAGGCCGGCGCGACGATTCATACTTTCATGAATTCAGCATTTTCTGTACTGTCGAGGCATGCTGACTGTTACCTCCGACATCGAGGTGCTGGCCCGTTTCGGCCGCGCGCTCGCCGACCCGATCCGCATCCGGGTCCTTCTCGCCCTGCGCCAGGCTCCCGCCTACCCCTCCGACCTCGCCGAGACTTTGGGGGTCTCCCGGACCCGGCTGTCGAACCACCTGGCCTGCCTGCGTGACTGCGGGCTGGTCGTAACGGTGCCAGACGGCCGACGCACGCGGTACGAGCTTGCCGACGAACGCCTCGGCCACGCACTGGATCACCTCTTGGCCGCGGTGGTCGCGGTCGAGTCGGACACGACCTGCCCAAATACCGCCGAGAAGGGCTGCTGCTGATGGCCTCCATATCCATCGGGCCGTCCCCGGCGCGCCGCGATGTCCTCGCCCGGCGCGTACGCCTGCTGGTGGCAGCGACGATCAGCTACAACGCCATTGAGGCCATCGTGGCTATCACCGCTGGCACCATCGCTTCATCGACGGCTCTGATCGGCTTCGGTCTCGACTCCGTGATTGAGGTCTCGTCGGCTACTGCGGTCGCCTGGCAGTTCTCCGCCCGCGACCACGCCGTGCGCGAGGCCCGGGAGAAGACCACGCTGCGGATCATTGCTGTCTCCTTCTTCGTGGTCGCCGCCTACGTGACGTTCGACGCCGTCGGCGCCCTGGTCGGCAGTAGCGAGGCCGACCGTTCCATCCCCGGTGTCGTCATCGCCGCCCTGTCGCTGGCGATCATGCCGTTCTTGTCGGCTGCCCAGCGCCGAGCGGGCCGCGAACTCGGCTCCGCCTCCGCAGTCGCGGACTCCAAGCAGACGCTGCTGTGCACCTACCTGTCGGCCGTCCTCCTGGCGGGGCTGGTCCTCAACGCCACCCTCGGCTGGTCCTGGGCCGACCCGATCGCTGCCCTGGTTATCGCCGCCATAGCGGTCAGGGAGGGCCGCGACGCCTGGCAGGGCAAGGGCTGCTGCGCGCCCACCACTCGCCCGGCTGCTGACATCAATACGGACACCCCGGCAGCCGATTCCTGTGGCTGCGATCCGGGCCGCTCCTGCGGTTCGTGAACATCGCGTTGCGCCCCGCCTCTGCGTCGCCCCATGCCGCTGATACTGGCCGGGCGATCGAGAAGCGAGGACGGGCGTGGAGTGGACACTATGGGCGGGGTTTGCCGCCGGTCTGCTGATCTCGACGGTGACCGCGCCGGTCGGCGTGTCCGGGGCAGTCTTCCTCCTCCCGGTTCAGCTCAGCGTCCTCGGCGTGCCCAGTCCCGCGGTCACGCCGACGAACCTGCTGTTCAACGTGGTTGCTGGGCCGGGTGCCCTGTGGCGCTACCGCCGCGACGGCGCCCTGCGCGGCTCCCTGGCCCGGCGCCTTGTCATGTGGACGCTGCCAGGCGTCGTCGCCGGCGCCGCCGTCCGCGTCTTCGCCCTCCCCGGCCCCGACATCTTCCGCACACTGGTCGCCGCCCTCCTGCTGCCGCTCGGAATCTGGCTGTGCCTGCGCACCCTGCATTCCGCCCGCCACCGGCCGCGCTCCGGGCCCTGCGAGCCGTCCCCAGCCGCACTCGCCATGCTTGCCCTGGTCGTCGGTGTGGTCGGCGGGATCTACGGAATCGGCGGCGGCTCCCTTCTCGGGCCCGTCCTCGCCGCACGCGGCATGCCCCTGGCCCGCATCGCACCGGCCACCCTCGCCGCTACCTTCACCACGTCAGTCGCCGGGGCCGCCGCATACGCGGTGCTGGCGACGGCGAGCACCGGACCCGTCGCGGCCGATTGGTGGCTTGGCCTGGCCTGCGGCGCCGGGGGACTCATCGGCGGCTACCTCGGCGCCCGCATCCAGCCCCACCTTCCCGAGACCGCGCTCCGTCTCCTGCTCGGCACCCTCGCCACCGCCCTCGGCACGCTCTACGCCGCCCAGGCCCTCACCTGAGCACTCTCGATGCCGACAAAATGGCTTGCCAACCGCACGAGCCCGGAAGCCCGACTGGCATCGACACGAGCCCCGCACATGATCCGCCCGGTGTCAGCCGGTGCCATCCCCTCTTCTTCAGACTTCGGCATGTCTCATGAGACATCTGCGACAGCCTGGAGGAGGCTCACGTCTGCGCCGGCCCCGCGCAGCGGTCAGTCCGTTACTCAATAGACGAACTTGTCCAATCTGTGCTCATGTGTGCGGCTGAGTGTCAATATTGGGAGATGATCGTCGTCCTCGATACCACAACGTTCTCCTCAGACTTCATGTGCTCGGGCACTGCTTGGCGCGTCCTGGCGCACGCTAGTGGGGCCTGGGGGCTTCAAATCTATGTCCCTGAGGTCGTCGTAGCAGAAACTATTGGCGGCTATGATCGCGAGATATCAAACGCGACACTCGCGGTTGACAAAGTGGTGACGAAATACGCTGGCCGACTGGGGTTGCGGCAGCATTTTGAAGATTTTCTCGGGACTTTGGAAACGCAGAGAAGCGAGTATCCTGAACAGCTTGCTCGGTTGATTTCTGATCTTAGCGGCGTTGTATTGTCTCCGCCTGACGTCTCGCACATGGAACTCGCGAAGCGGGCTGCCACGCGGCGCAAGCCATGTGACTATAAGGGTGATGGTTATCGAGACACGCTCAATTGGATTCTGGTCCTGAATCTTGCTCAGGAGAATCCAGAAGAATCAGTCTACTGGGTTACGGAGAACTCGACGGACTTCGCCGACGAGGAAAAAAGCGGGTTCCATCCCGACCTGATAGAGGACCTTGCGAGCATCTCGGCCACTGGCCGAGTTCACTGGGTGAGTGACCTTCCGAGTCTGCTGCTATCGCTTGCGGCATCGCGCTATGAAGAATCCGCTTTCGATCTCAGAAAGGTAAGGGACAGTCTTCAGCAGAGTGGCATCACTCAATTCATTGAAACTTCAGTACTCCCCAGCGCCGCGAAAAAGACTGTTTCGGCACGACGCTGCGGTCTTCCATTGGGTTCCGTGAAGCCGGGAATCCTGGCTGTAGAGGGTCTCAGAAACCTGGAGTTGGACGTTAAAGGCGTGGCCGAGAAGGATGGCGCCTTCGCCGAGTTCGCCTTCACTGCTGAAACCCTGATCGAATTGGACCTTGTTGAGGTCGACGTGGATCTGCCCGAAGGTCTGGAGTGGGCAGAAGGAGCGGAGCGTAACGCAACGGTCCTCAAAGAACTCAGATTCCGCGGCTTGATTCAGCTTGACGTGTATGGACGCCCCGTTAGTGGCGACGTGGTCAACGTGGATGCGTTGCACGACGATCCGGGCCTCCGGCAGTGGAGGAGGCAGCCGTCCGGACTGGCCTCGCTGCAAGCGAGTCTTGCGAAGCTGCAAAGCCGCACCATCATTGATCCCGGACTGCTTGAATTCATGCGGCCAAAGATCGACCCAAAGCTCTTCGGTCCGAGAACCCACCCGAAGATCTTCGGTCCGAAATTCGACCCCAAGATCTTTGGATCCAAGATTGACCCGAAGATATTCGGGCCGAAGATTGACCCGAAACTGCTTGAATTCATGCGCCCGAAAATCGACCCAAAGCTCTTTAAGGGGTTCCCTGCGGCAATAAATCCCATCGCGGGAATCCGGTGGCCCTCCGCTTTCGCGGCTGTCTCACAACTCGCTGACCTTGACGAGGGGGATAACAGTCTCGGTGAGGATGAAGTCGATGGGGTTGAGGATACGGGCGAGGGTGAGGACTAAGGGCTCCGGTGATCTGGCCTCCCGTGAGCGACTGTGAGACCACGGCGGCAGAGGAGTTGACGCTCTGTGCCCACACGGAGGCGCTCTCGGCGTGGTGACGTTGTCGCCCGAGCCCGGCGGGGCTGGATGCCGTTCGTTCGTCCCACTCGGTAAGGACTTGCGTCGCGCGGTTCATGGTGGCCCGGCTGACTTCCGCTTCGGGGCCTCTGGCGTGGGGCCGTACAGCAGCGAAATACAGCAACCACACCAACCGCTGTCTTTCAGCCGGTACCACGCCTTCGCGGCGTAGTCGTTCCGCGCTCACCTTAGGCCAAGCACCCTCGATCAAAGACAGCCGAGAGCAGGATCCGCAGCCGCTCGTGGCGAGTCCCAGGCTCCCTACACCGTCAGGGACGACACCCTGACCGCCTTGCCCCTTGCAAGGCGTTAGAAGCGCTCTCAGACCCACTCAACCTCGCTGGTGACCCTGGCCTCACTCGGGGCCGTTCGAGACCCTGGCAGCGGTGTCCACTCCTCCGCTCCCCGAGACCTGGAGCCGACGCGCAGCTCTCCTAGTGAAGCCACAATGGCCAGAGCTTCGGTCTCAGTAATCTCGCAGAGCGCACCAGCGATCCGCCCTGCTACTTCATCCGCTCTGCCCCCTGTTTCTACAGGTCAAGACCCGTTCTCGACCGTCAGCGGCAGCAGCTTCTTTCCGGTCGGGCCCGTTTGTGGCCATGTGTCGAATTGCGGGCAGAGAGCGGCGGACAAGCGTGGACGTCTGGGGACGCTCGTGTCAGTGGTGCCTTCGCGCCTCAGGCCGAGATCACGGCTATACAGTGGCCGGCCTCGGACCAGGCAGAACCGCGACAGCGCCGCCATAACACCCAGCGCAAGCGCCTTGATGCTAAGCGTCGTCGCCCTCTCGCCTCGTGATTTCGATGGTTCCCAGCGGCCAGGGTTCACCTGCCCTCCGCTTGGTCCAGCGTTCGACTCTCAAGCTTTTCTGACGCCGATTCCATAGGCATACAATCGCTGCCACAAATGACAGCAGGCCGAGGTACCCGATCCACGCACCCATTGCTTTCCGCGTGGCCAGCTCTTTAAGAGGCGCTGCAATGACACCCAAAATGCCCTCATTTGGGATATCTCTAGCAACACTCAGAGTTTCATCAACAGCAGGCAAGCCGAGAATAACCGTTGCGACCGCCGCTGTTGCGGCGAGAGCGTTGGCTCGCCTAGCAGAACTCTGAGAGTCGCCAGTAGCGACTAGCTGCTGCAATTGGTTCAAACTCTCAAGAGCGTGCGCATACAAGCGGTCTGCATGCCATTCCTTCAACAGCCGGTCGGTTATCTTCATGGCGGTTCCGTGAGTCAGTGGGGAATTTCGATACTCGCGGAGGCCGAATATCGCATCCTCTTGAAGTGTCTTGATATCCTTCAACTGCCCGCGACTCTGGACTACGCGCCAGTCAATCATGCGAATCTGCCAATACTGCAATAGGGCGCATTCGACAATCATGACGTGCTGCAAATGGTTCGCGTATTCCTCAGCGCCAGTAAATCCTGGCCACCGGATAGACACGGAGTTCGAGGAGCTCATGTAGATGGAATGGTCGATGTTCAGTGAAGAGTCTTCTGGCATCAAGTCGTCGATAGACGAGCCTCGCTGGCCATGCCGACTTTGATATCGGGTGACTAGCTCCCTGAGTTCACCTCGGTGCTGTGTTCTAAATTCCATCTCGGACGGACAGCAGGTTATCTCTTCCACAAAGACCGTCGGATGACAAATCCATTCACCGGGAAGATCCTTAATTGCAATGTTAGTAATCGAATCTATATACATAAGGCACAGATCCGCCACGGAGATCGGTTCCGCGTAAGACATACGACGCCACCGAGTACCGGCTCGAACCTCATCAATCCATTCGCCGGGCAGAGTGGACCACAGCTTGCGCGAGTTGAGCGTGGCTCTCAGTAGCGCTTCTGGATACTCGGCAGAAGAAATGATTTGGGCTCCGCTAAACTGAATTTCTGCAAGTTTCTTCGCACTAATTCTGTCCGGAAATCGGAGAGCGATGGTGATCTGTACCACGCCAGAGCGGTGCAGCAAGAGGGTGGCGTTAGCGTAGGTCGCCTCACTGAAGTCATCTTGTGCACGAACCTCCCCGTCACTCAACATTCGAAGCCGGACGGCGATATCCCTGAGGCGCAGTCTCAGATAAGGTTCCTCAGCTCGATATCCGGACCTGTAAATTTCGCCTTCGATTGCGTGCTGGATGGCATTGATTGCTTGCTCGTCAGCTACGCTCGATGCAATAAAATCGGCATTTTCTTGCATTTGCGACAAGAATGAGGGGAAGTCGATCGGCTCTGCATCGCTTGTGCGCCGAGACGGCGAGAAGATCCTTGGCAGTATCCGGAGAGCACGCAACGGATTCCTCAAAGCCCACGATCTCATTCCTCCACTGTCGACAGCGGAAGCGAGTTCTCGCAAAGCGTCGATTTCGCGAAGGAGTTTGACCAGGTTTGAATAACGTGGTGAGACTCTCACTTCAGGGCTAGCGGGCGATCCAACCATCTCAGCGATTTCGGCCTTCAGGAGTCGGTTCGCGGCGGCGTGAATACCGACACGGCTGGCACCGCCCATCGTGAAGGTGAAATACGCAATGCTGCTGTCTATAGTAGCGACGTGAGATCCCTGAGAGGACACTATTCTTCTCCTTCGTGCGGGACTAGCGCGTGCGGCGATTACTCAAAATAGATTTTCGGGTCCTGGGCAAGACTCGCCTCTCCCCCTGACCTGCCGCTACAACCTCGCCGCCGCTTATGAAGCTGCCGATCTTGTAAGGCAACGGGATACCCAGCGGCCCCCAGTGATCACGCTCCGCCTGCAGCCTCCCCATATCTTCCAGCACAACCGGTAGGACCGACCAGGCCCTCTCCACCAAAGGCAACGCGCGGCCAAGCAGGATCCCCGGCCACGCGTTGCGAGCCCCAAGTCGCGCCTACGCTCGGTCAGTTACGCCACACGGCCCAACCACCCCTGTAAGGCGATTGCAGGCGCTCTCAATCTTGCTGGTGATCCTGGCCTCATGCGGGGCAGTTCGAACCGCTGGCAGCGGGGTCCGCCCCTCCATCCTTCGAGCCCCAGGGCCACCTCGCGGGACCCGAGCGAAGCCAGATTCTCGACCTCAGTAGTCGCTGAGAGCGCACCAGTGATCCGCCCTACCGCTTCAGGAGCCCTTCTTGACCGTCAGTGGCAGCATCTTCTTGCCGATCGGGCCTGTTTGTGGCCATTTGTCGACCTGCGGGCAGAGAGCGGCGGACCAGCGCAGACGTCTGCACGCTTGTGCCAGTGGCGCCTCCGCACCTCACGCCGAAATCTGCGCAAAGCAGGCGCTGAGTGGTTCAGGACTCCTTACGCTGGTGCTCTTAGGTTCGTTGTCTGTTACGGGAGACGGGGGTTGGCGGTATGGAGGTTGTGCAGTGGGTGGCTCAGGCGGGGCCGGCGGTGTCGGCAGCGGCGGGCGCGTACGGGGTCGCAGTGCTGACGCGCGCGCAGGACGCGGCTGCTGACGCCACGGTGTCCATGGGACAGCGGATCATTCAGACGGTCTGGCGCCGGGGGGATGAGAGCGAACAGGCCGAGTTGGAACGGGCGATCTCGGAGCACGCCGAGGACCCGGATGACCCGGACACGGCGGCCAGCCTGCGGGCGGCGCTGAAGCGAGCCCTGCGAGACGACGCCGAACTGCGGCAAGAACTGGCCGAGTTGTTCCCGTCGCCGGGCGCTTGGACGGTGAATGTCACAGCGTCCGGGGAACGGTCGATCGCGGCGCAGCACATCGGAACCGCGATCACCGGTGACGGGCACAACCCACTCCCATGACAGCCCAGGAACACCCGGCCACTTGGAACAGCGCGTCCGGGGAGCGGTCGATCGCCGCTGGGTTCATCCAGGCTGCTATCACGGGTGATGTGCTGCCCGCTGAATCTCTGTACACGCCCAAGCGGGTGGAGGCAGCACCAGGCACGTCGAACCTTCCCGAGCCGGGCCTCTGTTTGGGGCGTGGGGAGGAGTTGGCCGAGCTGCGCCGGATGCTGGCGGGCCAGGGCGAGGGAGCGATCACACAGAGCGGTGCGGTGCACGGGCTGGGCGGGATCGGCAAGACCACACTCGCCACGCACTACGCCCACCACTACCTGCGCCTGGGCGACTACCGGCTCGTCTGGTGGATCAACGCCGTGTCGCCGGACACCATCGAACAGTCCCTTGCCTCGCTGACGCACCGTCTTGTCCCCGACTGGGCAGGAGGGGCGAGCGGGCCGCCGGCGGTGGCGTGGGCGATGCAGTGGCTGGCCTGGCACCCCAACTGGCTGCTGGTCTACGACAACGTCGAAGACCCGCAGGACCTGACCCCCTACACCGGAGCCCTGCGAGGTGGTCATCATCTGGCGACCAGCCGCCGCACAGCGGGCTGGCCAGACAACGCACCCACCCTGACCCTGGGCAACCTCAACCCCGGTGACGCTACCGATCTGCTCTGCCGCCTCGCGTTCAAAGGCCGTGAAGCAACGACGAGGGAGCGGGCGGACGCGGCAGCACTGGTCGCGGAACTCGGCTACCTGCCACTGGCGTTGAAACAGGCCAGCGCCTATCTCGCGAGAAACCGCGGCATCACCATCGACTCCTACCTCCGCCGCCTGCCCAGCAAGCTGGACAAAACCGCGCCCGGGGTCGGCGCCGAGCGCACCATCGCCCGCGTCTGGCAACTGACCCTGCACGCCCTGGAGAGGGAAGACCAACTGGCGGTGGCCGTTCTGCACACGGCCGCGTGGCTGTCCCCCGAAGGCATCCCCCACACCCTGCTCACCCCGCCCGGCACCGACCCCGACGACATCGCCGAAGCCATCGGAACCCTCGCCTCCTACAGCATGGTCACCGACACCGGCACCACCATGTCCGTCCACCGCCTCGTCCAGGCGGTCCTACGCACCCCCCGCACCAACCCGACGGCCGAACAGACAGGACGCACCTCAGCGGAACAGGCCGTCCTCCACGCGCTCACCCCACCCGCCGACCAGGACGAGGCAACCGACAGCCAATGGGACACCTTCACCCCCCACCTGATCGCCCTCGCCGTCGCCACTCCACCTGACTACCACGACGACACCCCCCTCACCGACGCGTACAACACCGCCACCGAGCATCTCCATCGACACGGTCACATCGTCCGCGCTCTCCCGCTCGTTGAAGCAACTCTTGCCCAGCGCGAGCGGGCCCTCGGCAACGTCCACCCCGACACTCTGTCCAGCCGCAACGACCTCGCATACATCTACCAGGAGGCAGGGGAGCTGGACCAAGCGATCCTGCTCTTCGAGGCAGCCCTCACCGAAAGTGAGCGGGTCCTGGGCGACACCCACCCCGGCACCCTGATCACCCGCAACAACCTCGCCGGCGCCTACCAGACCGCAGGGGACCTGAACCGAGCCATCCCCCTCTACGAGGCAACCCTCACCCAATTCGAGCGGGTCCTGGGCGACACCCACCCCGACACCCTGGCCAGCCGCAACAACCTCGCCAGCGCCTACCAGACCGCAGGGGACCTGAACCGAGCCATCCCCCTCTACGAGGCAACCCTCACCCAGCGCAAGCAGATCTTCGGCGACACCCACCCCCACACCCTGGCCAGCCGCAACAACCTCGCCAGCGCCTACCAGACCGCAGGGGACCTGAACCGAGCCATCCCCCTCTACGAGGCAACCCTCACCGAAAGTGAGCGGGTCCTGGGCCACACCCACCCCGACACCCTGATCACCCGCAACAACCTCGCCAGCGCCTACCAGACCGCAGGGGACCTGAACCGCGCCATCCCCCTCTGCGAGGCAACCCTCACCCAGCGCGAGCAGATCCTCGGCGACACCCACCCCTCGACCTTGACCAGCCGCAACAACCTCGCCAGCGCCTATAGGAGTGCAGGGGATCTGGACCGAGCCATCGCTCTCTACGAGGCAACCCTCACCCAGCGCGAGCAGATCCTCGGCGACACCCACCCCGACACCCTGATCACCCGCAACAACCTCGCTCGAGCGTATGGAGCTTCGCCCTCAGAGCCACTCAACCTCACTGGTGACGCTGACGTCGCTGGGGACGATTCGAACCGCTGGTAGCGGGGTCCGCCCTTCCGCTCGCCGAGGCCCAAGGCCCACGCGCCGCACCCCGAGCGACGCCAAAATCTCCAAGGCTTCAGTCTCAGAAGTCGCTGAGAGCGCACCAGCGATCCGCCCTACCGCCTCATCCGGTCCGCCCCATGTCTCCACAGGTCAAGAGCCGTTCTTGACCGTCAACGGCAGCAGCTTCTTGCCCGTCGGGCCGATCTGGATGTCGAGGTCGAGCTGCGGGCACACCCCGCAGTCGAAGCACGGCGTCCAGCGGCAGTCCTCGACCTCGGTCTCGTCGAGCGCGTCCTGCCAGTCCTCCCAGAGCCAGTCCTTGTCGAGACCGGAGTCCAGGTGGTCCCAGGGCAGGACCTCCTCGTACGTGCGCTCGCGGGTGGTGTACCAGTCGACGTCCAGGCCGAACCCGGGCAGCGTCTTCGCGGCGCTCGCCATCCAGCGGTCGTAGCTGAAGTGCTCGCGCCAGCCGTCGAACCGGCCGCCGTCCTCGTAGACCGCGCGGATGACCGCGCCCACCCGGCGGTCGCCGCGCGACAGCAGGCCCTCGACGATGCCCGGCTTGCCGTCGTGGTACCGGAAGCCGATCGAGCGGCCGTACTTCTTGTCCGCGCGGATCTTGTCGCGGAGCTTCAGCAGCCGCTCGTCGGTCTCCTCGACGCTCAGCTGCGGCGCCCACTGGAACGGGGTGTGCGGCTTGGGCACGAACCCGCCGATGGAGACGGTGCAGCGGATGTCGTTCTGGCCGGAGACCTTGCGGCCCTCGGCGATGACCTTGACCGCCATGTCGCCGATCTGCAGGACGTCCTCGTCGGTCTCCGTCGGCAGTCCGCACATGAAGTAGAGCTTCACCTGGCGCCAGCCGTTGCCGTACGCGGTGGAGACGGTACGGATCAGGTCCTCCTCCGAGACCATCTTGTTGATGACCTTGCGCAGCCGCTCGGAGCCGCCCTCGGGGGCGAAGGTGAGGCCGGAGCGGCGACCGTTGCGGGTGAGTTCGTTGGCGAGGTCGACGTTGAAGGCGTCCACGCGGGTGGACGGGAGGGAGAGGCCGATCTTCTCCTCCTCGTACCGGTCGGCGAGGCCCTTGGCGACGTCCGCGATCTCGCTGTGGTCGGCGGAGGAGAGCGACAGCAGGCCGACCTCCTCGAAGCCCGTCGCCTTGAGGCCCTTCTCGACCATCTCTCCGATGCCGGTGATGCTGCGCTCCCGGACGGGCCGAGTGATCATGCCGGCCTGGCAGAAGCGGCAGCCGCGCGTACAGCCGCGGAAGATCTCGACGGACATGCGCTCGTGCACGGTCTCGGCCAGCGGCACCAGGGGCTGCTTCGGGTACGGCCACTCGTCCAGGTCCATGACGGTGTGCTTGGAGACCCGCCACGGGACTCCGGACCTGTTGGGGACGGTACGGGCGATACGGCCGTCCGGCAGGTACTCGACGTCGTAGAAGCCGGGGACGTACACCCCGCCGGTCTTCGCGAGCCGCAGCAGCAGTTCCTCACGGCCTCCGGTCCGGCCCTCGGCCTTCCAGGCCCGGATGATCTCGGTGATCTGCAGGACGGCCTGCTCGCCGTCGCCGATGACGGCGCAGTCGATGAACTCGGCGATCGGCTCGGGGTTGAACGCCGCGTGGCCGCCCGCGAGCACGATCGGGTGGTCGACGGTACGGTCCGCCGCGTTGAGCGGGATCCCGGCCAGGTCGAGCGCCGTGAGCATGTTGGTGTAGCCGAGCTCGGTGGAGAAGGAGAGCCCGAACACGTCGAAGGCGGAGACGGGGCGGTGCGCGTCCACGGTGAACTGCGGGACCCGGTGCTCACGCATCAGCGCTTCGAGGTCGGGCCAGACGCTGTACGTGCGCTCCGCGAGGACACCCTCGCGTTCGTTGAGCACCTCGTACAGGATCATGACGCCCTGGTTGGGCAGTCCGACCTCGTACGCGTCGGGGTACATCAGCGCCCAGCGGACGTCGCACTCGTCCCAGTCCTTGACGGTGGAGTTGAGTTCACCGCCGACGTATTGGATCGGCTTCTGCACATGCGGGAGCAGAGCTTCGAGCTGTGGGAAGACCGATTCAACAGCAGACATCACGGCGACTTTCGTGGGCTGACGGGGTGACCATTCAGGCTACCCCGAGCGCCACCCGCCCCTCACCGCGCGAGCGGGAACGCCCGCCCGGCCCGAGAGCCCGCCCCGCGCTCAGCCCGTCAGTGCCGTCCGCAGTTTCCGCTTCGCCGACTCGCGCCAGATCTGCGGCAGTTCCCGCTCCCGGTCGGCCGCCCGTGCCTCCTCCTCGCCGTACAGCAGTCCCCAGGTGAAGGCGGACTCCCCGGCCGCGTGGGCCTGGATCGCGAGGTCGCGCAGCGCGTCGCGGGCCACCACGCTGTCCTGGTGGTCGCCGAGCACGGACTGCACGGCCTTCATCCGCTTGGCGAAGCGCTTCGCGGGCTTCCCGAGGGCCGGCTTCGCCGCGTCGGCGGCGTAACGGGCCCGCTTCGCGGCCTTGCGGGCGTCGTGCAGCGCCAGGTCACGCTCCTCCCCGGGCGCGAGCCCCAGCGCGTGCTCGACGCGCCCCGCGAGGCGCTCGTAGTCCTTGAGGATCGCGCGGGGCAGCACCTTGGCCGGTTTCCGGTCGGCGCCGTCCAGCAGAGGCGGGTCGGCGAGCAGGGCCTCCACGGAGTCCAGCAGGCGCAGATAGCGCACGCTGTCGAGTACGCCGAGGGTCCTGGCCCGTGCGTCGGTGCGACCCGCGGTGTCCCAGATCCGGAGCCGGGCGTGCACGGGCCCGAGCAGCAGGGTCGTGTCGTGGGCGTCCACGCGTTCGGTGAGCCGCTCGGCGAGGACTTCCTGGTCCCGGTCGACGCCCAGCTCCCCGGCGAGCCACTTCAGCTCGGCTGCGATGGGCCGGGTGGCGTCCCGGTCGAGCACCTTCTTGTACGTACGGAAAGCGGACCGCATCCGGCGGGTGGCCACCCGCAGCTGGTGCACGGAGTCCGGCAGGTCGCGGCGGACGGCGGGGTCGTACGAGACGATCGCGTCGGCCTGCTCGCGCAGATAGGCGAGCACGTGGTCCCCGGCGGTGACCGGCGCGCGCCCGGTCTCCCGGGCGGGCTTCCCCGGCCTCATGCCCGTCTTCCCCGGGGGCGCGCTCTCGGCGGGCGCCGTGTCGGCGAGGGCCCTGGCGAGCTTCGACTTCGCCGACGCCGGACGCACTCCCGCCTTGCGGAACACCTTCTCCACGGCGTCGAGCAGCGCCGGGTCGCCGTCGTCGGCCAGCTCGACCTCGACCTCGGTCCAGTCGGCGGCACCGCCCCCGGCGAGCAGGCGTTCGGCGCGGACGGTGTCCACGGCCACCTCGGCGAGCGTCCGGCCGGCCTCGTCGACCAGCAGGCTGATGTCGCGCGAGGTCCGCAGCCGTACGACGGGGGCCAGCTCGGCGCCGCGGACCCGCGAGCGCACCAGCGCGGCGAGCTCGTCGGGGAGGGTGTCGGAGAGCGGGGCCCGGAGCTCGTCGCGGACGCCGTCGCCGACGGGGAACTTCAGATGCCAGCCCTCGTCCGCGCCGCCGGTGCGGCGGCGGAGGGTGAGGGTGTCGGCGATCAGCCGCAGGTCAGGGGTGTCGTAGTAGACGGCGTCCAGCTCGGTGACGCCCCGCGCGGTGACGGCGGAGACGGTCGGCACCTTGGTGAGATCCGGCAGGAGCGAACGGCCACGTGGCTGCGAGCCGCTGCCGCCGGCCTCCGGCGACTCCGGGAGTTCGTACTTACGCTCGATCTCTCGCTTTGTGTCCACCATCCTCACAAACGTAGTCGCAGGGGCCGCCGAGTGGCAGCCCCTGCGACACCGACCCGCCGGATCACGCCGTTATCGGCCGCTGGACCCTGATCGACTCAAGCAGGCCGACGGCGATCCAGACCGCGAACATCGACGTGCCTCCGTATGACACGAACGGCAGCGGCAGACCCGCCACAGGCATGATCCCGAGCGTCATCCCGACGTTCTCGAAGGACTGGAAGGCGAACCAGGCGATGATCCCGGCGGCCACGACCGTCCCGTACAGCTCGGTCGTCTCCCGGGCGATCCGGCAGGCGCGCCACAGCACCACACCGAGCAGCAGGAGGATCAGCCCGGCGCCGACGAAGCCCAGTTCCTCGCCGGCGACGGTGAAGACGAAGTCGGTCTGCTGCTCGGGGACGAACTGCCCGGTGGTCTGGGACCCCTTGAAGAGCCCGGTGCCGGTGAGGCCGCCCGAACCGATCGCGATCCGCGCCTGGTTGGTGTTGTAGCCGACGCCCGCCGGGTCGAGCTCGGGGTTGGCGAAGGCGGCGAAGCGGTTGATCTGGTACTCGTCGAGCACGCCGAGTGCCGCGACCGCGACGGCGCCCGCGACACCGGCGCCGACGAGCCCGAAGATCCACCGGTTGGACGCCCCGGAGGCGAGCAGGACGCCGAGCACTATCACCGCCATGACCATGACCGATCCGAGGTCCGGCATCATCATGACGATCACGATCGGGACGACCGCGAGCCCGAGGGACTTGGCGACCGTCCGATGGTCCGGATGGACCTGATCACCCGCGTCGACTCTGGCCGCGAGCATCATCGCCATGCCCAGGATGATCGTGATCTTCACGAATTCCGAGGGCTGGAGGGTGAAGCCGCCGCCGAGCACGATCCAGGCGTGCGCGCCGTTGATGGTGGCGCCGAGCGGGGTGAGGACCAGGAGCACGAGTACGACGGAGATGCCGTAGAGCACCGGCACCGCGCCGCGCAGGGTGCGGTGGCCGAGCCAGATCGTGCCGATCATCAGGGCCAGCCCGATACCGGTGTTCAGTATGTGGCGGAAGAAGAAGTGGTACGGGTCGCCCGTGTTGAGGTCCGTACGGTTGCGGGTCGCCGACCAGACGAGCAGCGACCCGACCGCCGAGAGCGCGAGCGCGGAGAACAGCAGCGGCCAGTCCAGCCTGCGCGCCAGGGAGTCGCGGGCCGCGAGCGTGGCCCACAGCCCGCGCTCGGGACCGTATCCGGAGACGGAGAAGCCGCTCGTGCCGGCCATGCGTCAGTCCCTCCGCGCGGGTGCGCCCGCGAGCTGTCCGTTGTCGTTCGGTGACCGCCCGGGACCTGCCGGTGGCTGCCCGGCGTCGGGTGCCTGCCCCGCGTCGGGCGCCTGCCCCGTATCGCCGGGGTCCTGTCCGGTGTCCGGTGCCTGTGCCCGGCCCGTGTCGCCCGGTGCCTGCGGCACCAGGCCGTTGTTGTCACCGGCAGGCGCGATCTCGTTGCCGTCCAGCGGCGTCTTGTCCGGTTTGAACGGCTTGATGGTCGGCGCGTCGATCGTGCCGTCCGGCTCGATCTTGGGCAGTGCCTTGCGCGGCTCGGGCATCAGGGCCTTCTTGAGATTCTGGCCGCCCTTCGCGTCGAGGCCGTACATCGCCTCGTAGATCTTGCGCACGGCGGGGCCCGAGGCTCCGGAGCCCGTACCACCCTGGGAGATCGTCATGACGATCGTGTAGTCCTCGGTGTACGAGGCGAACCAAGAGGTTGTCTGCTTGCCGTAGACCTCGGCCGTACCCGTCTTGGCGTGCATCGGGATCTTGTCCTGCGGCCAGCCGCCGAACCGCCAGGCGGCCGAACCGGTGGTCGCCACTCCCGCGAGGGCCTTGTCCAGTTGGTCGCGGAGCTTGTCGTCGATCGGCAGCTTGCCGTGCGACTTGGGCTTGATCTCCGTGACCTTCTTGCCGTCGGGGCTGACGATCGCCTTGCCGACGCTCGGGTCGTACATCGTGCCGCCGTTGGCGATCGCCGCGTAGATCGTGGCCATCTGGATCGGGGTGACGAGCGTGTCACCCTGCCCGATGGAGTAGTTGACCGCGTCACCGGCGCGCATCCGGTTGCCTTCGAGGCAGCCCTCGTACGCGAGTTGCTCGACGTACGTGCCGCCCTTCTTGCCCTGCTTGCACCAGTCGGCCTTGTTGGCCTCCCAGAAGTTCTGCTTCCACTGGCGGTCCGGGATGCGGCCCGCGACCTCGTTGGGGAGGTCGATGCCGGTCTCCTTGGCGAGGCCGAACTCCTTGGCGGTCTTGTAGAAATAGTCGTTGGCGCCCTTCTTGGGCTTGTTGCCGCCGTCCTTCTGCCACTCCTTGTGCGCGAGACCGTAGAAGACGGTGTCGCAGGAGACCTCCAGCGCGCGCCCGAGGTCGATGCTGCCGTAGCCCTGGGACTCGAAGTTCTTGAAGACCTGGTTGCCGATGGAGTACGAACTGGGGCACGGGTAGCTGCCGTTGAAGTCGTATCCGGCCTTGACCGCCGCCGTGGACGAGATGACCTTGAAGATCGAGCCGGGGGCCGCCTGCGACTGGATCCCCCGGTTCAGCAGCGGGAAGTTGGACTTCTTGCTGGTGAGCTTGGCGTAGTCCTTCGCGGAGATCCCGCCGACCCAGGCGTTGGGGTCGTACGTCGGCTGGGAGGCCATGGAGACGACCCGGCCGGTCTTGGACTCCAGGACCACCACGGCGCCCGCGTCGGCCTTGTAGTTCTGGTTGGTGTTGCGGTCGTGCTCCTTGCGCGCGGCCTTCATCGCCTCGCTGAGCTCGTACTCCGCGACCGCCTGCACGCGCGCGTCGATGGAGGTGATGATGTTGGAGCCCGGCTCGGCCTGGTCGCTCTTGGCCTGGCCGATGACCCGGCCGAGGTTGTCGACCTCGTAACGGGTGACGCCCGCGTCGCCGCGCAGGTACTTGTCGTACGTGCGCTCCAGACCGGAGCGGCCGACCTGGTCGGAGCGGAGGAACGGCGAGTCGGTGTCCTGCGCCTCGGTGATCTCCTCGTCGGTGACCGGCGAGAGATAGCCGAGCACCTGGGCGGTGTTGGCCTTGCCCGGCGCGGCGTAGCGGCGCACGGCGGTCGGTTCGGCGGTGATGCCGGGGAAGTCCTCGGCGCGCTCGCGGATCTGGAGTGCCTGCTGGGTGGTGGCCTCGTCGGTGACGGGGATGGGCTGGTACGGCGAGCCGTTCCAGCAGGGCTGCGGCGTCTTGTTGTCGCAGAGCCTGACCTTGTCCCCGACCTCCTTGGGCGTCATACCGAGGACGTCGGCGAGGCGGATGAGGACCGCTTTCCCCTTGTCCTGCATCTTCATCAGTTCGGTGCGGCTGGCGGAGACGACGAGCCGGGTCTCGTTGTCGGCGAGCGGCACGCCCTGCGAGTCGAGGATCGAGCCGCGGACGGCCGGCTGGACGACCTGCTGCACATGGTTGTTCTTGGCCTCGTCCGTGTACTCCGCACCGTTGCGGACCTGGAGGTACCAGAGCCGTCCGCCGAGGGTGAGCAGGAGCGAGAAGACCAGGATCTGGATGACGACGAGCCGGATCTGGACCCTGGGCGTCCGTCCGGTCTCCGGAATGTTGCTCACAGTCGTTTGACCCCCTTGATCCGTCCGGCCCGTGCCGCGCGCGACCTGGCCGTCTTCATGCGCAGCCCCCCGCGCTGGTTCCCGATCTTCAGTCCGGTCCCCGCGGCCAGCCAGCCGGAGGCGACGTCACTGCCGCCGCTCGACTTGTCGGCGAGCGGGTCGTTCTCCGCGCGTCTGGCCAGGGCCATGATCAGCGGAACGGTGAACGGTGCGAGCAACAAGTCGTAGATGGCCGATGTGACGACCAGGTTGGTGAGGCCGACATGGCGGGCTGCGGTGTCACCGACGAGGGCGCCGACGCCCGCGTACAGCAGCGTCGTGGTGACGGCCGCGCCGACCACCACGACCATCGGGCCCAGCGCGGTGCGCAGTTGGCCGTGGTCGGGCTTGGCGAGTCCGGCGAGATAGCCGATCACACAGAGCACAAGTGCGTACCGTCCCGCGGCGTGGTCGGCGGGCGGGGCGATGTCGGCGAGGAGCCCGGCGCCGAAGCCGATGAGCGCGCCGCTGGTGTGGCCGTAGACCAGGGCGAGCGCGACGACGACGAGGAGCAGCAGATCGGGTACGGCTCCGGGGAGTTGGAGCCGGGCGAGTACGGAGACCTGGACGACCAGCGCGACCACGACCAGGGTGGTGGAGAGCAGCATCCGGTTGAAGCGCATGGGGATCAGCTCTACTCCTGCTCGTTGACCTGACCGTCGCCCGGCGCTTCCTGGCCGTTGGGCGACGGGGTGGCCGTGACAGTGACGGTCGGTGTGGGCTTGGGCTTGGCGGGCTTCTTCGGCAGGACCATGTCGCGGGGGTCCTCGCGGGGTGCCTGGACGACGACGCCGACGATGTCGAGCTTGGTGAAGCCGACGTACGGGCGGACGAAGATGTCGCGGGTGAGGTCGCCGCCGGAGGGGTCGACGCGTACGACCTGACCGACCGGCACTCCGGGGACGAAGGGCCGGTCCTTGCTGGATCCGAAGGTGACCAGCCGGTCGCCGTTCTTCACCTTGGCCTTGCCGTTGAGGAGTTGGACGTTGAACGGCTGGTCGCCCTGGCCGGTGGCGAAGCCGAGTTCGTCGGAGTTCTCCATCCGGGTGCCGACGGTGAAGTCCGGGTCGTTGGCGAGCAGTACGGTCGCGGTGCCGGGGCCCACGGTGGTGATACGGCCGACGAGCCCGTCCCCGTTCAGTACGGTCATGTCGCGCTTGAGGCCGTCGGCGGCGCCCGCGTCGATGGTCACGGTCCAGGAGAAGCCCTGGGCCGCTCCTATGGCGATGACCTCGGCGGCCTTGATGCCGTACTGGCCGGCGCCGGCGGTCTTGAGGAGCTTGTCCAGTTCCTTCACGCGGCTGCGGTTGCGGTCGTCGCTGCCGAGCCGCTGCTTGAGCGCCGCGTTCTCCCGCTCCAGGAGACTGACGCGGTCGTGCCGCTCACCGGAGTCCCGTACGGCCCCGATGGCGTTGCCGACCGGGTCGACGGCCTGGGAGACCCCCTCTTGGACGGGTCCGAAGACCGAGGCCGCGGCCCCCCGGGCACCGTCGACGGGTGACGCCTCTCCCCCGCGGATATCCACCGTGATCAGTGCGAACGCGATGGCGATCAGCAGCACCAGGAGCAGCCGGCTCTCTCGTGTGTCCCTCACGTGCGGCGGCCGTGCCTTCCTCGTTGGAATGCCTCGTCGGATATTTTCGTGCGAATCGCGGGAATCCCCCGTAAGGGATTCGTCTCAATTGGCGCATCGGATTGGTCTTGTCTGTATATCAACGATCCACCGGCGAGGACGTCAGCGTTCCATATGGGGTGTCCCCCGGGCCTGTTGGGGGCCCGGGGGATATTCGCCCTTTTCATGATCTGCGCGGAGTCGGGGGTATACCGGCGGCGCGGTGGGGCGGGGTCGGTCGTCGGGCGGTCGGTGAGTGGGCAGTCGGTGGGCGGTACGTCATCTACGCGGCGAGGCGTCGAGCACCTGCTGGAGGGCTTCGAACTCCTCGACGCACTTGCCGGAGCCGAGAGCCACCGAATCCAGCGGGTCCTCGGCGATGTGGATGGGCATGCCGGTCTCACGGCGCAGCCGCTCGTCGAGGCCGCGCAGCAGGGCGCCGCCGCCGGTGAGGACGATGCCGCGGTCCATCACGTCGCCGGAGAGCTCCGGCGGGCACTTGTCGAGCGTGGTCTTCACCGCGTCCACGATGGCGTTGACCGGCTCCTCGATGGCCTTGCGGACCTCGGCGGCCGAGATGACGACGGTCTTCGGCAGCCCCGACACCAGGTCGCGGCCGCGGATCTCGGTGTGCTCGTCCTTGTCGAGGTCGTAGGCCGAACCGATGGTGATCTTGATCTGTTCGGCGGTGCGCTCACCGAGGAGGAGCGAGTACTCCTTCTTGATGTGCTGGATGATCGCGTTGTCCAACTCGTCGCCGGCGACCCGGATCGACTGAGCAGTGACGATTCCGCCGAGCGAGATCACCGCGACCTCGGTGGTGCCGCCGCCGATGTCCACGACCATGTTGCCGGTCGCCTCGTGGACGGGAAGACCCGAGCCGATGGCGGCGGCCATGGGCTCTTCGATGATGTGCACCTGACGGGCGCCCGCCTGGGTGGACGCCTCGATGACGGCGCGTCGCTCGACTCCCGTGATGCCGGAGGGCACACAGACGACGACCCGCGGGCGGGCCAGATAGCGACGCTTGTGGATCTTGAGAATGAAGTAGCGCAACATGCGTTCGGTGATCTCGAAGTCGGCGATCACGCCGTCCTTCAGTGGCCGGACGGCAACGATGTTGCCCGGTGTCCGGCCGATCATCTTCTTCGCTTCGGCACCGACCGCGAGGATGCCGCCCGTGTTGGTGTTGATGGCGACGACGGACGGCTCGTTGAGCACGATCCCCCGACCCCTGACGTACACCAGCGTGTTGGCGGTCCCGAGGTCGACAGCCATGTCACGGCCGATGAACGACATCTTGTTCCCCATGAGGATGCGTCTGGCCTTCCCAAATCGAGCATTGACGGCTTTTCAGGATGGCGAGGTGGATGCTGTGGCGTGGAGGCTTCCATCGTAGTGCCGCCCGTACTGAAGCGGGGCGGTAGATCTACCTGTTGATCCACCTCTAATAAAGGTGACGAGGTGTCGCAGCCATGCGTTCCCGATCTGGCTCCGCATATGCCGGGGGTGGCCGAATTCCGTCGGTCGCCGCAGGCGCTCTCAGCGCTGTATGGCTGACGTTTGATCAGGAAAGACCAGGGTAAGGGGTGTCTTTCAGTGCTCGGGAAAGAAAAGTTTCAGTTCCCGAATGGCGGACTCCTCGGAGTCCGAAGCGTGGATGAGGTTCTCCCGGACGATCGTTCCGAAGTCCCCCCGAATGGAGCCCGGCGCTGCGGCGATCGGGTCAGTGGGACCCGCCAGGGCGCGTACGCCCTCGATGACGCGCTCGCCCTCGACGATCAGCGCGACGACAGGGCCCGACGCCATGAACTCGATCAGCGGCTCGTAGAACGGCCGGCCCTTGTGCTCGCCGTAGTGCTGCTCCAGCGTGCCCTCGTCGAGCGTGCGCAACTCCAGCGCGGTGATGCTCCAGTCGGCCTTGCGCTCGATACGGCCGATGATCTCTCCCACCAAAGCGCGGCGGACGGCGTCCGGCTTGAGGAGGACGAGAGTGCGCTGGGTCATGGTGTGCGGCTCCTTGCGGGCATTCGCTGCGGGCAAACGGGTGAAGGTGGTGTGAGGCTACAGGTGCGCGCGTGGCGTGCCGTACCCGGTCCGGGTACGGACACTCCTGGGCTGTGACTAGGTCTGGGGCTCCGCCGACGTCTGCGCGGCGGACTGCTCGGCCCACCGCGCCTTCGCCGTGTCGATCTTGTGCCCGAAGTGCACCGAGGCCCACCACAGAGCGCCGAAGAGCACCCCGAGGAAGAACATCACCGGCACCATGAAACCGCCCGCGACCAGCGCCACCTGGAACGCCCAGCCGAGCTGGACCCCGCCCGGCCTGGTGATCATTCCGCACAGCAGCAGGGACAGCAGCATCGCGATACCGCAGACCGTCCACACGGTGGCCATCGACAGGTCGTCGGACTTCATGGCGACGAGCCCGGCGAAGCCGATCACGAAGAACTCGCCGATCAGCGTCGACGCGCAGAGCGTACGCATGCGATTAGCCCCTTCCCAGAAGCAGCCGGGCCTCGCCGACCGTGATCACCGAACCGGTCACCAGCACTCCGGCGCCCGCGTACTCCTCTTCCTCCTCGGCGAGGGTGATCGCCGCCTCCAGCGCGTCGTCGAGCCGCGGCTCGACCTGTACGCGGTCGTCGCCGAACAGCTCGACGGCGACGGTCGCCAGATCGTCCGCGCTCATCGCCCGGTCGCTGGAGTTCTCCGTGACGACGATCTCCGCGAAGACCGGCTCCAGGGCTTCGAGGAACCCCCGGACATCCTTGCCGGCGCTGGCGCCGACGACCCCGATCAGTCTGCTGAAGCCGAACGACTCACCGACCGCCGCCGCCACGGCCCGCGCGCCCGCCGGATTGTGCGCCGCGTCCAGGACGACCGTCGGCGAGCGCCGTACGATCTCCAGCCGGCCCGGCGAGACCACGGAGGCGAACGCCGAGCGCACCGTGTCCAGGTCCATGGGCCGGGCGTGCTCGGCGCCGATCCCGAAGAACGCCTCGACCGCCGCCAGGGCCACCGCCGCGTTGTGCGCCTGATGCGCGCCGTACAGCGGGAGGAAGATCTGCTCGTACTCACCGCCGAGGCCCCGCAGCGTCAGCATCTGGCCGCCCACCGCGACCTCGCGGGAGACGACACCGAACTCCATGCCCTCACGGGCCACCGTCGCGTCCATGTCGACGGCCCTCTTGAGCATCACCTGCGACGCGTCCACCGGCTGCTGCGCCAGGACGACCGTCGAACCCTGCTTGATGATCCCGGCCTTCTCCACGGCGATCTCGCCCGGCGTGGAGCCCAGCCGGTCGGTGTGGTCCAGGTCGATGGGGGTGACGACGGCGACGGAGGCGTCGATGACGTTCGTCGCGTCCCAGCTGCCGCCCATACCGACCTCGACGACCGCGGCGTCCACCGGGGCGTCCGCGAAGGCCGCGTACGCCATGCCGGTGAGCACCTCGAAGAAGGAGAGCCGGTAGTCCTGCGCGGCGTCCACCATGTCGACGTACGGCTTGATGTCCTCGTACGTCTCGATGAACCGCTCCGGGGAGATCGGTTCGCCGTCCAGGCTGATCCGCTCGGTGACCGAGGAGACGTGCGGGCTGGTGTAGCGGCCGGTGCGCAGGTCGAAGGCGCCGAGCAGCGCCTCGATCATGCGGGCCGTGGACGTCTTGCCGTTGGTGCCGGTGATGTGGATCGACGGATACGCCCGCTGGGGATCGCCGAGCACGTTCATCAGCGCCTCGATGCGGGTGACCGAAGGCTCCAGCTTGGTCTCGCCCCAGCGGCCGGCCAGCTCCTGCTCGACGGCGCGCAGCGCCTTGTCGATCTCCGGGTCGGTGGGCCGGGCCGGGACGCCGTCGCCCTGCGGAAGGCCCGTCTGGGCGCGCAGAGTGCGGCTTCCGGCCTCGATCACGGCCAGGTCGGGGTCGCGGGTGGTCTCGGCGTGGACGATGTCGTCGAAATCGTCGTCGTACTCGCCGGGCTGGTCAGGCTGGTCGGGCTGGTGCTCGCTCACAGGACCAGTCTACGGAGCGGGTACGGCGCAGCTGCCGCCCCGCCCCGTGAACCGGTGCCGGTGCTTCTCCGACCGCCGTCAGCTCTTCGGGAGAGCCGCGAGCTGCGCCGTGATCCGCTCGATGTCGGCCTCGGCCTTGGCCAGCCGGCCGCGGATCTTGTCGACCACGTTGTCCGGGGCCTTCGCGAGGAACGCCTCGTTGCCGAGCTTGGCCGTGGCCTGCTGCTTCTCCTTCTCGGCCGCGTCCCGGTCCTTCGTCAGGCGCTTGCGCTCCGCCTCGACGTCGATCGTCCCGGACAGGTCCAGCTCCACCGTGGCACCCGCGACCGGCAGGGTCGCGGTCGCCTGGAAGCCGTCTCCCGCCGCCTGGAGCCGCAGCACCTGCCGGATCGCCGCCTCGTGCGGGGCGAGCGGGGTCGCGGACAGGTCGAGCCGACCGGGGACCTTCTGGGCCGACTGCAGTCCCTGGTCGGCGCGGAACCGGCGGACCTCGGTGACGACCTGCTGGACGTGCTCGATCTCCCGCTCGGCGGCCGGGTCACGGAAGCCCGAGTCGGCCGGCCAGTCGGCGATGACCACCGACTCCTTGCCGGTCAGCGTGGTCCACAGCGTCTCGGTGACGAACGGGACGACCGGGTGCAGCAGACGCAGGGTGACGTCCAGGACCTCACCGAGGACGCGCCCGGAGACCTTGGCCTGGTCGCCGCCCGCGAAGAAGGTCGTCTTGGACAGCTCGACGTACCAGTCGAAGACCTCGTCCCACGCGAAGTGGAAGAGGCCGTCGCTGAGTTTCGCGAACTGGTAGTCCTCGTAGTACGCGTCGACCTGCGCGACGGTCTCGTTCAGCCGCGAGAGGATCCACCGGTCCGTGGCGGACATCTCCGGGGCGTCGGGCAGGGGACCCTCGACCGTGGCGCCGTTCATCATGGCGAAACGGGTGGCGTTCCAGATCTTGTTGGCGAAGTTACGGGAGCCCTGGACCCAGTCCTCGCCGATGGGGACGTCGACGCCGGGGTTGGCGCCCCGGGCGAGCGTGAAGCGGACCGCGTCGGATCCGTACGTGTCCATCCAGTCCAGCGGATTGACCGCGTTGCCGAAGGACTTCGACATCTTCTTGCCGAACTGGTCACGGACCATGCCGTGCAGCGCGATGGTGTGGAACGGCGGGGTGCCGTCCATCGCGTACAGGCCGAACATCATCATCCGGGCGACCCAGAAGAAGAGGATGTCGTAGCCGGTGACCAGGACCGAGTTCGGATAGAACTTCTCCAGGCTCGGGGTCTGTTCGGGCCAGCCCAGCGTGGAGAACGGCCAGAGCCCGGACGAGAACCAGGTGTCCAGGACGTCCGTGTCCTGGCTCCAGCCCTCACCGGTCGGCGGCTCGTCGTTCGGACCGACACAGACGGTCTCGCCGTCCGGACCGTGCCAGACGGGAATCCGGTGACCCCACCACAACTGCCGTGAGATGCACCAGTCGTTGAGGTTGTCGACCCACGCGAAGTAGCGGGACTCCATCTCCTTGGGGTGAATCGCGACCCGGCCGTCCCGGACCGCGTCGCCCGCCGCCTTGGCGAGCGGGCCGACCTTGACCCACCACTGGAGCGACAGCCGCGGTTCGACGGTCGTCTTGCAGCGCGAGCAGTGGCCCACGGAGTGGACGTAGGGCCGCTTCTCGGCGACGATGCGGCCGTCCGCGCGCAGCGCGGCGACGATGGCGGAGCGGGCCTCGTAGCGGTCGAGCCCCTGGAAGGGGCCGGGGGTCGTGATGACGGCCCGCTCGTCCATGACCGTGATGTTGGGGAGGTCGTGGCGGCGGCCGATCTCGAAGTCGTTCGGGTCGTGGGCGGGGGTCACCTTGACCGCGCCCGTGCCGAACTCGGGGTCGACGTGCTCGTCCGCGACGACCGGGATCGTACGGTCGGTGAGCGGCAGCTTGATCCGCTTGCCGACCAGGTGCGCGTAGCGCGCGTCGTCCGGGTGGACGGCGACGGCGGTGTCTCCCAGCATCGTCTCGGCGCGGGTGGTGGCGACGACGAGCGTCTCGTCCCCGTCGCCGTACTTGATGGAGACCAGTTCGCCGTCGTCGTCCTGGTACTCGACCTCGATGTCGGAAATGGCGGTGAGACAGCGCGGGCACCAGTTGATGATGCGCTCGGCGCGGTAGATCAGTTCGTCGTCGTAGAGCCGCTTGAAGATGGTCTGAACGGCCGCGGACAGCCCCTCGTCCATCGTGAACCGCTCACGGGACCATGCGACGCCGTCGCCGAGACGGCGCATCTGACCGGAGATCTGGCCGCCGGACTCTTCCTTCCACTGCCAGACCCGCTCGACGAAGGCCTCACGCCCCAGGTCCTGCCGGGACTTGCCCTCCTTGGCCAGCTCGCGCTCCACGACGTTCTGCGTGGCGATACCGGCGTGGTCCATACCGGGCTGCCACAGCGTCTCGTAGCCCTGCATACGCTTACGGCGGGTCAGGGCGTCGATGATCGTGTGCTCGAAGGCATGCCCGAGGTGCAGGCTGCCGGTGACGTTCGGCGGCGGGATGACGATGGTGTACGGCGGCTTCCCGCTCTTCTCGTCAGCCTCGAAGTAGCCGCGTTCTACCCAGCGCTCGTACAGCTTCCCCTCCACCTCGGCCGGCGCGTACTGGGTCGGCAGTTCAGGGTTGGCTGCGGGCTGCGCTTGAGAGTTCTCGGTCACGACACACAGTTTAGAGGCGTCACAGCTCTGCACTGAAACGGGATAGTTCGGTAACGGTGCGCCCCCCGATGGTCCATGACGCCGCTCCTTCAGTCAGGATGTCGGAAACGTATAAGCATCTGGAGGGGACAGAGCACATGAGCTACAACCAGCCGGGCCCGTATGGTGGGCAGCAGCCGCAGGGCCAGCCCGGACCGTACGGACAGCAGCCGCCGCAGGGCCAGCCCGGCTACGGGTACCCGCAGCAGCCGCCGCAGGGTGAGCCCGGTTACGGGTACCCGCAGCAAGCGCCGCAGGGAGTCCCCCAGCAGGGCTACGGACAGCCGCAGCAGCCGGGCCCGTACGGCCAGCAGCCGCAGCAGCCCCCGTACGGCGGAGCACCGGGCTTCCCGCCGCCGCAGGGCGCTCCGAAGAAGAAGACGGGCCTGATCATCGGCTCCGTCATCGTGGCACTCGCGGTGATCGGCGGTGGGGCGTACTTCCTGGTGGGCGGAGGCAGCAGTGAAGTCGCAGACGACGGTCCCCACAAGCTGATCACGCCGGCGACGGTGATCGACGGCGAGTACAAGAAGGGCGAGGGCACGGGCGACACCGGCGGCATGACCAAGAACGACCTCCAGGACGCCGAGAAGTGGGGCGTGAAGAACCCCAAGGACGTGAACGCCGGGTACCAGTCGGGGTCGGAGGACAACCCGCTGGCCGGGAAGCTGATCCAGTTCGGCGGCGTGTACGGCGAGGTCGAAGACCCGGAGAAGGCCGTCGACGCCATGTTCGACTACCTCAAGTCGGAGTCCGCCAAGGAGGAGGGCGAGGACGTCCCGAAGTTCGAGGGGGACGCCAAGTCCTTCGAGCCCGAGGGCCTCGACGGCGCCATCCTGAAGTGCCAGGCGGCCAAGATGGCGACGGGCGAGACGGAAGGCCCCTCCGAGGTGACCTTCTCCGTCTG
The DNA here is from genome assembly GCF_044455465.1 of Streptomyces sp. NPDC051217. NCBI lineage: Bacteria > Bacillati > Actinomycetota > Actinomycetes > Kitasatosporales > Streptomycetaceae > Streptomyces > Streptomyces sp. NPDC051217. The sequence goes on from NZ_JBITEV010000003.1 coordinate 414,932, forward strand.
CATCTGGGGCGACTACTCCACCCTGGGCTTCGCCATGCCGATCGACATGGCGAGCGCCCTCACGGGCAAGGCCGGCTCACTTGAGGACGCCGCCGCCACAACCGCCAAGCTGCGCAACGACGTTCGCGTCAAGCTCTGACGACACGCACTACCCCCGCGTCACGAGGAGGGGCGCCCGCCGGTCGGACCGGCGGGCGCCCCTCTTCTCGTACGTACAGGTGTCGCCGTTACGCGGACTTCTCGTGACGGCCGTCGTTCTTCACGATCCGCGGCTCGCGCGGGACCAGCGTCGGGTTCACGTTGTTGCGGACGACGTCCGCGGTGATGACCACGCGGGCCACGTCCTTGCGGGACGGAACCTCGTACATCACCGACTGGAGGACCTCCTCCAGGATCGCGCGCAGACCGCGCGCGCCCGTGCCGCGCAGGATCGCCTGGTCGGCGATGGCTTCGAGCGCCGGGAGGTCGAAGTCCAGCTCCACACCGTCGAGTTCGAAGAGGCGCTGGTACTGCTTCACCAGCGCGTTGCGCGGCTCGACCAGGATCTTGAGGAGCGCCTCACGGTCCAGGTTGTGCACCGAGGTCAGGACCGGGAGGCGGCCGATGAACTCGGGGATCATCCCGAACTTCACCAGATCCTCCGGCATGACCTCCTGGAACTGGTCGCTCTCCTCGATCTCGCGCTTGGAGCGGATCGTCGCGCCGAAGCCGATGCCCTTCGCGCCGGCCCGTGACTCGATGATCTTCTCCAGGCCCGCGAAGGCGCCGCCCACGATGAACAGCACGTTCGTCGTGTCGATCTGGATGAACTCCTGGTGCGGGTGCTTACGGCCGCCCTGGGGCGGGACCGAGGCCGTGGTGCCCTCCAGGATCTTCAGCAGGGCCTGCTGGACGCCCTCGCCGGAGACATCGCGGGTGATCGACGGGTTCTCGCTCTTGCGGGCGACCTTGTCGATCTCGTCGATGTAGATGATCCCGGTCTCGGCCTTCTTGACGTCGTAGTCGGCCGCCTGGATCAGCTTCAGCAGAATGTTCTCGACGTCCTCGCCTACATAGCCGGCCTCCGTCAGCGCCGTCGCGTCCGCGATCGCGAACGGTACGTTCAGCATCCGGGCCAGCGTCTGGGCGAGAAGCGTCTTGCCGGAGCCTGTGGGGCCCAGCAGCAGGATGTTGGACTTGGCGAGCTCGATCGCGTCGTCGCGGCTCGCGCCGCCGCCGTTCTCCCCTGCCTGCACGCGCTTGTAGTGGTTGTACACCGCCACCGAGAGCGCCTTCTTCGCGGGTGCCTGCCCGACGACATACCCCTCGAGGAACTCGTAGATCTCGCGCGGCTTGGGCAGTTCCTCCCACCGCACCTCGGAGGTCTCGGCGAGCTCCTCCTCGATGATCTCGTTGCAGAGGTCGATGCACTCGTCGCAGATATAGACCCCGGGGCCTGCGATGAGCTTCTTCACCTGCTTCTGGCTCTTCCCGCAGAACGAGCACTTGAGCAGGTCGCCGCCATCACCGATGCGTGCCACGAGGTGCTTCCCCTTCGCCTGGGAGCAGCCTGGTTCAGCGGCTCCTGTGCCTCATACCCGACGGTACCTTGCCTGGCCCCCCGTACGGGCCCCCCTTGGCACGGTTCACGAGGACGTGAGACCGCGCCAAGGGCACCGGACGGGTCAGGCCGCTGCCGCCGCCGTGGTCTTACGGGTCGAGACGATCTGGTCGACCAGACCGTACGCCAGAGCGTCCTCGGCGGTCAGGATCTTGTCGCGCTCGATGTCGTCGCGGACCTTCTCGATCGGCGTCGTGGAGTGCTTGGCGAGCATGTTCTCGAGCTGCGCGCGCATGCGCAGGATCTCGTTGGCCGCGATCTCCAGGTCGGAGAGCTGCTCGCGGCCGGTCTGGCTGGACGGCTGGTGGATCAGGACGCGCGCGTTCGGCAGGGCCAGGCGCTTGCCCGCCGTGCCGGCCGCGAGCAGGACCGCCGCCGCGGAGGCGGCCTGGCCCATGCAGACCGTCTGGATGTCCGGCTTCACGAACTGCATCGTGTCGTAGATGGCCGTGAGGGCCGTCATCGAGCCGCCGGGGCTGTTGATGTAGATCGAGATGTCACGGTCGGGGTCCATGGACTCCAGGCACAGCAGCTGCGCCATGACGTCGTTGGCCGACGCGTCGTCGATCTGGACACCGAGGAAGATCACGCGCTCCTCGAAGAGCTTCGCGTACGGGTCGTACTCGCGTACGCCCTGCGAGGTGCGCTCCACGAAGCGCGGGATGACATAGCGGTTGTCCACCTGAGGGCCGGTGTAGAGGCCGCTCGCAGAGGCGCCGGGAATGTTGTTCATAGGGGTGTTCACCATCCTGGTGGCGTTCGATGGGGTGACGTGGCCGGTCCGGGGCGTACTGATGGCCCTCAGGCGCCGGTGCCGCCGCCGCCCGGAACACCCGAAGCAGCGGAGATGATCTCGTCGATGATGCCGTAGGACACGGCCTCCTCGGCGGTGAACCAGCGGTCGCGGTCACCGTCGCGGATGATGGTCTCTTCGGTCTGGCCCGTGTGACGGGCGGTGATCTCGGCCATGCGCTTCTTCGTACGGAGCAGCTGCTCGGCCTGGATCTTGATGTCGGAGGCGGTGCCGCCGAGGCCCGCGGAGCCCTGGTGCATGAGGATGTCGGTGTTGGGCAGCGCGAAGCGCTTGCCGGCGCTGCCGCCGGTCAGCAGGAACTGGCCCATGGAGGCCGCCATGCCCATACCGATGGTCACCACGTCGTTCGGGATGTACTGCATGGTGTCGTAGACAGCCATGCCCGCCGTGACCGAACCACCGGGGCTGTTGATGTAGAGGTAGATGTCCTTCTCGGGCTCGGCCGCGAGGAGAAGGAGCTGCGCGGTGATCTTGTTGGCGATGTCGTCGTCGACCTGCTGGCCGAGGAAGATGATCCGCTCACCGAGCAGTCGGCTGTAGACCTGGTCGCCGAGGCCACCACCGAGGGAAGGCTCGCCGGCGGCGTAAGGCATCAGATTCGTCACGTGTCCACCTGCTCGTCTCTGACGGCTCCGGCCGTCTCAGCGTCTTTCGTTCCGGGGGACGGGGCATTCCCCAGCCCTCGTATTCATGGACCCTAACGCGCTGGTCGGCGGGCGCCATCCCGCTTCCTGGACTGTTCGCTGGCAGCGCAAGGTAGTTGGGTCGTGGCAGAGGCGGGGGCACCCCCGCCGGGCCGGGCAGGGGTACGGAGCGGGCCCCGGGCGCGAGTCGCGTCCCGGGGCCCGGAGATCCGTCGAGCGAGGACGCTCAGCCCTCGTTCTTCGCCTCGGGCTTGTCGTCGTCCGCGGCGGCGTCGGTGTCGGTGTCGTCGGAGGACGCCTCGACGGTCGCGGCGGTCTCGTCCGCCTCATCCGCCTCGTCGTCGTCCTGGAGGTCGACGACCTCACCGTTCGTGTCCGTCACCTTGGCGGACTCGACCACCACGGCGAGCGCCTTGCCGCGGGCGACCTCGCCGACGAGCATCGGCACCTGGCCGCCTTCGACGACGGCCTGCGCGAACTGGTCGGGCGACATGCCGGAGGACTGCGCGCGACGCATGAGGTGCTCGGTCAGCTCCTCCTGGCTCACGTTCAGCTTCTCCTTGTTGACCAGCTCGTCGAGGATGAACTGGGTCTTGATGCCCTTGACCGCCTGCTCCTTGGTCTCCTCGTCGAACTCCTCCTCCGTCTTGCCCTGGATCTCCAGGTACTTCGGAAGGTCGAGGCCCATCTGACCGAGCTGGTGGTGCTCCAGGTTGTGCTTACGGGTCTTGATCTCGTCCTCGAGAAGCTTCTCGGGGATCGGGACCTCGGCCAGCTTCAGCAGCTCGTCGAGGACGCGCTCCTGGGCCTGGGTGGCCTGGTCGTACTGCTTCATGTTGCCGAGGCGCTTGCGGCTGTCCGCCTTGAGCTCCTCAAGGGTGTCGAACTCGCTCGCCATCTGCGCGAAGTCGTCGTCCAGGTCGGGCAGCTCGCGGGAGGCGACCTGGGTGACCTTGACGGCGACCTCGGCGTCCTTGCCCTCGGCGGCGCCGCCCTTGAGCTGGGAGGTGAAGGTGGCCTCGCCGCCGGCCTCCAGGCCGGTCACGGCCTCGTCGATGCCTTCGAGCAGCTCGCCGGAGCCGATGGTGTACTGCACGTCACTCGCGACTCCGTCCTCCAGGACCTCGCCGTCGACCTTGGCCTCCAGGTCGATCGTCACGACGTCGCCCTCGGCGGCGGCACGCTCGACGGGGTTGGTGGAGGCGAAGCGCTCACGAAGCTCGTCGACGGACTTGTCGACGTCCTCGTCGGAGACGCCGACCGCGTCGACGGTGACCTCGATACCGGAGTAGTCCGGGATCTCGATGACCGGACGGATGTCGACCTCGGCGGTGAAGGAGAGCAGCTCGCCGTCCTTCAGCTCCTTGATGTCGACCTCGGGCTGCCCGAGGACATTGAGCTCACCCTCGTTGACGGCCTCCGTGTAGAACTTCGGAAGGGCGTCGTTGACGGCCTCCTCCAGCACAGCTCCACGGCCGAACCGCTGGTCGATGACGCGGGCCGGGATCTTGCCCTTACGGAAGCCCTTCACCGTGACCTGGTCGTTGATCTTCTTGTACGCCGCGTCGAGGCTGTCCTTGAGCTCCTCGAAGGGCACCTCGACAGTGAGCCGAACCCGGGTCGGGTTCAGGGTCTCCACGGCGCTCTTCACGGTTCGGTCTCCTTGGTGGCTGATTCTGGGGTTCTGCCGTACCCGCCGTGACTCCGGCGGACCAGCGGATTCGGCCCGGTTCTTCACAGTCTCTTCAGACACACGGGCACGCAGCTTGCATAGTAGCCGCAACCAGGATGACGCCCGCAACGCGATCATGAACAAGCACGTGTACTGATGGTCGGGGTGGCCGGATTCGAACCGACGACCTTCCGCTCCCAAAGCGGACGCGCTACCAAGCTGCGCCACACCCCGTCGGTGCGACACGTAGGGTACATGCCCGCGGACAGTGCGCCGGACGTATTTACCGGTACGTGAGCGACGGGGAAGCGGTGTGCGCCGAGGGCCACGGACCCGCTACGATGTTTCCGGTGCGGTGGTCCTCATGACCTGCGGCGCACGCGGGCGTAGCTCAATGGTAGAGCCCTAGTCTTCCAAACTAGCTACGCGGGTTCGATTCCCGTCGCCCGCTCCATATGACTCAGGGCCAGGTCGGAGAGCGCTTCTCCGGACTGGCCCTGAGTCGTTGCTGATCCGCAATCCGCCCTACGTGCCCGCTGCGTGCCCGCTGCGTGCCCGCTGCGTGCCCGTTCGAGGCGGTGCTGTGGCCCATTCTCGTCATCAACTCTCGGGGACTCGCACCCGTCGCCGCAGCCAGGGTGTTGCCCGTATGCCGAAGGTCATGGAAGTGCAGACCCTTGGTTCCCGCTTGATGAGACGCGTTGCGCCACAGCCAGTTGAAGGGGTTCCGGCGGGGAGTCGCGCCCTTGGCCCCTGCCAAGGGCGGGTACATGGCGGCGTCGGCGGCGGTCAGCGCGTCGGTGAGCGAGGGCTCGGGGAGGTCGGCCAGGTGGCAGAAGCCCGCCGACGCGGCGATGGGCAGGAGGCTCCCGCCGTGCGGGACCGGGCGGTTGAGCGCGGAGACCAGTGCCGCGGGCCCGCTGGTCTTGGCCGGGTCGGTGACGATGGCGGCGAGCTCGTCACCCGGACCAAGAAGTCAATCTTGTAGTCGTGTGCACCCTTGTCGCTGCGGTGCCGTCGAGCATGGATATCGTCGCGTCATGGACACGCGTGATCCGGCACCGTTTTTGCTTGAAGACATCGAGTTCGATCCCGGTCACAGCCTTCGGCTCACAGACTGGGACGAGCTGGTGCCGGTGCTCCAGGCTGCGGACCGGGAGGGGAACGGATATACCTGGGATGGCATCGCACGACTCCTGGCAGCCCGGCATCTGCCCAATGCGGCGGATCAGTTGGAGCACGACTCCGAATCCGGGATGTTTGCCGTGTACTCGTCGGATCGCGCGGTCCTTGAAGCTCTGGGCGTCCTTATGAGCGATCTGTATCGATCACCGGAACGACTGGCTGCCTTCCTGGCCTCGGCCGATCCTGATCTGTTCGACGACTGACCTCTGTACGTGGTCCCACCGTCAGCGTCACTCCGAGAAGGCCCAACCGCTCCAGCGATCTACGCGGATGATCACCAAAGGGCCGACGGGAGGGTTCTCCGTGTACTGCTCGTATTTGTGTTCCAGCAGCTCAAGAGCCTGAAGGCGTTCGCCTCCGTCTTCCTGGATCTCGGCGTGGCCGTCGGCACGGGTCCACCAGAGTCGGGTCCAGTCGGAGTCGAAGTGATCGACCAGGAGGGCGACCTTCGGATTCTCGCGGATGTTCCGCAGCCGCCGCAGGTTCCACGTGCTCTTCGGCTTGTAGTCGATCGCGAAGAAGATTCGGTCATCGCTCAGCGTGAACGTTACGGGCACGACGTGGGGGGTTCCATCGGCGTCCGCCGTTGCGAGCCGCGCGACAGGTGCGACCGCGAAGCGGCTGCGAGCCTCGGTGGAGTCGAGCTTCATGAGAGCAACGTACCCACGCCGACGCGGACCATGGGACAGGCCTCGCCCCAAGGCAGCTCCCGCCCGAAGCCGCTCCACCGACCTCACGTAGACGTGCTTCCGCAGCGCCGATGGAGGCACGGGAGTCCGATCTTCGGCGGGCACAGCCTCGCGAGCCGGATGATTTCGGGGATGCCAAGCCGCGAGGGCGCCGCGACATCCGCCACGTGCCCGACCATGCGGCGACCAACGGGACACAACGGGGAACAGCGGTTCGGTGCCTGCTGGCCCGCAGGTCGACGAGTTCCCTGCTCAGCCGCCATCCTCGTACGGGATCTTCCAAACTAGCCACGCGGGTTCGATTCCCGTCGCCCGCTCCACATGACTCAGGGCCAGGTCGAAGGATGCTCCTCCGGACTGGCCCTGATGCGTTGGTACTCCGAGTCGGACGGGTGGGGTCGGGGGCAGGGCCTGATCCGGACAGCAGGCCCTAGAAGTTGATCTGGTTGATCGTCTCCGCCAGCGAGTTCAGGAACCTGTTCACCGACGGGGCCATGTCCGTGGATGCCAGGAAGAAGCCGAACAGGATCGCGACCGTGGCGGGGCCGCCCTTCAGGGAGCCGCCGCGGATCAGCACCACGAGGACGATCGCCAACAGCAGCACCACAGACAGTGAAATAGCCACAACTGATCACACCCTCGGTCGGTCCGCCTTGCCGGCCGCGGGAACTCACGGCCTCGCACATTCCCGCTCCCTCCATCGTGCCACCAACCTCCGCCCAGGTGGCGTCCCGTGACGAATCATCGAGGAAAGGATCACGCCAATCGCCCCGGCGGGAGCGCCGGGTGCGGCGCCGGTCGCGCGCGGGGCAAGGGAATGAATGGGCACGTCATTCGATGCGATCATTTCCCGCTTCCACAGTCGGCTCACAGCCAATTCAGAGCGGGTCCAGGACAGTTCGGCGGTTGAATTCACGCGGAGTCATATCGAGGGTCACAGCCTGATGATATGCCCTATTTAAGGGGGATTAACAGGGGCATATCTACCGGTGAGAGGCTGTTTCGGTGTCGAACACCCCAGTTGCCCGGGAGGTTTTACTCATCGCATTGTGCGGCGCTAAGGTTAATGAGATGTCCCCAGCTCCGCACGGATATGAGAGGGCTCCGCTCCCCCGCTCGCGGGAGCTGGATCCCGTCCCCCCAACTGCACGGACCGCATCGGCCGCAGTGGCCGAAACCCCTGTACGGACCCCTCAGGGTTCCGCGAAGTCGACACCCCCCACCGCCAAGACGTCCACGAAGCGAGACGCGTTCTTCGACAACGCGAAGTACCTGGCCATCGTGCTGGTGGCCATGGGCCACGCCTGGGAGCCCGTCATGGAGGGCAGCCGGGCGACGAAGGCGCTCTACATGGTCGTCTACTCGTTCCACATGCCGGCCTTCATCATCATCTCCGGCTACTTCTCCCGGAGTTACACCGGCCGCCCCCACCAGATCAGACGCCTGGTGACCGGGATCGCCGTCCCGTACATCGTCTTCGAGGTCGCGTACTCGCTGTTCAAGCGGGTCACCAACGACCCGGGTCACCCCATCAGTCTGCTCGACCCCTGGTATCTCACCTGGTTCCTGGCCGCGTTGTTCATCTGGCGGCTGACCACTCCCGTCTGGCTGTCGCTGCGCCACCCCCTGCCGGTCGCCCTCGGCATCGCCGCGCTCGCCTCCTTCACGCCGAACATCGGCGAGGACCTCAATCTCCAGCGCGTACTGCAGTTCCTGCCCCTCTTCGTCCTGGGGCTCGTACTCAAGCCCGAGCACTTCCAGCTGGTGCGGCGGCGTGAGGTCCGGCTGCTGGCCGTGCCCGTCTTCCTGGGCGCGCTCGCCTTCGCGTACTGGGCGGCGGTCCGGATGCAGAACGCGTGGTTCTACCACAACAGCGCGGCGCAGGACCAAGGGGCGCCGTGGTGGATGGGCGTCGTCATGACCTTCGCGATGTTCGGCTGCTCGGTCGTGCTGACGGCCGCGTTCCTGTCGTGGGTGCCGCGCCGCAAGATGTGGTTCACCGCACTCGGCGCGGGCACCATCTGCGGCTATCTGCTGCACGGTTTCCTGGTCAAGGGCGCCGTCTACAGCGGGATCTTCGACACGAACGCCTGGCTGAACGAGCCGGCCGGCCGGGTCTTCCTGACCCTGCTCGCGGGCGCCGCGATGACGCTGCTCTGTACGCCGCCGGTGCGCCGGCTCTTCCGCTGCGCGACGGAGCCGGAGATGACGTGGGCGTTCCGGCAGGACGCGGTGTCCGGTGCGGGGCCGCACAGGACGGGCGACGTCCGGTCAGCGGGGCAGGCCAAGTAGCCGCCGTACCTCCGCGTATTTCTCGGTGAGCCTGATCCGGGTCGCCTCGTCCAGCACGGCGAGGCGGCCCGGATCCGCGTTGTGGGCCAGGTCCGACTCCTTGACGAGCAGCGCGCCGGGGGTGGCCAGAATGCGATGGGCGTACGTGGCGGTGTCCTCGCCCTTCACCTTCGTCACCGCCAGGACCATGGCCTTGACCGGAGCCGGCAGCGCGGCGGCGTCGAGCCATTCGCGGGAGAGCGCGTCGTCCTCGACGGAGTCGTGCAGCCAGGCCGCCGCGATCTGCTCCGCCGAGCCGCCGCGCGCCCTGACCCCGTCGGCGACCGCCTGAAGGTGCTCCGTGTACGGCCGGCCGGCCTTGTCGGTCTGGGCGGCGTGTGCCTCGCGCGCGATGAACTCCACCTCGGCCAGGCTGAGATACGTCATATGTCCGACTCCATGGTGTGTGTCAGAAGTGGCAGAAGTTGCAGGGTAAATCGTTTGGTAAACTAATTACTTACGATTCCTTGACGCTCCTTTGACTTGATGGAGGAACGGTCCCATCGGACACGCAGACACGCTCATAGCCATGGGCGGCGCCTTCCTCGCCGCCGCTTTCCTCGCCCGTCTCGGCAGCCGGATCGAGCTGCCGACGATCCCGCTGTTCATCCTGGCCGGAATCCTGCTGGGACCGCACACCCCCGGCATCGTGCTCGTCTCCGATCCGCACGACCTGGAGATGCTGTCCGCCCTCGGCCTCGTCCTGCTGCTCTTCTACCTCGGCCTCGAATTCCATCTGGACGATCTCAAGGCGGGCGGCCGCACGATGGCCCTCGCCGGCGGCGCGTATCTCGTGCTGAACGTGGGCGCCGGGCTCGGCTTCGGCTTCGCGCTGGGCTGGGGCACGTCCGAGGCGCTGGTCCTCGCCGGTGTGCTCGGTATCTCCTCGTCCGCGATCGTCACGAAGATCCTGGTCGACCTGGGCCGTATCGGGAATCCCGAGACGAGGCCAATCCTTGGGATCATCGTCGTCGAGGACATTTTCCTGGCGCTCTACCTGGCCGCGCTCCAGCCGATCCTGTCCGGCGCCGACAGTCTCTCGGCCGCGCTCGCCGACGGCGGGAAGGCGTTCGGATTCCTGCTGTTGCTGGCTCTGGCCGCGCGCTTCGGCAAGAAGGTCATCGGCCGCCTCATCAACACGAAGGACGACGAACTGCTCGTCATCTCCTTCCTGGGCGCCGCGGTCTTCATGGCCGGGGTCTCCGAATGGTTCGGGGTCGCGGACGCGATCGGCGCGTTCATGGTCGGTCTGATGCTGGGCAGCACGGCCTCCGGCGACCGGATCCGTACGCTGGTGCACCCGCTGCGGGACGCGTTCGGTGCCATCTTCTTCTTCGCCTTCGGGCTGTCCATCAACCCGGGCGACCTGCCGACGGTGCTCTGGCCGGTCGTGGCGGCCGTCACCGTGACACTGACGATGAATGTGCTGGCCGGGCTCGTGGCCTCGCGCGTCCATCGTTTCGGCTCCGGCCCCGCGGCGAACATCGCGACGACGCTGGTGGCACGCGGCGAGTTCGCCCTGATCCTCGCGACGATGGCGGCGGGCGCGGCCCTGGACGAGCGGCTTGCCCCGTTCATCGCGGGCTACGTCCTGATTCTCGCGGTCCTCGGCCCGCTGGCCGCGGCCAAGTCGCACTGGCTGGCACGGGTGTTGCCGGGCGGCGGGCGAGGTGGCGGCGGCGGTGACGGCGAGTCCGTCGGCGGCGGTGAGCTGTCGCCGGTGAAGACGTCGGGCGCCTGACCGGCGACGGGGGCCGGTGCGGACGGGGCCGGTCGGGCCTCAGCTCTCGCGGCAGAGCAGCAGCAGCGCCCTGTCGTCGTTCACATGCTTCGCCACCGACTCGATCAAGTGCCAGGCCGCTCCCACGAAGCCAGCCGCGACATACCGGTCCGCCTCGCCCGAGAGCCGGTCTATGCCCTCGCTGAGGTCCCGGCCCGACGCCTCGACCAGGCCGTCCGTGAACAGCATCAGTACGTCGCCCGGCAGCAGGACGCCCTTCACCGGGTCGAACTCCGCGTGATCGTAGACACCCAGGAGCGGACCCTCCGCCGCCATCTCCTCCCAGCGCCCGCTGCCCGCGTGGAGCTGGAGCGCGGGCAGATGGCCCGCCGACAGCAGCTCGTACTCCCCCGATTCCAGGTCCAGCACCAGATGGATGGAGGTCGCGAAGCCCTCGTCCCAGTCCTGGCGGAGCAGATAGCCGTTGGCGGCGGGCAGGAAGCCCTCCGGCGGAAGCGAGCCGAGCAGGCCGCCGAACGCGCCGGACAGCAGCAGCGCGCGTGAGCCCGCGTCCATGCCCTTGCCGGAGACGTCCGTGAGGACGACTTCGAGCGTGCGGCCCCCGTTGGTGCGGGCGGCCACGACGAAGTCGCCGGAGAAGGACTGACCGCCGGCCGGCCGCAGCGACATCTCGCGGTGCCAGCCCTTCGGCAGCTGCGGCAGGGCGCTCTGGACCCGGATGCGTTCGCGCAGGTCGAAGAGCATCGTGCCGCCGCGCCGCCACGGCACGCCCACGCGGGCCCTGAACTGGGCGATCAGCAGCCCGAAGAGCCCGCAGGCCGCCACCACCAGGACGGTGCCGGGCGTCACCGTGGCCGGCCCCTGGTCGTACGGGCCCAGGACGAGCGATTCGACGATCAGCGCGGTGGCGGCGGCCGCGTACAGACTCAGCAGGCTGGAGGGCCGCAGCAGCAGTCCCCCGGCCACGATCGGCAGGACCAGCGCGGACGGCGCGAACCAGACGGGGATCGCCATCGTGGCGATGGCGATTCCGGGGACGGTCAGGAGCAGTCCGACGAGTGCGATCCAGTCCGAGCCGTCGCCGCGGAAGTAGTCGACTCCGGATTTGCGCACGCCGATGCGGGCCCGGTGCAGCGACCTGCGCATCCGGGCCGTGTACGAATCCGCCTTCGCGCCACCGGCCATTGTCGTTGGACCTTATCCATCAGTGGGCCGCACGTGCAGGGGGACCCCTGTGACATTGCGTTCGATACCGGGTCGCCTCGACCGCCCGCGCCCTGGTACTGATGGCATATGACCACAGACTTGCGAGTACTCGAAGCCCCCGACTGGGACCGCTGGTTCGGGACCCTGGAACGAGCCTTCGGCGGGGCGCTCGTCAACTCCGCCGAGGAACGCGAGGCATGGCGCTCCGTGACGGAGTGCGAACGCTCCGTCGGGGTCTGGGACGGCGACGAGTGCGTGGCGACCGCGGGCGCGTACACCTTCGGGCTCACGGTGCCCGGCGGGGGTGTGGTGTCCGCGGCGGGCGTCACGATGGTGAGCGTCGCGGCGACGCACCGGCGGCGCGGGATCCTCACCTCCATGATGCGGCGGCAGTTGGACGACGTCCGCTCGTGGGGTCAGTCGGTGGCGCTGTTGACCGCGTCGGAGCCGGAGATCTACGGACGGTTCGGATACGGCGTCGGCACACGGCAGTTGAGCGCCGAGATAGACACCTCACACGTCTCCTTCCGGGTGCCCGCCGACGCGGACGGCGCCGACGCCGTGCGGCTGCGGTACGTCGCGCTGGACGATGCGCGCGAGTCCATCGAGTCGGTGTACAGGCGCCAGGTCCCGGGCCGCCCCGGCATGCTGGAGCGGCGGCCCGGCTGGGAGCGGAAGCTGCTGATCGACCCGCCCGAGGGGCGCGAGGGCGCGACCGCGCTCCAGTGCGTGCTCGCTCGCCGGGGCGAGGGCGGCGACGCCGGGACGATCGGGTACGCGCTCTATCGCGTCAAGCCCGCGTGGGAGGCGGCCGGGCCGAAGGGCACGGTCGTGATCGACCGGGTGTCCGCCCTGGACCCGGTGGCGTACGCGACCCTGTGGCGCTTCCTCGGCGAGATCGACCTGACGTCGGCGGTGAGCGTGGCGAACCTGCCCGTGGACGACCCGTTCCAGTTCCTGGTCTCCGACGTCCGGCGCTCCAACATCCGGCTGCGGGACTCGCTGCACGTGCGGCTGGTGGAGGTGGGCGCGGCGCTCGCGGCGCGGACGTATCAGGCCCCGATGGACGTGGTGTTCGAGGTCGAGGACGCCTTCTGCCCCTGGAACGAGGGACGTTGGCGGCTGACCGGTGACGTCAAGGGCGCGTCCTGCGAGCGGACGGCGGACGCGGCCGATCTGTCGCTCTCGGTACGGGAGTTGGGCTCGATGTATCTGGGCGACACCTCGCCGGCGGCGCTGGCGGGGGCGGGGCTGGTACGTGAACTGCGGCCCGGCGCGCTGGCTGAGGCGTCGGTGGCCTTCGCGTCCCCGGTCGCGCCGTGGCTGCCGCACGGTTTCTGACGGGAGTGGGGCTGGCGGTCGAAGGGCGGGGTGCGTCCGGTCTCAGGCGCGCTGGCAGCCCGGGCACCAGAAGAGGTTGCGGGCGACCAGTGAGGCCGTGCGGATCTCGCTGCCGCACAGATGGCACGGCAAGGTCGCGCGCCGGTAGACGTACACCTCGCCGCCGTGGTCGTCCACGCGCGGCGGGCGTCCCATGGCCTCGGGCAGATGCTCGGGCCGTACGGTGTCGATCCGGCCCAGCCGTACGCCCTCGCGCATCAGCGCCACCAGGTCGGCCCAGATCGCTTCCCACTCGGCGCGGGTGAGGTCTCGGCCGGCCCGGTAGGGGTCGATACCGTGCCGGAAGAGGACTTCGGCGCGGTAGACGTTGCCGACGCCCGCGATGATCTTCTGGTCCATCAGCAGGGCGGCGACGGTGGTACGGGAGCGGGAGATACGGGCCCACGCGCGCTCCGGGTCGTTGCCGGGGGCGTCGGGCGGGCGCAGCGGATCGGGGCCGAGCCGGTCGTGTATCGCGCGCTTCTCGGGTTCGGTGATCAGCGCGCAGGTGGTGGGCCCGCGCAGCTCCATGTAATACGTGTCGTTGAGCAGGCGGAGCCGGACGGTGTCGGTGGGTGGCGGGGCGGGGGTCCCGCCGAGCGCCACCTTCCCGAAGAGGCCGAGGTGGACATGGATCCAGCCGTGGTCCTCGAAGCCGACGAAGAGATGCTTCCCGTGGGCGCTCGCGCCGTCCAGCACCCGTCCGTCGAGGAGCGCCGCGCTCTGGGTGAACCGGCCCTGCGGGCTGCTCACGCGTACCGGATCCGCGTAGAAGCGGTCGGTCAGGTCCTCGGCGAGGCGGTGGATCGTATGCCCCTCGGGCACGGGTTCTCCTTGGTGCGTGACGCGTTGTGCGTGCCCGCCGACGAGGAACAGGTGAGGAAGCCGCGTCGTGGGCCAGACGGGACTTTCACCACACGCCCTAGTCCTGCTTGGGGTGGTGCGCCGGGATCGGGGGCAGTTCGCCCGTCGTCTCGTACGTCGCGAGCATCTGGATCCGGCGGGCGTGGCGCTCCTCGCCCGTGTACTCGGTGCCGAGGAAGATCTCCACGAATTTGGCCGACTCCGCCTGGGTGTGCATCCGGGCGCCGATCGAGATCACGTTCGCGTCGTTGTGCTCGCGGCTGAGCCCGGCCGTCTGCTCGTTCCAGACGAGCGCCGCGCGCACGCCCTTCACCTTGTTGGCGGCCATCTGCTCGCCGTTGCCGGAGCCGCCGATCACGATGCCGAGGGCCGTCGGGTCGGCCGCGGTCCGCTCCGCGGCGCGGAGGCAGAACGGCGGGTAGTCGTCCTGGGCGTCGTAGATGTGCGGGCCGCAGTCGACGGGCTCGTGGCCGTGGGCCGTGAGCCACTCGACGAGGTGGTTCTTGAGTTCGAAGCCGGCGTGGTCGGAGCCGAGATAGACGCGCATGGGCGAAGTGTGGCACGTCGGGCACGGCGCGCGGTGTTCCGGGGTGGGGAGTGGCGCACCCGTGCATGACGTGCCGGGACCGAGGGGCCCGACGACGGAGGACGGCGCGCCGGCTCACCGAGTTGAGGGGCCACCAGGACCGGGCAAACCGCTTCCGGCGCGACGACACCGTCCACCCCGGCAACTCGCTCAGTTCTGGCGGCCGACGAGCTTCCAGGCGGCGGGCAGCAGACCCATCGCCAGCGCGGCCTTGAGGGCGTCACCGAGCAGGAAGGGGGTAAGTCCGGCGGCGACGGCCGCGCTCGGCGACAGGTCGGCGGCGACCGCGAGATACGGCACGCCGACCGCGTAGATGATCACGGAGCCGAGCACCATGGTCCCGGCGGTGCGCGCCACGGAACGGTCGCCGCCGCGCCGGGCCAGCGAGCCGACGACCGTCGCGGCGAGCAGCATCCCGAGCACGTAACCGAGGGAGACGATGCCGGGGCCCGACTCGCCCTCGGAGAACCACGGCATGCCGGCCAGGCCGACGAGGGTGTAGACGGCGAGCGCGAGGAACCCGCGGCGGGCGCCGAGCGCGGTGCCGACGAGGAGCGCGGCGAAGGTCTGGCCGGTGACCGGGACCGGGGAACCGGGCACCGGAACGGAGAGCTGCGCCGCGATGCCGGTGAGTGCGGCGCCGCCGAGTACGAGCGCGGTGTCGACGGCGTACCGGTTCCGCGCGACGGGGAGCAGATCGGCGAGCACCGCTCCGGTACGGGTGGTGACGGCAGCAGTGCTCATCGGGACTCCGCGGGGTGAGGACAGACGTGTGGGCTGGGGGAACAGGCTGACGGTAGCCCACCCGGACACCCCCGGACACGGGTGACCGAGCACAACGCGGCGGCGGGGCGGTTGGTGGGCTTCCAACAACTGGAGTGCTCCATGCGGCCGGTGGGCGTGACGCTCGTCACGGAATCTGCCGAGATGAGGCTCGCCTCACCCTGACGTAGATCATTTCGCGAGGCGGGGCGACTGCCGATCGGACTGTGACTTCCCCCCAAAGAGGCGACGGCGTCCGAGCGGTGGCACCTTGCCCGCGCCAGGGGTGCGTTCAGCGGGACCGACCGGGTGGTGGGCCCATCGGTTTCATTCGGCGGAGGCGCGCGGCGGCGCCGGAGTGGTCTCCGCCCTCCTTACTCATGGTCTCCCTCGTTTCCTGCTGACTCGGCTATGCCAAGAACGCTACGGAGTGGGGAGGTTACGGTCCACGCTCTTGCATGAGCTTGCACACGGATTTACTGGAGGGAGTCGATCGCCTCAGTGATGAGGACGCGGGCGTCCGAGCCGTAGACGGCCATTTCCGCCAGCTGAGAGAACGCCTTGGCGTAAGCGGCGATCTCGCTCGGTGCCGACACGTTCACGGCAGCCGTCAGAAGTTCGACGCTCGCCCGGTGATCATCAAAAAGGTAGAACGCCTCCAGGGGCCATACACGCCGTTCGGCGGAGAACGGGATGACACCGAGGCTCACGTTCGGAAGGGCCATCACCGCGAGCAGGTAGCCCAGTTGGCCGGCCATAGTGTCGGCGTCACCGATGCGGTAGCGAAGCGGTCTCTTCCATGAGCAACGCGAACCGGTGGCCACCCTCATGGAGGACGTGCGACCGTTCGATGCGGGACGACTTCGCAGGGCTCCAGCCACACCGAAGCGCCAGTTCCTGTCCGGTCAGCTCCGCATCTCTGCGCAGTTCTCCGAGGCGGGCGGCGAGGACTTCACGGGCGGCCTGGGCGCTGGACGAGGGTGACGCGGACATGAGTCCTCAGTGTTTCGCCAGGTCAGACCGAGTACTTGTCGTGCGGGACGCCCCGCTCCCACACCGCCTCGAACACGGCAGATGCCAACCGGGCCACGGCCGACTCGGTGTGGACCTCCCAGCCCGGTTCGGACCAGTTGCCGTCACCCGCCTCGTCATCCTCAGCCGTCAGCGAAAGCGGGTACGGTCAAGGCCCACTCTCCTGCCTGCTCCGGGGTCTGCCTTCCGTCCAGGACAAGCCGGAATCCCCACAGGGCCGCGTCGATCCACCCCGGCCCCCGTGCCGCCCACGCCCAGTCGACAAGCCACGTCCGGTCGCCGATGAGGAAGTTCGTCGCTGCGGGGTCGGTGTGCAGGAGACACCGGCCGGTCAGCAGCGGTTCGGCCTCGGGGTCGCAGTAGGACCCCACCTGTCCCAGGCCGTCATCAGCCCGACGCCCGGTGCCGGGCGGGTACTCAGCTCCCGCAGCACCGTCGCCACCGGCTCCAGATGGTTGCCGCCGGGTCTGAAATCTGCCCACGGAGTCGCGGTGACACCCTCGAACCCCAGCAGCCGCCAGCCGCCCGCCTCCAGATGCCACAGCAGTTTGGGGCGTAGTCGGGCAGGTAGGGATTGATCTTCGATTCGAACGTGGACGCGTCGCTCGATCTCTTCGTTGTCATCGCCAGGGTTGTCCTCGCGGATCAACGTGCGAGCGTATTCCTCGGTCTGGAGCAGACCGGGTACCAGCTCGGCGGTGTACTGGCTGAGGCGTGTCGCCGCCTCCTCCAACCCGATGTAGAGATCGAAGTTCTCCGGGATGACATCACCGTAGGCGTGCCACCAGCCGCGCCCCTTCGTCTCCTTGGCCAGGCCCTTCAGCGCTTCGGCCAGGTCTTCCGGTGCTCCGTAGACCTTGCACATGGTCTCGACGTCGTGGCTGCGAAGCGACGTCTGACCTGTCTCGATGCGCCAGATCTTCGCCTCCGACCACTCCAGCTTGCTCGCCGCCGCCCTGACGGTCAGGCGTGATCGATTTCGCAGGTCACGGAGATGTCTTCCAAGTTGATCGCAGGCACGGCGAGGGAGTGTGCGCTGCCGTGAATCCACTGATCTACGGGTACGTACGGGCGTTGCCCGGACTGGGCAGTCAGGAGATCGACCGGTTACGCGGGGACATCGCCGCGTTCGCTCTTCGTCAAGGCTTCGCGTTGCCCGAGGTGTTCATAGAGCACAGCTGGACGCGGGTGTCCGCCTGGAAAGCCCTCGTCGCGGCCTGTCGGTGGACCCGCACCCGCGACGTGGTCGTGCCGTCCTGGCAGCACCTGAACACCCAGTACTCCCTCAGCACCGCCGCTCAGCAGACCTTGCAGGACGCCATCCGCGGGCAGGTGTGGTTCGCCTCCGCCGTCATCCGATTCGGAGAAGCATCGTGAACGAGACGACCAACCAGCCCGCGCCCGCCTACGGTTACCTGCGCGTCTGCTCCGACGCGGCCTACCGCGAGGCGCCCGCGCTGGAACGGGACATGGAGCGCTTCGCGCAGGAGCGTGGCCTTCAACTCGTCGCCATTCACCGGGAGTTCGCGTACGGCACGCTCAACGCCTTCACCGCGTTGGCCGACACACTGCGACGCACCGGCGCGCGGCACGTGCTCGTGCCGTCCCTCGATCACCTCGGGCAGAGCGGCGCCCTGCAACGCGTACTGCTCTCGCGGCTGGAAGCAAGTCTCGACGCGACCGTGCACGCCCTCGATGCCTCGTAGTGGCGTGCCACTCCCGCGCGCATGGGACCTGCTGGCACTGGTCGCCCTGCCCACCGCCGTGAGCTGCGCCCGCGCGTTCGTCGACTGCACCCCTGCGCTGGTGGGGTGCGGCCCACGTAACGGACGACGCGCTGCTGGTCGTCTCCGAACTCGTCACCAACGGCGTCAAAGCCACCGGGCCGCGAACTCCGCACCGGAAATGGACCGATGTCACGGCGGAGCACATCCTCGGCGTACAGCTCCGCCTCGACGGGCTGAGTCTGTACGTCGAGGTTTGGGACAGCGGTCGCGAGGCCCCGGCCGCCAGGACACCCACCATCGACGACGAAGGCGGACGCGGACTCCTGCTCGTCCAGACGCTCGCCAAGAGGTGGGGTACCTACCGGCCGCCCGCCGGGGGCAAAATCGTCTGGGCCGAGCTCGCCCTGCCCGTCGCACCCAGCCTCACCACGGATGTACCGCCCCTCCCCCACCGCGCCCCCGCACACCTCCGCGTGCCCCCGGGCAAGGTGAGGGAACAGGTCGAGACCGCGCTCATGCGGCGCGTGCTGGACGGGCTGCGCACGCTGCGCTGACCAGCGGCACAAGCTGCCCGCGCGCGACCGCGCTGGGCCGGCAGCCTGAAATCCGTGGCTCCGGCAGTGCCGTGAAGCGTCAAGCGACCGCGCCACGAAACGGGACACATAGGGTCATCGCGACAGTTCGCGTGAACATACGCCGGCCGAGCCCGGGTGAGGGGCGAGAAGGCCCTCGGGCGCACACAGTCTCCACGACGCCCAAGGAGCACCTATGACGACCGCCTCACTGCCGTACCCGGCCTACGCCAAGGTCACCATGACCCTCGCCGCGCTCGCCGCCACGGCGGCGACCCCCCGCCCGTCGGGTGAAACCGTCGCGGAACAGGGCCGGCGCGCCCTCACCGGCATCGCCGCGCGACTGACCGACGACTCGCTCGCCACCGGGGACACGTGGCTGCCGATGTGGCTGGCGATGAGCCCGGACAACGGGAATCTGGTGTACATCGCCTGGAACACCGACGGATCGAACCAGTTCGCCGTGGTCGTGCGGGGCACGGTCAGCGCTCCGACCGACATGATGGAAGACCTCGACGTCGGAACACCGGTGCCGTTCACCGCCGGCGGATCACCGTCCCCCGTCGCTGTCTCGGCGGGCGCCATGGCCGCGTTCACCCAGGTCGTCAACGCGCCCGGCATCGCCTACTGGGACATCGTGGAGGGCGTCGGACCCGCCCGTCCGCATGTCACCGTGGCCTCGGGCACGACCCTCCCGCAAGCGTTGGCCGAGCTTCTGACGTCGGCGTACTCCTCGCCCACAGTCTATGTGACCGGCCACAGCCTCGGCGGCTGCGTCGCGACCATGCTGGCCCCGTACCTCCAGAAACTGCCGTGGCCGAACACGCCGCAGTTCGCCCTCGTCACCTTCGCCGCCCCCACCGCCGGCGTTCAGAGCTTCGCCCAGTACGTCGACTCCCTTCCGCTCGACCAGAACGAGAGGTACGTCAACTCCTACGACGTCGTCCCGTGCGCCTGGTCCGATCTTCAGACGCCCAAGGGGTGGTACCCGAAGGACAAGGGACCGAGGGCGAACGATGACGTGAAGTTGCTGCTCACGGAGATCGACACGCTCAGGAAGGGGAACGTCTACGTCCAGCCCGGCGGCGCCGGCACCACGATGAACGGGGACTACGACCAGCGCGACCTCGCGCTGGTCAACAAGACCCTTGAGGACTACCTGGGCCAAGTCGCCTATCAGCACGCCGACTCCACCTACCTGACGCTGCTGGGCGCTCCCCTCGTTCCGTCCGGACCGCTGGTGGCCTCGGTGAGTCCCGGCTTCGGGGCGCGAGGAGCGACCGTCACCATCAGCGGCAGCGGATTCGACCCGGATTCCGTCGTCGACTTCGGTCCGATGCCGTGCGTCGAGTTCGCACTCGACTCCACCGGTATGCGGATCACCGCGACCGTGCCCGACGGAACCGGCATCGTCGACGTCCGCGTCACCACCAAGTTCGGCACGTCGCCCGCCGCCCCGCTCGGCCAGTTCGCCTACGGCGGACCGGCACCCGTGGTCGTCACCTCTGTCTCACCGGACAAGGGAGGGTTTGGTACCCCGGTCAAAATCTACGGCTCGGGCTTCGTCGACGGAGCCACCGTGATGTTCAGGGAAACCGCCGGGGACAACGTCGGCTTCACATCCTCGACCCTGCTCACGGCGTCGGTGCCGAAGCGGACGCTGGAGCATCCGAGAACGGTCGACGTCACCGTGACGGTCGGCGTGGCCACCTCGCCGACCAGTCCGGCCGACGAATTCACCTACCCGAAAGTTATCCCGGACGGGAGCGCGGAAGCGCCTCGCGTATCGGGCTGACCGCGGGCTCACCCCTGGCACGGCACGTTCAGTGACAGCAGCGCCGTGCGCTTGCCGTCCGTGCGGATCTCGCTCACCGCCGCGTTCCGCAGCCCCGGGAACACCCGCCGGTAGTCGCTCAGCTCGATCCCCAGCAGTTCACAGAGCACCAGCCGCAGCAGGGTGTTGTGCGCGACCACCAGGACCCGGCCGCCCTCGTGCGCCGTCGCGATCCGGTGCAGGGCGTCCGTGCCGCGGGTCGCGGCCGCGCGGGGGTCCTCTGCGCCCGGGAAGGGGTTGACCACCGGGTCGGCGCGGAACGCCGCCGCGCCCGTCGGGTCGACCGCCTCGAACTCCGCGAGCGTACGGCCCTCCATCACCCCGAAGTCGCATTCGCGCAGCTCGTGTTCGCGTTCCGGTACGAGGCCGAGTGCCCGGCACGCGGGCTCCGCCGTGACGATCGCGCGGGGCACTGTGGAGGTCCATACCGCGTCGATCGGCGCGCCCGCCGCCGCCTGCCGTCCCGCCCACTCCCCCAGCCGCGCCGCCTGGGCGCGGCCCTCGTCGGTGAGGCCGACGTCGCTCACGCCCGCGTAGCGGTTCTCGGCGTGCCAGAGCGTCTGGCCGTGGCGGGCCAGCAGCAGGGTCGTACTCACGGGACCTCCAGGTCGTCGGCGCGAGCGCGGACGCGCGCGTGGGCGGCGACCGGGGCGGGGAGCCAGCCGCGCCGTTCCAGTTCGCCGACCATCCTCAGGTACGGCTGAAGGAAGCGCGCGGTACGCGCCGGGTCGGGGCGCAGGACGTGGCTGAGGCCGACCATGCGCTTGGCCGCGTCCGCGAGGGTGGGAGCGGCGCCGGCGCCGTACGCGGCGAGGACGGCCATCCCGAGGGCGGGTTCGCTGTGCCGGGGGATGTGCACGGTCCGGCCGAGGATGTCGGTGCGCAGCTGGTTCCAGTACGCGCTGCGTGAGCCGCCGCCGGTGAAGGTGAGCGGGCCGTCCTGGGGGGCGCCGAGATGGTCGAGGTAGTCCAGGCAGAGCCGTTCGGTGTGGCCGACTCCCTGGAGGAGCGCCGCCCAGTGGTCGGCGTCGGACCGAGGCTCGCCCAGGAGGAGGGCGGTGGCGTCGGGGGCGAGGAAGGGAAACCGCTCGCCGCCCGAGACGAGTGGGTAGGCGAGCGCGTTCGAGGGCTCGTACCGGTGGGCCTGGGTGTCGAAGTGCGCGGGATCGGCGTCGGGGAAGGCCCTGGCGAGCGCGCCCGCCCCGACGCCGGAGGCGCCGCCGGGCAGCCAACTGCCGTCCGGGGCACGGTGGTTGTAGACGACCCCGGTGCTGTCGTGGACGGGGTCGGCGGTGACGCCCTTCAGGACGAGCGTGGTGCCGAGGACCGAGTTCCACGACCCGGGGCTCAGTGAGCCGGAGGCGATCTGGGCCGCGCAGCCGTCGGTCATCCCGGCGATCACGGGGGTGCCGGCCGGGATGCCGGTGGCCCTCTCGCCGTCGGCGCCGACCTCGCCGAGCCGCGCGCCGGGGCGTACGACCTCCGGGAAGAGGCCCGGGTCGAGTCCGAGCGCGGACAGTTCCTCGCGCGGCCAGGTGTCGGACGTCAGGTCGTATCCCGTCTTCAGCGCGTGGCTGGAGTCCGTGGGGGTACGGCGGCCGACCAGGCGGGAGACGATGAAATCGGGCTGGTGGGTCAGGCGTACGCCCGCGGTCGCGGGCTGCCGACGCAGCAGCCACATCACCTTCGGCAGGGCCCAGGTCGGCTGGACGCGCAGTCCTCGCTCGCGTGCCAGCGCGGCCTCGGCGGTGGCCCGCCCGTCGTCGTACATCAGACCGGGGGTGAGCGGCCGGCCCGTGCCGTCGGTGAGCAGGACCGTGCCGGAGGTGCCGCACACGGCGAGCGCGCGGACCTGGCGCGACCCGCCGGGCGGCCGGTCCCGCAGGGCCCCGCCGATCGCCGTGCGCACCGCTTCCCACCACTCGTCCGGCGACTGCTCGTGGCGTACCCCGTCGCGTCCGCCGCCCAGCGGGGCCGCGCCGCCGCCGAGCATGGCCCCGTCGTCGTCGACGAGCACGGCACGGACGCTCTGTGTACCGAGATCGACACCCATCCACATATCGGCTCCCTCTGTGAAGTTCTCACTCTGCACCGAGATTTTCCGGCGCGCGCGGGATTGACGCGCAACTACCGGTGTTCCAAGCTCTGTTAACCACTCGAAGGAACGCGTTATCCAGGGGTGGGAACGTGGGAACAGCGTCTCCCGCCGGACCGTGGAGGTCATGGATGGACATGCACGGGCAGCTCGGGCACGACCGGCGGCGGTTCCTCGCTCTGACGGCGGCGGCGTCGTCCGTCCCGCTGCTGAGCGCCTGCGGCGCCGGCTTCGGCGGCGGCGACAGCAAGAGCGACGGTTCGGCGGCCGACGATGTCACCGGATCGTTCGACTGGCGGCGGCACAAGGGCACGACCGTCAAGGCGCTGCTCAACAAGCACCCGTACACGGACGCCCTGATCGCCGAGCTGGGGACCTTCACCGAGAAGACCGGCATCAAGGTCGAGTACGACGTGTTCCCCGAGGACAACTACTTCGACAAGCTGACCGTGGACCTCTCCAGCGGCCGGGCGTCGTACGACATCTTCATGCTCGGCGCCTACATGGTGTGGCAGTACGGCCCGCCGGGCTGGCTGGAGGACCTCGGTCCGTGGATGCGCAACGAGTCCGCCACCGGCGCGGAATGGGACCAGAACGACTTCCTGCCGAGTCTCCTCGAAGGCACCCGGTGGTCCCTGAAGGCGGGTGCGCCGCTCGGCCGGGGCGGGCAGTACGCGCTGCCGTGGGGCTGGGAGGCCAACGTCGTGGCGTACAACACGGAGGTCTTCGACAAGCTGGGGCTGAGGCCGGCCGAGTCCTTCGACGAGCTGCGTGAACTCGCGGGCACCATCAAGCGCAAGGCGCCGGGCGCCGGTTTCGACGGGATGTACGGGGTCGCGGTACGCGGCTCGCGGAGCTGGGCGACGATCCATCCCGGCTTCATGACGATGTTCTCCCGCTACAAGCTGAAGGACTTCACGGTCGACGGGGAGAGCCTGAAGCCCGCCATGAACTCGCCCGAGGCCATCACGTTCACCCGCGACTGGGCGGACATGGTCAAGAAGGGCGGGCCGCCCTCCTGGACCTCGTACACCTGGTACCAGTGCTCCAGCGACCTGGGCGCGAAGAAGGCGGGCATGCTCTTCGACGCGGACACCGCCGCGTACTTCCAGGCGGTGAAGGGTGCCTCGCCCGCCGCCGGGAACATCGCCTTCCACCCGGGGCCGAGGGGGCCCGACGGGTCGCTGGCGACCAACATGTGGATCTGGTCGCTCGGGATGAACGCCAAGAGCGAGAGGAAGAGCGCGGCGTGGTTGTTCCTCCAGTGGGCCACCGGCAAGGAGCACCTGCGCAAGGGCGCGGTCGAGTACAACCACATCGATCCGGTGCGCAAGTCCGTGAGCGACGACGCGGCGTACCGGAACAAGATGAAGGAACTCCCCGGTTTCATCGAGACGTTCGAGGCCGTCCAGGACCAGACACGGATCCAGTTCACCCCGCAGGAGCAGTTCTTCGACGCGACCACCAGCTGGGCGTCGGCGCTCCAGGAGATCTACGGGGGCAAGAGCGCGGGGCCGGTGCTGAACGGTCTGGCGGACGATCTGGCCTCGAAGGTCGGGTGACGCCCCATGGACTCGTCGACGGAGGCCGATCACGGGGCGGCCTCGTCCGACGACGCGGCCGTGGCCGACGCCCCTGAGAAGGCGTCGGCCGCGGAACCGGGCCCCGGTACGGGCTCGGAACCGGGCCCCGGACCGGGCTCGGGCGCTGCCCCGCTCGGGCTCGGCGCCGCACGGAGCGTGCCGGGGTGGCGGCGCGCACTGCGGCCGTATCTGCTCATCGTCCCCGCCCTGCTGCTGACCGGCGGGATCCTCTATCCCTTCGGACTCGGCCTCTACTACACCGTGTTCGACTTCGCGGCGAGCAAACCGCAGCCGGACCTCGTGGGCCTGGAGAACTACCGCCGGATCTTCACCGACTCCTCCTTCTGGGACTCGGCGTGGGTGACGGTGCTGTACGCCGTCGGCGCCGCCGCCGTCGAGACGGTCCTCGGCGTCGCCGTCGCGCTGCTCCTGCACCGCTCGACGCTGGTGGGCCGGGTGCTGGAGAAGGTCCTCATCCTGCCGCTGATGATCGCTCCCGTGATCGCCGCGATCATCTGGAAGCTGATGCTCCAGCCGTCGGTCGGCGTCGTGAACCATCTGCTGCGGCCGTTCGGTCTCGGCGGTGTCCAGTGGACGGACACCCCGACCGGCGCGCTGCTGTCGTCGATCGCCGTGGACGTGTGGGTCTACACACCGTTCGTCGCGATCCTCGCGCTGGCCGGGCTGCGCTCGCTGCCCACCTCTCCGTTCGAGGCGGCGGCGGTCGACGGTGCGAGCTGGTGGTTCACCTTCCGCAAGCTGACGATGCCGATGCTCTGGCCGTACGTCCTGGTCGCCGTGATCTTCCGGTTCATGGACTCGCTGAAGGTCTTCGACATCATCTACGCCCTGACGGAGGGCGGCCCCGGCGACTCAACGGTGGTACTCCAGATCCGGGCGTATCTGGAGGCGATCCGCTTCCAGCGTTACTCGTTCGGGCTGAGCTACATGATCGTGCTGTGGGCGGTGGTCTATCTCGCGGCCATGGTGCTGGTGCGCTATCTGGGCCGGATACAGAACCGGGCCGCGGAGGTGCCGAAATGACGGGCAGTCAGAAGGGCGGAAAGTCCCACAGGGCTTCGCGGCGGCGGGCGCTGGCGATCGCCGCCGACGGTGCGCTGATCCTCTACTTCGTCTTCGCGCTCTTCCCGGTCGTGTGGATGGTGATCCTTTCCCTGAAACCGGCGAACGACCTGTTCAGCACGTACTTCTCCTTCAGCCCGACCCTCGACTCCTACCGGACGGTCCTCGGCGCCGGCGAGGACGAGGGCGTGCCGTTCGTACGTTTCTTCGTCAACAGCCTGGTGGTGTCGCTGGGGGCGGTCGGGCTCTCCCTGGTGATCGGGCTGCCCGCCGCGTACGCCGCCGCGCGGTGGCGGTTCCGGGGCTCGGAGAATCTGATGTTCACGCTGCTGTCGTTCCGCTTCGCGCCCGAACTGACCGTGATCATCCCGCTGTTCGTGCTCTACCAGCAGCTCGGGCTCTTCGACACCTACGTCGGCATGATCTGGGTCCTGCAACTGGTCACGCTGCCACTGATCGTCTGGATCATGCGGTCGTACTTCGCCGATCTGTCGCCGGAGCTGGAGCAGGCCGCGCTGCTCGACGGCTACACCCGCAAGCAGGCGTTCTTCCGTGTCGCGCTCCCGCTGGTGAAGCCCGGCATCGCCGCCGTTTCGCTGCTGGCCTTCATCTTCGCGTGGAACAACTTCGTCTTCCCGCTGATCCTCACCTCGTCGCAGGCGCAGACCGTGACCGTGGGCGCGCTGTCGTTCCTCGGCGGCGACCGGCCCAAGTACAACCTGACGGCCGCCGCCGCGCTGGTGTCGGTGATCCCGCCGCTGCTCCTCGCGCTCACGATCCAGCGGTATCTGGTGCGGGGGCTTTCGTTCGGGGCGGTGAAGTCATGACCCCCGCGCCGTCCTCGGCCTCGATCGCGCTGCGCGGCGTCCACAAGTCGTACGGGCGCACCACCGCGCTCGACGGCATCGAACTGAACGTCGCCGAGGGCGAGTTCTTCTGTCTGCTCGGCCCCTCCGGCGCGGGCAAGACGACCACGCTCAAGACCGTCGCCGGGCTGGAGGAGCCCGACTCGGGGACCGTCGAGCTCGGCGGCCGGGACATGACGGGCGTGGAGCCCTACGACCGGGGCGTGGCCATGTGCTTCGAGTCGTACGCGCTTTATCCGCACCGTTCCGCCTACGACAACCTCGCCTCGCCGCTGCGCTCGCCCAAGTACCGGCTGCCGGCCGCCGAGGCCCGGACGCGGATCCATGAGGTCGCGGAACTCCTCGGTATCGAGCGGCTGTTGGAGCGCCCCGTCGGCGCGCTGTCGAACGGGCAGCGGCAGCGGGTGGCGCTCGGCCGGGTGCTCGTCCGGCCCGCCCGCGCGTTCCTCCTCGACGAACCGCTCTCCCATCTCGACGCCAAACTCCGCCAGGCGATGCGCGCCGAACTGAAGGCGATCGGCGACGTCCGGCACACCACCACGCTGTATGTGACGCACGACTCGGTGGAGGCGCTGGCGCTCGGCGACCGGATCGGGGTGATAAGGGACGGGCGGATCACGCAGACCGGGACGCGCGAGGAGATCTGGCACCGGCCGTACGACACGTTCGTCGCCCGCGCCTTCGGGCGTCCGCTGATCAATCTGCTGCCGGGGACGGTCACCGCGGACGGGCACTTCGGCTCGGCGGCGGGCGGCTTCGAGCTGCCGGTGGACCTGCCGGCGGCGCCGGGCACCGCCGTACAGCTGGGGGTACGGCCGAGGGACATCACCCTGGGTGGGTCGGTCGACGGCGCGCTGGAGCTGACCGGCACCGTCTACGTCACCGAGGTCCTCGGCCGCGCCACCGAGGTGACCGTCCAGCTCGGCTCCCGGCAGTTGTCGCTCGTCGCCCCGCGCGCCGCCGCGGCCGGTCTGCGCGTGGACGATCCTGTGCGGCTCTCCGTAGGGCCTGAGAGCCTGCTCCTGTTCGAGGCCGACCGGCCGGAGCGTCCAGGACGAAGGATCACCCCATGAGCACCCAGCAGCAGCGCGGCCCCGCCTCGCGCCAGGCGGCGATAGCCGAGTACGTCCTCGCACAGGGCGAGGGCACCGCCGCCGAGCTGGCAGCACGCTTCGACGTCAGTCTGATGACCATCCACCGCGATCTGGACGAGCTCGAACGGCAGGGAATCGTAAGGAAGTTCAGGGGCGGGGTGACCGCCCAGCCGTCCGGCGTCTTCGAGTCGAACGTCGCCTTCCGCCTCAAGGCCATGCACGAGGAGAAGGCGGCGGTCGCCCGGCACGCGCTGACCCTCGTCGAGCCCGGCATGGCGGTGATGCTCGACGACTCGACCTCCACCCTGGAGATCGCGCGGCGGCTCGGCCCCATCACCCCGCTCACCGTCGTCACCAACTTCCTGGAGGCGATCAATCTGCTGTCCGGGGAGCGGGGCATCCATCTGATGGCGCTCGGCGGCGACTACGACCCGCTCCACTCCTCCTTCCTCGGCGTCAGTTGCGTCGAGGCCGTGCAGTCGCTCCAGGTCGACATCTGCTTCACCTCCACCTCCGCCGTCTCCGGGGGCTTCGCCTACCACCAGGAGCAGCACATCGTCTCCGTGAAGCGCGCCATGCTCGGCTCGGCGGCGAAGAACGTCCTGCTGCTGGACCACTCCAAACTCGGCCGGGTCGCGCTGCACCGGCTGGCCCCGCTCTCCGCCTTCGATCTGGTGCTTGTCGACGCGGGCGCCTCCGCGGACGCGCTGCGCGACCTCGACGAGCACAAGGTCCCCTACCAAATCTGTGAGGTGGGCGGTGACTGAACCATCCGCCGGACAGGACCTGACTCTCCGTGCGCTGCGCAAGACCTATGTGTCGCGTGGCCGTCCCGCCGTCGAGGCGGTGCGCGGCATCGACATCGAGTTGCGCTCCGGCGAACTCCTCGGCCTGCTGGGCCCGTCCGGCTGCGGCAAGTCCACCACGCTGCGGATGATCGCCGGTCTGGAGTCCGTGACCGGCGGCGACATCCTGGTCGGCGGGGACTCCGTCGTCTCCCTCCCCGCGCGGGAACGCAACATCGGTGTCGCCTTCGAGAACTACGCGCTCTACCCGCCGCTGACCGTCGCGGAGAATCTCGGCTTCGGGCTCGCGGCCCGCCGGCTGCACGGGGCCAGGGAACGGGCCCGGCGCGTCGCCGACATGGCGGAGCGGATCGGCATCACCGACCTGCTCGCCGCTCGGCCCGCCGGTCTGTCCAGCGGCCAGAAGCAGCGCGTCGCGCTGGCCAGGGCGTTGATCCGGGAGCCCGACGTACTGCTCCTGGACGAGCCGCTGTCCCATCTGGACGCCGCCCAGCGCGACACGACGCGCCGCGAACTCAAGCGGATTCAGCGGGACTTGGGCCATACGACGATCCTCGTCACCCACGACCAGGAGGAGGCGCTGTCGCTCGCCGACCGGATCGCCGTCATGCGCGACGGCGTGATCCAGCAGGTCGGCACGGCGTACGAGATCTACGACGCCCCGGCGAATGTGTTCGTCGCCGACTTCGTGGGGGAGCCGGCGATCAATCTGCTGCCGGGCGTCGTGGCGGCCGGCGGGTGGGTACGGCTCGCCGGAGCGGCGCGGTTCCCGTGCCCGGCCGGCGCACCCGTGGGCCGCGAGGTGCTGCTCGGCATCCGTCCGGAGGACCTGCGGCTGACCCGGGAGGGTGAGCCGGGCGACGGGACGGGGGACACCGGGCCGGGCGGGGCAAAGGACGGCGCCGTACGGGCTACGGTCAGCGCCCATGAGCCGCTCCTGGAGTCCGGAATCGCCACGCTCACGCTCGACGGCGTCACGGAACCCCTCGTCGTGGAGACCGGCCCGGAGATCCGCCTGGACCGGGGCGACACCGTGCGCGTCACCGCCGACCCGCGGCACACGCACGTGTTCGACGCCGAGACAGGAGGCGCGCTGACGTGAAGATCCTCGCCGCGGGTGACCACTTCGTCCTCAACTCCCTGATCACCGAGGCCCTGCGGCGCGACGTCGCCGGCCCGGCCGAGATCACCGAGCTCACCCTCCCCTGGCCGCTCACCCCGTTCGGCGAGGTCGCCGAGGTCCATGAGGCCAACGACTCCGAGGACGCGCTGATCGAGGCGCTGGACGGGGTCGAGGTCTGTGTGACCCAGATGGGTCCCTTCACCGAGCGGGTGCTGGCCGCGTCGCCCGCGCTGCGGATGGTCGCGGTGTGCCGGGGCGGCCCGGTCAACGTCAACGTCGAGGCGGCACGGGCGCGCGGTGTGAAGGTCTGCTTCGCGCCGGGGCGCAACGCGGCGGCCACCGCCGAGTTCACCGTCGGGATGATGCTGGCGGCCCTGCGGCGGATCCCGCAGGCGCACAACTCCCTCGCCCTGGACGGGGAGTGGGACGCCTCGCACTACACGTACACGCGCTGCGGCCCGGAGCTGGAGGACACCCCGGTGGGGCTGATCGGTTACGGCGCGGTCGGCAGCCGGGTCGCCCGGGTGCTGACCGCGTTCGGCGCGGAGGTGGAGGTGTACGACCCGTACGTACGCGGCGATGTGCACGGCATGCGGTCCAAGTCCCTCCAGGCGCTGCTGTCCCGGTCGAGTGTCGTCACACTGCACGCCCGGCTCACCCCCGAGACCCGGGGGCTGATCGGCGCGCCCGAACTCGCCCTGATGCCAAGGGGATCGGCCCTGGTGAACGTGGCGCGCGGCGGGCTGCTCGACACCGACGCGCTCTGCGACGCGCTGAGGAGCGGGCAGCTCGCGACGGCGGCGCTCGACACGTACGAGCAGGAGCCGCTCCCGGCCGACTCCCGGCTCCGCGGCACTCCGAATCTGGTGCTGACCCCGCATCTGGGCGGGGCGAGCAAGGCGGTGGCGCGGAAGGCGGCGCGGATCGCCGCGGCGGAGGTGGCGCGCTACGCCAAGGGCGAGCCGCTGGCGCACTGCCTGACCTGAGCCCGGGACCCACCTGAGGAGAGCGTGATGTACGTCGGTATCGATGTCGGCACGTCCACGGTGAAGGCCGCGGCCTTCGACGACGGGGGCAACGCGCTGGCCGTCGAGTCCCGCCCGGTGCGCCTGGACATCCGCGGCGGCCATGTCGAGCAGGACATGGAGGAGTTGTACGACGCGGTCGTCGACGCCCTCGGTACGCTCACCGCCGCCCTGCCCGAGCCGGTCGAGCTGGCCGGGCTCACCGGCCAGGGCGACGGGGTCTGGCTGGTCGACGCCGAGGGGCGCCCGGTGCGGCCCGCGATCTCCTGGATGGACGGCAGGGCCCATGAGTTCGTGGACGCGTGGCTGGCGTCCGGGGTCTTCGATTCGGTGTTCCGGCGCAGCGGCAGCGCGATGTTCCCCGGCTGCCCGGGGCCCGTGCTGGCCTGGCTCGACCGTCACGAGCCGGCGGCGCTGGAAGCCGCGGAAACGGCGCTGTACTGCAAGGACATGGTCTTCCAGCGGCTGACGGGGGTGCGGGCGACGGATGTCTCGGACGCGTCGATGCCGTTCCTGGACCCGAGGACGCGCGCGTACTCCGGCGATGTGCTGGCCGAGTTGGGGCTCACGCACCGGGCTCCGCTGCTGGCGCCGGTCAGCGATCCGGTCGCCATCGGTGAACTGCCGTCGGGCGTACGGATCGCCAACGGGCCCTACGACCTGCCGGCCAGCGCGCTGGGTGCGGGGGTCACGGAGCCGGGGGACGGGCTGCTCATCATCGGCACCTGCCTGGCCTCGCTCGTCGCGACGGACACGCTCGACCTGGACGGTGAGCCGGGCGGGCTGCACATCTCGACGGACCGGCCGGGGCACTGGCTGCGCGCGATGCCCGCGATGGTCGGGACGGCCGCGCTGGACTGGGTCCTGACGACGACCGGCACGGACCACGCGGAGGTGGACGCGCTGCTCGACGCGGTGGAGCCGGGTGCGGGAGGCGTCCGGGTGCTGCCGTACTTCGCCCCGTCGGGCGAACGCGCGCCGTTCGTGGACCCGGCGCTGCGTGCCGAACTGACGGGCGTCTCACTGGAGTCGACGCCGGCCGATCTGATCCGGGCCACCTGCGAGGGCATCGCCTACGCCGCCCGCCACTGCCTGGAGGCGGCGGGCCTGACGGGCACCCTGGCGGTCTGCGGCGGCGGCACCCGGAGCCCCGCGTGGACGCGGCTGTTCGCCGATGTGCTGGGCAGGCCGCTGCGGATCGTGGAGGGCGAGGTGGGCGCGCGCGGCGCGGTGATCGCCTCGGCGGCGCGGCACGGGGTGGCGCTGGACGTGGCCCGGTGGACGGCCCCGACGGCGGTGATCGAACCGGACCCGGCGCGGGCGGCGTACTACGCGAAGGGATACGAGGACCACCTGTCGCGCCTGACGGCGGCGCGTGGACGCCACGGTACGTAGTGGGACCCCGGGCCGTGGCCGAGGCGCGGCGGCGTGAGCGGGGCCGGCGTCGCGCTCTTCGCCGTCGCGGTGGGGCTGCGGGCGCTGCCGTACCACACGTGGTGCCGGCGAGCGCGGTGGCGGTGGGGATCGGGCTGCCGTACGCGCGCGGGGCCGGGGCGCGGCGGCGTGAGCGGGGGCGGAGGCCACCGCCGTACGCACGGCCACGCCGTACGTACGCGGCGCGCGGTCCCGCGCCGTCCGGCCGGGCCACCGGTGAACCCCCGGCGGCCACCCGCCGTACAGACGGTGAATCCGCCGCGTACCGCGCCGACTCGGCCTCGGTGGATGCCTATCGTGCTGCCGCCGTCCCCCCCCCGCTTTTCGCCAACCGTCCGCCGATACACGAGCCTTACGAGGGAGACCCGTATGTCCGCACAGCCCAGACGCCGCTCCATACTGCTCGCGGCCGGCGCCGCTACCGCCGCGACCGCCGTCCCCGCGCTGCCCGCCGCCGCGGCCGGTGCCACGGAGCACGACCGGCGGCCCGGGGGCTCCGGGCGGCCGGTGGTCATCGGGCACCGGGGCGCCGCCGGGTGGCGGCCCGAGCACACCGCGGCGGCGTACACCTACGCCGTGCGGACCGGTGCCGACTGGATCGAGCCCGATCTCGTGCCGACCAAGGACCACGTCCTGGTCGTGCGGCACGAGAACGAGATCTCGCAGACGACGGACATCGCGAAGCACCCCGAGTTCGCGGACCGGCGTACGACGAAGACGGTCGACGGGCGGCCGGTGACCGGCTGGTTCACGGAGGACTTCACGCTGGCCGAGCTGAAGACCCTGCGGGCCGTCGAGAGGCTGCCGCTGATCCGGAACCGCAACACCGTCTTCGACGGCCGCGAGCCGGTGATGACCTTCGAGGAGGTCGTGAAGCTGGCCCGTGAGCTGTCCCGGCTCCACCGCCGCCGGATCGCCGTCTTCCCGGAGACCAAGCACCCCACGTACTTCCGCTCCATCGGGCTGCCCCTGGAGCCGGCGCTGGCGCGGATCGTGCGGCGCCACCGGCTGGACGCCGACGAGTGCGTGGTCCAGTCGTTCGAGCCCAGCAGCCTCGCCGCGTTCGCCGACGAGCGGCTGCGGCTGCCGCTCTGGCAGGCGCTGGGCACGACGGGCGCGCCGTACGACCTGGTCGCGGCGGGTGACCCCACGACGTACAAGGACATGATGGCGCCGGAGGGACTGCGGAAGATCGCGCGGTACGCGGACTGGATCGGCCCGGACAAGTCGTCCGTGGTGGAGCCGTTCACCCTGCTGGCGGATGCGCACCGGGCGGGTCTGAAGGTGGGTGCGTACACCTTCCGCGCGGAGAACCAGTACCTGCCCGCGCAGTTCCGGCGCGGCGCGAATCCCAACGAGTTCGGTGACGCCTTCGCCGAGTACGCGCTGCACTTCGGGCGTGGTGTGGACGCGGTGGTGACGGACTACCCGGACATCGCGGCGATGGCGCGGGACGCGGCGGCGGCGGACACCAGCCGATAGGCCCAGGACCGGCGCCTGATCAACATGGAGCCCTCTTGCTGTTAGCGTGCAACTGCATAAGATGTGCAATAAGCAGCAGGAGGGCTCGCCCATGGCCATCTACACACTCCCCGAACTCCCCTACGACTACGCGGCGCTCGAACCGGTCATCAACCCGCAGATCATCGAGCTCCACCACGACAAGCACCACGCCGCGTACGTGAAGGGGGCGAACGACACCCTGGAGCAGCTGGACGAGGCACGTGGCAAGGAGTCCTGGGGCGCGATCAACGGTCTCCAGAAGAGCCTCGCGTTCCATCTCTCCGGCCATGTCCTCCACTCGATCTACTGGCACAACATGACGGGCGACAACGGCGGCGGCGAGCCGCTGGCGGCCGACGGTGTCGGCGACCTCGCCGACGCGATCACCGAGTCGTTCGGCTCCTTCGCGGGATTCAAGGCCCAGCTGACGAAGGCCGCGGCGACGACGCAGGGCTCCGGCTGGGGCGTTCTGGCGTACGAGCCGCTCAGCGGCCGTCTGATCGTCGAGCAGGTCTACGACCACCAGGGCAACGTCGGGCAGGGGTCCGTGCCGGTCCTGGTCTTCGACGCCTGGGAGCACGCCTTCTACCTCCAGTACAAGAACCAGAAGGTGGACTTCATCGAGGCGATGTGGCGCGTCGTGAACTGGCAGGACGTGGCACGGCGTTACGCGGCGGCGAAGCAGCGTGACGACGTGCTGCTCCTTGCCCCCTGACGGGACCGACCGGCCCGCCACCCCAAGGCGTCCTGCTCGTGATCGTCTTCTCAGCCTTCACCTGCGGACGGAATGACGAAGGACCCCTGCGAGGACATGACTCGCGGGGGTCCTTCCACAGGTCACCCATCCGGTGCCGTCGAGCGATCGCGGCGCGCGCACGACGGCGCGGGCCGGGGACCTCGGACTCCGGCGAAGAGGCGGCTCAGTCGAAGATCGGGCCCTGCGTACGGGTGCGCTTGATCTCGTAGAAGCCGGGGATGGAGGCGACCATCAGCGTCCCGTCCCACAGCTTCGCGGCCTCCTCGCCCTTGGGCGCGGGGGTGACGACCGGGCCGAAGAACGCGATCTGCTCGCCGTCCGAGCCGGGCACCGCGATCACCGGGGTGCCGACCTCCTGGCCGACCTTGTCGATGCCCTCCTTATGGGAGGCGCGCAGCTCGGAGTCGTAGGTGTCCTTGTCGATGTAATCGATGAGGTCGGCCGGCAGACCGACGTCGGCCAGCGCCGCGGCGATGGTCTCGCGGCCGTTGCCCTCGGCGGCGTTGTGGAAGCGGGTACCGAGGGCGGTGTACAGCTTGCCGACCACCTCGTCGCCGTGCAGCTGCTGGGCGGCGATCACGACGCGGACCGGGCCCCAGGCGGCCTTCATACCCTCCCGGTACTGCTCCGGAAGCTCGTCGAGCTTCGACTCGTTCAGTACGGCCAGGCTCATCACATGCCAGCTGACCTCGACGTTCCTGACCTTCTCCACCTCAAGCATCCAGCGGGAGGTCATCCAGGCCCACGGACAGATCGGGTCGAACCAGAAGTCGACCGGCGTCTTGGCCTTCGTTTCGCTCATGGGCGTGTCTCTCCTCTAAAGAACGGCTGCGCTTCAGCGATGGGCAACGTACCGGCAACGCCGCCGGCCGCCGCCGGCATTCCCGGAGCACGTTCGTCAGGCACCCCGTGGGAGAATTCAAGCCGTTGCAGACAAAAACACGCACACGAAGGAGTGCCCGTGCCCGGTGAGAACCTGTCCCGCGACGAGGCCCGCGAGCGGGCCGAGCTGCTGTCCGTCGACCGGTACGAGGTCGCCCTCGACCTGCGCTCGGCGGTCGGTGAGGCGCCGGACGGAGTGCCGGGCGCCACGCCGGAGAACGGGGCGGGTGGCGACGGGGCGGGCGCGGCACGCACCTTCCGCTCGGTGACGACGATCCACTTCCGCTCCGCGCAGCCGGGTATCGCCATGTTCGCCGATCTGGTGGCGCCGAGCGTGACATCGGTGACGCTGAACGGGCGCCCCCTGGACCCGTCCGTCGTCTTCGACGGCTCGCGGGTCGCGCTGTTCGGGCTCGCCGCCGAGAACGTGCTGGTCGTGGACGCGCAGTGCGCGTACAGCCGTACGGGCGAGGGCATGCACCGCTTCGTCGACCCGGAGGACGGCGAGGTGTATCTGTACACGCAGTACGAACCCGCCGACGCGCGCCGTGTCTTCGCCACCTTCGAACAGCCCGATCTGAAGGCGCCGTTCAGCTTCGAGGTGACCGCGCCGGAGGGCTGGACTGTCTGGAGCAACGGTGAGGCGACGGGGTCCGCCGGCGGGGTGTGGACGTTCGCCGAGACCAAGCCGATCTCGACGTACATCACGGCCGTCGTGGCGGGGCCGTACCACCATGTCACCGATGTGTACCGGCGCGCGCTCCCGGACGGGTCCACGCTGGAGATCCCGCTCGGCGCGCTCTGCCGCAAGGGCCTCGCCCGGCACTTCGACGCCGACGACATCTTTCTGGTGACCAAGCAGGGCCTGGATTTCTTCCACGACAACTTCGACTACCCGTACCCCTTCGGGAAGTACGACCAGGCGTTCGTGCCGGAGTACAACATCGGTGCGATGGAGAATCCCGGCTGTGTGACCTTCCGCGAGGACTACGTCTTCCGGGGCAAGGTCACGCAGGCGTCGTACGAGCGCCGCGCGAACGTCATCCTGCACGAGATGGCGCACATGTGGTTCGGCGATCTCGTGACCATGCGCTGGTGGGACGACCTGTGGCTCAAGGAGTCGTTCGCCGACTTCATGGGAGCGCTCTCGCTGGCGGAGGCGACGCGCTTCACCAACGCGTGGGTCACCTTCGCCAACAACCGCAAGTCGTGGGCGTACCGCGCCGACCAGCTGCCGTCCACGCATCCGATCACGGCCGACATCCGTGATCTGGAGGACGCGAAGCTCAACTTCGACGGCATCACCTACGCCAAGGGCGCGTCGGTGCTGAGGCAACTCGTCGCGTACGTCGGGCGCGAGGCGTTCCTGGAGGGCGCCCGGCGCTACTTCAAGCGGCACGCGTACCGCAACACCACCCTCAGCGATCTGCTGTCCGTGCTGGAGGAGACATCGGGGCGCGACATGACGTCGTGGTCGCACTCCTGGCTGGAGACGGCGGGCGTCAACTCCCTCACCCCTGCGGTCACCTACGACGGCGCCGGCCATGTGACGGAGCTGGCCGTGCTCCAGGAGGCCGCCGCCTCGCACCCCGAACTTCGCCCGCACCGGGTGGCCGTGGGGCTGTACCGGCGCGAGAGCGTCGACGCGGAGCTGGTGCGATACGCGCGCGCCGAGGTGGACGTCGACGGGCCGCGTACGGTCGTCCCGGAGCTGGCCGGGGCCGAGCGGCCCGATCTGATCCTGGTCAACGACGACGACCTCACGTACTGCAAGATCCGTTTCGACGAGGGTTCGCTGGAGACGCTGCGCGAGCATCTCGGCGAGCTGACCGATCCGCTGGCGCGGGCGCTGTGCTGGTCGGCGCTGTGGAATCTGACGCGTGACGGGCTGATGCCCGCGCGGGACTTCATCGGTCTGGTACTGCGGTTCGCCGGGCGCGAGTCGGACATCGGCGTCCTCCAGATGCTGCACGCCTGGGCGCAGGGCGCGCTGATCCACTACGCGGCGCCGGGGTGGCGCGACGAGGGCGCGGGGGCGCTGGCGCAGGGCGCGCTGCGCGAGCTCCGGCAGGCCGTGCCGGGCAGCCAGCACCAGCTGACCTGGGCGCGGTTCTTCGCGTCGACGGCCAGCTCGGACGCCGATTTCCAGCTGCTCCAGAGCCTGTTGGGGAACACCGCGAAGATCGACGGCCTCGACGTCGACCAGGAGCTGCGGTGGAGCCTGCTGCGTCCGCTGGCCGCGCACGGACTTGCCGACGAGTCCGTGATCGCCGCGGAACTGGCGCGCGACGACACCGCGTCCGGCAGACGCCACCAGGTCCGCTGTCTGGCCGCGCGGCCGTCCCCGGAGGTCAAGGCGACCGCGTGGGCGGACGTCGTGGACTCGGACGCCTTGTCGAACGCGCTGGTCGAGGCGACGATCGCGGGCTTCGCGCAGCCGGGACAGCGATGGTTGACGGCGCCGTACGCGGAGAAGTACTTCGAGGTGATCGAACGGGTGTGGGCCGAGCGCTCGATCCAGATCGGCATGGACGTGGTGCGGGGTCTGTACCCGAGTCTGCAGGACCGGGAGGAGACGGTGCGCGACACGGACGCCTGGCTCACCGCGCACCCGGACGCGCCACCGGCCCTGCGCCGTCTGGTACTTGAGGCACGGGACGACCTGGCGCGCGCGCTGGCGGCCCAGGCGTGCGACGCGGCTTCGGGGCGGCTGTCGGGCTGAGCGGGGCGGCCGGGCGGGGGGCGGGCGTGTCGATGGGCGCCCCGCCTGATCGGCATTCGAACGTCCGTACTTTAGGACGAGCTTGTCCGGATTTGTCGACGGACTCGTAACAGCGGTTAGCGGGTGGGCCGTTCGCGGGGAAGCCCCGGACATGAACAACTCCTCCACCTCCTGCGGCGGCGAAACCTCCCCGCTATTCCCCCGCCCCCTCAGCCACCTCACCGGCGCGCAGCGGCGTGTCCTGTCCGCCGCGCAGTTGCGCGAGCACGGCGTCAGCGCGGCCCGCGCCGCCGCGCGCTGCGGGCCCGGGGGTCCCTGGCAGCAGTTCCTGCCGGGGGTGTTCCTGCTCCACCAGGGCCCGCCGACGAGCGAGGAGCGCCTGCGCGGTGCCCTGTTGTACGCGGAGCGCCGACCGGCCTCCGGAGCGGCACGCGGGGAGGTCCCGGCCCAGCCCGCGGACCGGCCGGCCGGCGCCCGACCCTCCCGTGACACCGCGATGATCACCGGCCTGGCCGCCCTCACCCTGCACGGCTTCTCGTCGGCCCCCGCGCTGACCGCGCTGGACCACATCGACGTACTCCTCCCGCGTACCCGCCGACTGCGCTCCACGGGGTGCGTCCGTATCGTCCGCGCGCACGCGCTGCCCGCCGCCGAACAGGTCACCGGCCTCCCCGTGGCGCCCGTCGCCCGCGCCCTGGCCGACGCGGTCGCCGGGCTCACCGACCCGGCGGCCGTACGCCGGATGCTGACCGAGGCCGTGCGGTACGGGCACTGCGAACCCGCCGCCGTCGTAAGGGAGTTGAGTCAGGCCCGGCTGCTGTCCCGGCCGCATGTCGTGGACGCCGTCGAGTCGCTGCTCGCCGCCGGCCGCGCGCTCGCCGAGGGCCGCCTCTACGAGATGGTGCGCGCGCACGGGCTCCCCGAGCCGGTCTGGAACGTCGACCTGCGGCTTCCGGGCGGCCCCCATCTCGGCGGCCTCGACGCCTACTGGCCCGACCACGCGGTGGCGGTCGAACTGGACACACGGGCGCCGCGCCACGGCAGGACGCCGGAGGACGAGGCCGAGTGGTCCGAGTGCGCGCGCAAGCGCGAACACCTGGAGCGGCTCGGCATCACGGTCGTCCATCTGACGCCCCGGAAGCTGCGCGATTCGCTGGAGTTGCAGGCGACGGTGGTCCGGACGGCCCTGCTCGCCTCGGCCGACCGCGAGCCCCCGGCGCGCGTGATCGTGCTGCCGAGGTGAGGTCACGGGAGGAGAGCGGGCGGAAGGAGGCCCGGATATCAGGTGGTTGGTCCTCGATGGCGGAGCCGGTCCGGTGGCGGATGTACGCCACCGCCGGTTCCCAGCACTGACAGCTCTCCACAAACCCTGGTCATTTACGCAAAGCTGAGCGGTCATCCGGTACCGAATTCCGGACTGTCTCTTTCACAACCAGGGATGCTGATGACCTCCGAATCCGAGAGCTCCATATCCGGTCCGAGACGCGTGGCTCGGGTCGCCGCCGCCACGGGCCTCGCGGCCGCGCTGATAGCCGGCGGCGCGCTGCCTGTCTTCGCCGCTCCGGCCGCCGACGACCCGGCCGCCTCCGTACCTGTGAAACCTGCCAAGTCCGCCTCCGAGAAGCTCGGTTCGGCCGACGTCGACCTCCTCGACAAGGCCGTCGCCGAGGGCGAGAAGAACGTCACCGTCATGGTGGCCACGGCACCGGGCCAGACCGAGCAGGTCTCCGGCCAGCTCGACGCCGTGTCCGGCGCGGTGGTCGGCAAGACGTACGACCAGCTCGGTTACGTACGGGCCACCCTGCCCACCGGCAAGGCCGAGGCCGCGCTCAAGGCGGCCGGGAAGCTCTCCTCCGTCCACGGCATCGACCTCAAGCACGAGATCGAGCTGGACGACCCGACGCCCGCCGCCGACACGGTGAAGGGCGCCGCGAAGGCCGAGGGCGCCAGGGCCGCGGCCGCGCCCGGCGCGAACACCCCGGCGAAGAACCCGTACAACCCGTCCTTCGAGACCGGTGCGGTGGACTTCGTCAAGCAGAACCCGAAGGCCGACGGCCGCGGGGTCACCATCGGCATCCTGGACTCCGGCATCGACCTGGGCCACCCGGCGCTGCAGAAGACCAGCACCGGCGAGCGCAAGATCGTCGACTGGGTCACGGCGACGGACCCGGTCTCCGACGGTGACGGCACCTGGCGTCAGATGCAGTTCGACGTCAAGGGCCCGTCGTTCACGGTCAACAACCGCACGTACTCGGCCCCCGCCGGGAACTACAAGTTCAACCTGTTCGCCGAGTCCGCCACGCGCGGCGGCGACATGGCCGGGGACCTGAACCGCGACGGCGACACGACCGACGTGTGGGCGATGCTGTACGACGCGGGCACCCGCACCGTACGTGTCGACCTCGACAACGACGCCAAGTTCGGCAATGACAAGATCATGAAGCCGTACAGGAACGGCTTCCAGATCGGCTACTTCGGCGAGGACGACCCGAAGACCGAGATCGTCGAG
This sequence comes from Streptomyces sp. NPDC051217, assembly GCF_044455465.1. NCBI lineage: Bacteria > Bacillati > Actinomycetota > Actinomycetes > Kitasatosporales > Streptomycetaceae > Streptomyces > Streptomyces sp. NPDC051217. Next base: position 455,053 of record NZ_JBITEV010000003.1, read on the forward strand.
CGCATCCCGTTCGTCGTCGAGGTCCGCGAGGACGTCGTCTACAACTCTGCGGGCGCCAGGGCCGACTACGTCAACATCGGCGTCATCGAGGGCTCGCACGGCACCCACGTGGCCGGTATCACCGCGGCCAACAGCCTGTTCGGCGGCAAGATGAACGGCGCGGCGCCCGGCGCCCAGCTGGTCTCCTCGCGCGCCTGCACCTGGAGCGGCGGCTGCACCAACATCGCCCTGACCGAGGGGATGGCCGACCTCGTCATCGAGCGCGGCGTGGACATCGTCAACATGTCCATCGGCGGACTGCCCGGTCTCAACGACGGCAACAACGCGCGGGCCGAACTCTACAACCGGCTAATCGACACCTACGGCGTCCAGCTCGTGATCTCCGCGGGCAACGACGGTCCGGGCACCAACACCATCAGCGACCCGGCTGTCGCGGACAAGGTCATCTCGGTCGGCGCCTCGATCTCCAAGGAGACGTGGGCGGCGAACTACGGCTCGGTCACCACGACCGACTACGACATGATGCCGTTCTCCGCCCGCGGTCCGCGTGAGGACGGTGGCTTCGCGCCGATCATCTCGGCCCCCGGTGCCGCCATCAACACCACGCAGACCTGGTACCCCGGCGGCCCCGTCGCCGAGGCCGGCTACCAGCTGCCGCCCGGCTACTCGATGCTCCAGGGCACCTCGATGGCCTCGCCGCAGGCGACCGGCGCGAGCGCGCTGCTGCTCTCGGCGGCCAAGCAGGAGGGGATCGAGCTGACCCCCGCGAAGCTGCGGACGGCGCTCACCTCCACCGCCACCAAGATCGCCGGCAAGAAGGCGCACGAGCAGGGCGCGGGCCTCATCGACGTCGTCGGCGCGTGGGACGCGATCCAGGACGGTGCGAAGGCCAACGAGTACAGCGTCAAGGCCCCGGTCGACACCTCGATCGACTTCGCGCTGAAGACCCCGGGCTTCGGCACCGGTGTCTACGACCGTGAGGGCGGCCTCCAGGCCGGCAAGAGCCGGACGTACGACGTCACCGTCACCCGCACCACCGGTCCCAAGCGCCTGGTGGAGCACCAGCTCAACTGGAAGTACAACGACGGCACCTTCAGGCTGCTGAGTGGCAAGAACGTCAAGCTGCCGTTCAACAAGCCGGTCACTGTCACCGTCCAGGCCAAGCCCGACCAGGCCGGCACGCACAGCGCCATCCTCGAACTGGACGACCGTTCCAGCACCGGTGTGGACAAGCAGATCCTCACCACCGTGGTCGTCTCCAAGAAGCTGGCGAAGCCCGCCTTCACGTACTCGTCGCTGGGCTCGGTCGAGCGCAACGGCACCGAGTCGTACTTCGTCACCGTCCCCGAGGGCGCCAAGACCCTTGAGGTCGCGCTCGGCGGACTCGCCGAGGGCAGCCAGACCCGCTTCATCAGCCTCCACCCGCAGGGTGTGCAGATGGAGGACAGCTCGACGATCTTCTGCTACCCGAACTACGCGAACCCGGCCAACACCTGCCGTCCGGACCTGCGTTCGTACGCGGACCCGACGCCGGGCGTCTGGGAGATCGAGGTCGAGTCGCGTCGTACGTCGCCGCTGCTGAACAACCCGTACAAGCTGGACGTCACCGTGCTGGGGGCCGCGTTCGACCCGGCGGTCACCACGCTCCCCGAGGCCAAGATCGGTACGCCGACCCCGGTCGAGTGGACCGTCACCAACGGGTTCGCCGCCATCGACGGCAAGCTCGCGGGCGGCTCGCTCGGCTCGGCGAAGGTCGACCGGCCTTCGATCGGGCAGAACGAGGAGAAGGAGACGACCGTCACCATCGGTGCGGGCGTCGAGCGGCTCGATGTGGCCATCGGCGGCGTCTCGGACACCTCGGCGGACCTGGACCTCGCGGTCTTCAGGGACGGCGTACTGGTCGGGCAGGCCGCCGACGGTGACTCCGAGGAGGCCGTGAGCCTGGTCAAGCCCTCAGCCGGTGAGTACACCTTCGTGGTGGCCGGCTACTCGGTCCCGGCCGGGACCACCGAGTACGACTACCGCGACGTCTTCTACTCGGCGTCGCTCGGCGAGGTCACGGTCGGCGACGCTCCGGTGAAGCTCGCCAACGGCGCGTCGGCGGAGGTTTCCGCCGAGGTGACGGTGGCGGGCGCGGCTCCGGAGGGCCGGCAGTTCTTCGGCGAGGTCCAGCTGCTGAACGCGCGCGGTACGGCCGCGGGCACCGGCAGTGTCGTGATCGAGAAGGTCCTGCCGTAGCGGCCGGTCCGGCTGATACGTAAGGAGGGGGCGGGCGTCCTGGCGGGCGCCCGCCCCTTACGTGTGCCCCTGGCGGCTGTCCGTCCCGTGCCCCCGTTGGGGTGTGACGGACACCGCACCCGTCCCGACCAGCGGAATGGATTGGACAAGGCGGGCTCGGGGAGACGCATCATGGACGCGGCACCCGGGCCGCGTGTACGTACGGAGGAGTCCCTGTGAAGGTCGGAATCGTCGGAGCCACCGGTCAGGTCGGCACAGTCATGCGCACCATCCTGGCCGAGCGGAACTTCCCGGCCGACGAGCTGCGGCTGTTCGCCTCCGCCCGCTCCGCGGGCTCCACCATCGAGTGGCGGGGCGAGCCGGTCACCGTCGAGGACGCGTCGACCGCCGACTACACCGGCCTGGACATCGTGCTCTTCTCCGCGGGCGGCGCCACGTCCAAGGCGCTCGCCGAGAAGGTGGCGTCACAGGGCCCCGTGGTGATCGACAACTCGTCCGCCTGGCGGCGCCACCCCGAGGTGCCGCTGGTGGTCTCCGAGGTCAACCCGCACGCGATCGCCGACCGCCCCAAGGGCATCATCGCCAACCCGAACTGCACCACGATGGCCGCGATGCCCGTGCTGCGCCCCCTGCACGACGAGGCGGGTCTCGTCGCGCTCGTCACCACCACCTACCAGGCCGTGTCCGGCTCCGGGCTCGCGGGCGTCGCCGAACTGCACGACCAGGCGCGCAAGGTCGTCGAGAACGCCGACCGGCTGACGTTCGACGGCGACGCCGTGGAATTCCCCGAGCCGGGCGTCTACAAGCGTCCGATCGCCTTCAACGTGCTGCCGCTCGCGGGCTCGATCGTGGACGACGGGTCCTTCGAGACGGACGAGGAGCAGAAGCTCCGCAACGAGTCCCGCAAGATCCTGGAGATCCCGGAGCTGAAGGTCTCCGGGACCTGTGTGCGGGTGCCGGTCTTCTCCGGGCACTCCCTCCAGGTCAACGCCCGCTTCGACCGTCCCATCAGCGTGGAGCGCGCGTACCAGCTGCTGAAGGACGCCCCCGGCGTCGAGCTGTCCGAGATCCCGACGCCGCTCCAGGCCGCGGGCAAGGACGCCTCCTACGTAGGACGCGTCCGCCGGGACGAGACGGTGGAGAACGGCCTGGCGCTGTTCGTGTCGAGCGACAACCTGCGCAAGGGCGCGGCGCTGAACGCGGTGCAGATCGCGGAGCTGGTCGCCGCCGAGCCGCGCGGCTGACACCGCCTCCCTACCGACCGCGACCGCCGGTCGAGAGTGAACCGTCCGGCGTACGGACCCCGGCCCCGGGGCCTGTACGCCGGACGGGCTTCAGCGGCGTACCTCGAAGTGGAAGCAGCCGAACTCCACCGCCCGGACATGGACGAGCGCCACCTCCGGGTCCGCGAAGGCCTCGGCGAACGCCTCGTCGAAGCCCTTGTCCGCCGCCTCGGGAATCTCCAGCAGCCGGCCGCCGACGATATGTCCCTCGGAGTCGTAACGGCGTACGGCGCGCAGCGCCCCGGACCTGGCGAAGGGGTAGCCGGCCGGGTCCGCCGCCGGTCCCTCGCACTCCTCGGCGTGGATGAAGACGGGCCCCTGCTCGTCGTAGGCGCCGGGCTCGGCCGAGGTCTCGGCCGCCCAGCGGCGCAGCGGCGCGTACGAGACGAGCGTGATCCGGTCGCCGACCGTGCTGGGCCGCAGACAGCAGCGCAGCGGCCGGCCGCCCCCGGTGTCGGTGAACGGAGTGCGGGCGGCTCCCGCGTCGTCGGTGTCGCGGAGTTCCTTCAGAACGGCGGACTCGATCGCCCGTGCGATGTGCTGTGTCATACGCCGAGCATCGCGCCCCCACACGGCGTTGACCGGCGGTTTCCGGACGTCGCGGTGCGGCCCGGGGGCTCGCGGTAACTGCCGGGCGGCGGACCGGGCGCCCATGGAAGGATGAGGCAAAACGTACCGATCCGAGGAGATGACCGGGTGCCTGGCACAAATCTGACCCGTGAAGAGGCGCAGCAGCGGGCGCGCCTCCTCACCGTTGACTCGTACGAGATCGACCTCGATCTCAGCGGCGCGCAGGAGGGCGGGACCTACCGTTCCGTCACGACCGTACGCTTCGAGAGCGCGGAGGCCGGGGCGGAGACCTTCATCGATCTGGTGGCGCCCGCCCTCCACCAGGTGGTGCTGAACGGCAAGCAGCTCGATGTCGCCTCGATCTTCCGGGACTCGCGCATCGCGCTGCACCATCTGCGGCAGGGCGCGAACGAGCTGACGGTGACCGCGGACTGCGAGTACACCAACACCGGTGAGGGTCTGCACCGGTTCGTCGACCCGGTCGACCAGCAGGCCTATCTGTACACGCAGTTCGAGGTGCCGGACGCGCGGCGCGTGTTCGCCTCGTTCGAGCAGCCGGACCTCAAGGCGACGTTCCGGTTCACGGTGACGGCCCCGGAGGGCTGGACCGTCGTCTCGAACTCCCCCACGCCGGAGCCCGAGTCGAACGTATGGCGCTTCGAGCCGACGCCGCGGATCTCGACGTACATCACGGCGCTGATCGTCGGCCCGTACCACTCGGTGCACAGCACGTACGAGAAGGACGGCCGGTCGGTGCCGCTCGGCGTCTACTGCCGGCCCTCGCTCGCCGAGTATCTGGACGCGGACGCGATCTTCGAGGTCACGCGGCTCGGCTTCGACTGGTTCCAGGAGAAATTCGACTACGCGTACCCGTTCGCCAAGTACGACCAGCTCTTCGTGCCCGAGTTCAACGCGGGCGCGATGGAGAACGCGGGCGCCGTCACCATCCGCGACCAGTACGTCTTCCGGTCGAAGGTGACGGACGCGGCGTACGAGACGCGTGCGGAGACGATCCTGCACGAGCTGGCGCACATGTGGTTCGGCGACCTGGTCACCATGGAGTGGTGGAACGACCTGTGGCTGAACGAGTCGTTCGCGACGTACACCTCGATCGCGTGCCTCGCGCACGCGCCGGACTCGCGGTGGCCGCAGTCGTGGACGACGTTCGCCAACTCCATGAAGACCTGGGCGTACCGGCAGGACCAGCTGCCGTCGACGCACCCGATCATGGCGGAGATCACGGACCTGGACGACGTGCTCGTCAACTTCGACGGGATCACGTACGCGAAGGGGGCGTCCGTCCTCAAGCAGCTCGTCGCGTATGTCGGTCAGGACGAGTTCTTCCGGGGCGTGCAGGCTTATTTCAAGGCGCACGCGTTCGGGAACACGCGCCTCTCGGATCTGCTGGGCGCGCTGGAGGAGACCTCCGGGCGTGATCTGAAGACCTGGTCGAAGGCGTGGCTGGAGACGGCCGGCATCAACATCCTGCGGCCGGAGATCGAGCTGGACGAGGCCGGGCACGTGGTCTCCCTCGCCGTGCGGCAGGAGGCGCCCGCGCTGCCGCCGGGCGCGAAGGGCACGGCGGTGCTGCGTCCGCACCGCATCGCGATCGGCTGCTACGACCTGACCGAGAACGGCAAGCTGGTCCGGAGCAGCCGGATCGAGCTGGACGTCGACGGCGAGCTGACACAGGTGCCGTTCCCCGAGAACACGCCCCGGCCGGCGGTCGTCCTGCTCAACGACGACGACCTGTCGTACGCGAAGGTCCGCCTCGACGAGGAGTCGCTGCGGGTCGTCACCGCGCACCTCGGGGACTTCACCGAGTCGCTGCCGCGCGCGCTGAGCTGGGCGTCCGCGTGGGACATGACGCGTGACGGCGAGCTCGCCACGCGCGACTACCTGGCGCTGGCGCTGTCGGGCATCGCCAAGGAGACGGACATCGGCGTCGTGCAGTCGCTGCACCGTCAGGTGAAGCTCGCGCTGGACCTGTACGCGGCACCGGAGTGGCGCGAGGCGGGGCTCTCGCAGTGGACGGAGGCGACGCTGGCGCACCTGCGGACGGCGGAGCCGGGCAGCGACCACCAGCTGGCCTGGGCGCGCGCGTTCGCCGCGACGGCCCGTACGCCGCAGCAACTGGATCTGCTCCAGGGGCTGTTGGACGGTTCGGAGTCGGTCGAAGGTCTGGCCGTGGACACCGAGCTGCGCTGGGCGTTCGTCCAGCGGCTGGCGGCGGTCGGGGTGTTCGACGAGGACGAGATCGCGGCGGAGTACGAGCGCGACCGCACCGCGGCGGGCGAGCGGCACGCGGCGTCGGCCCGCTCGGCGCGGCCGACGGCCGAGGCGAAGGCCGAGGCGTGGGCCTCGGTCGTGGAGTCCGACAAGCTGCCGAACGCGCTCCAGGAAGCGGTCATCGGCGGGTTCGTCCAGACCGACCAGCAGGAGCTGCTCGCGCCGTACGTGGAGAAGTACTTCGAGGCGGTCAAGGGCGTGTGGGACTCGCGCAGCCACGAGATGGCGCAGCAGATCGCGCTGGGGCTGTACCCCGCGCTCCAGGTCGCGCCGTCGACCCTGGAGGCGACCGACGCCTGGCTGGCCTCGGCATCCCCGAACGCGGCGCTGCGCCGCCTGATGTCGGAGTCCCGGGCGGGCGTGGACCGCGCGCTGCGCGCCCAGGCGGCGGACGCGGCGGCGGGGTGACGGGGCGATGAGGAGCGGGGCGGTCTCTTCGGGGGCCGCCCCCGGCTCCTGTCGCGTGGCGCGGCGGTGGCGGTGTGGCACATGGAGCGCACCGCGGCGCCGCACGGCACACCTGTGCCACGCGGCGCCTTCTTGAAAGAGGAAGGGGCGTCCGAGCTGTCAGACCCGGTGCTGCTTCTTGGACTTGTCGAGGACCATCACCAGGCCGGCGATCACCGCGAACGCCGCCAGCGGCGTCAGCACGTACAGGCCGAGGGTCTCCACGACGGTCAGGCCGGGGCCCGGGTCGTCGCCGTCGTCGCGGTTGGCGGCGAGCACGGGAGACGACATGAGCAGCATCATCAGCGTCGTTCCGGCCATGACAGCGCCGGCGCGCAGGGCGTTCTTCTTGTCCACGGTGCCAACGTAGCGAACGCGCGGGGCGCCCGCGCGCCCGGGGGTCCCGTACAAGCTGTCAATTCGTCACAGAGGGGCGCAATACGCTCATCAGGCCGTGCAACCGGGGCGAGGCGGCCAGCTCTTCCAGCGTCATGGGCCGGCCCTCGGCGTCGGCGACCGGCAGCCGCCAGTTCGGATACTGGTCCCAGGTCCCCGGCAGATTCTGCGGTCTGCGGTCGCCCACCGCGTCCGGCAGCCAGACACCGATCATGCGGGCCGGTGTGCGCAGCAGGAACCGGTGGACCGCGCGGATCTGTTCCTCCTCGTCTCCCCCGTCGGGCGGGAGCAGGCCGAGCCGGGTGAGGGTGCCGAGCCACTCGGCGACCTCCGCGGACTCCTCGCGCCGCTCCTCCTCCAGCGGGCGGCCGAGCAGCCCCAGCCGGTGCCGCAGCTCCACATGCTCGCCGGTGAGGCGCGCTGCGGTGGACGGCAGGTCGTGGGTGGTGGCGGTGGCGACGCAGTCCTCGCGCCAGCTCTCGGGGGCCAGCGGGCGGCCGGTGCCCTGCCAGTCCCGCTCGAACCAGAGCACGGACGTGCCGAGCACCCCGCGGCGGTGCAGTGCCTCCCGTACGCCGGGCTCGACCGTGCCGAGGTCCTCTCCTATGACGACGGCGCCCGCACGGTGCGCCTCCAGGACGAGGACGGCGAGCATCGCCTCGGCGTCGTAACGCACGTACGTGCCGCGCGTCGGGTCCGCGCCGGCGGGGACCCACCAGAGCCGGAACAGGCCCATCACATGGTCGATCCGCAGGGCGCCCGCGTGCGTCAGCAGTCCGCGGAGCAGTCCCCGGTACGGCGCGTACCCGGAGGCGGCGAGTACGTCGGGGCGCCAGGGCGGCAGCCCCCAGTCCTGGCCGTGCGCGTTGAAGGCGTCCGGCGGGGCGCCCACGGACATGCCCTCGGCGAAGGCGTCGCGCTGCGCCCAGGCGTCGGCGCCGTCGGGGTGCACGCCCACCGCGAGGTCGTGGACGATGCCGACGGCCATGCCCGCGTCGCGGGCGGCGCGGCCCGCCGCCGCGAGCTGTTCGTCGGTGAGCCAGGCCAGCCAGCTGTGGAAGTCGACGCGGTCGATCAGCTCGTGCCGTGCCCGGCCGGTCTCGGCGGAGCGGGGATCGCGCAGCCCGGACGGCCAGTCGTGCCACTGGGAGCCGTGCACCTCGGCGAGTGCGCACCAGGTGGCGTGGTCCTCCAGGGCCTGGCCCTGCTCGGCCAGGAAGTGGTGGTAGGCGGCCCGGCGGCCGGGGCCGAGCGGGACCTCGCGCACGATCTCCAGGGCCTCGCGCTTGAGCCGCCACACGGCGTCGCGGTCGATCAGCGCGTCCTTCTCCAGGACCGCGGCGCGCAGACCGGCGGCCTGCTCCAGCAGCCCGGCGAGGCGCCCGGTCCCCCGGCCGGTGACGTACGCGTACTCGGGGACGGCCTCGACCCGCAGATGGACGGGGTCGGGGAAGCGGCGCGAGGAGGGGCGGTACGGCGAGGGGTCGGTCGGGTCGCCGGGGACGGCGGCGTGCAATGGGTTGATCTGGACGAATCCGGCGCCCAGCTCCCGGCCGGACCAGGTGGCGAGCTCCGCGAGGTCACCGAGGTCGCCCATGCCCCAGGAGCGGCCGGACAGCAGGGAGTAGAGCTGGACGAGGAAGCCGTGCGTACGGGGCGGCGGCCGCGGCACGTCGCGTGGGGCGACGACGAGCACGGCGCCCGCCGTACGGCCGTCGGCGGCGACGGCGGCCAGCCGGTGCACCCCGAGCGGCAGACCGGGCCAGGAACGGCCCACGGGGGCCGTGAGGGGCGTTCTGCCGGCGACCGCACCGGGGGAGGGTTCCGACGCTTCCGGCGACGGCCACTCGACCGTGTCGCCCTGCTCCGTCTCGACCCGCAGGAACGTGCCCGGTGGCAGATCCGCCAGCGCCCGCGGAAGCGCGGGAGGCAGCACCGCCGCGGGGGAACCGGCGCCCGCCCCCGGCGTGTCCGAATCGGTCGTGGCGTTCTCCGGAGCGGTCCACACGACCACGGTGGGCGGCAGCAGGCGGCTCGCGGCGGCGGACTCGGCGCGGGTCAGCGCGTCCTGGACGGCCTCGTCCGTGGACGCGTCGACGCCCAGCGCGGCGAGCACCGCGACGACCGTCTCGTCGGGGACCGGGACGGCGACGTCGGGGCTGGGTGAGTGGACGGTGGCGACACCGTGCAGCGCCGCGAGCCTGGCCAGGCCCATTCAGACTCCTGAGAACTCCGTGCCACCGGCCGTACCGGGCGCGGTCGGCTCGCTGGTGAGGGGTGCGGCGTCGGCGAGCGGGGGCTCGCTCGTGAGGGGTGCGGCATCGGCGAGGGGAGGTTCGCTGGTGAGTGGGCCCGGCGTGTCGCTGGTCAGCGGTCCGGGGAGCGTGACGGCGAGGGGCTCCTCGTCGGTCGGGTCACCAGGAACCGCCTGTTTGGACAGGGCGGTGGGAAGCAACTGTGCGGCGGCCATGGCGGCGCCTCCAAAGACGGCTCGGACAACGGGACACAGCAGCCCTACCCAGTCGGCACGGCCACAGACGTACTGCTCCGGTTAACGTGCCCCGGCTCACGCTCCGTTCCCAGAGCGGCAGTTGATCCACCCTGCCTATCACAACCGGCAAAACGGTCACAACGGCCACGCGCATTGACACCTTCACCCCGGGGTGGTGGGCTCGACGCCGATCGGCCGGACGGACCGGAATTCGGGGAGCCACGAGGGGAGCAGGCGCGTGCAACTCGGGCGCAGAAGGCGGACGGCGACAGCCGTCACGGTGGCCGTGATCGGCGGACTCCTGGGCACGGCACCCGGCGCGACGGCGGCCCCCGCCGACCCCGGCTCCACGACGGCCACCACTCCCGACGGGGAGGCCGAGTCGGGCCTGCCCGCCGTCTGGCCCCGGCCCCAGTCGCTCAAGGCGGGCGGGAAAACCGTCACCCTCGGTGACGACGTCACCGTCGTCGCGCCCGAGGAGAGCGATCCGTACGCCGTCGAGGCTCTGAAGGACGCGCTGCGCGAGGCCGGGGTCCGTACGGTCCGTACGACAGCCCCGCCCGTATCCGGACGCCCCGCGCCCCCGCCTACCGGCGACGGCCCCGTCGTCCTCGCGGGCGGCAGCGGCGCCCGGACCGCCCTGAGGACCCTGCGGGCACGTGAGCGGACCGATCTGCCCTCCGGCGGCTACCGGATCGCCGTGGGCACCGTCGGAGGCCGCGAGACGATCGCGCTCGACGGGGTCGGCGACGACGGCCTCTTCCACGCCGCGCAGACCCTGCGCCAGCTGATCGTCGGCGGACCGGGCCGCGCCAAGGTCCCCGGCGTCCTCGTGCGCGACTGGCCGGGCACCGCCGTACGCGGAATGACCGAGGGCTTCTACGGTGACCCGTGGGGCCATCAGGAGCGGCTGTCGCAACTGGACTTCATGGGGCGGACGAAGCAGAACCGCTATCTCTACGCGCCGGGCGACGACGCCTTCCGCCAGGCGCGCTGGCGTGAGCCGTACCCCGCCGCGCAGCGGGCCGAGTTCCGCGACCTGGCCGAGCGCGCGCGGCGCAACCATGTGACGCTCGCCTGGGCCGTGGCTCCGGCCCAGGCCATGTGCATGTCGTCCAAGGACGACGTCAAGGCGCTCAACCGCAAGCTGGACGCGATGTGGGCGCTGGGTGTGCGCGCCTTCCAGCTCCAGTTCCAGGACGTCAGCTACAGCGAGTGGCACTGCGACGAGGACCGGGACACCTTCGGCTCGGGCCCCGGTGCCGCCGCGACGGCGCAGGCGCGCGTCGCGAACGCGGTGGCGGAGCACCTCGCGCGGCGGTATCCGGGCGGTGAGCCGCTGACCGTGATGCCGACGGAGTACTTCCAGGACGGGACCACCGAGTACCGCAGGGCCCTCGCCGACGGCCTCGACGGCCGAGTGCAGGTGGCGTGGACGGGCGTCGGTGTGGTGCCCCGCACCATCACCGGAAGTGAACTGGCCGGTGCGCGCGAAGCGTTCAAGCACCCGCTGGTGACGATGGACAACTACCCGGTCAACGACTACGAGCGGGGACGTATCTTCCTCGGCCCCTACACGGGCCGTGAGCCCGCCGTCGCCTCCGGCTCGGCCGCGCTGCTCGCCAACGCGATGGAACAGCCGTCCGCGTCACGTATCCCGCTGTTCACGGCCGCCGACTACGCCTGGAACCCGCGCGGCTACCAGCCGCAGGAGTCCTGGCAGGCGGCGATGGACGATCTCGCGGGCGACGACACCAGGGCGCGCGAGGCGATCGGCGCGCTCGCCGGGAACGACTCCTCCTCGATCCTGAGCCGGACGGAGTCGGCGTATCTCCGCCCTCTGTTGAAGGAGTTCTGGCGCACCCGTACGGGGGCCGGCGCCGCGGAGAACCCGAAGGCCAGGGACGCGGCGGCGAGCCGTCTGCGGGCCGCCTTCACCGTGATGCGGGAGACTCCGGAGCGCCTGTCCGGCACGGCCGACGGGCGGCTGGACGACGAAGTGCGGCCGTGGAGCGAGCAGTTGGCACGATACGGGCGGGCCGGTGAGCTGTCGGTCGACATGCTCCAGGCGCAGTCGCGGGGCGACGGAGACGCCGCCTGGCAGGCGTCGCTCAGCCTCGAACCGCTGCGGAAGGCGGCGGCGGAGAGCACCGTCACCGTCGGCGAGGGCGTCCTCGACCCGTTCCTGGACCGCGCGGCCAAGGAGTCGGCGTCCTGGACGGGCGCCGACCGCTCCGCCGGCCCGGAGGCGCGCGCCACCCGGAGCACCGACGCGTACACCGTGGGGGTCGGCCGCGCCCGCCCCGTGGGCGTGATCACGACCATGACGGAGCCGGGCACCGGCGACGGCGCCTCCGTGGAGGCGCACGTCCCGGGCGAGGGCTGGCGGAGGCTGGGGCCCGTGTCGCAGAGCGGCTGGACCCAGACCGACGCGAAGGGGCTGCGCGCCGACGCCGTACGGGTCACGTGGCCCCATGTGCCGGGTGCGACGACACCGTCGGTGCGGCGGGTCGTGCCGTGGTTCACCGACGAGCCGCGGGTCCGGCTGGAACTCGCCCGCGGTGTGGCGGACGCCGAGATCGGCGGGGAGGCCACGAGCGTCGAGGCGGAGCTGGAGGCACAGCGCCCCGGCCCGATCAGCGGCGCGCTGACGGCGAAGGCCCCGGACGGCATAAAGGTGACGGTGCCCGAGCGGGTGACCGTGCCGCGCGGCCTCCGTACGACGGTGCCGGTCCAGGTGACCGTCGCCGAGGGAACCCCGGCGGGTACCTACCGGGTGCCGCTGTCGTTCGGCGGTGAGGAGCGCACCCTGACGGTGCGGGCCTCGCCGCGTACGGGCGGGGCCGACCTCGTACGGACGCCGGGCGCGGTGCCCTCGTCGTCGGGCGACGAGACGCCCGCGTTCCCGGCCACCGCCGCGAGCGACGGCGACCCGGCCACCCGGTGGTCGTCCCCCGCGGAGGACGGCGCGTGGTGGCAGGTGGAGCTGGCGGAGCCGGTCCGGCTCGGCCAGGTGGTCCTGAACTGGCAGGACGCCTACGCGAGCGCCTACCGGATCCAGGTCTCGGCCGACGGGCGCTCGTGGCGCGACGCGACGCGCGTCGCGGACGGCCGGGGCGGACGCGAGTCGGTCCGCATGGACGCGAAGGACACCCGCTTCATCCGGATCCAGGGCGAGCGGCGGGCGACCCGCTTCGGCTACTCGCTGTGGTCGGTGGAGGCGTACGCGGTCACGGAGGCGACGCCGCCTCCGCCTCCGTCTTCGTAAGGAGGACGCGCCGCCGCGGCCCCGCAGGGGGCACGCAGGGGGCACGCAGGGGGCACGGGCCCCGGCACGACGAAGGCCCGGATCCTAGGCAGAAATGCCGTCGATCCGGGCCACCGCGTCCTCGGCGCCGAAGGGTTGCAGATACGGCATCCAGCGCGGATCCCGGTGTCCGGTCCCGATGATCCGCCAGGCGAGCCCCGACGGCGGCGCGGGCTGGTGGCGCAGTCTCCACCCCAGCTCCCGCAGGTGCCGGTCGGCCTTGACGTGGTTGCAGCGGCGGCAGGCGGCCACCACGTTGTCCCACACGTGTTTCCCGCCCCGGCTGCGCGGGATGACGTGGTCGACGCTGGTGGCGACGCTCCCGCAGTACATGCAGCGCCCGCCGTCCCTGGCGAACAGCGCACGACGGGTCAGGGGAACGGGCCCCCGGTAGGGGACCCGGACGAACCGTTTCAGCCGTACGACGCTGGGCGCGGGCAGCACCTGGGTCTCGCTGTGCAGGAAGGCGCCGGATTCCTCAAGGCAGATGGCCTTGTTCTCCAGAACGAGGACGAGCGCGCGACGGAGCGGTACGACGCCGAGCGGCTCGTACGACGCGTTGAGGACCAGGACATGTGGCACGGTGCCTCCTTGGTACGCCGGCGGCGCGTGGCTCGCGCCGGGACGATCTGTCTCAGTCTCTCCTCATGCCTGGTCGAAACGCCACCACGTCTTGGTAACGGGCTCGGAGTGTTTTCGCCCACACGCCCTCCGGTCCCCCTGACCTGGCGTGTCCCCGCCCCCGTACCTTCCTGCGACTTCGCCCGCCACCCGCGCGTGAGGAGTGTCTCTCCCTCCCGTACGGCAACGGAGGAGACGCGATGCCCCGTTAGTGTGGTTGGTCCCCGCCCGTGTTTGCAGGAGGTCCCGCCGTGTCCCCGTCCGCCCCGCCGGCCCCTGGCCCGACGCCCGAGCCCGCCACACTCGACGAGGCGGCGGACCGTGCCAACGAAGCCGCGGGCTGGGTGGAGCAGAACTGGTCCACCTGGCTGAGCATCGGCCTGCGCATCCTGCTGATCGTGGTGATCGCGCTCGTTCTGCGCCATGTGCTGCGGCGCACCATCACCAAGCTGATATCGCGGATGAACCGCAGCGCCACGGCCGTCGAGGGCACGGCCCTCGGGGGCCTCCTGGTGAACGCCGAGCGGCGTCGGCAGCGCTCCGAGGCCATCGGATCGGTGCTCCGCTCGGTGACGTCGTTCACGGTCCTCGGTACGGCGGCGCTGATGGCGCTCGGGGCGCTGAACATCAATCTGGCCCCGCTGCTGGCGTCGGCGGGTGTCGCCGGTGTGGCCCTGGGCTTCGGCGCGCGCAATCTCGTCACCGACTTCCTCTCCGGTGTCTTCATGATCCTGGAGGACCAGTACGGGGTGGGCGACACCATCGACGCGGGAGTCGCGTCCGGCGAGGTCATCGAGGTCGGGCTGCGGGTGACGAAGCTGCGCGGCGACGACGGCGAGATCTGGTACGTCCGCAACGGCGAGGTGAAGCGGATCGGCAACCTCAGCCAGGGCTGGGCCACGGCCGGTGTCGATGTGACGGTCCGGCCGACCGAGGACCTCGACAGGGTCCGCGACGTCATCACCGCGGTCGCGGAGAAGATGGCGAAGGAGGACCCCTGGGCCGAGCGGCTGTGGGGTCCGGTCGAGATCCTGGGACTGGACTCGGTGCTGCTCGAATCGATGACGGTGCGGGTGAGCGCGAAGACGATGCCGGGCAAGGCGCTGGGCGTGGAGCGCGAGCTGCGGTGGCGTATCAAGCAGGCGTTGGACGCGGCGGGCATCCAGATCGTCGGCGGACTGCCCCTGGTGGGCACGGAGGCGGCCCCGTCCGATCCGGCGGCCGGTGTGGCCGCGCCGTCGGCCCTGGCGAGCCCCACGTCGCCGCAGTCCCTCGCGGCGGCGCCGATAGCGCCGCAGCAGCCGCCCAACCCCAATCTGACCAAGTAGCGGGGCCCCGGAAGCTCCGAGAGCTTCTGGGAGGCTCCCGGAGCCCGTCGGCGCCCGTCAGCGCCCCGCCGGGGGCCCGCCGGGAAGCCGCCCGGCATCGACTCGAACGTCCGTCGCACACACGCCCCCGCAGGTAACGCTTTGGTTGCCTCGGGGGCGCCGGTCGTGAACGGGTATTGACTGCTCCCTGACGCCCGGCCTACTTTCCTCCCATCAAATAGGAAACTTTCCTAACAGTGTCGCGAAGAACGACACCGGGAGAGCAGTCGCCGAAGGGCAGGTGCACACGCCGTGAGCGATCCGTCCACGCCGTCCCCGGGCACACCACGCGTCCTGCGCGCGATGAACGACCGCGCCGCGCTGGACCTGCTGCTGGCGCACGGCACCCTCTCCCGTACCCGGATCGGCAAACTGACGGGTCTCTCCAAGCCGACCGCCTCCCAGCTGCTGGCCCGGCTGGAGGCGGCAGGTCTCGTCGTCGCCACCGGCACCACGGAGGGGCGTCCGGGCCCGAACGCGCAGCTGTACGCGGTCAACGCGGGCGCCGCCCACGCCGCCGGGCTCGATGTGAACCCGGAGCGCATCCTCGCCGCCGTCGCGGACATCACCGGCGCCACCGTCGGCCGGTTCGAACTGCCCACGCCGGGACGCCGCTCGGCCGACAGCGTGGTGACCCAGGTGACCGACGCGCTGGACGGCGCCGTGAAGGCCGCCGGTCTCGCACGCGCCGACGTGCACCGCGTCGTCATCGGTACGCCGGGCGCCTTCGACCCGTCCACCGGGCGGCTGCGGTACGCCTCGCACCTGCCCGGCTGGCACTCCCCCACGCTGCTCGGCGAACTGGCCGCCGCCCTGCCGATGCCCGTCGAGTACGAGAACGACGTGAATCTCGCGGCGGTCGCCGAACAGCGGCTGGGAGCGGCCCGCGGCCACGACGACTTCGTCCTTCTGTGGAACCAGGAAGGTCTGGGCGCCTCCCTGGTCATCGGCGGCCGGCTGCACCGGGGCTTCACCGGCGGCGCCGGCGAGGTCGGCTTCCTGCCGGTGCCCGGCACTCCCCTCGTACGCCAGGTGGTCAAGGCCAACAGCGGCGGCTTCCAGGAACTCGCGGGCGCCCAGTGCGTGCCGCGTCTCGCCCGCGGTCTCGGCATCGAGACGCCGGAGCAGCCGTACGCGTACGTCGCCGCCGGCCTCCTTACGAAGGCGGCGGCCGGACACGAGGACGACCCGCGGCTGGCCGAGCTGCTGCGGCTGTTCGCGCAGCGGCTCGCCACCGGTCTCGCGTCCGTGACCGCGGTGCTCGACCCCGAACTCATCGTCCTCGCCGGCGGGGTCACCACCGCCGGCGGAGAGCCCCTGCGCGCGCTCGTCCAGGCGGAACTCGCCGAACTGGCCGCCTCCAGACCCCGGCTGCTCATCGGTGAGGTGCAGCGGGACCCCGTGTTGCGAGGTGCGCTGGAGAGCGCCCTCGCGACCACCCGCGACGAGGTCTTCGACACCTCCCGCTGACTCCTCCGCCCGCGGCCCCCGAGCCCCCTCAACACCCACACCATCCCTTTCAGGACCCGACCGACACCCGGAGTTCCGTCATGCCCAGAAACCGCCGTCTGACCGCTTCCGCCGTCGCGGTCGCCGCGCTGTCCGTCCTCACCGCCGCCTGTACGGGGCAGTCCGGCAACTCCGCGTCGGACGACCCGGACGCCAAGACCACGATCACCTTCTGGCACGGCTGGAGCGCGCCGGCCGAGGTCAAGGCGATCAAGGACAACATCGACCGCTTCGAGGACGCGCACCCCAACATCAAGGTCGACGTCGTCGGCAACATCAACGACGACAAGCTCAACCAGGCACTGCGCGCGGGCGGCTCGAAGGGCCCGGACGTCGTGTCGTCCTTCACCACCTCCAACGTCGGCAAGTTCTGTTCCTCCGGCGCCTTCGCCGATCTTGAGCCCTTCATAAAGAAGGACAAGATCGACCTGGAGAAGACGTTCCCGAAGGTGCTGCTCCAGTACACCCAGTTCGAGGGCGACCGCTGCGCGCTGCCGCTGCTCAGCGACGCGTACGGGCTGTACTACAACAAGGACGCCTTCAAGGAGGCGGGCATCACGGCCCCGCCGAAGACGATGTCCGAACTGGCCGACGTCGCCAAGAAGCTCACCAAGCCCAAGGGCGACAGTTACGAGCAGGTCGGCATGATGCCGACGTACCACGGCTACGAGACGGTCGTCGACCACTACATGTCGAGCTGGGACCACGCCTACTTCGACAAGGACGGCAAGTCCAACATCGCCAAGGACCCGGCCTTCGCGGAGATGTTCACGTACCAGAAGAAGCTGGTCGAGGACCTCGGCGGCTTCGGCAAACTGGAGAAGTTCCGCAGCACCTTCGGTGACGAGTGGGGCGCCAAGCACCCCTTCCACACCGGCCAGGTGGCGATGCAGCTGGACGGCGAGTGGCGGCTCGGCATGGCCGAGGACGCGGGCACCGACTTCGAGATAGGCGTGGCGCCGATGCCCGTCGCCGACGACGAGGCCGACAGCTACGGCAAGGGATTCCTGTCCGGCACGATCATGGGCATCGCGCCGCAGAGCAAGAAGCAGAACGCCGCCTGGGAGCTGGTGAAGTACATGACCACCGACACGAAGGCGGTCGTGGAGTTCGCCAACGGCATCCGCAACGTGCCCTCCACGCTCGCCGCGCTCAAGTCGCCCGACCTGGACTTCGACCCGCGCTTCAAGACGTTCCTCGACATCGCCCAGCACCCGAAGTCCAGCACCCCCGACGGCGCGATCAACGGCGCGACGTACCAGCAGACGCTCCAGGACTTCGGATTCCAGTACGAGAAGGGCTCCGTGAAGAACCTCCAGGAGGGTCTGGAGAAGACCGCGCAGCAGATCGACCGCGACATCGAGCAGGCCAAGTAGCAGGCCGGGAGATCGCTGATGTCCAGCAACACGCTCCGTTCGAAGCGGCGCAGGAGCGCGCTGAGGACGGTGGCGTTCCTGTCGCCCTGGTTGATCGGGTTCTCGGTCTTCTTCGCGTATCCGCTCGTCTCGACCGTGTACTTCTCCTTCATGAAGTACGACGGTTTCAACGCCCCCGTCTGGAACGGGCTGGGGAACTGGTCGTACGTCTTCAGCGACTACCCGATGTTCTGGCCGTCGCTGCGCAACACCCTGTGGCTGGTCCTGGTCATGGTCGCCTGCCGGGTGCTGTTCGGTCTCGGTGTCGGCCTGCTGATCACGAAGATCAAGACGGGTACCGGGGTCTTCCGGACCCTGTTCTACCTGCCGTACCTGGCACCGCCCGTCGCGGCGACTCTGGCCTTCGTGTTCCTCCTCAACCCCGGTACGGGGCCCGTCAACACGATCCTCGGCGATCTCGGGCTGCCCACACCGGGCTGGTTCAACGAGGCCACCTGGTCCAAGCCGGCGCTCACGGCGCTGGCGGTCTGGGGCATCGGCGACCTGATGGTGATCTTCATGGCCGCGCTCCTCGACGTACCGAAGGAGCAGTACGAGGCGGCCGAGCTGGACGGCACCTCGTCCTGGCAGCGGTTCCGCTTCGTGACGCTGCCGAACATCTCGCCGATCGTGCTGTTCGCCGTGGTCACCGGGGTGATCCAGGCGATGCAGTACTACACACAGCCACTGGTCGCGGGCAAGGTCGCCTCCGGCGTCATCGGCGGCTCGGGCCAGCAGTTCGAGCCCGGCTATCCCGACAAGTCGACGCTGACCCTGCCGCAGCTCGTCTACAACCTCGGCTTCCAGCGCTTCGACTACGGCGCCGCCTGCGTCGTCGCGCTCGTCCTGTTCGCCCTGGCCATGGTCTTTACCGCGTTCCTGATGCGGCGTCGCGGCGGACTGATCGGAACGGGTGACTGACCATGACCCAGCAACTCCTCGACGCGCCCGGCCGCCCGGTGAAGCCGACGGACGGGCGGACACCGGCGGCCCGTACGGCACGCCGCAAGGCGGTGCTGCACTGGATCGCCGTGCACGCGCTCGGTGTCGCGGCGGCGCTGTTCTTCGTGCTGCCGTTCGTCTTCCTCTTCCTCACCTCGGTGATGAGCGACCAGCAGGCGCTCACCCGCGACCTCACCCCGAACAGCTGGGAGTGGGGCAACTACGCCAAGGTCTTCGACACACCGGGCTTTCTGACCTGGTGGAAGAACACCCTGCTGTACGCGGGCCTGGGCACCCTCCTGTCGGTGCTCTCCTCGATCCCGGTGGCGTACGCGCTGGCCAAGTTCCGCTTCCGCGGACGGCAGTTGTCGCTGATGCTCGTCATCTCGATGATGATGCTGCCGCCCCAGGTGATCATCATCCCGATGTATCTCTTCTGGGCGAAGCAGTTCGACCTGTCGGGCACTCTCTGGCCGCTGATCATCCCGATGGCCTTCGGCGACGCGTTCTCCATCTTCCTGCTGAGGCAGTTCCTGCTGACGATCCCCAACGAGTACCTGGACGCGGCGCGCGTGGACGGCTGCGGCGAGTTCCGTACGCTGCTCAGGGTCGTCCTGCCGATGGCGAAACCGGGCATCGCCGCGGTGGCGCTGTTCCAGTTCTTCTACGCGTGGAACGACTACTTCGGCCCACAGATCTACGCGTCGGAGAACCCGGCGGCCTGGACGCTCAGTTACGGGCTGGAATCCTTCAAGGGCGCGCACCACACCGACTGGAATCTGACCATGGCCGCGACCGTCCTGGTCATGGCCCCCGTGATCCTCGTCTTCTTCTTCGCACAGAAGGCTTTCGTCGAGGGCGTCACACTGACCGGAGTGAAGGGCTAGAAGAACAAATGAAGCTCGCAGTAGTGGGTGGCGGGTCCACCTATACACCTGAGTTGATCGACGGCTTCGCCCGGTTGAGGGACACGCTCCCGATCAGTGAGCTCGTGCTCGTCGACCCGGCGGCCGACCGGCTGGAGCTGGTGGGCGGCCTCGCGCGGAGGATCTTCGCCAAGCAGGGGCACCCCGGCCGGATCGTCACGACATCCGATCTGGACGCGGGCGTGGCCGGCGCCGACGCCGTCCTGCTCCAACTGCGTGTCGGCGGACAGGCCGCGCGCCTTCAGGACGAGACATGGCCGCTGGAGTGCGGCTGTGTCGGCCAGGAGACGACGGGCGCGGGCGGTCTCGCCAAGGCGCTGCGTACGGTCCCGGTCGTGCTGGACATCGCCGAGCGGGTACGGCGCGCCAACCCGGACGCGTGGATCATCGACTTCACCAACCCGGTGGGGATCGTGACGCGCGCCCTGCTCCAGGCCGGGCACAAGGCGATCGGGCTCTGCAACGTCGCGATCGGCTTCCAGCGCAAGTTCGCCAAGCTGCTGGACGTCGCCCCCTCGGCCGTCCACCTGGAGCACGTCGGGCTGAACCATCTGACGTGGGAGCGGAGCGTGCGGATCGGCGGCCCCGACGGCGAGGACATGCTGCCGAAGCTGATCGCCGAGCACGGGGACACGATCGCGGCCGACCTGCGGCTGCCGCGCCGGGTCCTCGACACCCTCGGCGTGGTGCCCTCCTACTACCTGCGCTACTTCTACGCGCACGACGAGGTCGTCCGGGAACTGGGCACCAAGCCGTCGCGGGCCGCTGAAGTGGCCGAGATGGAGAAGCAGTTGCTCGCCATGTACGGGGACCCGGCACTGGACGAGAAGCCGGAGCTGCTGGCCAAGCGCGGGGGCGCCTTCTACAGCGAGGCCGCGGTCGATCTCGCCGCGTCGCTGCTGGGTGACGCGGGCAGCGGCGGCAGCCCGGTGCAGGTCGTCAACACGTACAACAACGGCACCCTGCCGTTCCTCGCCGACGACGCGGTGATCGAGGTCCAGGCCCGCGTCGACGCCTCGGGGGCGACGCCGCTGGCCGTGCCGGAGCTCGACCCGCTCTACGCGGGGCTGGTCGGAGCCGTCACCGCGTACGAGGACCTGGCCCTCCAGGCAGCGCTGCACGGTGGGCGCGACCGTGTCTACAAGGCGCTGCTGTCCCACCCGTTGATCGGTCAGTACGAGTACGCCGAGGGCCTCACCGACCGGCTGATCGCGCACAACCGGGAGCACCTCACGTGGGCGTGAGCCGCACCGAGCCGGCGGCGGGGCGCGGCAGCGTCCTGGCCGTCGACGCCGGGAACAGCAAGACCGATGTGACCGTGATCGGTGCGGACGGACATGTGCTCGGGGCGGCGCGCGGCGGGGGCTTCCAGCCTCCGGTCGTGGGCGTGGAGCCGGCGATCGACCGGCTCGCCGCGATCGTCGCCGACGCGGCGGCCGACGCCGGCCTCCGTACGGAGGGGATCGCCGGGCATGTCTCGGCGTGTCTGGCCAATGCCGATCTCCCGGTGGAGGAAGCGGAGTTGGCGTCGGCGGTACAGCGGCGCGGCTGGGGCCGCACCACCGAGGTGCGCAACGACACCTTCGCGATACTGCGTGCCGGGCTGCCGGGCGGTGAGGAGCCGCGCGGGGTCGCCGTCGTGTGCGGCGCGGGCATCAACTGCGTGGGCATGCTGCCGGACGGCCGTACGGCGCGCTTCCCCGCCATCGGCCGGATCTCCGGCGACTGGGGCGGGGGCTCGGGGCTCTCCGAGGAGGCGCTGTGGTTCGCGGCGCGCGCCGAGGACGGGCGGGGAGAGCCGACGGAGCTGATGCGTACGGTGCCGGGGCACTTCGGCCTCGACTCGGTGTACGCGCTGATCGAGGCGCTGCACCTGGGTCACATCCCGTACGGCCGCAGGCACGAACTGGCGCCGGTCCTCTTCGCGACCAGCGCGGCGGGTGACGCGGTCGCCAGGTCGCTGGTCGACCGGCTCGCCGCCGAGGTCGTCGCGCTCGCGGGGGTGGCTCTGGAGCGGCTGGAGCTGCTGGACGAAGAGGTTCCGGTGCTGCTGGGCGGCAGTGTGCTGGCGGCCGGACACCCGCAGTTGGACGACGGGATCCGGGAACTGCTCGCGGCCCGCGCGCCGAAGGCCGTGGTGGGGGTGGTGACGGCGCCGCCGGTGCTGGGCGCCGGGCTGCTCGGGCTGGATCACACCGGCGCGACGCCGGCCGCGCACGCCAGGCTGCGGGCGCACTACGACGCCTGAGCACTCCGGCCGACGTTCGATCCGGGTTCAGCCGGCGTTCGGCGGTCGACTGGTGGCCGTTCCGCGGGACGTCCGCCGAACGGCCACCGGACGTACGGCGTCTGACGAAGGGACAGGCGCGGGCGCCGGTGCGGACTCGGGCGCCTGACAGCGGGGTGCGGACTCGGGCGCCCGAGCCGGGGTGCGCACCGGGCGTGTCCGGCCCGCGGGCCCGTGGCCGGACCCTCGCGAGTGGGAACCGATCACGGGTCTGTGACGTATTCAATGGGGGGAGCATGGTAGGGGGATCGTGCTCCGCCGGCGCGCTTGGTCCGCACAAGATCGAGTCAAGGCTTGTGTGGATGCCGGTCCCTGCGGCCATACTGCTGGCCGGGAAACGTCCCTCCGTCCGCCGAGGGGCGCGACGCCGTTGTCAGTGACCGAGGGGGAGGTCAAGTGACATACCCGCCGAACGTGCGCACAGCGCCTGTTCCGGCGCCGACGCACGCGCCCGCGCAGTCGGCTCCACCGCCCGCGCCGCCACCCGCGCGGCATGGTGCCTGGGCCGAGATCAGGGAGCGCCTGCGCGCGGCGGCGACGACGGAGCCCGGCCGGCTCCAGATCATCGGGGCCGTCCTGGCGCTGCTCGTCGTGGTGTTCGGGGCGGTGACGGCCTTCCAGGTCGCGGACCGGGCCTCCGCCGCCCAGGACGTCGTCGGCCGCAGCCAGCCACTGAGCGCGGACGCGGCGAACATCTACCGCTCGCTCGCCGACGCCGACACGGCAGCCGCGAGCGGCTTCCTGGCGGGCGCGCAGGAGCCGGCGACCGTACAGAAGCGGTACAGGGACGACATCGACACGGCGTCCAGACTGCTGATCAAGGCCGCGACGAACACCGACAGCGCCAGCGACTCCGGTCGCCAGATCGCCACTCTCAACGAACAACTGCCGCGGTACACGGGCCTGGTCGAGCGCGCGCGGGCCAACAACCGGCAGGGGCTGCCGCTGGGCGGCGCCTATCTGCGCTACGCCAACCAGCAGATGACGAAGGAGATCCTGCCGGCGGCCGAGAAGCTGTACGAGTCGGAGACGGCCCGCCTCGACCAGGACACCGACAGCGCCCGTGTGTGGCCGTTCCTGGCCCTCGGCGCCGGCGTCGTCGCCCTCGGTCTCCTGGCCTGGACGCAGCGCCGCAACTACGAGCGGACGAACAGGGTCTTCAACCACGGTCTGCTGGCGGCGACGGCCGCGTCCACCGTGGTGCTGCTCTGGCTGGCGGTGGGCCACACCGTCGCCCGCACGGACCTGAACAACGCCAACGCGCACGGCCAGGCGTCGCTGAAGGTTCTCAACGACGCCCGGATCAGCTCGCTGAAGGCTCGGGCGAACGAGAATCTGACCCTGGTCGCGCGCGGTGCGGTCCTCACCAAGGACGGCAAGAGCGACCAGTACGAGACGGACCATCTGAGCAACATGAAGGCCCTCGGCACCGCGCTGGAGGACGCGCGGAAGCTCGCCGACGACGAGGCGGGGTCCCAGCCGGTCGGCCAGGCCCGCACGGCGGCCGCCGAGTGGCAGAAGCGGCACAAGTCGGCGAACGACACCGACAAGGCCGGTGACTACGAGGGCGCCCTGGACAGGGTCATCGGCGACAAGGACTCGACAGGACAGTCCTTCGACCAGGTGGACAAGGCGCTCGCGAAGGCGATCGAGCACGAGCAGGAGGAGTTCACCGACTCCGCCGAGGGCGGGCGCGACGCGCTGACCGGCCTGGCGATCGGTGCGGTCGTGCTGGCCCTGCTGGGCGCGGTCGGCGCGATCCTGGGCATCAACCGCAGGCTTTCGGAGTACCGGTGACAGGGGGAGGAATGACCACCGACGCCACGGACACGGGCGGGCCGCGCGAGCCGTACGGGTCGCCGGAGAGCGTACGGCGGCCGGCCGGCCGCCGTACGGGAGTCACGATCGCCGCCGCCGTCGCTCTGGCGGCGACGCTCGCCCTGCTGCCGCTCTCGCGCGACACCCGGGCCGAGGACGGGCGGGAGCCTCAGAAGGTCGCCGCCGAGGCGGCGCCCGAGGCCGCCGCGGCTCCCGAGTGCGACGAACCGGAGCGCAGCCTGCGGCCCTCCTCCGCCGACGGAGCGAGCATCGAGGAGATCAAGGCACGCGGCGATCTGATCGTCGGCATCGACCAGAACAGCTTCCGCTGGGGCTACCGCGATCCCGCCACCAGCACCATCGAGGGCTTCGACATCGACCTCGCGCGCGCCATCGCGGAGGACATCCTCGGCTCCCCCGACGACATCATCTTCCGTGCCATCCCCACCAACCAGCGGGTGGGCGCCCTGGAGAACGACACGGTCGACCTGGTCGTACGGACCATGACGATCAACTGCGCGCGGATCGAGCAGGTCGCCTTCTCCACCGCCTACTTCCAGGCGGGCCAGCAGGTGCTCGCGCCCAAGGAGTCGGGCATCACGGGGTACGACGAGTCGCTGTCCGGCAAGCGGGTCTGCTCGGCGGAGGGCTCGACGGCGTACGACGCGCTGGTGGAGCAGTCGTTCGGCGCGACCTTCAAGGACAAGGGCGACGAAACCGACCAGGACGAGGACAAGCTGACGGTGCCGAACCAACTGGACTGCCTGGTACGGCTCCAGATGGGCGAGGTCGACGCGGTCGTCACGGACAACGCGCTCGCGGCCGGCCAGGCCGCCCAGGACCCGGCGGTCGAGCTGGTGGGCAAGCCGTTCACCACGGAGTACTACGGCGTCGCGGCCAAGCTCGGCAACGACGATCTGGTGCGCCGGGTCAACCAGGTCCTGGTGGAGTACCGCGCGGGCGGTGCCAACAGCCCCTGGATGACCTCGTACAACAAATGGCTCAAAGCCGGACTGCCCGGCATAACCGCGCCGCCCGCGGCGAAGTACAAGGACTGAGGACGGGGTAGCGAGAACCGAGGGACCGGCACGAGGACCGAAGACCGCACACCGGTGACGGAAGCGGTCAGGGCAGAGCGGAGAGGTGATCGATGGGCGACGCGGGCTCCTTCCCCGGATCGACGGGGGGGTCGGCCGGTCCGGCGATGGACCGGGACGGGGCGGACCGCGCCCTCGCGCGCCTCGGCGCCGAGCACGAGGCGATCGAGACGTCCCTGCTCGCCCTCCAGGACCACGCGGGCCGTCGGCTGCTCGAAGGGGCCGCCCTCAGCGGGGTCACCAAGGACCGCTGGGCCTCCACCGAGCAGACGATCACCCTGCTGTGGAACTACTTCGACGCCTACTCCGCCGCCCTGCGCGGCGCCCGTGAGGCCCGTGCCCGGCTGCGGTGGCTCAACCAGCAGGATCTGGTGGACCTGACCGAGAAGCTGCGGGGCCGCAGCGTCACGGTCGCGGGCTCGGCCACCGCCACCACCTCCATCGCGGGACCGGCGAAGCTCTCCGAGCAGTTCACGCTGGCGGAGCTGGTCGCGCGGATGAACGAGCTGTACGCGCAGTCGCTGGACATGGTCGTGGCATCGGACTCCGTCTGGTCGGCGCTGCCCGCCCGGATAGATCTGCTGGCCGCAGAGCTGAACCGGACCCGTTCTCTGGCGCACTCCGCCGGGGTCCGGCCCGGTGAGCACCCGTCGGGTGACGAACTGGAGGCGATCACCGACGAGCTGAGTACGCTGCGCGCCCAGGTGATCTCGGACCCGCTGGCCTTCTGGCAGCCGGTGCACGGCAGTTCGGCGCCCGGCGGCGGCAGGCCCGACACCGAGCGCTACGACCGGGCCGCCCGAGCCCTGGAGGACGTACGCCGGGAGATCGACGCGGTCCTGACGGTGCGTCAGGATTCGGAGGCGCGGCTGCTGCGGCTGCGGGACGTGCTGTCGCGCGCCGACCGTACGCTCACCGAGGCCCGTTCCGCGCGCGGCGAGGTGCTGGCGAAGATCGCCGCCTCCGAGGTGCCCGCGGTGAGCGGGCCGTCGACGGCGCTCCAGGAGCGGCTGTCGACGGCGGCCGAATACCGCAGGCACGCGCAGTGGCACCGTCTCTCGCCGCTGCTGGAGTCCCTGGAGCGGGAGGCCGAGGACGAACTGCACCGGGCCCGTGAGTCGTTGACGGCTGTCACGGCGCCGCTCGCGGTCCGGGCCGAGCTGCGCGGCAGGCTCGACGCGTACAAGGCGAAGATGGCCCGGCACGGGCTCGCCGAGGACATGGTGCTGACCGAGCGCTACGACGCGGCCCGCCGGATGCTGTGGAGCGCGCCGTGCGATCTGCGCGTCGCCGAGCAGGCGGTGCTGCGCTACCAGCAGGCGGCGGCCGAAGCACTGGCCCAGCGGCGGTCCGGGCCCACGGACCGCAGGGGGCACGCGTGAACACCGGCAGAGCGGTGGACGGGAATCCGAGCGAGCGGGGGGAACGATGAGCGGGACGAGGAGTTGCCAGCGCCCCGGTTGCGAGGGGTCGTACGAGGACATGGGCGGCGGTGAGCTGTACTGCGACACCTGCGGTCTGGCTCCGGTCGTCTCTCCGACCGGCATGCTGTCGTCGCCGCCGACCGGGATCACCGGCGGCGGCAGGGAGAGCAGGTCGAGCGGAAAGGGCAGTGGCAAGGGCAGTGGTTCGGCGCGGAGCGGTTCGTCCCGGTCCTCCTCGCGTGCCTCCTCGCGCTCGTCGACGTCACGGCGTTCGGTCTCCGGGCGGCTGTCGCGTTCGCTGTCCGGCCGGCTCTCCAGCCGGTCGGTGTCGGTCCGCAGCTCCGGCGCCGCCACCGGCACCTCGGCGCGCAACCGGCTGGGGGCGGGGCTCGTCTCCGTACCGGACGTGCCGAGGCCCGATCCGCGCTCGGCGGTGATGGCGAGTCCCGAGGTCCCCGAGCGCAAGCGGTACTGCTCGCGTTCCGACTGCGGTGCGCCGGTGGGCCGTTCGCGCGGTGAGCGGCCGGGGCGTACGGAAGGGTTCTGCACCAAGTGCGGCCACCCGTACTCGTTCATGCCGAAGCTGCGCGAGGGCGACATCGTCCACGGGCAGTACCAGGTCGCGGGCTGTCTGGCGCACGGCGGTCTGGGCTGGATCTATCTCGCCGTCGACCGCGCGGTGTCCAACCGCTGGGTGGTCCTCAAGGGCCTGCTCGACACGGGTGACCAGGACGCCATGGAGGCGGCGATATCCGAGCGGCGCTTCCTCGCCGAGATCGAGCACTCCAACATCGTCCGCATCTACAACTTCGTGGAGCATCTCGACCAGCGGACCGGCTCCATGGACGGCTACATCGTCATGGAGTACGTGGGTGGCAAGGCGCTCAAGGAGATCGCCAACGAGCGGCGCGGCCCCGACGGCAAGCGTGACCCGCTGCCGGTCGAGCAGGCGTGCGCGTACGGCATAGAGGCGCTGGAGGCCCTCGGGCATCTGCACAGCCGCAATCTCCTCTACTGCGACTTCAAGGTCGACAACGCGATCCAGTCCGAGGACCAGCTCAAGCTCATCGACATGGGCGCCGTCCGCAGGATGGACGACGAGGAGTCGGCGATCTACGGCACGGTCGGCTATCAGGCACCGGAGGTCGCCGAGGTCGGCCCGTCGGTGGCCTCCGACCTGTACACGGTGGCGCGCACGCTCGCGGTACTGACGTTCGACTTCCAGGGCTACACGAACGTGTTCGTGGACTCGCTGCCGGACCCGGACAACATCGACGTGTTCCGGACCTACGAGTCGTTCTACCGGCTGCTGGTGCGTGCGACCGACCCCGATCCGGCGCGGCGGTTCGCCTCGGCGCAGGAGATGGCCGAGCAGCTGACCGGTGTGCTGCGCGAGGTCGTTGCGCTCCAGACAGGACGTCCGCGGCCTGCGCTGTCGACCCAGTTCGGCACGGAACTGCGGGTCACGGACACGCAGTTGTTCGCCGACACCGCGCAGGACGTCTCGCGGCTGGGGCTCCGGCCCGAGCCGGTGCGGGCGGGCCTGTTCGGGCGCCGCGACAAGTCCGCGGGGAGCGCGAACGGTTCCGCGAACGGCTTCGTGAACGGCGCGGCCGGTCACTCGCTGCCGCCGGGCGGAGGCCGGTACGCGGGGACGGGCGCGCCCGCACCGCTGCCCGGCCACCCGGCGATCCAGCCGCCCCCGGCCCCCTTCGGGTCACCGCCCCCGCTTCCGCCCGGCGCCCCGCAGGGCGGCATCCCGGCACCCCGGACCGGTCCAGGAGCGGGCGGCCCCGGCCTCCCCGCCGTCCCGGCCGTGGAATCCGTGGAGACCGGCGCCCCGCTCGCGCGCATCGACGCGCCCGCCACGGCGCTGGCGCTGCCGGTGCCCCGGGTCGACGCGAACGACCCCAACGCCGGTTTCCTCGCCGGTCTGATGGCGTCCGCGCCCGCCGAGCTGATCTCCGCGCTCGCGGCAGCGCCCGCCGACTCCGTCGAGCGCCGGCTGCGCGAGCTGCGCGCCCGTCTTGAGATGGGTGAACTGGTCACGGCCTCCGAGGCGTTGACGGAGCTGGAGGCGCGCCACGCCGACGACTGGCGGGTCGTCTGGTACCGGGGCGTCGCCTCGCTCGTGACCGGTGAGAACGAGATCGCCGCGCTCTCCTTCGACGCGATCTACGACGCCTTCCCGGGCGAGGCCGCGCCGAAGCTGGCCCTCGGAGTCTGCGCCGAGGTGCTCGGCCAGCTCGACAACGCGGCCGAGTACTACCGCCTCGTATGGATGACGGACCCGAGCTATGTCAGCGCCGCCTTCGGACTCGCCCGGGTGCAGAACGCGGCGGGGGACCGGATCGGAGCCGTACGGACACTTGAGTCGGTCCCCGAGGCGTCGATCCACTACACGGCGGCCAGGATCGCGGCCGTACGGTCCCGGCTGCGCCGCCGTGACCTGCGCGCACAGTCGCCGCTCGCGCTGCCCGGAGCCATGCCGGACACGCCGCTGATCGACGATCTGAGAGCGGCGGCCGACCAGGTTTCGCGGCTTGGCCAGTTCGGTCTGGACGCGATGCGCCGCGAGCAGTTGTCGACGGAGGTTCTGGGCACGGCTCTGGACTGGGTACTCTCCGGTAGTCCGGGGAATCAGCCCGGACAGACCTCGCTGCTCGGAAGTGAACTGGACGAGCGTGGTCTGCGCTTGGGACTGGAACGCTCGTACCGGGTGCTTGCCCGGCTCGCTCAGCGTGGCGAGGAGAGGATCGACCTGGTGGAGCGGGCCAACCGCTTCCGCCCCCGGACGTGGGTGTGATTGATGTCGCAGATGCACCAGCCGACAGCCCTTTCGCGGTGCCCCAGTTGCGAGGAGCCTCTGGAGTCGGGCGACCTGTTCTGCGGTGCGTGCGGGTACGACCTGTCGGCCGTACCCCCGCCGCCGGACGACCACCCCACGATCGTCATCAACGGCGCCCCGGCGTCGGCCGGGACGGCTTCGGGCGCCGTCGACTGGCCGACTGCCGCGGGGACGGACAGCACGGCCTCGTCCGCGCCGGTGCATCTGCCCGGCGAGCTGCCGGGGCTCGACTCCACCGGGGTGCCGCTGTCCGGTCACACGTCGGCCGGGTACGGGTCCGTGCCGTCGCCCGCCCACGCGCCCGCGCCGACCGCCCCCACCGCCCCCGCCGGTGACTTCGAGCTGCCCGCACCCGCGGCCGTACCGGCACCGGCGGTGCCCGCCGGGGCACCGCCGTCGGTGCCCCATGTCACCGACCTCCCCCCGGCCGACCCCGCCGACCCGCGCACGGCGCCGCCCGCCGTCCCGGCGGGTACGAAACTCTGCGTGGCCTGCCGCGCCGGCCATGTCGACACCGACGGCTACTGCGAGAACTGCGGTCACGCCCAGCCGCGCGAACGCGACCATCTGGAGCAGGAGTTGGACGCCGTGGCGGCGGTCAGCGACCGAGGGCTGCGCCACCACCGCAACGAGGACGCGTTCGCCGTGTCCTCGGCCGCCCTGCCGGACGGTTCGCCGGCCGTCATCGCGATCGTCTGCGACGGCGTGTCGTCGGCGACCCGCCCCGACGAGGCATCGGCGGCGGCCTCGTCAGCCGCCAACGAGGTGCTGCTCGCGGCGCTGCCGCGCGGCACGCACCCCCAGCAGGCGATGCACGAGGCGATCGTGGCCGCCGCCGAGGCCGTCAACGTCCTTGCCGCCCGGCCGGGTCGGGACGACGGTCACGAAGCGGCCCACCGCGCGCAGAACGCGCCCGCGTGCACGATCGTCGGCGCGGTCGTGGCGAGCGGGCTGCTGGTCATCGGCTGGGTCGGCGACAGCCGCGCCTACTGGGTCCCCGACGACCGCACCGGACCACCCGCGCGGCTGACCGAGGACGACTCCTGGGCCGCCCAGATGGTCGCCGCGGGCCTGATGAACGAGGCGGAGGCGTACGCGGACGAACGCGCGCACGCCATCACCGGCTGGCTCGGCGCCGACGCGTACGAACTCGAACCGCACACGGCGTCCTTCAAACCGGACCGTCCGGGTGTCGTGGTGGTGTGCACGGACGGCCTGTGGAACTACGCGGAGAGCCCGCAGGAAATGGCACGGGCCCTTCCGCCGGACGCCGCCCAACAGCCCCTGCGCAGCGCCCAGGTGCTGGTCGGCCACGCGCTCGACGGCGGGGGCCACGACAACGTAACAGTGGCCCTGCTGCCGTTCGCCGTACCGCAGCAAGGGGCAGGATCCGCCTACAGCACGGCCTGAGCACCCCACTGCCCGGACCACCGGCGGGACCGGCGGCCCGGACCGGCGCCCGGTCCGATCCCGGGAGTCCGCCCGCCCGCTGTCCCGCTGTCCCGCTCAAGTCTTCTGATCTTTTTGCCAGTGGAGCGTCAAGGAGCCGATACAGATGGCGAACTTCTCCAAGTCGACCGTGCCGCAGTTCTCCGTCGAGGTGTACCAGAACGAGTACCTGCCTGAGGGCGGGCGAGAGGTGAACGCGATCGTGACGGTCACGTCCACCGGAGGTGGCACGACCGGCGGAGTGCCGCTCACGGCGGCGTCCCCGACCCCGACAACGCTGCCGCCGCCGGGCCAGGGCCCCGACGCGGCCGTGGTGATCATGGTCGACTGCTCGGGCTCGATGGACTACCCGCCGACGAAGATGCGCAACGCCCGCGATGCCACGGCCGCCGCCATCGACACCCTGCGCGACGGTGTCGCCTTCGCCGTCGTCGCCGGTACGCATGTGGCCAAGGAGGTCTACCCGGGCAACGGGGGGCTCGCGGTCGCGGACGCGACCACCCGCGCGGAGGCCAGGAACGCCCTGCGCAAACTGAGTGCCGGGGGAGGCACCGCCATCGGCACCTGGCTGCGGCTCACGGACCGGCTGCTGTCCTCGGCCGACGTGTCGATCAGACACGGCATCCTGCTCACAGACGGCCGTAACGAGCACGAGACCCCGGAGGATCTGCGCGCCTCGCTCGACGCCTGCGCGGGCCGGTTCACGTGCGACGCCCGTGGCGTCGGCACGGACTGGGTGGTGAAAGAGGTCACAGGCATCGCCTCGGCGATGCTCGGCACGGCGGACATCGTCGCCGATCCGGCGGGCCTGGCCGCCGACTTCACCGAGATGATGGAGAACGCGATGGGCAAGGAGGTCGCGGACGTCGCCCTGCGGCTCTGGACGCCCGTCGGCGTGGAGATCAAGTTCGTCAAGCAGGTGGCACCGACGGTCGAGGAGCTGACCGAGCGGCGTACGGACGCCAACCCCCGTGCCGGGGACTATCCGACCGGCTCCTGGGGCGACGAGTCCCGCGACTACCACGTATCCGTCCAGGTCCCGGAGGCGGGCGTCGGCCAGGAAATGCTGGCGGCCCGGGTCTCGCTGATCCTCCCGGCGGCCGACGGTACGTCACAGGTGCTGTCCCAAGGGCTGGTACGGGCGGTGTGGACCGACGACATGGCGGCGTCGACGTCCATCAATCCGCAGGTCGCGCACTACACCGGCCAGGCCGAACTGGCGCAGGTGATCCAGCAGGGCCTGGAGGCCCGTAAGTCGGGGGACTTCGACGGCGCGACCGCCAAACTGGGCCGCGCGGTACAGCTCGCGTCGGACTCGGGGAACGCGGATACGGCGAAATTGCTTTCGAAGGTGGTGGACGTGGTCGATGCGGCGACGGGTACTGTGCGACTGAAAGCGAAGGTCGCGGACGCGGACGAGATGACACTGGAAACTCGCTCGACCAAGACCGTTCGCGTCAAGAAATAGCGAACAGCGACAAGCAGCGACAAGCAGCGGCCTGCGGGCCGGACGAGGAGAGGGGGAAGCGCCGACATGCCGACTTGCCCGAACGGACACCAGTCGGGTTCCGACGACTGGTGCGAGGTCTGCGGCCATCGCATGGCGGCCGGAGCCGGTGCTCCCGCCGGTTCGGTGCCGCCGCCTCCACCACCGCCGCCCGCGCCGGGTTACGGCTACCCGCAGGACCCGAACGCGACCGCGCAGGCGGAGCTCTGCCCGCAGTGCCGTACGCCGCGTGAGGGCAACGCCCTGTTCTGCGAGGAGTGCCGGTGGAACTTCCTCACCAACACGGCGACCTCGTACACGCCGCTGGCGCCGCAGCACCAACAGCCCGGTGGGCCGGGCGGACCGGGCGGCCCCGGTGGTCTTGGCGGCGCTCCGCCTCCCGGACTGAATCTGCCGCCGGGCTTCCAGGCCCAGCAGTCGCCGCCCCGGCCGCCTGACCCGTACGACTACCAGGGCTCGCGCCCTTCCCAGCTGAACCGGGCGGCCGAGCCGCTGACGCCCGATCAGCAGGGTCAGCCGGGTGGGCTCGGCCCGCAGGGCGGACCTCCCGGACCTCCCGGCCCGCACGGCCAGCAGGGGCCCCCGCCACCCCCGCCGTACCAGCAGCAGGGTCCGCCGTCGCCGCCCTCGTTCCAGCAGTCGGGGCCGCCGGCCCCGCCGCAGCAGACCGGTGGCGACGACTGGGTGCTGCCGCCGCCCTCGCAGGCGCAGGCTCCCGCGCCCCCGCACCAGTTCCAGCAGGGACCGCCGCCGCCGCAACAGCACCAGCAGCAGCCGCCGCACCAGTACCAGCCGCCCGGCAACTGGACGGCGGTCGTCGCCCCTGACCGTGAGTACTTCATGGCGATGATGCAGCGCAGCGGCCCCGAGGCGACGGGCCTCAACCTGCCCGCGTACTCCCCGGAACAGCACCTTCCGATGACCGGGAACCAGATCACCATCGGCCGTCGGCGCCACTCCACCGGCGAGTCCCCGGATGTCGACCTGTCCGTGCCGCCGGAGGACCCGGGCGTCTCGCACCAGCACGCTGTCCTGGTCCAGCAGCCCGACGGCAGCTGGGCGGTGGTCGATCAGAACTCCACCAACGGCACGACGCTGAACGGCGCCGAGGACCCGATCCAGCCGTATGTCCCCGTCCCGCTCAAGGACGGTGACCGCGTGCACGTCGGTGCCTGGACGACGATCACGATCCGCCGGGGCTGACGGAGGCGGGTGGCTGTCCGCGAGGGGCCCGGCGACGCGTCACTGTCCGCGAGGGCTGAGTGACCAGACGTACGGCCCCGAGGGGTCGTCCAGCCAGGCCCACTGCCGGTCGGGGCCGACCGTGATGCCGAACCTCTCCCGCTGCGGGCGCCCCTCGCGCTCCCAGAGGGAGAGGGCCTCGTGCGGGTCCAGGCTGCCCGCCGTGAGCGAGAGCATGAAGCGGAAGAGATCGTTCTCCAGCGCGCGTCGGGGCAGCCCGCCGATCCGCTGGAGGACGGGCAGTCCGGGCTCCTCCGGCCCGCCCCGCAGCGGGACGAAGAAGGCCGACGTGTGCAGGAAGTGCCCTTCCGCGTAACGGCCGTGGGCGGATTCGGCGACGTTCAGCGCGATCAGCCCGGTGGACAGCGGCGAGAGGATCCGCGCCCCGTCCGCGCACTGCGCCAGCCAGCCGGACGGCACGGCGGGCAGCGTGCAGGTCGCGATGATCCGGTCGAAGGGCGCCCGTCGGCGGCAGCCGAGCGCGCCGTCTCCCGTGACCACCGTGGGCCGGTATCCGGCCGCCGCGAGATGCGTACGGGCGGACTCGGTGATCTCCGGATCCAGATCGACCGTCGTCACGCGGTCGTCGCCGAGGCGGTGCGAGAGCAGCCCCGCGTTGTAGCCGGTACCCGCGCCGATCTCCAGGACCGTCTGCCCGTCGTGTACGTCGAGCTCCGCGAGCATCCCGGCCATCAGGGAGGGCTGGCTGCTGGAGGAGATCAGCTCGCCGTCCCGTACGCGGGTGGCCAGTGCCCCGTCCGCGTACACGCCGCGCAGCCAGCGCAGCCGGCGGACCGGGTCGGGATCGTCGCACCACAGCCGGTCGTGGCCGCCGAGCCGGCTGACGAAGTAGTACGGGACGAACAGATGGCGCGGCACCTCCTCGAACGCCGCGCGCCAGGCCGGGTCGTCGAGGACCCCCTCGGCGGCCATGCCGCGCACCATGGCGGCACGCGCCTCGGCGGCGACGCCCTCGACCTCGTCGCCCAGCCCGTACGCCTCGTGGTGCTCGTGGTGAACGCCCATGCTTCCACTGTCCTGTGTCACGGGCGCGGAAGCGAGCAGTACCGGGTGCCGGACCGGGGGTAACCGGATTCGGGACGTGAAAAGGCGCGTTCCGGACGTCCGGCGGGCGGGTCGTCGGGCGGTCCTGGACCTCACGTACTAGGCCGGTGTGTCTGAGACCATGGAGGGGTGA
This sequence comes from Streptomyces sp. NPDC051217, assembly GCF_044455465.1. Lineage (NCBI taxonomy): Bacteria > Bacillati > Actinomycetota > Actinomycetes > Kitasatosporales > Streptomycetaceae > Streptomyces > Streptomyces sp. NPDC051217. Next base: position 489,724 of record NZ_JBITEV010000003.1, read on the forward strand.
ACGAGATTCCGCGTGGCACGCTTTCGGAGCAGACCTTCTACGAGCAGGTCGGCGGCGAGGAGACCTTCCGGCGCCTGGTCCACCGCTTCTACCAGGGGGTCGCCGAAGACCCGCTGCTCCGGCCGATGTATCCGGAGGAGGACCTCGGGCCCGCCGAGGAGCGGTTCACGCTGTTCCTGATCCAGTACTGGGGCGGCCCGCGCACGTACAGCGACAACCGGGGCCACCCGCGGCTGCGGATGCGCCACGCTCCGTTCACCGTCGACCGGGCCGCGCACGACGCGTGGCTGCGGCACATGCGGGTGGCCATCGATGAGCTGGGGCTCTCGGAGGAGCACGAGACGCAGCTCTGGAACTACATGACGTATGCGGCCGCGTCGATGGTGAACAGCTGAGGCCACTCGTCCTGAGTGGTCGTATCCGCTGTGGTCAAGTCCGCCCGTAAGCGGTTTCCACGCACGGGTGCCCTCGGAAAGTATCCGAGCTCCGCGGAACACCGCGTCCTGCTGGAACTGGAACAGGACCACATCCAGATCTGGCCCGCCACCCGAGGGCCTGGCATCCCAGGTCACGACACCCCGCCCGAGTGAACCGGGCCCTCTTCGGACGCCCGGTCCCTCACGTCCCTGTCGCGCTCAGGTCAAGGTGACGCTCAGGTCGGGGTGACACTCAGGGCGCCGATGCCGCCGGCTCCCGTCTCCCGTACGGCGATCGAACCGTACGGCGTCCGCAGACGCATCCACGCGGCCGCCCGTAGCAGCGCCACCGGGGCGTTCTCGGGCATCGGGCGCAGGAAGCCCACCGACTGCGCGGCATGTACGGCGCGCAGCGGCAGGCCCGTGTCCCCGACCGTCCGGGACCAGATCTCGTGGCCGATCCTGTCCCGTTCGGCGCGGTCCCGGTGCGCGGCGGGCAACGCCTCGTCGCGCGTGCGGAATTCGGCGACCGCCGCAGCGACCGCCTGGCGCAGCGCGGCGGGTCCCGGCAGGCCGGGCACCCGCTGCCAGCCGCCGCGCGGGGGCAGCACCCCGGTCCACGGCGGCCCGGTGACAGCGGCGGGCAGTGCGAAGGCACCCGTCAACTCGTCGATCGATTCGAGGAGTTGACCGGCGGAGACGGTGACATCGAGCCGCACCCCCGTCGTCTCCTCACGCAACCGCGCCGTACGGATCGCGAGGACGTCGAGCGCCGGTGGCCGCCCGAACACGGCCACCGCTCCGGCGCCCACCTGGAGGCGTACCGCGGCCGCCCGGTCGTAGCGGATCAGCCGGCCGAGGAAGGCGGCCAGATCGGCCGCCTCCGCCGTGTCGGCGAGCCGCAGGGCCCGCACGGTCGTCGCCGTCATGCCGCGAGTGCCTCCGCGTCGTCCAGGTACTTCACGAGGAACGACTTCTCCTCGGCCGTGATCCGACGCGGCCGGCCCGCCTGGAGGTCGTAGGGCACGACGACCGTCGAGGCGCGCACATACACCTGGTCCTCGTCCTTGATCTCGTACGCGATCGTGAGCGTCGCCGCGCCGACCTTCGTCACCCACAGCTCGACGGTCACCGGCTCGTGCCGGTGGACCAGCGGCAGCTTGTAGTCGATCTCGTGCCGGGCCACGACGGACCCGCCGGCGAAGGACGGCGAGCCCTCCCCCGGCGCCAGCCGGAACATGAAGTCGATACGCGCTTCTTCCAGATAGCGGATGAAGACGACGTTGTTGACGTGCCCGAAGGCGTCCATGTCCGACCAGCGCATGGGGCAGCTGTAGTGATGGCGGGCCATGTCAGCCTCGGGTCAGCTTCTTGTACGTGGCGCGGTGAGGCCGGGCCGCGTCGGCACCGAGCCGCTCCACCTTGTTCTTCTCGTACGACTCGTAGTTGCCCTCGAACCAGAACCACTTGGACTCGCCCTCGTACGCCAGGATGTGCGTGGCGACGCGGTCGAGGAACCAGCGGTCGTGGGAGATGATCACGGCCGCCCCGGAGAACTCCAGCAGCGCGTTCTCCAGCGACGACAGTGTCTCGACGTCGAGGTCGTTGGTCGGTTCGTCGAGGAGCAGCAGGTTGCCGCCCTGCTTGAGGGTCAGCGCCAGGTTGAGGCGGTTGCGCTCACCACCGGAGAGAACACCGGCCGGCTTCTGCTGGTCCGGGCCCTTGAAGCCGAACGCGGAGACGTACGCCCGCGAAGGCATCTCGACGTGCCCGACGTTGATGTAGTCCAGCTCGTCGGAGACGACGGCCCACAGCGACTTCTTCGGGTCGATGTTGGCGCGGCCCTGGTCGACGTAGCTGATCTGGACGGTCTCGCCGACCTTGATCTCGCCGGCGTCCGGCGTCTCCAGACCCTGGATCATCTTGAAGAGCGTGGTCTTGCCCGCGCCGTTGGGGCCGATGACGCCGACGATGCCGTTGCGCGGCAGCGAGAAGGAGAGATCGTCGATCAGGACCTTGTCGCCGAACGCCTTGTTCAGGTGCTCGACCTCGACCACGACACTGCCCAGCCGCGGGCCCGGCGGGATCTGGATCTCCTCGAAGTCCAGCTTCCGCATCTTGTCCGCCTCGGCGGCCATCTCCTCGTAACGGGCCAGCCTCGCCTTCGACTTGGCCTGGCGCCCCTTCGCGTTGGAGCGGACCCATTCGAGCTCTTCCTTGAGCCGCTTGGCGCGCTTGGCGTCCTTCTGGCCCTCGACCTTCAGACGGGTCTGCTTGGTCTCCAGGTACGTCGAGTAGTTGCCCTCGTAACCGATGGCACGGCCGCGGTCGAGCTCCAGGATCCAGCCCGCGACGTTGTCGAGGAAGTACCGGTCGTGAGTCACGGCGACGACGGTGCCGGCGTACTTGGCGAGGTGCTGCTCCAGCCACTGCACGGACTCGGCGTCCAGGTGGTTGGTGGGCTCGTCCAGCAGCAGCAGGTCGGGCGCTTCGAGCAGCAGCTTGCAGAGCGCCACGCGGCGGCGTTCACCGCCGGACAGGTTGGTGACGGCCCAGTCGCCGGGCGGGCAGCCCAGCGCGTCCATGGCCTGCTCCAGCTGGGTGTCCAGGTCCCACGCGTTGGCGTGGTCGAGGTCTTCCTGGAGCTTGCCCATCTCGTCCATCAGGGCTTCGGAGTAGTCGGTCGCCATCAGTTCGGCGACCTCGTTGAACCTCTTCAGCTTGCCCATGGTCTCGGCGGCACCGTCCTGGACGTTCTCCAGCACCGTCTTGCTCTCGTCCAGCGGCGGCTCCTGGAGCAGCATCCCGACCGAGTATCCGGGCGAGAGGAACGCATCGCCGTTGGACGGCTGCTCCAGCCCGGCCATGATCTTCAGCACGGTGGACTTACCGGCGCCGTTGGGGCCGACCACACCGATCTTCGCACCGGGCAGGAAGCTCAGCGTCACGTCATCGAGGATGACCTTGTCGCCGTGCGCCTTGCGCGTCTTGCGCATCGTGTAGATGTACTCAGCCAAGAGAAACCGTCCGGCGATCGAGAAGGGCCAATGTGCGGCTCCGCCGCGTGAGGGCAGATAAAGCCATCTTGCCGCACGTCCCTCCCTGGGGAGAAACCGGTTGTCCAGGCCTCGGACAGACCGTCCCGACCTGCGGGCCGTGCGGCGCCCGTGTCGGTCCGCACGCGGCCCCGGCGCGCGACCGGATTCGTCTGCGCGTCGGGGCCGCTGTCAGTGGCGGCCGGTGCCGACCCGGCCGGCGGGGCGTGCGGTGCCCCGGGCGGGTCAGTCCTCGGTGGAGGGGTCGTTCTTCTTGCGGAAGAAGAAGACCGCCGCGCCGCCCAGCACGACCAGCCCGATCGCGACGCCCGCGATCACCGGGGTGGCGTTGGAGGCGCCTGTCTCGGCGAGGTCGAGCCCGTCCGTGCCAACGGTGCCGCCCGCCGTCGCCGGCGCCAGCTGGGTGGTGGTCCCCTCGGTCGGCGAACCGGGGTTCCCGCTGGTACGGCAGTCGAGAACGCCCTGGAAGTTCCTGGCGAGGCCACCGGGCCCGGTGATCGTGAAGTCGTACGCCTGATCCTCGGCGACCGGCACGGTGACGGTCCTGGACTTGCCCGCCTCGACCGCGTACTCCTGACCGGCGAGCGTGAAGGTGAACGGCTCGTCGCCCTTGTTGACGGCCGTGACGTCCACGCCGGCCTTCGCGCAGTTCTTCTCTGCGGTTATCGCCGGCATCGCGCCCTTCGCGGCCCAGGTGGCGGTGGCCGTCGCCGAGACCGTGGACTCACTGGAGCCGGCCAGGATCTGCGTCTGGCTCTTGGTGACCCCGGCGAAGGCCCTGCCCACGGGCACCGATGTGGCCGTCTGCACGCTCAGCGCGGCCGTGCCGTCGGCGGTGTCCTCGGGTATGTCGAAGTACAGCTGCGCGCCGTCGGCCGCTTCGGTGACGGGCTTGCCGCTCTTGTCGGTGATCTTGATACCCATGGCGGCGTCGGCGGGCGGGGACACCGCGACGCTGTCGGCGTCGGTACGGACGGTGACCGGACCAAGACGCTCGCCGCTCCGTCCGGAGACCGCGCCGGGATCCAGGGTGAGCGAGGCCTTGGGCTCACCGAGGTGGTCGGCGCTCCGCTCCAGCCAGTCGGCCAGCTTCTCGGCCTGCGGGTCCACGGCGTCGACGTCCGCGTTGTCGGAGTGCCGCCAGATGGCGACCTGCGTACCGGCGGCGGCCGTCCGCGCGGTGAGCGGCCCCGTGCCCGCGCTCTCGGCGAGGGCGGCGAGGTCGTCGACCTGGGGGTAGGAGTTCTGCAGGATCCAGCGGATCTTCCCGGCGTTCTTGTTCGCGCCGAGCGAGGTCTGGGCCCAGGGGGTCTCCAGATACCTGGCCTGGTCCTGGGTGGGGTTGTGGATGTCGATGCAGTACGTCTTGAGCTTGCCGCCGCCGTCCACGGTCATCTCGAAGAGCCCGGCGGGCAGTTCGTGCGTCCGGCCGTCCGAGTGGAGCACGGCCTTGTCGTACGTCATGAGGCCGTCGAGCGTGGCGGCGGCGCCACCACGGTGCTGAAGCGTGTCGTCGGCCACGGCCGCACCCGCGCCGGCCAGGGAGCCTGCCACGACGAGACCCGAGGCGACCACCGAGACGGCGAGCCGGACGGCGCCCCGCCTACGAGCGGTTGGAGCGAAGAACTGAGACAGCGCAGACAACACAGATTTTTCCCTCCGTGCGAGGTCCTCCGCGTGGGACGCGTGGGGGGACTTCCTCGCCAGCAGACTCAAGTGCCCATGAGTACTCGGGAATCCTATGGACGGCGGCGAGCGCCGGTGCCCGTTCGTACGTTCCGATAACCGTTCCGAATCGGAATCGTTATCGCGCATACCGTCGAGCCCGTTCCTCTCTCGACAAATCTCCACAACTCCCCGGTCAGGGGGGACCGGCCGGCGCCGCGACCGCCCCGCCCCGCGCCGGCGACTCGTCCTGTTCCGAGAGCCACGGTTGCGTATGCACCGGTTTGCCGCCCGCGCGCGTGTCCCCATCCGCGGCGGCGTCGGCGGCCGAAGCCGCAGCGGAGGCCGCAGCCGAATTCGCCGCTGAAGTCGCCGCCGAGGCATCCGCCGGACGCTCCGTCAGAGCCGGATTCGCCCGCGCCACCCGTTTGAACGCCGAGGTCCCCCACGTCAGATCGTGACCGATCGACACCGCGTCGATGTCCACGAACGTCCTGCGCTGCCCGTCCCTCGCCTCGTCCCGCACGCGCAGCTTGCCGTGTACGACCAGCGGATCACCGACGTTGACCGACGCGGTGAGATTCGCCCCGAGATTCCGCCACGCGCAAACGGTGTAGAAGCTCGTACTCCCGTCCGTCCACGCCGAATTCCGGCGGTCCCACCGACGCGGAGTCACCGCGAACCTGAACCGCGCCACCCCACCCGTCGACGTTTCCCGATACTCCACCCCCGTCGCGGCGTTTCCCACCAGCGTCACCACGGTGTCGTTCATGACAGCCCCCTCATCTCCGGCTCCCCGGTTCTCCGGCCCCGTCGACCGACCACTTCATGCTGGACGGGATGGGAAATTCCTGCCGACGCCTGTGGATTACTCGCCAGTTGTGAATAACTCCGTCACCCGTACGTGGCCGCCCCCGGCCGCCCCACGCCGGGACGCCAAGACCCCGGGGGAACTACCGCGTCAGGCCGGACACCGTCGAGTACTGCTCCCGCACCTCCCGGTACCGCATCAGCTCCGCCGCGATCGGATCGAGCACCTTGGCCCGCCCACACCCCGCCGCCGCCTCGCGCAGCCGTCGCTCGGCGTCCTGCCCGTACCGCCTCGCCGGCCCCCGCGCCGCGGCCGCGCACGCCCACTCCACCAGCGGCCCGCCAACGATCCCGGCCAGCATCACCAGCACGGGCGGGACGATGCCGGGCTGGAGCACGCCGATGATCTGGCCGGCCAGCCAGAGCCCGCCGTAGATCTGAAGCAGTGTCATGGACGCCTGCGCGAGCACCGCCGCCGGCCACCAGGCGGGGCGCGCGGGGCGCCCGCTCGGCGGCCCCGCCGACACGGCCAGTTCGTCCAGCGCCTCCGGCAGCCCCACGGCGCCGCGTACCGCCGCCTCGCGCACCGCCTGCGCCCACGGCCTCGGCAGCCCCGCCGCGGCGTCTTCCGCGACCGTACGGACGGCCTGCTCGACCCGCTGCCTGGCGGTGAGTTCGTCCTCCACGATCACCTCTGCGCGCGGCACGCCGCCGCCGGGCGTCCGGGTGCGCTCGTACCAGCGCCACAGCCGCAGCCAGGGCGTCCCGCAGGCGCGTCCCGCGTTCCTGCGCCACTCGCGCTCGGCCGCCTCGCCCGTGGCCACCGCGCCCACCGCCCAGGCGAGCCGGTCGGCGAACTCCTCGCGGGAGCGTTCACCGAGGCCCGTGCGTCCGTCGGCGACGTACACCGAGCGCAGCCGCGACGCGGCGGCGTCCACGTCGGCGGACAGCCGCCGGGCGGCGGCGTTCCGCTCCTGGACGAAACGGCCGAGCAGCTCGCGCAGTTCGCCCACGCCCTGTCCCGTGAGCGCGGAGATCGGCAGCACGGTGGCCCCCGGCTCGCCGTGCTCGCCGAGCGCCATGCCGTCCTCGTCGAGCAGCCTGCGCAGATCGTCCAGGACCTGGTCGGCGGCCTCCCCGGGCAGCCGGTCGATCTGGTTCAGTACGACGAAGGTGATCTCCGCGTGGCCGGCGAGCGGTCGCAGATACCGCTCGTGGAGCGCGGCGTCCGCGTACTTCTCCGGGTCGACGACCCAGATGACCGCGTCGACCAGGGCCAGTACGCGGTCGACCTGGTCGCGGTGCGCGACGACCGCGGAGTCGTGGTCGGGCAGGTCGACCAGGACGAGACCTTGCAGTTCCTCGTCCCCGTCGCCGCCCGCGAGCGGCCTGCGGCGCAGCCTCCCAGGGATGGCGAGCCGGTCGAGCAGCCCGGCGGCGCCTTCGGACCAGACACAGGCGATGGGCGCCGACGTGGTCGGCCTGCGCAGCCCCGTCTCCGAGATCGGTACCTCCGCCAGCGCGTTGAACAGTGTCGACTTGCCGCTGCCGGTGGCTCCCGCGATGGCCACGACGGTGTGACGCGACGAGAGCCGCTGCCGCGTGGATGCCTCGTCCAGTACGCGTCCGGCCTCGGTGAGCGTGGTCCCCTCGATTCGGGTCCGTGAGAGGCCCACGAGCTCGCGCAGGGCGTCGAGCCGTACCCGTAGCGGCCCTTCGTAGGTGTCTCCGATGGGCTGGTGGACCTCGGCGGAGGCCGCCGTACCGTCGTCCTCGTCGATCCCCTCCACGCCGACGGTGGGGGCCACTCCGGCGGCGCCCTTGCGTCCGAACGCGTGCCGGGCGATCAGCCCGTCGTTCCAGCGCCGGCCCGTCCCGCCCCCCGAGCCGCCGTTCGCTCCGCGGCCCCTGCCGCCCGCATCAGCCCCGCCGGCCTCTTCCGCCCGGACACCTGTACGCCCCGACCCGATCTCGCCGGGCCCGTCCGCCAATGTCGTCGCATCCGTCACGTCCGCCATGTCGGTCACATCTCCTTCTGCAGTACGGAAAGCGCGGCGATGAGTTCCGCCTGCGGCTCCGGCGCCACTTCGAGCGCGTCGAGGGGAGCCAGCCGCCGGTCCCGTTCTCCGTGCAGTACGTCGTCGATGTATGTCGCCACCAGGTCACCGCCCTTGTCGCGCAGCCGTAGCGCGCCCTGAGCCCCGATGCGCTCCGCGAGCCGCTCCCCCGCGACCCGAGTGCGGTGCCCGCCCAGGAGGACGGCGGCCAGCAGCGCGGCGACCGTCTCGGGGTCGGGCGCGGCGCTGCGTTCGAGGAGCCGTACCTCCTCCTCGGCCAGCTCCTCCACGACCCGGCGCCACCGCCGTACGGCCATCCCGATCCGCTCGGAGACCTCCCTGTCCGGCCCGGATGTCAGGACCGCGGCGGAGGCGGGCTCGCGCCGCCACGCGTCCGTGACGCGCTCGTCGGCGGCGGCCACGGCGCACTGGAGGAGTGCGGCCAGGCTCTCGACCAGCGAGTCGAGCAGCTCACGCGCCGAGCTGTCCCTCGGGTATCCGCGCCAGCGCGTCCGCGCGTCCCCCGCGAGCACGGCCCCGGCCTTGAGCCGCTTGCGCACCCGCTCGCGCTCCGTCGCGTACGCCTCCTCGACGGCGCCCGTGAGGCGTACGGCGGCGGCGTACTGCGCCGCGACAGCGCCCGCGAGTTCCGGCATCCGTACGTTGAGCGAGCCGATGACACCGGCCGCGGTACGGACGACGGCCTGCTGACGCGCCGCCGGATCCTGTACCCGGTGCGTCAGCCAGGTGAGCAGCGGCGCGACGGCGGTGGTGGGCAGCAGCCCGCTGCCGCCGCCGGCCGACTCGGGCAGTTCGGGGATGGTGAAGCGGGGTACGTCGCCCAGACCCGCCTTGGTGAGCAGCGCCGCGTACTGACGTGACACCTCGTCAATCACCTGGTGTGGCACGCGGTCCAGGACGGTCACGAGCGAGGCGTCGTACTCCTTGGCCGTACGGAGCAGATGCCAGGGCACCGCGTCGGCGTACCGGGACGCGGTGGTCACCATCACCCACACGTCGGCGGCGCAGATCAACTCGGCGGCGAGAACGCGGTTCCGTACGACGAGCGAGTCGATGTCCGGCGCGTCCAGCAGGGCGAGGCCGCGGGGCAGCGCCACGGCGGTGTCGACGCGCAGCGCGTTCTCGTCGTCCCCGCTCCAGGCCCCGGCCGCGCCGTCCTCCTCCTGCTGGGTCATCCAGACACGTTTCAGATGCGGAAGGACCCGCACGCCGTCGAACCAGTGGCAGTCGTCGGGGTGGCACACCAGTACGGGGGTACGGGTCGTCGGCCGCAGCACGCCCGATTCGCTGACCCGCCGCCCCACAAGGGAGTTGACGAGGGTCGACTTCCCGGCCCCGGTCGAACCCCCCACCACGGCGAGCAGCGGCGCCTCCGGGTCCCGAAGCCGCGGCACCAGGTAGTCGTCGAGCTGCGCGAGCAGCTCCTCGCGGGTCTGCCGGGCGCGCGGAGTCCCGTCGAGAGGGAGTGGAAGACGCACGGCGGCGACACGGTCGCGCAGCGCGGAAAGTGCGTCGATCAGCTGAGGCCGTACGTCCAAGGTCACCACATGCGAAGAATGCCCAACTTTGGCGCCTTTTTGAAGCGTATAGCCATCTCCTGCGCGCCGGTCAAGCGCGGGGGACAGACGGGACGAGTGGGGCACAGGCATAACGAGTGCACAACACCCGTAGCTTCAGGCGCGAAAAGCACTGCGCGAATCGCACCTGCCTGCGATTATCGGTTCGCTTCACTGAACCTCCACATCGTGCCACGCAGGTGAAGCAACCGGGCCAGGGTGAGCGGAGCCCTATCCTTGTCCCGGCACAGGTCACGGACCGCGCGGACTGCCCCACCGGCACTCCGGGCCCCCGAGGCCACGTTCCGGCCCCCGTAGCTCAGTGGATAGAGCAGGCGCCTTCTAAGCGCTTGGCCGCAGGTTCGAGTCCTGCCGGGGGCGCCACCGACACCCTGCCAGACGACCCATGTTCTCGCAGGTCAGAGCCGTTACAGCCACCTCCATCCAGAGAATCGGACTCCTTCCCTCCGCGAGTGCGAAAGCGTGGCCGAGATCGGCCCGAGTCTGGCCGGAATCAGGGCTTCCGGGGGCGCGCGACAGACCTCCTCCTGGCCTCCGTGGCCGCGGGCGAGGCTCGAACCGGCGCGAATGAGACGCCCTCTCCAGGAGGCGGCCGGGGGCGATTGCCATCCACGCGCAACGCTCACGCGCCGGCGGGATCCCGATCGGCGCCGAGTCTCCCTGTCGGCAGCCGGGCGCCGGCCCGGGGAGATTGAAGATCACATTCCATTTGTGAAGGGACGCGCCAGGTCGGGCGGACGGACAGCGATCAGTCGTCTCAGGGGCCACACAGGCCACCGGAATCGCCAGGTGCCGGAAGCTCCTTCCCCAGGCGGGCGAGGGGCGAAAGCGCCATGAACACCGGAGAGAGAACGAGACCGACGACCGTCGGCAGCAGGCTGGTTCGCGGGTCCCACGTCGTGGCCAGAAGACCGCCGAGGAGCGAACCGAGCGGTGTCAGACCCATGCCGACGAAACTGATGGTCGCGACGGTTCGTCCCTGTATCGCGGGCGGCGTGATCGACTGACGAACGGCCATGACCGTGACGTCGACCAACTGGCTGAAGACACCGAAGAGGAAGTTGATCGCCATGAGGCAGGCGATCGTGCGGGCGGTCGAACCGTGCAGCGCCGGTACGAGAAGCATCACGCCGTCCGCGAGCGCCGCCGAGGACACGAGCACCACGCCGTACCCGAATCTCTTCGGCAGCCTGGCGGAGAGTACGGAGCCGACGAGCGCTCCCGGGCCCATGGCCGCGAGCACCAGCCCCACCTCCGCACCCGACAGGTGCAGCGTGCGCGGCAGAAAGAGCAGATAGACCGTCATCAGAGCCGCGAAGAAGAACTGGAAGATGGCCGAGGCGAGGCCCACGGCCCGCAATGACGGATCGCCGGCGACGAAACGGAGACCTTCGAGGATCTGCCGCCACATTCGCGGGGCGGCTCGTCCTACGTACCGAGGTATCGCCTCGTGGTCACGTATCCGGCGGATCGACAGGAACGACACGGTGAAGAAGAACGCGCCCGCGACGACGGCGATCGGCGCCGACAGGAGCGACACCAGTGCGCCACCGAGCGCGGGGCCGCCGATCTGCGCCGCGGATCTGCTGCCCTCCAGCGCACTGTTCCCCTGCGCCAACTGATCGCGTCTCACCAGTTGTACGAGAGCGGCCTGGTAGGCCACGTCGAAGAACACCGTGAGTACGCCGACGAGGAAAGCGAGGACGAGCAGCACCGGCATGCCGAGTACGCCGAAGAGAAAGGCGACCGGAATGGCGGCCAGCGCCACCGCCCGGCCGAAGTCCGCCCGCACCATCACATCGCGGGCCCGCCAACGGTCCACCCACACACCGACGAAGAGCGAGAGCAGCAGGATCGGTATCTGCTGAACCGCGCGCAGGGCGCCGAGTTGGGTGGCGTCGGCGTTCAGGGCCACCACGGCGAGGAGCGGCAGGGTGACCTGGCCTGCCTGCGCCCCGAACTGCGAGGCGGTCTGGCCCGCCCAGAGGCCGCGGAAGTCGCGATCGCGCCACAGGCTCGGCGTACGCGACGGATCGGAGGGTACGGACGGCACACGGGCCCCTTGAGTTGCCGGGAACGAAACCCGCCGAAATAGGGCGGGGGAAGGTTCGCTGTGCCGCAGCTCGAAGGGCAGCACGCGATGACAGGTCGGTCGCGACCTACGACGTCAGCGCGCGCTCGGGTGACCGGGCATCTCAACTCCTGAGGAGGTTTCGGTCGAGGGACTCGGCTGACCCCAGGTGAGGGGGTCGAGATGGAGGTAGAACTTCTCCCGGTCACGGTCGAGTTCGATGCCGTACCGCTCGGCGAACGCCTCGTCAGCGGCAGTCGCCTCTCGCTCGTCGGCCCAGGTCTCACGGGAGTTGGCGAGAAGCAGAGCGATGTCGGCGTACGGGTCGGCCCGGCCGAGGCGGCCGAGATCGATGAAGCCCGCCACGTTCAGGGTCTCCGGGTCGAGGACGATGTTGGGCAGGCACAGGTCCCCGTGGCAGACGACAGCCTCGGCGGCCTCCTGAAAGAGGCGCTGTTCGAGCTGCGGGACGAGACGCGCGAGCAGTTCGGTGGGCGGCGTTCGCCGTTGGTCCTGCGGGAGGAAGTCCGGATTGACCGCGCCTCGCGCGACAACATCGCGTGCGGTCGCGAACATCCGCGTGAGGTCGCGGCCGAACGGGCACGTCCGCACAGGCACGTCGTGCAAGCGGCGCACGGCGTCCGCGATCCGGCACCACGCCGCCCGGAGTTCCGGAGCCGCGGCCTGATCGGCGGGGACTCCCACGACCGCGCTCGTCACGAGGCAGGCGGCGACGGGGGTGACGCGCCAGTCGAGTACGCGCGGACCCGGGACGCCCTGCCCGCTGAGCCAGTCGACGCGGTCGCGCTCCTCCTCCAGCGAGGCCGTGGAGGCGGCAGGCACACACTTGGCGTACCGCGAGCCGTCGCCGGAGCGGAAGACACTCGCGTCGGACTCGCCGTCCCTGACGGGCTCCCAGCGGCCGTCGTGCGCGGCGGCCGGCAGCGTCCGGAACATCGCATCGATCACGAGGGCCACACTAACCAGCGCGGCCCTCACGGCACCTCGCATTAAACGCGGAGGCGGAGTGGTACGTGGCCGGGGCTCTCCCCCCGTGGAAGAACCCCGGCCACAGTCTGAAGGCTCACGCCGTCCGCAGCGCGTCCGCCGCCATCCCGCGTACGCGCTCGTCGCCGACCGCGATCATGTACGAGCCGAGCCGGCGTACTTCCGGCGCCCCGGAGCGGTGCAGCACCGTGACCGCGTGTACCAGCGCCCGCCGGGTGGGCTCGATCTCCAGGACGGTCGTGGCGAGCCGCGCGGCGAGGACCCCGTCGACCAGCGCGACCGCGCCCGCGAGATCGACAAGCTGAGTGGCCAGGTCGAACCTGGGCCGCGCATCGACGTCCCCGGTCAGGGAGCCGACGCCTCTGTCCACCGTCTCCGCGATGTCGGTGAGCAGCGGACGCACCGTCGATTCGTCCATGAGATCGCCGAGCTGGTCCTCGAAATACTCGGTGTCGGCAATTCTCACGAGTGCCTGGAACGCCGTATCCCGCTCCGCGACCGTTCTTTTCTCCTCCGCCATTTCCCTGCTGTCGCCCAGGGCCACGGCGAGTTGGGCAAAGGTGCTGTCCACCGAGAATTTCCGGTCGACGAGGACGTCGTACCAGGGAGCCCGCCTGCCGGATACGGCGGCCTCGACCACCGCGTGATATCCGGCCGGCTCTCCCCAGGTCGTCAGGGCCACGCAGGCCAGGAAGCGATCCTTGCCGGGTGCCGCCCGATCGCTCATGACGGCGATGAGTCCCGGAACCCTCTCCCGGTGTTCGGGGTGGTCGAGTCCTCCGTAGATTATCTCGTCCGTGTCGGACGTCGGACGATGGTAGAAGTCAGTACCGAGCAACTGGTCCAACCGCGCCATCGCCGACCTCCCTCCGTAAAAGACTCCGCTTCCTCGTCATCCCCGTCATCCCCGATCTCCCGAACGTTCCTTGTGCGTCAGCGAATTGGCCAAAGTCACAACACGTACACGTGGAGCACCACGCACTTTAGGCCGGTCCCCGGGCCCAGAGACAGGGCTCAAAGGCCCATGGGGGGCCCAGGGCTGTCGGCCGGGCCCGCCGGGACGCGCGGGAACCGCGACGAGATCGTGGTCGCCACCAAGGCCGGCGCCCGCCCGGCGGGTCCCGGAGGCTGGCCCGCGAACGCCGAGGAGCTCGACCTGGCGGGGTGAGTCCGGGGTGAACGGTGGGCGGGCCCATTGGACCTGTATACGAGGTGGCGATTGGTCCTGGTGGCCGGGCCGTCGAGGCGGTCGGATGGGGCGAGCACAGACTCTTTCCGAAGACCCGACCCGGGACTCGGGACTCCCGACTCCTGACTCCCCGATCCCCGGAGGACCCACGCCGTGAACAGTGCCGCCGACGACTTCGACGGGTGGATCAGGAACGACTTCGTCGCTCTCAATACGCGGATGGAGGAAGCGTATTTCGCGGCCGGGGCGCAGATCCTCCACGACTGTCCGGAACTTGAGGCGGTCAAGCGTCGGATCGGCCGCGAAGGCGCCGAGCTGGTCGGGCGGATCACGGAAGGCCATTCCCCGCGCGCCGCGCACTCGACCGACGACGAGCGGTACGAACTCCTGGGCTCGGTCGGGCTCTACCTCGGCGCGTGCCGCCGTCATGAGATCGAGGGGCCGCAGTCCGCCGCCTGGCCGCTCGCCCGTGCGCTGGCATCGTCCCTCGGTGTGGCGCCACGGCTCGTCTTCGCCCACCAGGTGCTGTACAACCGGGCGGTCGGGGACACCTTCCGTACGTTCACCTCGCTCGACGACGAACGCGCCTTCATCCTGTACAACGGCCTGTCGGTGCTGGCGTACCGGCGCACGGCCGCCGCGCTGCGACGCGTTCGGACGCTCGGGGTCTCCAGCCCGCTGACGGCGTATCTGCTGCGGGAGGCGCGGTCGGGGCTCGACGACGTACTGGACCTGGGCAGGACGCTGAGCAGGACACTCGACGTCGACCGGTTCTTCCTCAACATCAGGCCGTACTTCAAACCGCATCGCGTCGGCGGTGTGGAGTACCGGGGCGTCAACGCCGGCGACTTCGCGGCGATCAGCTCGATCGACGTGCTTCTCGGTCTCTGTTCGCCGTACGACCCCTTCTACCAGGCGGTGTTGACGGAGAAGTACCCCTACATTCCGCCCGAGGACCAGGAAGCGCTGCGGGCCACTGTGAAAGCCGAACCGCTGCTCGACGCCTTCCTCCGGGAGACGTCGGCCGGTCCGCTCACGCCGCAACTGCGCGACAACGCCGAGTCGTTCCTCTCCGTCTGCCGTCTGCACGGCGCCGCGTCCGCCTTCCACCACCACCGGCTCGTCGTCCCCTTCCTCCAGGCTCCCGCCGACCGTGCGCGGCAGGAGCAGGAATCCGAGTCCGAGGCGGCGGACCTGACGACGAGCGGTCCGCCGCTCCATGTGGTGATGGACACCCTGGCGCGCCTGGTCGACCTCAGGACCGCCCGGCGACGGCCGGACGCGGATGGCGGCGCGCGGCCGGCGCTGGACCGGCTGCGGCACGCCCTGGACACGGCGCCGGGTACTGCCCCGGCCGGTCAGGCGGCCTTGGGAACGCCCAGGGGCCGGACGGCGAAGCCCGCACCCTTGGCGAGCGATACCAGCTCGTCGACCCGTCCCGCGCGCACGCACGCCACGGGGTAGCAGTCCGAATCGATGTCGAGCGCCACGAGGGCCGCGCCGACCTCCCCGATGGTGCCGGCCGCACGTCTCAAGGAAGTCATAGGTCGGGAGGTCCCTCTCGCCGTCCTCGAAGAGGACCCAGGTGCGTCCGCCCCGCTGCGACGCGATGGCGAAGCCCACGAAGAAATACAGCAGGAACAGCGCGGCCCGGTTGGGCGACAAGCCCGGCGAGACCTGCGAGTGGAGGGAGGCTGCCCGGCACGCCGTTGACATCGCCGTCCACAGGCATGCCGACAAGTGGCCCGCGCCACACGAATACCCAGGTGTAACGGGCGGACCCCCGGGCATTCGCACTCCAGGTCCCGCCGCGTTTCCCCCGTCGCGGCGGGGCCGCTCACTTCTCCTGGCGAGTGCTGCGACCGGTGTCCCGGCCCGCGTCCGGCACTATGGTGGCGAGGTAGTCCTCGATGGTCGTGTCCAGCCCCACGTCGTGCCCGGCGCTCTCCGACAGATACCACCGGTGTTCCAGCAACTCGTGGTAGATCTGCGCCGCGTCCGTCGTGCGCCGCAGCTCCAGCGGTACGGCCCGTACGGTCGGCCGGAACACATCGCGTACCCAGCGGTGCGCCAGGACCTCGGGGCGGGCGCCCAGCGGGTCGCCGGGCGCGTAGTCGTCCTGGCCTGCCATCCAGCTCTCCAGGTCGTTGAGCAGGCGCCGCGACTGGTTCTCCTCCGCGTCCAGGCCCGTCAGCCGCAGCAGTTGGCGCTGGTGGTGCCCCGCGTCCACCACCTTCGGCAGGAAGGTCACGGTGTCGCCCTTGGGCGACCGCTCCATCTGCATCTCCGCCACATCGAAACCCAGTTCGTTGAGCCGACGGATCCGGCGGTCGATGTAGTGGCGCTTGTCGACCGGGTAGACGGACTCCCGCGTCAGCTCGTGCCACAGGTCCTCGTAGCGCCGTACGATCGCCGCCCCGAACGGCACCGGGTCGACAGACGGATGGAGCGAGCCCGCGGCCTCCAGGTCCATCAGCTCCCCGGCGATGTTCACGCGCGCCAGTTCTATGTCGTAGTCGCGCTGGCCAGGGCTGAGCGTCGGCTGGATCTGGCCCGTCTCGGCGTCCACCAGATAGGCGGCGTACGCGCCCGCGTCGCGCCTGAAGAGCGCGTTGGACAGCGAACAGTCGCCCCACGCGAAGCCGGTCAGATGCAACCTCACAAGGAGGACGGCGAGCGCGTCCATCAGGCGCCTCACCGTGCTCGGGCGCATCGTGGACTCGAACATCGAGCGGTACGGCAGCGAGCCCTTGAGGTGCCGCGTGATCAGCGCGGACTCCAGCGGCCTGCCGTCCGCGTCGACCCGCCCCGTCACCACCGCGACCGGGTCGACCGCGGGTATGCCCAGCCGGTGCAGATCCCTGAGCAGACCGAACTCGCGCACCGCCGGACGCTCGGCGATCTCCTTGACGGCCAGCACCTCGGACCCGGCCGCCGCGAAACGCACCACATGGCGCGAGATGCCGCGTGGGAGCGCCACCAGGCAGTCGTCGGGCCATTCTTCGAGCGGGACGCCCCAGGGCAGGTCGAGGAGCACGGCCGGCTGCTCCGGGTTGGTCGCGCTGATCTGGAGCGCCATGCCGCTTGCCTCCGACGTCCGTTCCTGAGTTCCTGAGTTCCTGAATCCCTACGTTCCCGCGTTCCCCGGCCCGACCTGGACGAGCGCGTGCGTCCCGCTCGTACGCCAGCCCGGTTTCGCGCCGTCCCCGGCGCCCCCGCTCCCGCCCGCTGCTTCGAGTCGCTCCACCGTGCGCGGGTCGAGGCCGACGATCACATCGGACTTCAGGGTACGCAGGGCCGCCACCGGCCCCGGGAAGTGGGCCGTACGCGCCGCGAACGACGTGGTCGGAGGCCAGAGCCGATCGCCGACGAGACGGCGGTAGTTGAGGTCGCCCTTCACGATCGTCAGGGCGGCACCGGCGAACTCGCGCCGAAGATCGGCGGGCATCTCGCTGTACGGGAACGGCGCGCAGTAGAAACCGTGCGCACGTACGGCCAGCCGCCCGTCGCCCATGGCCGCCCAGAGCCGCTTGCCGGCCTCGCCCGCCGTGCCGGACGCCTGGGCGATACGGCGCGCGCAGTCGACGACATCGGCCATGGTCGCGTCGGAGACGTAGTACGGATACGGCTTGACGTGCAGGACGACCTCGTCCGCGCGACCGGCGGTGAGGAGGTGGTCGATGAGGACGAGGTCGGGGATCAGCTCGCGGCCGGAGTTGTCGGCGATGACGTGGACGGTCCGCGGGGAGCCGGACGTGCCACCGCGGGACGGCGCTTCGGCGGGCGTCGCATCCGTAGGAAGCAGCGACCACAGCACCTCGCTGTCATCCGCGACAAGGGGCGGCGGGTCCTCACCGCGCGCCGCGTCCGCCGTGCCCGGTGAACCGACAGAAAAGCCGAGGTCCGCGCGGTTGCCCCAGAGCGAGGCCTGGAGGTACGCGGCGGCCCGCTCCTCCACCGGCCGCTCGGCGAGGGCGTCGAGCGCCGCGAGTTCGTCGTCGACGAGCGAGCCGCTCAACTCCGCCCGCTTGAAGGGGGCGAACGGGTCGGTGCCGTGCCAGGGCCCCGGCGCGAAGTAGCCGACCGCTTCCAGAAGTCGGCGGTAGAAGTAGCTCTCGGACCAGAGGAACGGCACGTCGAACCACGACCGGCCGAAGTACTCGCCGCCCCACGCGTCCCACTGCTCACGGTCGTGCGCGCCGGGATCCAACGGTTCGATGACGCCCTCCGTACAGGAGCGGAGCAGCGCGTCGAGCGCCCGGTGCCGCTCCGGCGACCACGGGAAGGCGTCTCGTACCTGCTGGATGAGGGCGGGGTGGCGCTCGGCCAGCACGCTCCGCGCGAACGAACCGGGTGCGCTGCTCACGATCACGGGCGCGTCATCCACTTCGGGCATGGCTTCCCTGTCCTCCGGAGCTGATCGGTGTCGCCTCGCTGTCGCCGCCGGTCACGGGGGCGGCCACCTTCGCACCGTACCCTCCATGATTTCGCCCGCTCGTCATGTCACTGTCGCCCCCCTCAGGCCCTCGTCGGGCAGCCTGGTTCTTTGTGGATGTCACCGAGCAGGCCCGCGCCCTTCTGGAGCCCGTCCCGGCCCATCGGACGGCCGGTATCGAGGTGCTGCGGGCGGCGGACGGCGCGGCAGAGGTCGCGCTGACCACGCCCCACGAGCTGACGAACGTGATCGGCTCGCTGCACTCCGGCGGGCTGGCCGCGCTGATCGACGCGGCCGGACTCGCCGCGATCATCGCCGCCGGGGAGACCGAGGACGCGTTCCAGGGGGTCGTACCACTCGGCGCCCGCGCCTCCCTGGACTTCCTGGCGCCGGCGCGCGGCAGGCTCGTGGCGACGTGCCGCCTGGACGACGAGGCGTCGCGCGCGCTGCGTCCTGTCCTCGCCCGCGAGACGGACAGGGCCCGTCTGACCACACACACCGAGGTCGTCGACTCGGCGGGTGCGCTGGTGTGCCGGGGCAGTTTCGAGTGGAGCGTACGCAGAACTACTCACGCGCCGCCCGAGTAGCCGCGCGGATACCGAGGCGCACGCTCCGGGCCGACTCTGTTGCGCATGACGAAGACGAGCACGACCCAGGAATCTCCGAACCGTCCGAACCCGGCACCCCGGAGCCGGACCGGTCCGCTCAACCGCGCGCGGTGGGCGGCGATGCGCGTGCTCCTCGGCACCGTCGGCCGGGCGAGCGCCGGGATCCGCATCGGGTTCCGGCACGGCTTCGACAGCGGTTCGATGCTGGACTACGTGTACGTCAACAAGGCCGGCGGCTTCCCCGTCGTGGGACACCTCATCGACCGCGTGTATCTGAACGCGGTCGGATGGCGCGCCATCCGGGCCCGCCGCGAGCTGCTGAAAGACGTCCTCCGTAAGGAGATCGCGCGGCGCGGCGGCGCGGACGGTGGTGTGCGCGTACTGGACGTGGCGTCGGGGCCTGGTCGCTACCTCCAGGACCTGCTCGCCGAGTGCGCGCCCGGCGCCCTGCGCGTCGAGTGCCGCGACATGGACCGCGCGGGTCTCGCGCAGGGCGAGCGCCAGGCGGCCGAGCGTGGGCTGACGGGGATCTCGTACGCGTACGGAGACGCCCTCGATCCGGCGCCCGGCTCCCACGCGCCCGACATCATCGTCGTGTCGGGGCTCTACGAACTGCTGCTGGACGACACCGTCATCGCGGCGTCCGTGGCGCGGCTGCGCGGGATGCTCGCACCGGGCGGAGCGCTGGTCCTCACGACCCAGACCCGCCACCCGCAGCTGGAGTTCATCGCGAACGTGCTGCCGAACCGTGAGGGCGTTCTGTGGGAGATGAGGTGCCGCCCCGTGGAGCTGGCCGAACAGTGGGCCGCTCAGGCCGGGTTCACGGAGGTCGCCAGCCGCAGGGAGGCGGTGGGGCTGTTCACCGTCACGACAGCGAGGCGCTGACGATCAGTGCGAACCCCCCGACGGCGAAGAGTGTGCGGACGGCGTGGAAGCGGTTCCAGCGGCTCTCGAAGGCCTCGCGGACGGCGGTGTCGGGGTGGGTCTCGGGTGACGCCTCCGAGGACGCGAGGGCGTTGTTGAGCGGAATGTTGCCCGCGACGGTGACGAGGTGGTTGAGGACCACGCAGATCAGTCCGGCCACCAGCAGCCACATATGGGTGTCCGAGCGGTCGTCGACGGGGACGGCGAGCGCCGCGACGGGGAAGGCCACCTCGGCGAGGAACACGAGCAGGAACAGCCCGCGCGGCACCTCCTCGTTGAGCCGGCGCATGGCCGTCACGAACTGTCCGTCCGTCAGCCGGGCCATCGCGGGCATGATGCCGGTGAGGAAGATGAGCATCATGCCGGCGTACAGACCGGTGAAGACGACGGCGAGCGCGAGCAGGGCAGAGGCCATGCCGCACATCATGGCGCGTGGCGAGAGGCGGCGCAGCACCCTTTCCGCGGGTTTCCCGCAGAAGGCGCGCCGCGCCGCCTCACGACCTCTCCTGAGCCACTCCGGCAACCGGTCCCCGGACCGCTCCTGGAGCAGTCCGGGGACCGGTCCCCGGCTCCGGAACAGCTCGTGTTCAGCCCCGGGCGCGGCTCGCCTGGCTGATCGCCTCCGCCAGCTCCCTCACCGATCCGTCCTCCGTGGAGGCGGCCAACGTCCGTGCCCTCTCCTCCAGTTCACCGAGATCGGGCGCGGCGGGCAGACCTCCGTAGGACATCGCGTCGTCGTCCGCCGACTCTCCCCGCAGGGACTCGGCGAAGTACGCGGCGACGGCCGTGACCTGAAGCCTCGGCTTGGCGTCGCCCCAGAGCCGGGCGTCGACCGCGCTCGCGCCGATCGAGCCCGACCGCTCGCGCGGCGCCCGCGTCTCGGGATCCAGCCAGCGCACGGTCGCCTTCGCCACCTCACCGCTCGCGCCGGGCCGCAGCTTGACGGCGTACAGCGCCGTCACCGTGTGCCCAGGACCGACCTCGCCGCCGTCGACCCGGTCGTCCCGGAAGTCCTCGTCGGCGACGGCCCTGTTCTCGTAGCCGATCAGCCGGAAGCGCTCGACCGCGTCGCTGTCGAACGCCACCTGCGCCTTGGCGTCCCTGGCACGCAGCTCGACGTTCATGGGGAGCTGGTCGACGAAGACCTTCCTGGCCTGTTCCCTGTCGGAGACGTACGTCGTGTGTCCGTCGCCCTTGTCGGCCAGCTCTTCCATCAGGGCGTCGCCGTAGTCGCTGCCGACCCCGACGCCGAACAGGGTGATGCCGTGCTCGGTGCGCTCGTCCTCGATGCGTTCGAGGATCGAGTCCGCCTGCGTCTCACCCGTGTTGGCCAGCGCGTCCGACAGCAGGACGACCCGGTTGGTCGCGCCGCTCCTGCGGCCGTCGACGGCCTCGTCGTATCCGGTCTCGATGCCCGCCCCCAGGTTGGTCGACTCGGCAGGTTCCAGCTCCTCGATCACGTCATGGATCCGGGAGCGGCTGTCGGCGACACGCGTCATTCGCAGCCGGGTCTCGGCCTCGTCGCTGAAGGTGACCAGTGCGATCGAGTCGTCGTCACGCAGCTCGTCCGTAAGGATGCCGAGTGATTCCTTGACGAGGTCGAGACGGCCGGGCTCGGCCATGGAGCCGGAGATGTCGATGACGAACGTGAGCGCGGCCGACGGGCGTTCGCCTTTGTGGTCGGCGGGGCGGGTGGCCAGCCCGACGCGCATGAGGGACCAGTCGTCGCCCGCCCCCGGAGCAGCCGCGCCGTCGACCGTGACGGAGAACCCGTCGCCCTCCGGACGTTCATATTCCTGGCGGAAGCTGTTGACGAACTCCTCGGGCCGTACGGTGCCGGGATCCGGCAGCCGTCCCTCGCCGAGGGTGCGGAGCGCGTATCCGTAGGAGGCGGTGTCCACGTCCAGGGCGAAGGTCGACAAGTAGTCCGGCTCGGGCGCGACCCGCCCCTCCGGTTGGTCGTCCTGCTTCTGTTCGCCTTCCCGCTGCCCCTCGCCCCGCTCTACGCCGTCGGCCGGACCGGCGGCCCCGGCGCCCGCCGAGGATCCCGAGCCCGCTCCCGTACCGGGTGCGTCGCGGGCGGGCCCGTTGATCGCCTTCGCGTTTCCACCACCGTCGCCCGAGCAGCCGGTGAGCAGCAGGCCGCCGGCCAGCAGCGCGACCACCGTTCCTCGATATGTCCTCGTATGGAGCTTCATCCTCGTTCGGAGCTTTGTCACGGTCCCCCCTGGAATCGTCAGCACTTGTGAATGTGACGGTCGAGAGGGCCCGCCGGACCACCACCGGAGGTTGCGGATCAATCTCAATGCGGCAACGGGCCAGGGGAATTGCCCGCCACCGCCCGGTCCGATCCGCCGTCTTCGCGTGAAGACGTGTACCAACCGGCGCCGTTGATGCGCGATTCGACCACGTTGGCATGGAGTCGCCACTCTCTGAACTGGCCTTGTCACGGTGTGCAGTCCCGTGAGTACATTAAGTGGCGTACGGCTCCAACGGGATGGCGGGGGTGGTCAGCCGTGGCACATGTTCCAGGTTCGGTACTCGACAGGTCGGCGCTGCCGGGAAGCGCACTGCGGGGGGACGCGGTGGAGACTCTCCGACCGGCGGGCCGGCCGGTCCGCGGCACCCATCAGGTGGCCGCCGCGCTGGCGGCGCTCGTCCGTTCCGCACGTCATGAGTTGCTGGCGTTCGACGATCCGGGCAGTTCGCTGGGGAAGGGCCTGCCACTGCCGTTCCTGGAGTTCGCCACCGCGTGCGTACGCGCGGCCGCGGAACGGGCGGCCCCGCAGGCGCCGTACGAGACGCACGCCGAGACGCGCGCCGACGTCAGATCGGGAGCGGGGTCCGAGGGATCCGACAGGCAGGATCCGTCCGACGGCTCCGACGGCTCCGACGGCTCCGAGCGCTCCGTGGTGTCCGGCGCCGGGACCCCTCCCCTGCCCGCGCTTCCGATCACCGTCCGCCGGATCGTTCCGCGCCGAAGCCTGGCGGCGCTGCCGCACGCGCTGCGGGCCCTCGCCTGCGGGGCACGCCAGACGGAGTCGATCCCGTTCAAGATGGTCCTCGTGGACCGTACGACGGCCGCCCTCCCCCTCGACTTCGATCTCCACTTCAACGGGGTCCTGTTGATCAGGGACCCTGTCGTCGTCGGAGCCCTGGTCCGAATCCATCAGCACTGGTGGGACAGCGGCGAGGATGTTCGCTTGACGGCGGACCCGCCGGGGGGTTCGCACCGCGATCCGGCGACGGGCGCGGCGCCGGCCGACGCGGAGACCATTCGCGGGGCGGGTCCCGAGGCCGGTGTCCTCCCCCATCAGTTACGGCCCGTTCTCGATGCCATGTTGTGCGGGCTCACCGACGAGGCGGCGGCCGCGCGGCTCGGCATGTCGCCCCGCACCTACAGCCGTCGGGTCGGCCAGTTGCTCACCGCCCTCGGCACGACGAGCCGCTTCCGCGCGGGGGCGGAAGCGGCTCGTCGGGGCTGGGTATGAACGCGGTCGGGACACCGCCGGGACCCGCCGGGCGGTCAGCTCACGATGTCCTTGCGGGAGAAGTTCCTGAACGCGAGCGCGAAGAGCACCAGGGCGTACGTCACCGAGATCGCCGAGCCCTTCAGCATGCCGGTCCACTCCAGCTGGGGCTGGAGCGCGTCCGCCCACGCGAACTGCCAGTGCGCCGGCAGGAAGTCCCGCCAGTCCCCCAGCGCCGTCACCTGGTCCAGCACATTGCCGATGATCGTCAGACCGACCGCGCCACCGACGGCGCCGAGCGGGGCGTCGGTCTTCGTGGAGAGCCAGAAGGCCAGCCCGGCCGTGACCAGTTGGGAGACGAAGATGTAGCCGATAACGATCATCAGCCGTGGCACGGCGTCCGACGTCGCCAGAGACCCCCCGGTGGGCAGTTCCAGCGGCCCCCAGCCGTACGCGGCGCTGCCCGCCGCCAGCCCGACGACCGGCAGCAGCACCATCGCCGCCAGACTCATGGACAGCGCCACCGCCAGCTTGCTCCACAGCAGGCGGGAGCGCGGCACGGGAGCGGCGAGCAGATAGCGGAGCGAGGACCAGCTCGCCTCGGAGGCCACGGTGTCCCCACAGAACAGCGCGACGGGCACGACCAGCAGGAACCCCGCCGAGACGAAGAGGCAGGTGGCGGCGAAGTTGGCCCCCGACGAGGTCGCGGTGTCCATCAGGTTCAGCCGGCTGCCACCCCCACCACCGCCGTCCTCGTCGCCTCCCGGTGTCCCGCCGATGGCGAAGGCCACGATCAGAACGAAAGGGAGTGCGGCGAGCACTCCTCCCATCGCCATCGTGCGCCTGCGCTTGAGCTGTCGTACGAGTTCGACACCGAACGGGAGAGTGCGGCCCGCCCGGTAGCCCGGAGCCGATTCGGTCAGCGTGCTCATGCGGAGGCTCCTGAGATGAGAGTGAGGAAGGCGTCCTCCAGGCGACGGTGCGGTCCGACGCCGGTCAGCACCACGTCCATCCGCATGAGTTCGGTGACCAGGGCGTTGGTACTGGCCCCGTCGAGCTGGACGAGCAACCCCTCGTCCGTACGGATGGCCGACGCGATCCCGGACATGGCGGCGATCTTGTCGACCACCGGGTCGGGCACCTGTCCGTCCGTGGTGACCAGCACGCTGTCGCCGGAGCCGGTGATCTCGGCGACGGGACCCGCCTGGATGAGCCTGCCGCGGTCCATGACCACCAGGTGCGTACAGGTCTGTTCGACCTCGGAGAGGAGATGGCTGGAGACGATGACGGTCCGGCCGTTGGCCGCGTAGCGGATCATCACGTCGCGCATCTCGCGGATCTGCGGCGGGTCGAGGCCGTTGGTCGGCTCGTCCAGGATGAGAAGGTCCGGAAGGCCGAGCATGGCCTGCGCGATCGCGAGGCGCTGCCGCATGCCCTGCGAGTAGGTGCGTACAGCGCGGGAGAGGGCGTCGCCGAGTCCGGCGATCTCCAGGGCCTCTTCGATGTGCGAGTCCTCGGCGGGGCGGCCAGTCGCCCGCCAGTACAGCTCCAGGTTGTCGCGCCCGGACAGATGCGGCAGGAAGCCCGCGCCCTCGACGAAGGAACCGACGTGGGACAGGACCGGGGCGCCGGGCCTGATGGAGTGCCCGAAGACCCGGATGTCTCCGCCGTCGGGGGTGATGAGGCCCATGAGCATGCGCAGGGTCGTGGTCTTGCCCGCGCCGTTCGGGCCGAGGAGCCCGAGCACCTGGCCCTTCTCGACACGGAAGGAGAGGTCCCGTACGGCATAGCGGTCCGCGGACTTGGCGTAGCGCTTCGACAGGTCCGTGATCTGGAGCGGTACGTCGGCGAGTGCCGGATCGGGCGCCGGTGCGCTGACGCGGCGGCGCGCGGTGAGCAGCAGCACGGCGGCGATCAGCGCGCCCGCCAGCGGCAGGCCCCAGACCCACCAGGCGAGGGTGGGCGCGGCGGTGGCGAGGGCGGGCGCCGTGGGTACGGACAGATCGCCGTCCATCGTGACGGTGTAGGTGGCGGGGGCGGCGGGTGAGGCGTAGGCGAGGTCGGTCGCGGCGAAGACGACCCGCAGCCGGTGCCCGGCCTCGATCTTGTGGTCGATGGCCGGCAGCGTCACGTCGACGGTCTTGCCGCTGCCCCCCTTGACCCCTTCGACCCGGAGCGGGGCGACGAGTTGTGAGGGCAGGACCTGCTGGCGGCCGTCGGCCCCGACGTCGTAGACCTTGCCGAAGAGCACGGCGTCGTCGGTGTCGGCCTTGACGCTGACCCGGACGGTCGGTGAGCCCGTGACCTGGAGCGAGCGGTCGAGCGGCGCGGAGTCGAAGCGGGCGAACTGCCCGGGGAAGTCAAGGGCGATGCCCACACCGAACGTGGTCAGCTGGGACAGCCCGCCGCCGATGCCCGGCACGGTGGAAATGGCGGGCGGGCTCGCGCCCGCGGGATTCTCGAACGACTGCGCGGCTCCGGACAGCGGGACATTCGTTATCCCGCTCCGCAGACCCGGATAGCTGTCGCTGGTCGCGCCCCTCAACAGCGCCTGGCCGTCGGTCGAGTCGACGCCACCGGTCCGGCTGACGCGGAACGCGGGCCCGGTGTCGGTGGCGGTGTCCTTCTTGAGATAGCGGTCGAACCAGGAGGAGATACGGCTCTCGATACGGCCGGTCTCGGCGGTTCCGCTGTCGTGACCGCCGGCCATCCAGTCGACGGAGACAGGGGCGCCGTTGGCCTTGATCGTCTTCGCCATGAGATCGGACTGGCCGAGCGGGAAGAGGGAGTCGGTCTGCCCCTGGATGATCAGTGAGGGCACTTTGATGCGGTCGCCGATCGCGGACGGGCTGCGCTCCGCGAGGAGCACGTCGGCCGCCGCGTCGGGCTTCCCGGCGACGGCGACCCGCTCGTACATCTCACAGAGCTGCTTCTCGAAGGTGTCGCAGCCGCCGCCGGTGGAGAAGAAGATCCCGGCCCAGAGCTTCTTGAAGACGCCGTCGGGGAAGAGCGAGTCGGCGAGATTCCAGTAGGTGATCACAGGCGCGATCGCGTCGACGCGCGGGTCGTACCCGGCCCCGAGCAGCGAGATGCCTCCTCCGTAGGAGGCACCGCTCATGCCGACGCGGGGGTCGCCGCCGGAGTCGAGCTGGACCTCGGGGCGCTCGGCGAGCCAGTCGATCATCCGGGAGACGTCTTTGACCTCGTGGGCCGGGTCGTTGAGTCCGATCTTGCCGGTGGACTTCCCGAACCCCCGAGCGGACCAGGTCAGCACGGCGAATCCGTCCCGCGCGAGCTTCTCGGCCTGCTCCCGTACATCGTTCTTGCTGCCGCCGAACCCATGGCCGAGCAGGACGGCGGGCCGGCGGTTACCGCCGTCACCTGCGGTGAAGTACGAGGTGTCGATCCGGGCGCCGGGCATCTCCATCGTCTGGTCGGCTCGGTGCACGGTGGGTGCGCTGTCCGAGGCGACGGCGGTCCAGGTGCCGGCGCCGACGAGCACGGCGGCCGCGGCCACACCCGCGAGCCATCGTTTGCGCAGCCGTGGCCGCCGGGGGGTTGGGATCTCCATGCTTGAACCCTAAACGGCACCGCGAGCGGCCCGCGCTTACACCGGTCGGAACTCAGGGACCTCCTCGGGGAGTACGAGGTAGCGTCGCCGTACACCTGGCGCGGTACGCGGACCCCGAGGCTCCGTAGGTGATGCGCCCGGCGACGCGCGAGGGAGACGAGCCATATGTCCGGCATGGAGATCCGCCGAGCGACGACGGTCGCCGAACTCGTCGCCGCCCAGCATCTGTACGACAGCCCGGCCCGGGAAGAGTGGGCGGAGCGCTTTCTCGCCGCTCCGGGTCATCTGCTGCTGATGGCTTACGCCGAAGGTGTGCCGGTCGGATTCGTCTCCGGTATCGAGATGCTGCATCCGGACAAGGGCGTCGAGATGTGCCTGTACGAGCTGTCGGTGGACGAGCCGTACCGCCGGCGGGGCATCGGGCGGGCCCTGACCGACGCCCTGGCGGACATCGCGCGCGAGCGCGGCTGCTACGACATGTGGGTGGGCGTGGACACCGACAACGAACCGGCGCTGGCGACCTACCGCGCGGCCGGCGCTCGTGACGAGGGCCGCTTCTCGATGCTGACCTGGGAGTTCCCGGTCTCCTAGGCCGTGTCCGGCGAATGCCCCGCTCAGGGGCGCTCGGCGGTGACGAGCCAGAGGCGGCTGGTCAGCCGTACGCCTTGCCGGGTCTCGAAGGCGTGGAAGGCTTCCGTGGCCGCGTCGTGAGCGCGCGTACGCGTACGCTCGTCCGCGTCGGCCATGGCCAGCCAGTGTTGCAGGGGCCCCCATCCCATCAGGAAGGCGGAAGCGTCGGAGGCGTCCTTGCCCCAGTGCTGGGTCAGCGCCATCGCACGCAGACCGATTCCCTTGAAGCCCGCCTCGCTGAGGACGCGCTCGGTGTGCGCGGGGTCGGCGAAGGATGCGGGCTGTTGCCTGCTGTCCTCGTTGAGGGCGGGCAGCGTGACCTGGGTGCCGATGGCCGCGAAGATCACCGCTTGGTCCATGAGGCTGAACGACTGCGGACAGACGAAGGCAAGCCTCCCACCAGGGCGTAACGCTCTTCCGATGTTGCGGAACGCGGCGGCGGGATCGGCGAAGAACATCACCCCGAAGCGGCTCACGGCGATGTCGAAGGACGCCTCCTCGAAGCCGTACACCTGCGCGTCGCCCTGCACGAACGTGACGTCCTCGACCTCCTCCGCGACCGCGGACTCCCTGGCCCGCGCCAGCATGGGCGCCGACAGATCGATCCCGACGGCCCGAGCCCCCCGGCGCGCGGCGAGCCGCGTGACCCGCCCGTTCCCACACCCGACGTCGAGGAGCCGGTCGCCGTCCTTTATGCCGGCCGCTTCGAGAAGCGGAGCATTGGCGGCGTCGTTCAGATTGTCGTACCGATCTTGGTGCTCTGCCCAGTGCCTGCCCTCATAGCCGTTCCACGCCTCGGCCTGGGCTGAATTCACCATGTCCGTCATGCCTTCCATACTGCCGCTCCTCCCGGGTTGGGCACATAGCATGGCGAGAACTCGACGCGCTCGGCGCGCCGGTTTCACGCGCCCGGACGCGGCTCAAGGGCACAGGTGCCGGAGCAATTCTCCGTCGGCCTCGGCCGGATACGGCGTCTCGACGGGCAGCAGCCCTTGCGCGGCGGCCGGTTCACCCTCCCGCACAAGCCCATGAATCCGCCGGGCCAACGGCGTCTCATCCCTGACGGAAACGATCCACTCATCGGCGTACCGCCGCACCGCCTCCCCCGAAAGCCCGAGCTGCAACGACCGGTACGGCAACGCCTGGAGCCGCACATCCCGCTCCGGATCCCACTGGACACGCGCGGGACTCCGCTTCAACTCGCGCCGCCACGAGGCCTGGTCGGCGTGCGTGTCCGCGTCGTAGTGCGACAGGCAGGCATGCCGCAGCGCCCACTCGAAGCCCTCACGGGTGATCTCGACGGCCAGGACCGTCTCCTGCCCCTCTTTCAGACCCCAGCCGCAGCGATACATCATCCAAAGGAAGGACGGTTTGATCCACGTCATCCTGTCGCGCTTCCAAGTGCCGGGAAAGCGTCCGTCGCGTGCGGCCGGGAGGCCGATCGATGGTGGGTAGGCCTGGTGGACGGTGATCGTCGAGGCGGTGTGGTGCGCGCGAATGCGGTACTTGGGTTCCGGGGGACGCGGGGTCGCCGGAGTTGTCGCTGTCGCCATGGGAACAGCGTGGTGTGACAGGCGCCTTGGCGGCCACCTATTAAGAAGGCGGCGGAACGCGGCGACGGCCCGAGCGGAATAGGGGCACCGTGCGGGCCGCCGCGGTTCGGGTGGGCGGGCTTGGTCAGTGGTTGCGGGGGAAGCCCAGGTCCACGCCCGACGGGGCGTCCGACGGGTCCGGCCAGCGGGTTGTGACGACCTTGCCGCGTGTGTAGAAGTGCACGCCGTCGTTGCCGTAGATGTGGTGGTCGCCGAAGAGCGAGTCCTTCCAGCCACCGAAGGAGTGGTAGCCCACCGGCACCGGGATCGGCACGTTCACGCCGACCATGCCCGCCTCGATCTCCAGTTGGAAGCGGCGGGCCGCGCCGCCGTCGCGGGTGAAGATCGCCGTGCCGTTGCCGAAGGGCGAGGCGTTCATGAGGGCGACGCCGTCCTCGTACGTCTCCGTGCGCAGCACGCAGAGCACCGGGCCGAAGATCTCGTCGCGGTAGGCGTCGGAGTCGGTCGAGACGTGGTCGAGGAGCGACAGTCCGATCCAGTGGCCGTCCTCGTAGCCCTCGACGCGCAGGCCGGTGCCGTCCAGGACGACTTCGGCGCCCTGTGCGGCGGCGCCCGTCACGTACGACGCGACCTTGTCTCGGTGGGCGGCCGTGATCAGCGGGCCCATCTCGGAGGCCGGGTCGGTGCCGGGGCCGATCTTGATCTTCTCGGCGCGTTCGCGGATCTTCCGTACGAGTTCGTCGCCGATCGCACCAACCGCGACGACCGCCGAGATCGCCATGCAGCGCTCACCCGCGGAGCCGTACGCCGCCGAGACGGCCGCGTCCGCAGCCGCGTCCAGGTCGGCGTCCGGGAGGACCAGCATGTGGTTCTTGGCGCCGCCCAGCGCCTGGACGCGCTTGCCGTTGGCGGAGGCGGTGGCGTGGATGTAGCGGGCGATCGGCGTCGAGCCGACGAAGGAGACCGCCGCGACGTCCGGGTGCGCGAGGAGGGAGTCGACGGCCACCTTGTCGCCGTGGACGACGTTGAGCACGCCGTCCGGCAGTCCCGCCTCGGCGGCGAGTTCGGCCAGCAGATTCGCCGCCGACGGGTCCTTCTCGCTCGGCTTCAGTACGAAGGTGTTGCCGCAGGCGATGGCCAGCGGGAACATCCACATCGGCACCATCGCGGGGAAGTTGAACGGCGTGATGCCGGCGACGACGCCCAGCGACTGCCTGATCGAGGAGACGTCGACCCGGTTGGCGACCTGTGTCGACAACTCGCCCTTGAGCTGAGTGGTGATCCCGCAGGCCAGCTCGACGATCTCCAGCCCGCGCGCCACCTCACCGAGGGCGTCGGAGTGGACCTTGCCGTGCTCGGCGGTGATCAGCGCGGCGATCTCGTCACGGTGGGCGTCGAGCAGCGCGCGGTAGCTGAAGAGGATGCCGGTGCGTGTGGAGAGGGAGGAGGTGCCCCAGGTGCCGTACGCGGCCTTCGCCACCGTGACGGCCGCGTCCACCTCCTCCGCCGAGGCGAGCGCGACCTGTGTGGTGACCGCGCCGGTCGCCGGATCGGTGACCTGGCCCCAGTTGCCCGACGCGCCCTCGACGGTCTTGCCACCGATCCAGTGGTTGACGGTCTTCATTACCTGCTCCTTCGGGTCCATCGAGTCCGGCGGTGCGGCGCTGTGGCGCTGTGGCGGTGCGCCTGTCAGAGGTGGCGGCGGCGGGCCGCGGCCTTCCGGTCGTAATCCTCGCGTGCCGTGACCGCGGACGCGCGCGTCGCCGTCTCGGCCACGGGAACATCCCACCACGCCTGCGCGGGAGGCGCGCCCGACACAGTGTCTGCCGTTTCGGTCTCCGCGTAGACACATGTGGGGACGTCGGACGCGCGCGCGAGGGCGAGGGCTTCACGCAGGTCACGGATGGTTTTGGCGCGGATGACGCGCATCCCGAGCGAGGCCGCGTTGGCGGCGAGGTCGACGGGGAGCGGATCGCCCGTGTAGGTCGGCGAGCCGACCGTGTCGGCCTCCCGGAAGCGGTACGCCGTACCGAACCGTTCCGCGCCGACGGACTCGGAGAGACCGCCGATCGACGCGTATCCGTGGTTCTGGAGAATCACCAGCTTCAGTGGGAGGCGTTCCTGGACTGCGGTGACGATCTCGGTGGGGTTCATCAGATACGTTCCGTCGCCGACCAGCGCCCAGACGGGACGCCCCGGGTCGGCCAGCATCACGCCGATGGCCGCAGGGATCTCGTAACCCATGCACGAATAGCCGTACTCGACGTGGTACTGGTCGCGGGAGCGGGACCGCCACAGCTTGTGGAGGTCGCCGGGGAGCGATCCGGCCGCGTTGATGACGATGTCCTCGTCGGTGACGAGCGCGTCCAGCAGCCCGAGAACCTGTGGCTGGGTGGGCCGTACCAGGTCCTCGGAGGTGTCGAAGGCCGCGTCGACGCGGTGCTCCCACCGCTCCTTGTCCTCCGTGTACTCGGTGGCGTAGCCGGCGCCCACGCGGTGGTCCGCGAGGGCCGTGGTCAGTGCCTCCAGGGCGGTGCGGGCGTCGGCGACCAAGGGGGCTGCGGCGAGCTTGTGGGCGTCGAAGCCGGTGACGTTGATGTTGAGGAAGCGGACGGCCGGGTTCGAGAAGAGCGTCGCGGACGCCGTGGAGAAGTCGGACCAGCGGGTGCCGACGCCGATCACCAGGTCGGCGGTGCGGGCCAGTTCGTCGGCGGTGGCGGTGCCGGTGTGGCCGATCCCGCCGACGTCCGCCGGATGGTCGTGGCGCAGGGAGCCCTTGCCGGCCTGGGTGGAGGCGACGGGGATGCCGGTCGCCGTGGCAAAGGCGGCCAGCGCGTCCTCGGCCGCGCTGTGGTGGACTCCGCCGCCCGCGACGAGGAGCGGACGGCGTGCGGAGCGGACGGCCTCGGCGGCGTCGGCGAGTTCGTACGGATCGGGGCCCTGCCTGCGCACCCGCCAGACGCGCTCGGCGAAGAACTCCTCCGGCCAGTCGTAAGCCTCCGCCTGGACGTCCTGCGGCAGTGCGAGGGTCACCGCGCCCGTCTCGGCGGGGTCGGTGAGGACCCGCATGGCGGCGAGGGCGGCCGGGATGAGCGCTTCGGGCCGCGAGACGCGGTCGAAGTACTTCGACACGGGGCGGAGCGCGTCGTTGACGGAGACGTCGCCCGCGTGGGGCACTTCGAGCTGCTGGAGGACGGGGTCGGCGGGGTGCGTCGCGAAGATGTCGCCGGGGAGCAGCAGCACGGGCAGCCGGTTGATGGTGGCGAGGGCCGCGCCTGTGACGAGGTTGGTGGCACCGGGGCCGATGGAGGTGGTCACTGCGTGTGCGGAGAGGCGGTTGCTCTGGCGGGCGTAACCGACGGCGGCATGGACCATGGCCTGTTCGCTGCGGCCCTGGAAGTACGGCATGTCCGGGCCGGCCTGGACGAGCGCCTGGCCGATGCCCGCCACGTTCCCGTGGCCGAAGATGCCCCAGGTGGCGTCGATCAGCCGGCGGCGGCTGCCGTCGCGTTCGGTGTACTGGCGGGACAGGAAGGCGATCAGTGCCTGGGCCACGGTGAGGCGGCGCGTACTCATCGGTGGGTCTCCTCGTCCTTGTCCTCATAAGGAGGTTGGCTCGGCTGTCCCTGGGACGGTCCCTGCGGCGCGTGCGGTCGCCGCGTTCGCGGGGCTCCGTACATCGGCAGTCGGGGATCGACCGCCTGGCCGGGCCAGGTGCCGCGGATCCAGCCGTGGTCGGGGTGGTCTCGGATCAGCCACTGTCTGGTCTCGCCCGGTCCGGCCATCACGTTGAGGTAGTACATGGCGCGGCCGGGGGCGGCGATGGACGGGCCGTGCCAGCCGTCGGGGATGAGGACGGTGTCGCCGGTGCGGACTTCGGCGAGGACGTCCGTACCGCCGGACCTGGAGGGCGAGACACGGTGGTAGCCGAGGCCACCGTCCTCGATCTCGAAGTAGTAGATCTCCTCCAGCTCGGACTCGACGCCGGGGTGGTTCTCGTCGTGCTTGTGCGGCGGGTACGACGACCAGTTCCCGCCGGGCGTGAGGACTTCGACGGCGATCAGCCGGTCGCAGTCGAAGGTGTCGGCGGCGGCGAAGTTGTTGACCTGGCGGGAGCAGTTGCCGCTGCCCCGCAGTTCGACCGGAACCTCCGGTGCGGAGCCGTAGCGAGCGGGGAGTCGTCGCTCGCACTTCGCTCCTGCCAGGGCGAAGCGGCCTCCCGCACCGGAGGCGATCTGGGCGTGGGCGTCACGCGGAACGTACGCGAAGTCCGTGACGGAGCTGAACACGCTTTCTCTGCCCAGCAGTTCAAAGATCTCGCCTTGCGTGTGCACCGTACAACCGCCGTTGAGCGGAAGCACGATCCACTCACTGTCGCCGCTGTCCAGCGTGTGCGTACCGCCGGGCGGCAGGTCGAGGACGCGCAAGGCGCTGTGCAGCCAGCCGGCTCGCCGCGGCTCGATGTCGAGCGCGTACGGTCCGTTCGCCGCGCTGCCCGCGCGCACGTGCCGTTCCAGGAACTCACCGTCGGAGCCGGTGTCGGAGCCCGTGTCGGTGTCGCTGTCCGTCGTCATGGTCGTTCCGTATCCCTCCGCACGTCTGCCTACTCTCCGCGTGACCCCTACAGCCGCTCCCGTCCGGCGGCCCAGGGCCCCCTACAACAGGCCCACCGCGGTGTCGACGGCCGCCGCGACATCGCCATCCACCGGGTAGAGGAGTGAGCGCCCCACGACCAGGCCCTGCACCGTGGGCAGGCGCAGTGCCTTGCGCCACTTCTCGTACGCGCCTTCCTGGTCGTCGCCGATCTCGCCGCCGAGCAGGACGGCGGGCAGGGTGGACGTCTCCATCACCCGGGCCATGTCGTCGGGATTCTCGGTGACGGGCAGTTTCAGCCAGGTGTACGCGGAGGTGCCGCCGAGACCGGAGGCGATGGCGATGGAACGGGTCACCGCCTCCGCCGTCAGGTCGTTGCGGAGCCGTCCCTCCCTGCGGCGGCAGATGAACGGCTCGACGAAGACCGGAAGCCGCCGCTCCGCCATGGCGTCAACGGCGCGGGCGGCCGACAGGAGGGTGTCGGCCGAGCGCGCGTCGTCGTAGTCGATACGCAGCAGCAGCTTGCCCGCGTCGAAGCCGAGGCGATCGATGTCCTCGGCGCGGTGGCCGGTGAAGCGGTCGTCCAGTTCGAACGCCGCGCCGGCGAGGCCGCCGCGGTTCATGGAACCGACGACGACACGGTCCTCCAGAGCGCCGAGGAGCAGCAGGTCGTCGAGTATGTCGGAGGTGGCGAGGACGCCGTCCACGCCGGGCCGGGACAGCGCGAGGCAGAGGCGCTCCAGCAGGTCGACACGGTTGGCCATGGCCAACCGTCGGTTGCCGACGGCCATGGCGCCACGCGCCGGGTGGTCGGCCGCGACGATCATCAGCCGTGCGCCGGGGCGCAGCAGGGGACGGCGGCTGCGGCGGGCGGCGGCCTCGGCGACCGCCTCGGGGTGGTGCGTACGGATCCGTACGAGATCCGACGCGTCGACGCGGGTCACAGGGCGCCCTCCGGTGGCAGCGTTCCCGGCGTGGGGACGGGGCCGCCGCCGAGGACCTGGACGACTTCCCGGGCGTACGGCATGGCGGAGGAGCAGGCGAGCCGGGCGGCGACGATGGCGCCGGCGGCGTTGGCGTATCGCATGACGCGCTCCAGGTCCCAGCCGGCCAGCAGTCCGTGGCAGAGGGCGCCGCCGAAGGCGTCCCCGGCTCCGAGGCCGTTGACGACTTCGACGGGGACGGGCGGCACCTCGGCGGTGGTGCCGTCGCGGTGCATGGCGAGGACGCCCTTGGGGCCCTGTTTGACGACGGCCAGTTCGGGTCCGGCGGCGAGGAGCGCCCGAGCGGCGGCGTACGGTTCCCGCTCTCCGACGGCGACTTCACACTCGTCCAGGTTTCCGACGGCGACCGTGGCATGGCGCAGGGCCTGCGTGTACAGGGGCCGGGCCGCGGCCATGAGGGCTTGCGGATCGTCGGAGGCGCCGGTGGGGGCGGAAGTCTCGGAAGCCGGGCCGTCGGGGACGGAGCCGTCGGCCGGTGCCTTCCAGAACATCGGGCGCCAGTCGAGATCGAAGACGGTGATGGCGGTTCCTGGCCGCCGCCCGGACGGACGCTCCTCGGGGTTGCGTGCGCGCGCCTCGCTGCGCGTACGCAGGGCCGTCAGCGTGGCCGCCCGGCTGGGCTCCTCGCACAGGCCGGTACCCGTCATCCAGAAGATCCGTGCCGACCGGATGGCGTCCAGGTCCAACTCGTCCGGGTGGATCTCCAGATCGGGCGCCTTGGGCTGGCGGTAGAAGTAGAGCGGGAAGTCGTCCGGGGGGAAGATCTCGCAGAAAGTGACCGGTGTGGGCCACGGGTCGACCGGTGTCACCCAGCGGTCGTCCACCTCGAACTCCCGCAGGGCGTGGTGGAGATAGTCCCCGAAAGCGTCCCGCCCGGTGCGGGTGATGACCGCGCTCCGGCGGCCGAGCCGGGCGGCGGCCACCGCCACGTTCGTCGCCGAACCGCCGAGGAACTTCCCGAAGGTGTCGACCTGCGCCAACGGGACTCCGGTACGGAGCGGATAGAGGTCCACGCCGATCCGTCCCATGGTGATCACGTCGTACGGCTCAGGCATGCGCGTCCCCTCGTTTCGACGGCCGGTCCCAGGTCTAATGCTCCTTCCCGACCTCTGTCAACGTTTTGTCCTGACATTCGGACGAAGGCTTGACACTCTTCTCGGACGGCCGGGAGGCTGACCGCCATGACCTCCTCCGTACCCCCGCTGGACCGCATCAGGGTCGGGTCGGCACCCGACTCCTGGGGCGTGTGGTTTCCCGACGATCCCCAGCAGGTTCCCTGGAAGCGTTTCCTCGACGAAGTGGCCGAGGCCGGATACGAGTGGATCGAACTCGGTCCCTACGGCTATCTCCCGACCGATCCGGCCCGCCTCGCCGAGGAGACGGCCGCGCGTGGTCTGAAGGTCTCGGCCGGCACCGTGTTCACCGGGCTCCACCACGGCCCCGCCGTCTGGGACACGACCTGGGCGCATGTCGCCGACATCGCGGCGCTCACCAGGGAGATGGGGGCGGACCATCTGGTCGTCATCCCGTCCTTCTGGCGTGACGACAAGACGGGACAGGTGCTGGAGGGCCGGACGCTGACCTCCGCGCAGTGGCACGACCTGACGACCCAGACCGAACGGCTCGGCCGTGAGGTGCGCGACCGCTTCGGGCTGAACATCGTGGTCCACCCGCACGCCGACACCCACATCGACAGCGAGGAGAACGTCAGCCGTTTCCTCGACGCCACCGATCCCGACCTGGTGTCACTGTGTCTGGACACCGGGCACTACGCGTACTGCGGCGGCGACAGCGTCAAGCTGATCGAGACCTACGGGGAGCGGATCGGCTATCTGCATCTCAAGCAGGTGGATCCGGAGATCCTCGCGGGCGTGGTCGCGGACGAAGTTCCCTTCGGGCCGGCCGTGGGGCGGGGCGTGATGTGCGAGCCGCCGACCGGAGTGCCCGCGCTGGGACCGGTGCTGACGGCGGCCCAGAAACTGGGGGTCGATCTCTTCGCCATCGTCGAGCAGGACATGTATCCCTGCCCGCCCGACAAGCCCTTCCCGATCGCCGAGCGCACGCGCCGCTTCCTCCGCTCGTGCGGCGCGTAACCCGGCGCCACCGTCGAACAGTTGGGCCCGGATGGGCCATTGGTACGACCCTTTCCGATGCGTCACTCCTGTCACAGACATCCGCCCAACGTCACGCATATCTCCATTACGCGGGTTTTCCGTCACAGTGACGCGACAGCCCCTCCCCCACCGTCACTCTGCGTCGTTCAACGGGCACAGGCTCAGTGATCACCAGCGTTTCAGTCGCAGCCCACCAGACGGCCCCCCGGCCGCCGCTGCGGCGGACGCAGGGAGGTGCCACGCATGACGGACAGAAGTCTCTGGTCCTACAAGGAGATTGCCGCCCACATCCGCGTACAGCCGGACACCGTCCGTTCGTACCGCAAGCATGGTCTGCTTCCGCGGCCGGACCATGTGGAGAACGGCAAGCCCTACTGGTACGCGGACACCATCCGCGCCTGGGTGGCCAAGCGCCCGGGGAACAGAGGCCGCAGAGAGTGAGGCCCGGGGGGCGGACCCCCGCGCCAGTTCCGTGCAGCGACCGGCTCCAAGGGCCCCGTACCCCAACCCCCGTGGTGGAGCACGGGGCCCTCAGTCCCGTTCAGGCTCAGACCCTGGCCTTGTCCCGCTCACCAGCCCCGGACACGACACCGTTGGACCCGTCTGACCCACCGGACGCTCCGGACGCTCCGGACGCTCCGGACGCTCCGGGACCGTCGGCGCCGTCCGTGACCGCCGCCGGCCGTGCCTCACCCTCGCTCACCCCGAACCGGTCGTGGAAGCGCCGCAGCGGCCCCGGCGCCCACCATGTCGCTCTGCCCGTCAGCTTCATCACCGCCGGGACCAGCAGACTCCGCACCACCATCGCGTCCATGACGACCGCGAGCGCGATCCCGAGCCCGAGCATCTTGGTGTTAGTGACCCGCGAGGCGCCGATGGCGACCATGACCACGCCCAGGATCACCGCCGCCGCCGTGATCAGCCCTCCGGTGCGCTGAAGCCCGAATATGACCGAGCGCTCGTGGTCACCACCGCGGTCGTACTCCTCCTTGATCCGGGATATCAGGAAGACCCCGTAGTCCATGGAGAGTCCGAAGGCGACACAGAACATCAGCACCGGAAGCGTCGTCTCTATGTCACCCGTTGAGGTGAAACCGAGCAGCCCTGAGAGATTGCCGTCCTGGAAGACCCAGACGACCGCTCCGAACATCGCCGTAAGGCTGAGCGCGTTGAGCGCCACCGCCTGGATCGGGATGAGGACACTGCCGGTGAGCAGGAAGACCAGCAGCAGTGTCACCACGACGATGATGGCCGCCGCCAGGGGCAACCGGTCGCCGATGGAGTCCTTCGAATCGACCAGTACGGCGGCGGTGCCGGTGACCGAGGTGTCGAAGGCCGCAGGCTCGGCCCGGAGTTCACGGACGAGCCGCTGCGCCTCCTGGCCCACCGCCTCGCCACGCGGCAGCACGGTGAAGTACGCGTGGTCGCCGGAGACGACGGGGCCGTCGACCCGCAGCACATCCGCCAGACCGGCCACCCGGTCGCGGTAGTCCGCGTACTCGGCGGAGGTCGCCCCGCCTTCGCCGAGCACTTCGAGCCCGCCCCCGGGACTGCCGGAGAAGCCGCTCCTGATGTCCTCCTGGACCACCCGGGACTCCGCGCTCGACGGCAGCTGCCGGTCGTCGGCCGTGCCGAACTTGACGCCCAGGAAGGGCAGTCCGAGCAGCACCAGGGCCGTGGCCGTCCCGACGGCGAAGAGCGGAGCCCTGCGCATCACCAGTGCCGCCGTGCGCCCCCAGCCCCGGCCTGTCTCCGCCGCCGCTCCCGGCCGGGGTCCGTCCCCGGTCCCGTCGGCGGGCGCCGTGCCCTTGCGGACCCGGGTGAACAGCCGACGCAGGTCGAGGGAGTTGATCCGATTGCCGAGCACCATCAGCGCGGCCGGCAGCAGGATCAGCGCGGCAGCGGCGGCGAGCAGCACCACCGCTATCCCGGCGTAGGCGAACGAGCGCAGGAAGTACTGCGGGAAGACCATCATGGCCGCGAGCGACACCGCGACCGTCAGCGCGGAGAACAGCACCGTCCGGCCGGCGGTGCGCAGCGTGGCGCCGACCGCGTCCCGCACCTCGGCGCCCTCGGCCAGCTCCTCCCGGAATCTGCGCACGATGAACAGCGCGTAGTCCACGGCCAGTCCGAGCCCCAGAGCCGTGGTGAGGTTCTGCGCGAAGACCGACACATCCGTGATCTCGGTGATCCCGCGCAGCACGGCGTTGGTGCCGAGGATGGCGACGATGCCGACGCCCAGCGGCAGCAGGGCCGCGACCGCGCTGCCGAAGACCATCACGAGCAGGACCAGCGTGACCGGAAGGGCTATCAGCTCGGCCCGCAGCAGGTCCTCCTGGATGATCGTCTGGATGTCGTGCCGCACGGCGACCGGCCCGCCGACGGAGACCTCCAACAGTCCCTGTGTGCCACGGAATTCGGGCGCGATCCGCTCCAGGATCTCGCCGGCCTCCTTCTCCTCACCCACGATCCTGGCCGCGATCAGCGCCTCGTCCCCCTTCTCGGCGCGCAGCGCGGGCGCCCGCGTCCGCCAGTACGACCCGACGCCTATGACGCCCTCCTCGGCGGCCAGCCGCTCGGTGAGCCGCTCGGCCTCGGCGGCCACGGCGGGGTCGTCCACCCCTCTGTCGCCCGCGTCGACGAGGAGCAGCAGATTCGGCTGGGAGGCCGGGAACTCGCGCTCCAGCGCCTTCGTCGCGTACGTCGACGAGGCGGCGGGGTCCTCCCACCCCCCGCTGCCCATCCGGTCGCCGACCCCGCTCCCCGCGAGGACCGCCAACGCCGTGATCACCAGGGCGACCAGCAGCGAAAGCCGTGGGCGCGCCGTGACGAACCGGGTCCAGCCGCCGATTCGCGACCCCCTGTTGACTTCGGACATAGTGCGGTGTCCCCTTCACCGTGACCCAGGGCATGGGTCAGCGACTGCCATAGACTTGGCAAACACGAGCGATCGCTCGCATTCACCAAGAATGCGAGCGAGGACTCGCGTTTGTCAACCACCGCCAACCGATCGAGGGATCCTGGGAGTTCACGTGCCTGAAGCGAGGAGAGGCGGAGCCGTGGAGCGAGGCGTCGAGGACAGCGCGACCAAGGGAGGCGGCGACTCCGCCGATGCGGGCAAGCCGCGCCGCCGCCAAGCCCGCGGTGAGCGCCGTATCGCTCAGATCCTCGAAGCCGCGGGCCGCGTCTTCTGCACCAACGGCTACACGGCGGCGAGCACCAACTCCATCGCACGGGAGGCCGGCGTCTCACCCGGGACGCTCTACCAGTTCTTCCCGAACAAGGAAGCCATCGCCGTCGAGCTGGGCGACGTACTGCTGAATCGCTGGCGCACGACGTACGGCCAGGCGTTCACACCGACCCACATGGATCTGCCGCTCCCCGAGCTGCTGGACGCCGTCCTCGATCCACTGATCACGTTCAACTGCGAGAATCCGGCGTTCCCGGTCCTGATGCACGGATCCGAGATCCCCGGGCAGGTGACCGAGAAACACGACGTCCTGCACTCCACCCTGCTCACCCGGGTCGAGGAGATGCTGGGCAGCTACCTCCCCGAGGCCCCGCAGGCGGAGCGCACGAGGACGGCGGAGTTCGCCTTCGCCCTCTTCATGGGCGGCATGGATCTGATCCTGTCCCACGAGGGCGAGGAGCGGGAGGCCTACATCGGGGAGCTGAAGACCGCGATGTTCCGCTATCTGGAACCCGTCGTCGGTGACACGCTCCCCCGCTGCCCACCACAGCCGGAGACCTCGGCGCCGGACTCCTGACTCCGCGGGCGGACCGGGCGCCGCGATCCAGACTCGCCATCCATACCCCCTAGGGGTATAGTCGGACGCATCGGCGCGCCGCGGCGTTCACGCGGCCCCTGACGCGCCTTCTTTCGCACGCCCACCCCCGGAGGAGAACGCCATGACCGCAGAGACGAAGATCGAGACGGAGACAGCGACGGGCGCCGTCACCACGGTGTACGCGGTCACCGGAATGACGTGCGGACACTGTGAAGGCGCGGTATCCGACGAGATCTCCGCGCTGGACGGGGTCACGTCCGTGAAGGCCGAGGCCGCCGCCGGCCGCGTGACCGTGATTTCCCGGGCCCCGCTTGACGAGAGCGCCGTGCGCGCGGCGGTCGACGAGGCGGGTTACGAGCTGGCCGGCCAGGCCTGACCGAACTTGCCTCAGAGGCCGTACGCGACCTGATCCGATTCCGGCCGCGTGCGGCCTTCGGTCGCTCCAGGCACCGTCCCGACCACAACAGCCCTGCTCAGCAACGTGATCAGCGGGCATGGCACCCCACGTTTTCATCTGTTTTCGTAGCAACGAACAATTTGCGAGCCGCCTCCTTCACATGAGGCACAGGACCTTCACAAAGAGATCTAGATCACATAGATTTGGGGGTAACCATCCGGGCAGCTCGCGAGTCTAAGAGGCGATGCCGAGAACGTCTTGGGGGACGTTCATGAGATGTCTTGGGGGATGTCTCAGGCAAGCGTTGGCCGGGGGACGTGCAACTGGGGAGCTTTGAGCGGCCCCCCTGGTTCGTACGTACCCCGGCAGACCGCGTGAAACTGGCTTCTGCCGGCAACCGCAGACGCCCGGCCCGGATCCCGTGGGGGGAATCCGCTCCGGGGATATGGGAAGCGCCCCGCTATACCGACCCGTGGGGGGATCGGGAAGCGGGGCGCTTTCTGTTGCGCTCCGGCGTGACCGCGAGGACCGTCGGCCGAGGGTTCAGCGGCTCTCGACAGGAACGAAGTCGCGCAGGACCTCGCCGGTGTAGATCTGGCGCGGGCGGCCGATACGGGAACCGGGCTCCTTGATCATCTCGTGCCACTGGGCGATCCAGCCGGGGAGCCGGCCGATCGCGAACAGCACGGTGAACATCTCGGTCGGGAAGCCCATGGCCCGGTAGATCAGACCCGTGTAGAAGTCCACGTTCGGGTAGAGGTTGCGGGAGACGAAGTAGTCGTCGGAGAGCGCGTGCTCCTCCAGCTTCAGCGCGATGTCCAACAGCTCGTCGGACTTGCCGAGCGCCGAGAGGACATCGTGCGCCGCCGCCTTGATGATCTTCGCCCGGGGGTCGAAGCTCTTGTAGACGCGGTGGCCGAAGCCCATCAGACGGACGCCGTCCTCCTTGTTCTTCACCTTGCGGATGAAGGAGTCGACATCGCCGCCGTTGGCCTGGATGCCCTCAAGCATCTCCAGCACCGACTGGTTGGCGCCACCGTGCAGCGGGCCCCACAGGGCGCTGATGCCGGCGGAGATCGAGGCGAACATGTTCGCCTGCGACGAGCCGACCAGACGCACGGTGGAGGTCGAACAGTTCTGCTCGTGGTCCGCGTGCAGGATCAGCAGCTTGTCGAGCGCCGAGACCACCACCGGGTCCAGCTCGTACTCCTGGGCGGGGACCGAGAAGGTCATGCGCAGGAAGTTCTCGACATAGCCGAGGTCGTTGCGCGGGTAGACGAAGGGGTGACCGATCGACTTCTTGTACGCGTACGCCGCGATGGTCGGCAGCTTGGCCAGCAGCCGGATCGTCGAGAGATGGCGCTGCTTCTCGTCGAACGGGTTGTGGCTGTCCTGGTAGAAGGTCGACAGCGCGCTGACCACGGAGGACAGCATCGCCATCGGGTGCGCGTCACGGGGGAAGCCGTCGAAGAAGCGCTTCACGTCCTCGTGCAGCAGCGTGTGCTGGGTGATCTCGTTCTTGAAGGACGCCAGCTCGTCGACCTTCGGAAGTTCCCCGTTGATGAGCAGATAGCCCACCTCCAGGAACGTCGAGCTTTCGGCCAGCTGTTCGATGGGGTAGCCGCGGTACCGGAGGATGCCCTGTTCACCGTCGAGATAGGTGACGCCGGATTTATAGGCGGCGGTGTTGCCGTATCCGCTGTCCAGAGTCACCAGGCCGGTCTGGGCCCGCAGCTTCCCGATGTCGAAGCCCTTGTCGCCGACGGTGCTGTCGATCACCGGGTAGGTGTACTCGCCATCGCCGTACCGCAGTACTACAGAGTTGTCGCTCACGTCATCCCTCACCGACGTAGTGCCTCTTCTTCGAGGTGCCCTGACTGTCTCTACCATCCCCCATTTGGCTCAGGAGAGTGCACTCGGGGTCGACCATTAGGCCTATTCGCGGCACTGAGTGCCGCCAACTTTCACATCCTGCCCCCTTCGCCCCGGTTCCGAAAGTCCGGGGCGGGCATTCCTGCCGCCGGAAGCCCGCCGGAAGTGGAAGTGCCGCTAGAAGCTTCCGGCCTGGAGGCCGCCCGAGAGCCGGTGGTCGAGTGCGGTGAAGCGGCGGCCGGCGGAGACCGTACGTACGGCCTGCCCTATCGCCTTCCGGGAGCCGACCAGGACGACGAGCCTCTTGGCCCTGGTGACCGCCGTGTAGAGCAGATTCCGCTGGAGCATCATCCAGGCGCCGGTCGTGACCGGGATGACCACCGCCGGGTACTCGCTGCCCTGCGAGCGGTGGATCGTCACCGCGTACGCGTGCGCCAACTCGTCCAACTCGTCGAAGTCGTACGGCACTTCCTCCTCCTCGTCCGTACGCACCGTCAGACGCTGATCGTCCAGATTCAGCGAGGTCACGACGCCGACCGTGCCGTTGAAGACGCCGTTCTGCCCCTTGTCGTAGTTGTTGCGGATCTGGGTGACCTTGTCCCCTACGCGGAAGACACGGCCGCCGAGCCGCTTCTCGGGCAGCTCGGGCCGGGCGGGGGTGATGGCCTGCTGGAGCAGGCCGTTGAGAGTGCCCGCGCCGGCCGGGCCGCGGTGCATCGGGGCCAGCACCTGGATGTCGCGCCTGGGATCGAGCCCGAACGTGGCGGGAATGCGACGGGCCGCGACATCCACCGTGAGTTTCCCGGCCTCCTCCGTCTCGTCCTCCACGAAGAGGAAGAAGTCGCTGAGGCCCTGAGTGATGGGCTGGACCCCGGAGTTGATGCGGTGGGCGTTGGTGACCACGCCCGACTGCTGGGCCTGCCGGAAGATCCGGGTCAGCCGCACCTGCGGTACGGGTCCGCCCTCGGCCAGCAGGTCCCGCAGCACCTCTCCCGCCCCCACCGAGGGCAGCTGGTCCACGTCACCGACGAGCAGCAGATGTGCACCGGGTGCCACGGCCTTCACGAGCTTGTTGGCGAGCAGCAGGTCCAGCATGGACGCCTCGTCGACCACGACCAGATCGGCGTCGAGCGGCCGGTCCCTGTCGTACGCCGCGTCCCCGCCCGGTTTGAGTTCCAGCAGCCGGTGGACCGTGGACGCCTCGACGCCGGTGAGCTCGGCGAGGCGCTTGGCCGCCCGTCCCGTGGGCGCCGCGAGCACCACCTTGGCCTTCTTGGCCCTGGCCAGCTCCACGATCGAGCGGACCGTGAAGGACTTCCCGCAGCCCGGCCCGCCGGTCAGGACGGCGACCTTACGTGTGAGGGCGAGCCGCACCGCGGCCTCCTGCTCGGGTGCCAGCTCGGCGCCTGTGCGGCCCGCGAGCCAGGGCAGCGCCTTCTCCCAGACGACGTCCTGGAAAGCGGGCATCCGGTCCTCCCCCGCGCGCAGCAGCCGCAGCAGCTGGGCGGAGAGGGACAGCTCGGCGCGGTGGAAGGGCACCAGATAGACGGCGGTGACCGGCTCGCCGCCGTCGGGGCCGGGCACCTTCTCCCTGACGACTCCCTCTTCCTCGGCGGCGAGCTCGGCGAGGCAGTCGATGACCAGTCCGGCGTCGACCTGGAGGAGCTTCACCGCGTCGGAGATGAGCTGCTCCTCGGGCAGGAAGCAGTGGCCCTGGTCGGTGGACTGGGAGAGCGCGTACTGCAGTCCGGCCTTGGCCCGGTCCGGGCTGTCGTGCGGGATGCCGACGGCCTGGGCGATGCGGTCGGCGGTGAGGAAGCCGATGCCCCAGACGTCGGCGGCCAGCCGGTAGGGCTCGTTCTTCACGACGGAGATCGAGGCGTCGCCGTACTTCTTGTAGATGCGGACGGCGATCGAGGTGGACACGCCGACGCCCTGAAGGAAGATCATGACTTCCTTGATGGCCTTCTGTTCCTCCCACGCGGCGCCGATCATTTTCGTCCGCTTGGGGCCGAGGCCGGGGACCTCGACGAGTCGCTC
This sequence comes from Streptomyces sp. NPDC051217, assembly GCF_044455465.1. Lineage (NCBI taxonomy): Bacteria > Bacillati > Actinomycetota > Actinomycetes > Kitasatosporales > Streptomycetaceae > Streptomyces > Streptomyces sp. NPDC051217. Next base: position 534,593 of record NZ_JBITEV010000003.1, read on the forward strand.
GGGCTCCTTCTCGATGATCTCCAGGGTGTCCACGCCGAAATGCTCGACGATCCGCTCGGCGATCCGAGGACCGATGCCCTTGATCAGACCGGAGCCGAGATAGCGGCGGATGCCCTGGATGGTCGCGGGCAGGACCGTCGTGTAGTTCTCCACCGTGAACTGCTTGCCGTACTGGGGGTGCGAGGCCCAGCGGCCCTCCATGCGCAGCGACTCGCCCGGCTGGGCGCCGAGGAGCGAGCCGACCACGGTCAGCAGATCGGCGCCACGGCCGGTGTCGACGCGGGCGACCGTGTAGCCGTTCTCCTCGTTGCTGTACGTGATCCGCTCAAGGACGGCTTCGAGCACGGCGAGATTGGACATGATCCGACGCTACCGCCCGGATACGACACCGGGCCCGGCCTGTGGACAACTCACCGTCGGGCAGGGCCCCGAGAAGGTCCGGACAAGCTTTAGGGGCCCGGTCCCCAGGACCGGGCCCCACGCGCTCCCCCCTCCGGACAAGGCTTCCCGATCCCCCCGGACCCCTCCCCGGAAGCCTTGATGCCATATACGACCGCCGTCACCGCGAAAGGGTTGCACGGTCGCGGGCAGTAATTTTTTCTGACGTTAGAAATGACGACAGAAGATGACAGAAGTGACCATTTGCCTATGAGAGCGTCTTCGTCGCGACAGGGTGGTCTCCCTTACAGCGCATGCCTCACAAACCGCTCCGCGACGTCGGCCAGCAGCTCCGCGCCGTCCCGCACCCACAAGGTGTCGTTGAAGAGTTCGACCTCGATCGGTCCGTCGTACCCGGCCGCGTCGACGCGTTCGCGCCACGCCCGCAGATCGATCGCCCCGTCCCCGATCAGACCGCGGCCGTTGAGCACGCCGGCCGGCAACGGGGTCGTCCAGTCGGCCAGTTGGAAGGAGTGGATCCGGTTCGCCGCCCTGTTGATCGCCGCCGGGGCCCGGTCGTCCCACCACACGTGGTACGTGTCCACGACGACCCCGACCTGCTCGACGGGGAAGCGTTCCGCGAGATCCAGCGCCTGGTCGAGCGTGGAGACGACACAGCGGTCGGAGGCGTACATCGGGTGCAGCGGCTCGATCGCCAGCCGTACCCCACGCTCCCCCGCATACGGTGCCAGGACCTCCAGCGCGTCCGCGATCCGTTCCCGCGCGCCGTACAGATCCCGGCTGCCGGGCGGCAGCCCGCCCGAGACCAGGACCAGGGTGTCGGTGCCGAGGGTCACGGCCTCGTCGATCGCCGCGCGGTTGTCGTCCAGGGCATCCGCCCGTGCGGCGGATGCGATCGCCGTGAGGAAGCCGCCGCGGCACAGGGTCGTGACGGCGAGGCCGGCGTCGCGTACGAGCTTGGCGGCGGCATCCAGGCCGTAGGCCCGCACGGGCTCGCGCCACAGCCCGACACCCGGCACGCCGAGCCGCACGCACGCCTCGATAAGTTCGGGGAGGGTGAGCTGTTTGACCGTCATCTGGTTGATGCTGAAGCGGCTGAGGTCATCCGGGGCTCCACCCGGACTCGCGTCGCCCGCTGCCGTCACGTCCGCCGGCTCGTTCATGTCCGTCACTGGTCCACTCCGTACACGCCGAGCAGGGACTTCATCCGGGCTTCGGCCACCGTCGGGTCCGGGAACAGGCCCAGCCCGTCGGCCAGTTCGTACGCCCGCGCGAGATGCGGCAGCGAACGGGCCGACTGGAGGCCCCCGACCATGGTGAAGTGGTCCTGATGCCCGGCCAGCCAGGCGAGGAACACGACACCCGTCTTGTAGAAGCGCGTGGGCGCCTGGAAGAGATGGCGGGACAACTCGACGGTGGGGTCGAGCAGTTCCCGGAAACCCTTCGTGTCCCCCGTGTCCAGGACGCGTACGGCTTCGGCGGCGACCGGCCCGAGCGGGTCGAAGATACCCAGCAGCGCGTGGCTGAAGCCGCGTTCGTCGCCCGCGATCAGCTCGGGGTAGTTGAAGTCGTCGCCGGTGTAGCACCGCACGCCCTGCGGGAGCCGCCGGCGCAGCTCGACCTCACGCCGCGCGTCCAGCAGCGAGACCTTGATCCCGTCGACCTTGTCCGGGTGTTCGGAGATCACCTGGAGGAAGGTCTCGGTGGCCGCGTCCAGGTCCGAGCTGCCCCAGTAACCCTTCAGCGCCGGATCGAACATCGGGCCGAGCCAGTGCAGCACGACGGGTTCGTCCGCCTGCCTCAGCAGATGGGCGTAGACGGCCAGATAGTCCTCGGGGCCCCCGGCAGCGGCGGCGAGCGCGCGTGAGGCCATGAGGATGGCCTGCGAGCCCGTCTCCTCGACGAGCGCGAGCTGTTCCTCGTACGCCGCCCGCACCTCCTGAAGAGAATGCGCTCCCGGCGCGAGTTGGTCGGTGCCCACCCCGCACGCGATCCGGCCGCCCGTCGACCGCGCCTCCGCCGCTGAACGGCGGATAAGCTCGGCCGCTCCCGCCCAGTCCAGGCCCATGCCGCGCTGCGCGGTGTCCATGGCCTCCGCGACCCCGAGGCCGTGCGACCACAGATGGCGGCGGAAGGCGAGCGTGGTGTCCCAGTCGACGACGACCGGCGCTCCGGGACTGCTGTCGGCGTACGGGTCGGCGACGACGTGCGCGGCGGAGAAGACCGTACGGGAGACGAGAGGGGCCGCGTCGGCGCCCTTGGTGGTGAAGGCGGCCGGTTCACGGCGCGGCTGGTACGTGCGCAGCCGGCCCTCGGCGTCCGGGAGCCGGAGCCCCTGCCCCGGCTTCCTTACAGAGGCTGGGGCGGGCGCCGTGGAGGGTGAGGTCCGGGTGGTCACAGCGAGAGCTCCGGTACGTCGAAGCGGCGTCCCTGCTCCGAGGACCTGAGCCCGAGTTCGGCGAATTGTACGCCGCGAGCGCCGGCGAGCAGGTCCCAGCGGTACGGCTCGCCGAGCGTGACGTGGCGCAGGAAGAGCTCCCACTGCGCCTTGAAGCCGTTGTCGAACTCCGTGTTGTCCGGGATCTCCTGCCACTGGTCACGGAAGGACTCGGTGGCGGCCAGGTCCGGGTTCCAGACGGGCTTGGGGGTGGCGCTGCGGTGCTGGACGCGGCAGCGGCGCAGGCCGGCGACCGCCGAGCCGTGGGTGCCGTCGACCTGGAACTCGACGAGCTCGTCCCGGTTGACGCGCACCGTCCAGGAGGAGTTGATCTGCGCGACGATGCCGCCCTCCAGCTCGAAGATCCCGTAGGCGGAGTCGTCGGCGGTGGCCGCGTAGGGCTTGCCCTGCTCGTCCCAGCGGCGCGGGATGTGCGTGGTGACGTGCGCCGAGACGGAGTTGACCCTGCCGAACAGCTCGTGCAGGACGTACTCCCAGTGCGGGAACATGTCGACGGTGATGCCGCCGCCGTCCTCGGACCGGTAGTTCCAGGACGGGCGCTGCGGCTCCTGCCAGTCGCCTTCGAAGACCCAGTAACCGAACTCGCCTCGTACGGAGAGGATCTGGCCGAAGAAGCCGCCGTCGATGAGGCGCTTCAGCTTCAGCAGGCCAGGAAGGAAGATCTTGTCCTGGACGACGCCGTGCCTGACGTCGGCGCTCTCGGCGAGGCGGGCGAGGTCGAGGGCGCCTTCGAGGTCGGTGGCGGTCGGCTTCTCCGTGTAGATGTGCTTCCCGGCGGCAACGGCTTTCTTGATGGCTTCGACCCGCGCGGAGGTGACCTGCGAGTCGAAGTAGATGTCGACGCTGTCGTCGGCGAGGACGGTGTCGAGGTCGGTGGACCACTCGGTGAGGCCGTGCCGTTCGGCGACCTCTCTGAGGGCGTGTTCACGGCGGCCGACAAGGACGGGCTCGGGCCAGAGCACGTCACCGTCGCCGAGGTCCAGTCCGCCCTCTTCGCGGATCGCGAGGATGGAACGCACCAGGTGCTGTCGGTACCCCATCCGCCCCGTGACGCCGTTCATGGCGATCCGCACTGTCCTGCGTGTCACGAAGTTCCCTCCATACGGCCGTAGCAAGCGCTTTCTACAGGGTAAGAAGCTAGCCTGCCGAAAGCGACCGGACAAGAGTCCGGCGCCGATCCACCGCGCCACCCACCTTCCGGAGGAACCGCCGATGACAGTCACCCTGGCCGATGTGGCTGCCCGCGCCCGGGTGTCCCCCGCCACCGTCTCCCGCGTACTAAACGGCAACTACCCGGTGGCCGCGTCCACCAGGGAGCGCGTGCTGCGGGCGGTGGACGAGCTGGACTACGTGCTCAACGGACCGGCCAGCTCGCTCGCCGCAGCCACGTCCGACCTGGTCGGAATCCTGGTCAACGACATCGCCGACCCGTTCTTCGGGATCATGGCCGGGGCCGCCCAGACCGAGATCGGCGGCCAGGAGGGAAGCGGCCGGGCCGGCGGCGAGAAGCTCGCGGTCGTCTGCAACACGGGCGGCTCCCCGGAACGGGAGCTGACCTATCTCACCCTTCTCCAGCGCCAGCGGGCCGCCGCCGTGATCCTCACGGGTGGCGCCCTCGAAGATCCGACCCATATCGCGGCGATGTCGGCCAAGCTGACCAAGCTCGCCGACGCGGGGACGCACGTGGTGCTGTGCGGGCGGCCTCCGCTGCCGGGCAGCAGCGCGGTCGTCGCCTCGCTCGCCTTCGACAACAGGGGTGGCGGGCGGCGGCTCACCGAGCATCTGCTGGCGCTGGGGCACCGCAGGATCGGATACGTCGCGGGCCCGGCAGAACGCACCACCACCCGGCACCGGCTGGAGGGCCACCGGGCGGCGCTTGCCGCCGCGGGGCTGACGGACGACCAGGGTCCGCTGACGGTGCACGGCCCCTACGACCGGCGCTCGGGCTACGAGGCGACGCTGGAGCTGCTGCGGCGGGCGCCGGACCTGACGGCGGTGGTCGCGGCGAACGACACGGTGGCCCTCGGCGCGTGTGCGGCGGTGCGGGACCAGGGGCTGCGGATTCCGCAGGACATCTCGGTGGCGGGCTTCGACGATCTGCCGTTCTCGGTCGACGCGGTACCGGCGCTGACGACGGTGCGGCTGCCCCTGTACGAGGCGGGGGCGCGGGCCGGGCGGCTCGCGATGGGGACGGAGGCTCCGCCGCCGGGTGGGATCGCGACGATCGCCGCGGAATTGATGGCACGGGCTTCGACGGCGCCGCCGCGGGGCTGAGGAACAGGCCCCAGGGAACAGGGGCGGGGCCGGCTCCGAGCTGAGGGCGGGTGCGGGTGCGACGCCGGGCTCGGACAGGACCGGGGCCGGGCCAGGACCGGGACCGGGGGTTCACCCGATCGAGTGTCTTGCCGATCTTGGCGACCCCGACGTACCGTTGACTCAGTCAAGAAAAATATCGAGCGACGGGTCGGGGGACCTCCATGACCATCCAGGAGATTCGCGCGTTCAACCGCTTCTACACGAACCTCATCGGCGCGCTGAATTACAGCAAGCACCTCTACACGCCATACACGCTGACCGAGTCACGGCTGCTGTACGAGCTCGCGCACGCGCCACGTACGGACGCGGCCGAGCTCCGTGCCGAACTGTCGCTGGACGCGGGCTATTTGAGCAGAATGCTCACCAAATTCGAGCGGGACGGACTGGTCGAGCGGACCCCGTCCGAGCAGGACGCCCGGCGGCAGCGGGTCACGCTGACCCCGCAGGGGCGCGGGACCGCCGCGCTGCTCGACGAACGCTCGCGCGAGGCGGTCGGCACACTGCTGGACCGGGTCGAGCCGGACCAGCGCCCGCGTCTCGTGGAGGCGCTGCGGACGGCCAGGGAGCTGCTGAGCGCCGAGGAGAGTCCCGCCGAGGGCCGCAGGGCGCCCTCCCGGCGTGGCGGGCCCGTGCTGCGCGAGCCGGCCCCGGGCGATCTGGGCTGGATCGTGCAGCGGCACGGCGCGGTGTACGCGGCGGAGTACGGGTGGGACACCGCTTTCGAGGGCCTGGTCGCCAGGATCGTCGCCGACTACGCGGCGGATCACGACGAGCGGCTGGAGCGGGTGTGGATAGCCGAGCTCGACGGCCGGCCGGTGGGCTCGGTGATGTGCGTACGGGACGAGTCACCCGGCACCGCGCGGCTGCGGCTCCTGCTCGTCGAGCCGGAGGCTCGGGGGCACGGCCTGGGCGAGCGACTGATCGAGGCGGTCGTGGATTTCGCGCGCGACGCGGGGTACCGGGAGGTGGTGCTGTGGACCAACGACGTCCTGAGCGCTGCCCGGAAGCTGTATGTGCGGGCGGGATTCACCCTCGTCGCCGAGGAACCGCACCGTTCCTACGGAGCGGACCTGGTCGGCCAGGACTGGCGGCTCCCGCTCGTCGACCGGTCCGCCGCAGGCTCTTTCTCGTGAAAGGAAAGACGGAATGAAATTCGCCTTCTCGACCCTCGGCGTCCCTGGCCTTCCCATCCCCGAGGTCGTCGCCCTGGCCAATCGGACCGGCTACCAGGGTGTGGAGTTGCGCGCCCATCCGGAGGAGCCCGTACATCCGGGTATCGGCGCGCACGAACGGGCCGCCGTGGTCGATGAGTTCAAGCGCCACGGAGTCGAGGTCCTGACGGTGGCGGGCTATGCGCGGGTGGCGTCCGAAGGCGGTGACGAGGAGCAGTTGAGCCAGGAGCTGGACGAGTTGATCTGGCTGGCGCGGGACCTGGACGCCTCGTACATACGCGTCTTCCCGGGCGGCGGCGACCAGGACCCCGAGGCCGCAGACGCCACGGCGGCCCGCCGACTGGCCGCCGCGGCGCCGCTCGCCGCGGAGTCGGGGGTGCGGATCCTGCTGGAGACGCACGACTCGCACCGCACGGGCGCCGACGCGATGCGCATCCTCGGGCTTGTGGGCCACCAGCAGGTGGGTGCGCTCTGGGACGTGATGCACACCTGGCTCGGTGGTGAACGCCCCGTCACCAGCCATGCGTCGCTGTCGCCGCACCTCGGCTACGTACAGGTGAAGGACATCGCGTCGGCGGAGGACACCACGCCGTTGGCGCTGGGCGCGGGGGTGCTGCCGTTGGGTGAGTGTGTCGGTCTGTTCGCCGGGGACGGGGACGACGGGTGGCTCTGCTGGGAGTACGAGAAGCGCTGGTACGCGGACGCGGCGGACTTCCCCGGCCTGCTCGTCCCCGGTCGCGAGCATCTGGAGGCGCTGCTGGCGCGGGGACACTGACGGAGGCCGGGAGGTCCGAGATCCAAAGTCCGCGGTCCGCGGTCTGACCGCTGCGGTCGGAGGTCAGGGGTTCAGAGGTCAGGGCTGCTCGGGCTCGGGCTCGGGCTCGGGATGCGGGGGCTTGCGGGCCAGGATGTGGGCGTGGGGGGTCGGCTCCTTGTCGTAGGGCTCACGCAGGAGCCGGGCGGCCACCAGGAAGCCTGCCCGTGCCAGCAGCTCGGTGATCCGGTCGGGGGAGAGCCTGCGGAAGTCGAGGCTGACGCGGTGGCCGAACGCCTCGTCGTAGTGCCGGGGCTCGTCGCCGACCTGGAAGGCGAGCAGCAGCCGGCCGCCGGGGGCCAGGACCCGGTGGAACTGCGCGAAGACGTGGGGCAGTTCCTCCGGGATGATGTGGATGATCGAGTACCAGGCGACGAGGCCGGCGAGGGAGCCTTCCGGCAGGTCCAGGTCGGTCATCGACCCTTCCACGAACCGCAGCTCGGGGTAGCTCCGGCCCGCCATCGCGACCATCACCGGCGACAGGTCGATGCCGGAGACATCGAGGCCGAGCGTGCGCAGATGGGCGCTCATATGGCCGGGTCCGCTGCCGATCTCGACGACGGGACCGGCGCCGTCGGCCCGTATGTACTCGGCGAAGGTGCCGAGCATCGCGCGCCCCAGAGGGTCGGCCTCCGGTTGGGACTTGCTGAGTTCGGCGTAGTCGGCGGCGATGGCGTTGTAGCCGGCTCGGGTGTCACGGATGTAGGCGGGTTCGGATGCGGTCATGGGCGAGGAGATTAACCGGCTGCCCGCCGGACACAGTTGAGGGGGGTGGGGTCGCGTACGGGCCCAGGGCCTGTCTTTCGGATCAGGCCCTAGCACACCTTTTCAGCGAAATCAGCGGAATCTTCGCTTCCTGGGAACCTCCGGCGCCTCCCGTACGTCCTATTTCATGTGCTCCCGTCGGCATTCCGCAGCGCGGTGTCGGCCCTCGTACTCACTGGCTACGATCGCTGACTCCCCTCTCCAGGCCGCCTGTGGCCGGGCAGCACACCGCCACCGGTGCGCCCCCCTTGTCTGCGCCGGTGGCGGTTCCGTGTCTGCGGACTACTGACGGAGCGTCGGCATCCGCTCCAGATCCTTCTTGTCGAGCTTCGCGTCGTACGCGGCCAGCGGCTTCGCCTTCGCGGCGTCCTGCTGTACGGCGGCCGGTGCGACGTCCGCCCAGTCGAGGATGCGGGCCGTGGCCTTCGCCTGTTCGTCGGCCACGAGACCGGCGACATTGGCGCCGTGGTTGGCGCCCGGCGCGGTGAACACGTGGCTGTCACGCGTGCCGCGGCCGAGGCGGAAGCGCTCGGCGCCCCACGGGTCGTTCTCGCCGTAGACGAACATCATCCGGTTCGCGTGGTGGCGGACCCAGTTGTCGACGGACGGCATCTCCCACGGACGGAACTTCATGGGGATGTCGCGCGGGACGAAGTTCCGCGGCGGCTGGTAGCCGTAGCGGCTCAGGTTGCCCAGGTGGGGCAGCTTGACGGTGGGCGCGCCGAGTTCGGTGCCCGCCTGGTAGTAGTACGGCGTGTACCCGGCGAGGCCCTGGTCGGTGTAGAAGGAGAAGCCGGAGATCGCGTCGATGATGTTGTAGATCTCCTCGTCCGACGCGGTGGCCGGCGGGATGTCCGCGCAGTCGGCTTCCAGGCTGTACTGCCAGAAGGCCCAGACGAAGTCGAGCACCACAGCCTCGTACGCCTTGTCGAGCGTGCCGACGGTGGTAAACGTCGCGCCTTCCGCCTCGGCCCACGCCGCGTACATCTTCTCCAGCGGCTCGCGCCTGACCAGCGCCTCGCGCTGCACGGCGTTGAGCTTGTCGCGGCACTCCTCGGTGCCGACCTTCTCGAAGAAGCGGTCGTAAGCGGAATCTTCCTTGTTCACCACGTCGTTGGGCGCGACGTAGGCGACGACACCATCCATGTCCTGCGGGTGGAAGCGCTCGTAGTACGTGGCGGTCATGCCGCCCTTCGAGCCTCCGGTGGAGAGCCACTTCTTCGGGTAGATCTTCTTCAGCGCGCCGAAGATCCGGTGCTGGTCGGCCGCGGCCTGCTCGTAGTCGAGCGTCGACCAGTCGGCCGGGTCGGGACGGGACGGCGTGAAGAAACGGTATTCGAGCGATACCTGGTTGCCGTCGATGATGCGCGTGGGCTCACTGCGGCTCGGGTTGGTGGACACGCCGTACCCACTCGTGAAGAACACGGTGGGGCGGCTGGTGTCCTTGTGCAGCAGCGTGAGGCGCTGCTTGAAGGTGCCCTTCGACGGCCGTTTGTGGTCGACCGGCTGGGTGTAGTTGAGGACGAAGTATCGGTAACCGGGGTACGGCTTCTCCTCGATCAGGCTCATCCCCGGGATGGCGAGGATTTGGTCCTTGATGTCGGGGGCCGCGGATCCCGCGTTCCCGTCGGCGGCCGTTGCCGCGCCGGCCGTGCCCAGCGTGCCGACGAGCAGCACGAGCGACAGCAGCCATCTCAGCGCCTTGCGCATTCACACTCCCTGTGTTCATGACAGACGCCCGCGAACCTAGCCGGGGAGGCACCCGCGCCGCCAGCCCCCACGAGCCGCTCGCACCCGGATGGCGCCTCCCGCGTGCCGCGTTCCCGCCTCGGCCACGCGGCGACGGAGGAGACGCGAAGAGGACGCGAAGGAGGCGCGGAGGAGGCGCGGAGGAGGCGCGGAGGGAACGGAGGGAGCACGAAGGAGGCGCGAAGACAGCACGGAGGGAGCACGGAGAGGGAGTGGAGAAACGTTAGGGGATCGGAAACGGAACCGATCGCGGGCCCTTCGAAGCACAATTCCGCGCCCTGGCGGGAGTGGGCTCGCCCACCTCCACGGACACTTAACACGGCTGTCACAACAAGGGCATCGCCTTTCCTCCGCGTAACCGGCCGGGCACCTCGCCCTGTCCGGAATACCGCCTCCCCCGCGCCCGCCCCGGGCGCCTTACCTCCCGCCATTCGGCCGTTTATCAACCGGGCTCCCGGCGCCCCGAATTGGTTGCCCAGGGATCGTTTCTCCCCTCGTGGGCCCCACCCCGCGGGCGGTGTGCGGGACCCTCCCGACGGGTCTCGGCGGATCACCGACCGCACCCGCGACGGATCGGGGCGGACACCCTGCCGAGGTATCCAGTCGCGACGTTCCGGACATCACCGCCCCGACCCGACTAACGATCATCGCCAAAGGATGCTGTGATCTGCATCACATATTCCGGGCGTGTCGCACCTCCCTCAGACGCCCTCCGAGCGGGCGGAAAACTGAAGCTGGGAGACCGTGCGGGCACCCCCCGGACCGACCGGTGACGGGTCGACAGCACAGGGCGATCACATCGCGCCCTGTTCACCTCCCCCACCGGACCGTTTGAACATACGAAGTGGAGGCGAGGTGGAGGGGTGTCATGGCCGCGGGTGGCCGGCGCCTCGCCCACCTCGCACACGGGGGAGGAAACTCCCGCGTCACGGGCGGACGGACCGGATTACCACTCCGGTCCGATGACTGAAACGGGGGAAGGAATTGACTGACGCGTAGACCGGAAATCCATACTTCTCGGACCACGCTCGATCGAACCGGAGACAGCAGCTCTTCCGGCGGCAGCACTGGGAACGAGCTTCTTGTTTCGAGCCGTCGAGCACCTCGGAATCCGGCGCCTCACCGCCGGACAACCGTGAGGTTGATACAGGTGAATCCACGAAGTGTCCTCAGAGCCCCCCACCTCGGACTGGAAAATGATCACTTGAGAATCCTTCAACTCGTCTCGCAGGGCTGCACCATGGCGCAGGTCGCGCGCAGGATGGGAATGAGCGACCGCACACTGCGCCGAAAACTGCGGACGATATGCGAACGGGTCGACGTCGAAACGCCGATCGAAGCGGTTGTGTGGGCCGTACGGCGAAGAATCGTCTGAGCCCCGTCGAATCCACGACCCGACGCCCGTAGAACAAGCACTACGCGGTTGCGCAACGCATCACCCACCGCACACGGGCGACGAGAATACGGAATTCTCGGTTCGGACAGGTGGGCCCCCGGGCGGCGGCGTCGAGTGACGGTTAGCGGAGGAATCGTCACCGACCGCCGTTCGTCGGCCAGAACCTCGCGCCGCCTCCCACGCGGGTACGGTTTTCCCCGCTGACCCGTGTGGAGGCGGTCCAACGGTCGCGCCGCCGACCCGCGTGGAGGCGGCCCGACGGCTGCGGACCGGCCGTCCCAACGGCCGCCCGGCAGTCGTGCGCGTTACCCATCGAGCCCTGCCCCAGCCGATGGTGGCCGATGGCGGTCAATTCGTTGTCCGCCGACGGCGTCCCGCGATAGAAAACGGCTGTGGCGGGCGAAAGATTCAATACCCGCAGGGCCGGTCTTCCGCGTCGGCTGTCGACAGTCCCGTGGACGCATCGGTCGAACAGCTCCTCGTCCAGCTCGACTTGGGTTCACTCAACGCCTCGGAGGTCTTCTCCTATCCCGGCCGCAACGACAACTGGTCGGGCGTGACCGACAGCGGCAAAGCCGTATTCGTGAAGCGCCTCAAAGGGAATCCCAAGGAATCCCTGAAGCGCTACCAGCGGCTCATGTCATTCGAGCGCCTGATGAATCGCGGCCAATCCCCCTTCCCCCGCCCGGAATTCCTGGGAGGCGACGAGGAGGGGCGCCTACTCGTCTTCGGGATGCTCGACGACATCCGGTCGGGCAGCGAGCTCGCCGCGGAGGACGAGTTCACCGAGGCGACGTCCGCGGAGGCGGGCCGCACGGTGGCCGCCCTGCACCAACTGCCCTCCTGCCCTAGGACTTCCCCGAGCCGGACCCACACCCGTACCCGCCCGTCGAGGACCTGCGGTCGCTGCCATTGGAGCACTACGTCAACGCCACCGGTGCGTTCATCCAGGGCTGGGGGCTGCTGCAACGCGACGGGGCGCTGCTCGACGGGCTCGAACGGCTCCGGGCGACCGAGACCGACGCGGCGCGCGTGCCGATCCACGGTGATCTGAGGCTGGATCAGTTCCTGGCCACGGAGGCGGCGTTGTACGTCAACGACTGGGAAGAGTTCCGGCTCGGCGACCCGGCGCGTGACGTCGGGGCGTACGTCGGCGAATGGCTGCACCGGGCGGTGCTCCGGATTCCCTCGCAGGAGACGGACGACGCGTTCTCGGCGACGCTCACCCACGAGGAGGTCGTGGCGCGCGGCAGCGTGGAGCTGGACCGCGTGCTGCCGCTGATCGCCGCGTTCCACCGCGGCTACCGCGAGGGCGGCGGCCCCGGCGACGAAGGACTCGTCGTACGGGCCACGTCCTACGCCGGATGGCATCTGATCGACCGGCTGATCGCCTCGACCAAGGAGAACGGCCGCCTGTCGGCCATCGTCCGGGCGGCGGCGGGAATCGGCCGGACCGCGCTGCTTGATCCGCGGAGCTTCGTCTCCACGGTGGGACTCGGGGAGGCCGCATGAGCACGGTCACGGGCACGGCTACGGGTACGGCCACAGGCACGGCTACGGCTACGGCTACGGCCACAGGCGCGGACCTCGCGGACAGTCCCGGCACCGAGCCGGCGCGACCTGCTGAGCCGACGGCCCCCACGCCGCTCCTCTCCACGGGACTTCAGAACGCGCTGGACTCCGTCCGGATCACGGCGGACGGCAGGACCGCCTGGGTGGGCGACGACGAGGTCACCGCCGAGTCCCCGTCCGCGATGCGCTTCACGCTCGCCCGCGCTCTCTACGAGGTGCTGCACACCGGCCGCGGGATACGCGACCGCAAGGCGCCCAAGACCCTGCGCGCACCGGAGTACGAGACCCGGATCGCAGAGGCGACCCCCCACGCGGCGACGGTCGCGCCCGCCGTCCTCACCGACCGGCGCACGGCCGCCGGGCGGCGCGTGGTGGAGATCGACGGTCTGCGCCTGAACGTGCCCGACTCGGTGACGCTGCGGGAGACCGGCCGTACGGTCGGCGACCCGGCGCGCCCCGTGGTCCTGATGGCCCTTCCCTCCGCCCGCCCGCTGATCTCGCCGGGCTTCTTCCTGGTGGACAGCGGCAAGGGCCGTACGGGCGGGGGCGATCTGCTGCGCATGTATCTGCGGGTGGCCGACGCCGAACAGGCGCCCGCCCTGTGGAACTCCGTACTGAGCACGCTGGAGAGCCGGTCGGCGATCTACCGGGCGAAGATCATCTCGAACCCGGCCAGCCTGCCGCGCAACGACGGCATGGTGGTCTATCTGAGTTCCGAATCCTGGGGCGTGGTCGACGCGTTGACGGAGAGCGCCCTGGCCACCGGGCTGCCCGAGGGCCCGCCTCCCGCGTTCGCGCATGTCGTGGCCCCGGGCGTGACGGCCGCGTGGGAGCCGAAGGACGACCGCACCGGCATGCGCGGACTCAGCTTCGGTGAGCACCGTTCGCATGTGGTGGCCCGTGCCTTCGTGGCCGCCGCCGAGAAGGGGCGCGAGCGCCCCACCGCCGCCGAGCTCTCGGCGGCCTGCGCCGCGGCGAACGTCGACCCCGCCGACCCCGCCCGGAACCTCGACTCGGCGCCCTGGCCCTGGACGGTCACGTGCCCCGCCTCCACACCGACCAGCGCGGACGCCACCGCCCACACCGACACCCAGGCCAACGCCCGCACCGACACCACCACAGAGACCGAAAGCAACACCGACCCCAGCGCCAGCGCCAGTGCCCACACCGACGCCCACACCGACGCCGATACCGGGGCCGGGGCCGCGCCCTGAACCGTCGGCCGTGCGACCGAAAGTGACCGGATGCAACCGCAAGCTTGAGGAGAGCCACCACCATGGCCAAGGCAGAACCACGTCCGGCCAGCACCGACGAACTGCGCGTCTTCGCCCAGCTCCTGGAGGGCCGGAAGACCGCCGTCGCCGGTGCGGTGGTGATGAGCATGCTCTCCGCCGTCGCCACGCTCATGCTTCCGCTCCAAGTCCGTGACCTGGTGATCGCCCTCGGCCAGGACGAACGGCCGATCCGCCCCATGCTCGCGATGGCCGGTCTCGCGCTCGGGGCGGGCCTCGCGTCGGCCATCGGCTCCTTCCTGCTCGCCCGCGCCGGTGAGGCCCTGGTCTCCGAGGCCCGGTTCCGGATCGCCGCGCACATCCTGACCCTCCCCCTCCGGCGCGTACGGCGTGAAGGCGCCGGCAAGACGACACTGCTCGGCCTCACCGAACGCTTCCTGCTGCCGGACTCGGGACGGATCTCGATCTGCGGGTTCCCGGTCGAGGAGTGGCCGCTGCACCAACTGCGCGGCCAGATCAGCTACGTCGACCAGAGCTTCACCCTCGTCGAGGGCACGGTGCGCCAGAACCTCCAGCTCGGCCAGGACACCGACGTACCGGACACGGAGCTGTGGCGGGCGCTGGAGACGCTCGGGCTGCGCGCGGCCGTGGAAGCGCTGCCGAACGGTCTCGACACCGAACTCGGCCGCGCCGAGGACCTGTCGGGCGGTCAGCGGCAACGGCTGGCGGCGGCCCGCGTGCTGCTCCGGGAGACTCGCGTCGTCCTCTTCGACGAGCCGACATCCCAGCTCGACAGCGAGAACGAGGAGCGGCTGCGGGCGCTGATGCGTGAACTCGCCGCCGAACGCGCGGTGATCGCGGTCGCGCACCGCATCTCGACCGTCCAGGACGCCGACCTGATCGTGGTCGTGGACGAGGGGCACATCGTCGACCGGGGTACGCACGAGGAACTGCTGACGCGCTCCGCGCTCTACCAGGAGCTGGTGCACGGCCAGACGCTGCGCGACGGCAAGGACAAGGGCGGCAAGGGCGGCAAGGACAGCCAGGACAGCGGGAAACGACAGGCGACCACGACGAGCACCACCGTCACGGCACCCCCCAAGGACCCGGCGCCCGCGCCGGAAACCGCCCCCGCGCGGGCGGGCGGGTGCCGTCGCCCTGGTGGACAGCGGGACGTACGTGTACGGCTCCGCCGGTCACATCGCGGGTGTGCTCGGCGAGTACCGCGACGCCGGGGTGGACGAGGTGATCCTCAACTGCGGTGGTGTGCTCTTCACCGAGGGCCAGGAGGCCGCGCTCCAGGACGCGCGGGAGATCGTCGAGGCGGTCCGGCGACGGGACGGCCGTGGCTGACCGGGCGGACGCTCCGGCGGACGCTCCGGCGGTCCCCGCGGCGGTACGGCCCGCGGGGGCCGCCGGGTCGGTGACCGTACGCGAGTACGGCACCCGGTATCTGCGGATCAGCGTGCGGTACCACGGCGACGGCCGGTTCAGCTGGCTGCGGGTACCCGGGCCTGCCCACGACGGGCCGCAGTTTCCTCCCTCGCCCGCGGTCGGCGCGGCCCTGCGCCGGGTGAACGCCGCCGTCGCCTCCGGTACGGGCGCGGGCTCCGGCGCCCGGCACGCGCTCGGTGAAAGGGCCGCGGCGTCCGAGGAGGGCGGCGGGCTGGTGTACCGCGTGCCCGGCGCCGTCTCGGTGGCCCGGCTGCTGCCGTCCGGTGACGAGACCGGCTACCGGCTCTCCGTACGGGCGCTGTCGGAGGTGGGGCGGACGCTGCGGCAACTGCACGACGTGCCCTGGGAGTTCACGGAGCCCGCACCGCCGCACCACGGCGTACGGCGGCTCCTGGCCTGGATCTCGGGCGCGCCCGACGAAGGGGAGGACGGCGCCCGGCTGCGCGTCCTGGCCCACGACCGGCTCGGCCCGCGCCTGTGGACCCGGCTGACCGACTGGGCCGAGGCAGCGCGTCAACCACCCGGCAGGGGAGGTGCGGTCCTGCTGCACGGCGCCCCCAGCACCGGCTGGCTGGTCCCCTCCCCTGCCGGTGACCACAGCGTCCTGCTCACCGGCGAAGAGGTCACCGGCGGCGACCCGGCACTCGACCTCGGCTGGATCCTCGGTGAGCTGCACGAGCTGCGTTCCGCCGCCACGCGCGGTCTCGGCGCGGCCGGCCAGGGCCCGCCCGTGGACTACCCGGCCGCGGCGCGCGCCCTGCTCGCCGGCTACCTCCGTAAGGAGGACGCCGAGGACACCGGCGCAGCGCTCCCGCCGGGCACCGCGCGCGCGGCCACCCTCCGACTCGCCATCCATATGCGGGACTTCGCGTCCTTCGTCGGCTGGCACGAGGATCTGCGCCGCTACGCCGACCTCCTGGCGGAGACCCTCGACGCGGACGGCGCCCCCACCCTCCGGTGGTGAGCCCGCGCCGTCACGCCCCCGCGACGGTGGCCGTCTCCTCCTGAGCCTCCGCCTCGGGCTCCCCCTCGCCGATGAAGCTACGCCACAGCCGCGCGTACGCGCCGCCGTGCGTGAGCAGTTCCGCGTGCGTGCCGTCCTCCACGACCCGGCCGTGGTCCAGTACGACCACCCGGTCCGCGCGCGCGGCCGTCGTCAGCCGGTGCGCGACGACCAGCGTCGTCCGCCGCCCCGAAAGCCGGTCCGTCGCCTGGTTGACCAGCCCCTCGGAGGCGAGGTCGAGCGCGGCGGTCGCCTCGTCCAGGAGCAGTACGTCCGGGTCGACCAGCTCGGCACGGGCCAGCGCGATCAACTGCCGCTGACCGGCCGAGAGATTACGGCCCCGCTCGGCGACCTCGTGCAGATAGCCGCCGTCCAGCGTCGCGATCATCTCGTGCGCGCCGACCGCGCGGGCCGCCGCCTCCACCTCGGCGTCGGTGGCCCCGGGCCGCCCGTACGCGATGGCGTCGCGCACGGTCCCCGCGAAGAGGTACGCCTCCTGCGGTACGACGCCGAGGCGGTGCCGGTAGGCGGTCATGTCCAGGTCGCGCAGGTCGGTGCCGTCCGCCGTGACGCGGCCGGACGTCGGGTCGTAGAAGCGGGCGACGAGCTTGACGAGCGTGGACTTGCCCGCGCCCGTCTCACCGACGAAGGCGACCGTCTGACCCGCCGGTATACGGAGGTTGATACCCATGAGGGCGGTCTCCTCCCGGACGGGCGCCCTGGTCGGTACGACGGCCTCGCCCGGGTCACCGGCGCCGCCGGCCTCGGCCGGACCACCCTCCAGGGTCCCGTACGCGAAGTGCACGTCCTCGAAGGCGATCTCGCCGCGCAGCGACTCCACGGCGAGCGGTGTCCTCGACTCCTCGGTGGAGGTCGGCTCGCGCAGCAGCTCCTGGATGCGCCCCAGCGAGACCGCCGCCTGCTGGTAGCCGTCGAAGACCTGCGACAACTGCTGCACGGGCGCGAAGAACAGCTCGATGTAGAGGAGATACGCGACGAGCGCGCCGGTCGTCAGCGTCCCCGACTCCACCCGGGCCGCGCCCACGATCAGTACGGCCGCCGCGGCCACCGACGACAGCAGCTGGACGAACGGGAAGTAGACGGAGATCAGCCACTGGCCACGCACCCGCGCCTGCCGGTAGTGGTCGCTGCGGTCCGCGAACCGCCGCGCGCCGTCCTTCTCGCGCCCGAAGGCCTGGACGATGCGAAGCCCGGACACGGACTCCTGGAGATCGGCGTTGACGACGCTGATCCGCTCGCGCGCCAGCTCGTACGCCTTGACGCTCTTGCGCCGGAAGAAGACCGTTCCGACGATCAGCACGGGCAGCGTCGCGAAGACCACCAGCGCCAGCTCCACGTCGATGACCATGAGCACGACGAGGATGCCGAAGAAGGTGACGACGGAGACGAAGGCCGTGACGAGTCCGGTCTGCAGGAAGGTGGACAGCGCGTCCACGTCCGTCGTCATGCGGGTCATGATGCGACCGGTCAACTCGCGCTCGTAGTAGTCGAGTCCGAGCCGCTGGAGCTGCGCGAAGATCTTCAGGCGCAGCGAGTACAGGACCCGCTCGCCGGTGCGGCCGGTCATCCGCGTCTCGCCCACCTGGGCCGTCCACTGGACCACCACGACGACGAGACCCAGCAGGGACGCCGCCCACACCGCGCCGAGCGCGAGCTGTTCCACGCCTTCGTCGATGCCGTGCCTGATCAGGACCGGCAGCAGCAGGCCCATTCCGGCGTCCACGGCGACCATGGCCAGGCTGGCGGCCAGAGGCAGTCCGAAGCCGCGCAGCAGGCGGCGCAGCCCGTAGGACGACTCGGAGGCGACGGCGCGGGCCTCGTCGATCGACGGGACGTCGGTGGCCGGGGGCAACGCCTCCACCTGCGCGAGCAGTTCGGGTGTCGCGCCGGGCGCCGCCGACTCCTCGGCGGGCGCCTCCTCCCGTTCCCACAAGGTGGGGGTGATGCCCCGTTCGGCGTCGAACTCGGCGTCCATCTCCTCCTGGACGGTGCGGTCGTCCTCGGCTGCCGTACCGCCGACGACGGCCGGGACATGGCCCGGTGAGACGCCGCCGAGCTCGTCGGGGTCCGTGAGCAGCCGCCGGTAGAGGGCGGACCGTTCCTGGAGTTCGTCGTGGGTGCCGATGTCGGAGAGCCGTCCTCCGTCGAGCACGGCGATACGGTCCGCGAGGCCGAGGGTGGAGCGGCGGTGGGCGATCAGCAGCGTCGTCCGGCCGGCCATCACCGAGCGCAGCGCCTCGTGGATCTCGTGCTCGACGCGGGCGTCGACGGCGGACGTGGCGTCGTCCAGGAGCAGCAGACGGGGGTCGGTGAGGATCGCGCGGGCCAGGGCGATGCGCTGGCGCTGGCCGCCGGAGAGGGTCAGGCCCTGTTCACCGACGGTGGTGTCGTAGCCGGCGGGCAGTTCGGCGATGAAGCGGTCGGCCTGGGCCGCGCGGACGGCGCGCTCGATCTCCTCGTCGGTGGCGTCGGGCTTGCCGTAGGCGATGTTGGCGCGGACGGTGTCGGAGAAGAGGAAGCTGTCTTCCGGTACGAGCCCGATCGCTGCGCGCAGTGATTCGACGGTCAGTTCGCGTACGTCGTGGCCGCCGACGAGGACGGCGCCGTGCGTCACGTCGTAGAAGCGCGGCAGGAGCAGCGAGACGGTGGACTTGCCGCTGCCGGAGGAGCCGACGACGGCGACGGTCTCGCCGGGGCGGATCTCCAGCGAGAAGCCCTCCAGGACGGTGCGGCCGTCTTCGTAGGAGAACGTCACGTCGTCGAACTCGACGGACGCCTCGACGTCGGCGGGGAGCTCCTTCGTGCCGTCCTCGATCGACGGCTCGGTGTCGATGAGTTCGAGGACCCGCTCGACGCCCGCGCGGGCCTGCTGGCCGACGGTCAGGACCATGGCGAGCATGCGGACGGGACCGACGAGCTGTGCGAGGTAGGTGGAGAAGGCGACGAACGTGCCGAGCGTGATCTGGCCGCGGGTGGCGAGCCAGCCGCCGAGCGCGAGCATCGCGACCTGCCCGAGGGCCGGTACGGCCTGGAGGGCTGGTGTGTAGCGGGAGTTGAGCTTGATCGTACGCAGTCGGCCCGCGAACAGCTTGCGGCCCGCGGCGCGCAGTTTGCCGGTCTCCTGGTCCTCCTGGCCGAAGCCCTTGACCACGCGTACGCCGGAGACGGATCCGTCGACGACTCCCGCGACGGTCGCGGCCTGCGACTGGGCGTACCAGGTGGCGGGGTGCAGCCGGGTGCGGCTGCGGCGGGCGATGTACCAGAGCGCGGGGGCGACACCGAGTGCGACGAGCGTCAGGGGCAGCGAGAGCCACGCCATGATCACGAGGGAGATGACGAAGAGCAGGACGTTGCCGATGGTCATCGGCAGCATGAAGAGCAGGCCCTGGATGAGCTGGAGGTCGCTGGTGGCGCGGCCGACGACCTGTCCGGTGGAGAGCTCGTCCTGGCGACGGCCGTCGAGCCCGGAGATGGTGCCGTACATCTCCGTACGGAGGTCGTGCTGGACGTCCAGGGCGAGACGTCCGCCGTAGTAGCGGCGGATGTAGGTCATGGCATAGATGACGACGGCCGCGGCTATGAGGAGGCCGGTCCACACGCCGATGGACCGGGTGCCGGTGCCTATGACGTCGTCGATGACGACCTTGGTGATCAGCGGGACGAGGGCCATGACGGCCATGCCGACGAGGGAGGAGCCGAGGGCGAGGATGACGTTGCGCCGGTAGCGCCAGGCGTAGCCGATGAGACGCCGGGCCCAGCCGCCCTTGCCCTCCCCGGCCTCCCCGGCCTGGCTCACGCCGGCTTTGTCGTCCTCGGCCCCGGTCACTCCCGCCCTGCCCGCGCCGGCCTCGCTCACACCGGCCTCGTTCACTCCGGCCGTGCTCCCGCCCGGCCTTTCGCGCTCGGGGTCTGTTCGCTCCGCCGCCACTGTCTGCCGCCCTCCGTCTGCCCTGCCGCTTGTCGGTACGCGGGCGTCCCCCGTGGACCCCCTGCCGGAAGGCATCAACGCGCCCACGTGCGGAATTCATCCCGCTGCAACAAATACCCGTCGCGGGACCGAGGCGCTCGCCGGAGGAACCAGGACCAACGCCGTAGTGCGTCTGGCGATGGCCTGTGCTACCGCGCGGCGGGCAGATGTGTCGGGGCGAACAGCTTCAGGAGCGCCGGGAGTACCACCACCGACGGCCCGGGGGCCGCCAGCGCCTTCGACAGGTCCTCACGCAGCGACTCGGGGCTCGTGCGGGCCGCCGGCACTCCGAAGGACTCGGCCAGCGCGACGAAGTCCGGGCGGGTCAGCTCGGTGCCCGTGGTCTCGCCGTAGGCGTCCTTCATGTACTCGCGCAGGACGCCGTAGCCGCCGTCGTCCACGATCAGCCAGGTGACGGGGAGGTCGTACTGCCGGGCCGTGGCCAGCTCGGCGATCGAGTACATCGCGCCGCCGTCGCCCGAGACCGCGAGGACCGGCTTCGTGACGTCGGCCGCCGCCGCGCCCAGGGCCGCCGGGAAGCCGTAGCCGAGACCGCCGGCGCCCTGGCCGGAGTGCATCGCGCCGGGCCAGGCGGACCAGGCCCAGTAGGCGAGAATCGTCATGTCCCAGAAGCTGGGCGAGGTGGCGGGCAGCGCGTCCCGTACGGCGGCGAGCACCCGCTGCTCCAGCTCCAGGTCCTGGGCGCCGATCCGCTCCCGTACCTTCGCCAGCACCGTACGGACGGCGTCCCGCGCGGACTCGGCGGCGGCCGGGGCGCTCCGTGCCGTCACCGACTCCAGCAGCGCGGACAGCGCCTCCCGCGCGTCGGCGTGGATACCGAGAGCCGGGAGGTTGGACTCCAGTTTGCCGAGGTCGGCCTCGATCTGGATCACCCGGCCGCGGGGTCGGAACGTGTAGTAGTTGGAGGACAGCTCGCCGAGCCCGGAGCCGACGACCAGTACGACGTCCGCGTCCTCCAGGAAGTCGGTGGTGTGCCGGTCCTCCAGCCAGGACTGGAGCGACAGCGGGTGCTCCCAGGGGAACGCGCCCTTCCCGCCGAAGGTGGTGACCACGGGAGCGGCCAGCTTCTCGGCGAGGGTCCGAAGCTTGCCCGCGGCGTCCGCCCGTACGACTCCGCCGCCCGCGATGATCACGGGGCGCTCCGCGTGCGACAGGGTGTGTGCCGCCACGGCGATGAGCTCCGGGCGCGGCAGCAGTTCGCGCGGGGTGGCGTCGACGGCGGTGACGAGCGGCAGCGTCGTCTCCTTCAGGAGGACGTCCTGCGGGATCTCCACCCAGACGGGTCCGTGCGGTGCGGTGAGCGCGGACTCCCAGGCCGCCGCGATCGCGGACGGGATCTGGGAGGCCGTACGGACGAGGTGGACGGACTTGACGATGTCGCGGAACGAGGCCTGCTGGTCGACCAGTTCGTGCAGATAGCCGTGCCGGCCCCGGCCGAGGCCCGCCGACGGGATCTGGCTGGAGATCGCGAGTACGGGCGAGGACCCCGCGGCGGCCTCCTGGAGCGCGGCGAGCGAGGTCAGCGCGCCCGGCCCGGTGGAGAGCAGCAGGGGGGCGACCTCGCCGGTGACGCGGCCGTAGGCGTCGGCGGCGAATCCGGCGTTGTTCTCGACACGCAGCCCGACGTACTCCAGGTCCGAGCGGCGCAGCGCGTCGAACATGCCCAGCGCGTGCTGGCCGGGCAGACCGAAGACGGTGGTGGCGCCGAGGCCGTGCAGCGTCTCGACGACGAGGTCGCCGCCGTTGCGCCCGGCGGGCGGGTTCAGGGCCTGTGCGGTCTGCTCGGGGGTGTAGCGGGGGATCTCGTGGTGGTGATCGTGTGTCACTTCGCGCGGACCTCCGAGATCTGGCGGGACATGATCGTGGTCAGTTCGTACGCGGTGTGGGAGGCGGCGACGGAGGTGATCTCCGCGTGGTCGTACGCCGGGGCGACCTCGACCACGTCCGCCGAGACCAGGTGGCAGGAGGCCAGGCCGCGGAGGATTTCGAGGAGCTCGCGGGAGGTGAGTCCGCCGGCCTCGGGGGTGCCGGTGCCGGGCGCGTGGGCCGGGTCGAGCACGTCGATGTCGATCGAGATGTACAGCGGGCGGTCCCCGATGCGCTGCCGCAGCTGGTCGGCGACCTCGTCGACCCCGCGCCGCATGACGTCGGCGGAGGTGACGATGCCGAAGCCCATGCGGTGGTCGTCGTCGAGGTCCTTCCTGCCGTAGAGCGGCCCGCGCGTGCCGACGTGCGACAGCGCCTCGGTGTCGAGGATGCCCTCCTCGACGGCCCGCCGGAACGGGGTGCCGTGCGTGTACTCGGCGCCGAAGTACGTGTCCCAGGTGTCCAGGTGCGCGTCGAAGTGGAGCAGCGCGACGGGACCATGCTTCTTCGCGACCGAGCGCAGCAGCGGCAGCGCGATGGTGTGGTCGCCGCCGAGGGTCATCAGGCGCGCGCCCGTTCCGAGCAGGTCGTCGGCCGCCGCCTCGATCGTGTCGACGGCCTCGTTGATGTTGAACGGGTTGACGGCGATGTCACCGGCGTCGGCGACCTGCGCGAGCGCGAACGGCGAGGCGTCCTGGGCGGGGTTGTACGGGCGCAGCAGGCGGGACGCCTCGCGGATCGCGTTCCCGCCGAAGCGGGCGCCGGGCCGGTAGGACACCCCGCTGTCGAAGGGCACTCCCACAATGACGATGTCGGCGACATCGGCCCCGACCTCGTCCAGCCTGGGCAGCCGGGCGAAGGTGGCGGGTCCCGCGAACCGGGGCACGCGGGAGGAGTCGACGGGCCCCCGCGGTCCGCCCTCCCGGCTCTCGGCCACGCCTGGGCCGGGGCTCTCGGGTCCTGCTGCGCTGTTCATCGTCGAGGCCTTTCGTGGTGCGTGTTCGGATCCAGCATGACGCAGAGCACTGACAGAGCTGTCAGCGCTGCCGGTAGTGACAGCTCCGCCCGTCCTGGCAGACCCGCCGGTATGGGCCGACGAGGCCCGTCCGGCGATCGGGAACGAATTGTTCACGGGGCGGAGCCGTGAAGCGGGGCCAGGCTCAGCCCGAGCTTCCCGCGGGGACGGTGGTCCGCCGGCCGTCCCCCTCGGTACCGGCGGCGCCCTCCGCGCCCTCCGCACCCTCCGCGTCCTCGCCCGCGAGGCGGCGGCGCCACGCGGCGAGCACGGCCGCGTCCGTCGGCTTCGTCAGGAGGCTGACGACCAGGTAGACCGCCAGCGAGGCGAGCAGCCCGTAGTAGATGGGCTCGTTGGCCAGGATGCCGTAGGACGCCATCAGGCCGATGACGGTCAGCCCGCCCACGATCATCGCGGCGAGCGCGCCCTGCACGGTGCCGCGCCTCCACAGGAGGCCGCCGAGGATGGGCACCAGCAGCCCGCCGACGAGCAGGTTGTACGCGACGGTCAGCGCGCCGACGACGTCGTTCAGCGCGATGGCGATACAGATGACGGCGAGTCCCATGACCAGGATGAAGGCGCGGTTGTCCTTCACCTCGTCCCGCTCCCCCACGGCGTCCGGCCCGGCCGGCCGCTGTCCGACGAGCCCCCGCAGCCGCGCCCAGATGTCGTTGTTGGCGACGGTGGCGCACGCGATCAGCGCGCCGGAGGACGTCGACATCACGGCGGCCAGCGCGGCGGCCAGCACCAGCCCCCGTACGCCCGGCGGGAGTTCGTCCTTGACGATGGTGGCGAACGCGTCGTCGGCGCTCGGCAGCTTCGGGTAGAGGACCTTGGCCGCGGTGCCGATGACGGCTCCGGCGATCGCGTAGAGGAGACAGTAGGTACCGGCGACGGTGCCGCCCCAGCGCGCCGTGGTGTCGGTGCGCGCGGTGAAGACCCGCTGCCAGATGTCCTGCCCGATCAGCATGCCGAAGGTGTAGATCAGCACATACGTGAAGATCGTCTCGCCGCCGATGCCCAGCGGGTCGAAGTACTCCGTAGGAAGCTTCGCCTTCATCTCGCCGAAGCCGCCCGCCTTGACGACCGCGATGGGCAGCAGGAGCAGCAGCACACCGATCGTCTTGACGACGAACTGCACCATGTCCGTCAGCGTGATCGACCACATGCCGCCGAGCGCCGAGTAGGCGACGACGATCGCGCCGCCCAGGATGATCGCGAGGGTGCGGTGCATGTCGAACAGGACGTCGAAGATCGTGGCGTACGCGATGGTCGAGGTGACCGCGAGCATCAGGGTGTAGGCCCACATGACCAGCCCGGAGATGATGCCGGCGCGTCCTCCGTACCGAAGGTCGAGCATCTCGGAGACGGTGTAGACCTTCAGCCGGGCTATGCGCGCGGAGAAGAACACCGAGAGGGCCAGCAGTCCCAGCCCGATGGCGAAGACCATCCAGGCGCCGGAGAGGCCGTACTGGTAGCCGAGGCCGACACCGCCGATGGTGGAGGCGCCGCCGAGGACGATCGCGGCCATCGTGCCGGAGTACATCCAGGGGCCGAGCCGGCGGCCCGCCACCAGGAACTCGCTCTTGGACTTGGCACGCCGCATACCCCACCAGCCCATGGCGAGCATGCCGGCGAGATAGACGACGATCACCGCGTAGTCCAGGGCCATGGGGCTTCCTCCTGATCGACTCCGGGGATTCCGGGGGTCCGGTGGTGTGCGAGTCGACGGTAGGTGGCCGGAAAGAAACGCTGAAGTATACGTTTCATCCATTCTTCTCGCCGCCGATGGATGGACCGTCCATGCCGGAACCTTCCGCTCCGCCCACCCCGCCGGTACCTCTGGCCGCACTGCTCGCGGACGGCGCGCTCGGCCTGCGCCTGGTCGCGGGGCTCGCCGACGATCAGCCGCCGGTCGACATCCACTGGGTGCACACCTCGGAGATGGCCGACCCGTACCCGTATCTGCTCGGCGGTGAGCTGCTGCTGACGGCGGGCGTACAGCTCACGGACGCGCACGCCGACACCTACGTACGGAGGGTCGTCGAAGCGGGCGCCGCCGCGCTCGGCTTCGGGGTCGCGCCGGTGTACGACGCGGTCCCGGACAGCCTCGTCGAGGCGTGCGGCCGGCACAGGCTGCCGCTGCTGGAGATCCCCCGGCGCACTCCCTTCACCACCGTGGCGCGCGGGGTCTGGCGGCTGATGGCCGAGGCCCGACACCGCGAACTGCGCCGGGTCACGGAGGCCCAGCAGGGCCTCGCGGCCGCCGCCGCCCGCCCGGACCCGGTCCCGGCGGTACTGCGCCAGCTCGCGGTCCGGCTCGGTGGCCGCGCGGTCCTGTTCGCCCCCGACGGCGCCCAGTTGCTCACCACGGGCCGGGACCCGGCGCCCGGATCCCGTACGGCGCTGGCCCGGCTGGCCCGCGTGGTGAACCCGCCGCACGGCACGGCCACCGACACCGTCGGCGGCGCGCGCCTGGCCGCGTACGCGCTGGGCGGCGGCCAGGGCCTCGTCCTCGGCGTCGCCGCGAGCGGCCGGGAGGCCGGCGACCACACCGTCACGGGCATCGCCGTCGTCCTCCTGTCGCTGCTCACCGCGCCGCACCAGGGCGCGGCGGAGGCGGCACGCTCGGCGGCGCTCGTACGGCTCCTGCTGGGCGCCACACCCGCCGACGCGGCGCCTCTGCTCGGCCCCGGCCCCTGGACCGTGGTGCACGCCCACGGCGGCGACACCCCCTTCGCCCCGTCGGCGCTGGCGGCGGCTCTCGGCAGCGCCCTGGCCGAGTCGGACGGCACCACGGCGCGCGTCCTCACCGACCGCCCGGTCACCGCGCAGCCGGGCTGGACGCTCGGGGTGAGCGAGCCCGCCGCCCCCGCGGACCTGGTCGAGGCGGACACCCAGGCCCGGCGCGCACTGCGCCACGCGCGGGCCACCCGCGCCACCCTCGTGCGGCACCGCGCCCCCGGCCCCGACACCCTGACCGCGCTCCTCCCTCCTGAGGAGGCGTCCGCCCACGCCCGCGCCCTCCTGTCGCCGATCGCGGACTCCCCCGCACTGACGGAGACCCTGCGGACCTGGCTGTCCCTGCACGGCAGTTGGGACCGTACGGCGGTGGCCCTGTCGGTCCACCGCAACACCGTGCGTCAACGCGTCGCCCGCTGCGCGACCTTGCTGGAGACGGACCTGGACGAGGCGGACGTCCGGATGGAGCTGTGGTTCGCGCTGCGCCGACTGTGACGTGCGCCCCAGCTACACGATCTCGCCCATCCACATGCGCCGCCCCAGCTCGTCCAGTTCCATGCGTCGGTCCTCATATTCCGGTAGGGCCTGCCCCAAGAGCCGCCAGTAGTCGGCCCGGTGGCCGGGCACCTTCACGTGGGCCAGTTCATGCGCGATGACGTAGTCCACCAAATGCATGGGAAGCTGGAACAGCGGCCAGCCCAGACTCATCCGTCCGGTTCCGGGTACCTCGCCAGCCGGGCGGTACGAACCCCAGCGCTGACCAAGGTCACAGACGTCCAGCACCGGCTCCGAGACTCCCATCCTGGCGGCCCAGGGCTGGAGCCGCCCCGCTGCCCAACTCCGCCCCGTCCGGACGTACCAATCGACGAGAGCCACCCGGCCGCGGGACGAGTCCCCGGCCTCAGCCCTGCCAAGGATCAAGCGCCCGGCGATCAGGCGCACCCGCCCGTCTGTCGACACGTCGTCCGAGACCGTCAGCCGGTACGTCCGCCCGAGATAGCGGAAGACCTCTCCCTCGATCAAACGTTTGGCGGGGTTCAGCGGGCGCGTCCGCTCTCGTACTCCGCGTTTCGACAACAGCCACTTTCGGTGCGCGCGCACGAAGTCCTGTGCCTCCGCAGAGGGACTGCCCACTGGGGCGTGCAACGTGAGGCTCGCGTCAGACTCCACGGTCAGCGCGAACCGCTTTCTGCGCGTGCTGGCACTGACTCGCAGCAGCAGACCATCGACGGTCAGCTGATCCCCCTCGGCGAGGGACGGGGCGGCTTGATTGTCAGCGAGGGAGGTCACAGCCTTATTCTCCCCGCGCCCTCCTCAGGAACGCCGACCGGTTCTCCTGCGCGTACGAGGCGAGTCGCTGCGCGATGCTCTGCAAAGGCGCCCAGTCGGCGCCCGTGGGCCTGATTCCGCCCTGCACCAGCTGAATGTGGATACCCCCCGCCAGCTTGTTGAGGTCCTGATGCTGACCTTGGTACGAGGCCGACGCCATGGTGCGCGCCGCGCTGTCACACACGGCACCGACGAGCGGACGAAGATCCTCCCCGCCGGGCGTGACACCGGGGTCGTCCTCCACCAGCTGGTGGAGCAGCCGGTGCACCTTCTGTTCCAGTGGGCTCAGCCCTGCCAGCGCCGGGTCTTCCTCGTCCTGTCGGCGGGCCTGCTCAATCAGGTCACCGAACTGCTCCATCTGCTCCTCGAACCGCCCGGACAGATCGCGCAGAATCTCCTCCAGGCGCTGCGAGAGCCGGTCGTACCGCTCAGGGTCCTCTCTCTTGACCTGTTCCTCCAGGTGAAAACGGAGTGCGTGACCCATCTCGGCGGCGGCCTCGCGCGGCGGGAGACGGCGCACCGCGTCGTCGAAGGCGGGGGCGGTGAGCGAGACAGGCGGGATGGCCTGCTCGATCTCCGGCCCCTCCAAGTGGTCGGCGATCATTGCGCGGACCTTGCGTCCGTAGCGCCGCATCGTGAAAGTGCCGCCCGGCGCGTCCCGGTGCAGGCGCCTGATCCGTTTCTGGAGCAGTCCCCAGCGACGGGCGTCCGCCACGTACGGCAGGGCGTCTTCGTGCGGGAGCACACGCTCCAGTACCGCGAGGAACTCGTGCAACACCTCGTCGTAATCGAGCCGTACCGATTCGTCATCGAAGGACAGCACAGCCGACCGCAGCCGGACGGCGTCCGCGAGGTCGGCGTCGCCGATGCCCCGCTGAAGCAGGAAGCCCCGCACCGAGTCAGCAGCCGGTTCCAGCCCGCCGATCTCCTCGGAGAGACTGCGCATCGTGTCGGTGCGATCAGCCTCGCGGTATTCCGCCAGCGCGCTGGAGAGGTGCTCGAAGACTCCGTAGTAGTCGACGACGTAGCCGACTTCCTTGCCCGGCGCCGGACGGTTCACCCGGGCGACGGCCTGGAGCAGTTCGGCGTCCCGAATCGGCCGGTCCAGGTAGAGCACTTGCTCGCGGGGCGCGTCGAAGCCGGTGAGCAGCATCGACTTGACGATGAGGAACGCCACAGGACTCTCCGGATGCACCGGGTCGGGCTCGGAGGTTCGTGACGACTCCTTCGGCTGGCTGCCGGCGTCCGACCACGGGTTGCCACTCCCGGTGTCCCCCGGTGCGGGAGGCTCCTGCACCGGGGGATTGAAAGGTGTCGCGACGACCCAGTCCGGTTCGTGCGGCAGATGCGGGAACGGCTCCTCCTTGAAGCGCCTGATGTACGCCTTCTGCCGTACGGGGTCGGTCCAGTGAAGCCACTTCCGCAGTTTGCGCTCGGAGCCCGGGGATATCACGGGCACGAAGTCGATCCGCCGCAGCAGGGACCGGTGTTGGTAGGCGATGAAGTGGTAGCGCAGCCGCCGGGGAAGCTCGTCCAGGGGAATCCCCTGAACGGACTCCGGCTTGAATTCGACGAGGTCGGCCAGCAGCGCGTCACGCGCTTCCCGCAAGGCGTGGTGGTACTCCACCGCGGCCGCCCGGCTGACGGCCGCCACCTGTGCTTTGAACCCACCGCCGGGCAGCACCCAGCACACCCAGTGTTCCAGCATGTCCTCGGCCTTGGCCCGGATCATGGGACGCGACTCGGCCACATCGCGCTCGGTCGGCCACCGCTTCATGAGCGCGGCGCGTTCCTCCGGCGTGCGGTCTCGGATCAGGTCCTCGAAGTTGCGGTCCAGTCCGTCCTTGTCCTGAACAGTGCCCTCACCGGTGCGGCCCTCGTAGCGGATGCGTACGACGACGCCGTCGTGCTCGGCGTCCTCCATGCGATAGGTGTCGAGGAATCCCCGGTCCGGTCCGCCGCTGAAGATCCGCCGGGTGTCCTCCTCCCGCCCGGTGATGATCGGCGTACCGGTGAACCCGATCTTCGCCGCCCTCGGGATGGCCTTGCGCAGTGCCGCGTGCAGCGTCTTGGTGTGCGAACGGTGTGCTTCGTCAACGAGGACGAGAATCTCGTGCGAGGTGTTGCACTCCGGGAAGTCCGGGTCCGGCGGCGGTACATCCGCCCGCTTACGCTTCCTGGCCTGCTCAGCTTCCCGGTACTCTCCCGGCAGATCACGGTCGTCGTCCGTCGCCTCCGAGTCCTTGACGAAGGTGAGCCCGCCCCCGTACTTCTGGATCATCGCGAAGACGACCCGTCGGCCGCCGTCTCTCAGCAGTCCTTCCATCTGCGTACGGGTCTCGGCCGTCTCGACGTCCGACTCGCTCAGTTTGAGCGTGGCGGACAGCTGGTCCTGCAACTGGGTCCGATCGGTGACGACCACGACCATGAACTCATTGAGCCGGTGGTGCAGATGGATGCGGCGCACCAGGAAGGTCATGGTCAGGCTCTTGCCGGAGCCCTGCGTGTGCCAGATGACGCCGCCGCGCTCGTCTTCGAGGACCGCGCCGCCTCGGACGCGGCCGTTGAGCAGCTTCCGCACGGCCTTCTCGGCGGCCCGGTACTGCTGGTGCCGGGCGACCGCCTTGACGGTCCGCACGCCGCCGGTCTCGGTCTCGATCGGCAGCGGGATGACGTAGTGCCGCACGACCCTCAGGAGCCCGGCAGGGCGCAGAACAACGCCGACGAGCTTGTGCTGCTCGCTCAGCGGAACGGGAGTCCTGCCTTCGGGCACGTCCGGCAGCAACTGGGCGACGCGCAACTCCTGCCGGAGGGCAGGCTCGCTCTCCGGCTCGACACTGCGCCACGGGTGGAAATGCTCGGGCGTGGAGGTGACGGTGCCGAGGTGCGCGGTCTCGCCCGTGGCAGCCACCAGCAACTGCACGGTGCGGAAGAGTTCGGGTACGCCACCGGGGAGCGGGAGGTCGGTTCCCGAGCGCTCGTCGTCGTCGATCGGGTCGCCAGCGTAGTGCCGCAGATCGAGTACCGCACTGCGTACGGGGTCGGCCAGGTCGGGGTTCTTGCACTCGACGGCTACGAGCGGGATGCCGTTCACGAAGAGAACGATGTCGAGTATCGACACGTCGCCGGAACGATTCTTGACGCGCAGCTGGTCGACGACGGTGAAGTCGTTAAGTGCGAACCGATCCTCGTGCCAATCGATGTACTGCACGGTCGCGGAGGCGGCACCGTGAGCGGCGGAGGGGGCGGGGAGGACAAGACCACTGAGGAGCAGTTCGGTGGCGGCGAAGTTGGCGGTATCGATGCCCCTGCCGAGGGACACGGAAGCGAGTTCGGTGATGGAGCGGCGGATGTCCTGCTCGTCCATCCACGGCGTACGGTCCTCAGCCCGGACATTCATACGCCGCAGGGCCTCGCCGAGCTTGTCCGTCAGCAGGGGCGCCGAGACATCGAGGGTCCCGACCTCCGTACCGGGGAGGTGGGTCCACCCCATGGCCTCAAGCTGCGCGACGAACGGTCGCTCCACTTCGTCCCGCTCCACCTGCATGACCACGTGGCCGCACCCCTCCGCCGATCTCCGCTGATCGCTCAGGTGAGCCATTCTGCGTGAGGGGCGGGGCGGGTGGGAGAGATCCGGCCGATTGAGGGCGGCGTACCGGTGTGTGCCAGTACGCCGCCGGGGCCGGGTTCGCGGAGAGGTAGGGCCTGGCTCAGCCCTCCGGCTCGGGGTCGTCCGTGGCATCGTCCGCGTCGTCGTACGGCGGACGTTGGAAGGCGCGCGCCCCGGCTCTCCGCGATGCGGTGCACATCGCGCAGTGCCTCGGCCATGCGGGCCGCGAGGAAGCGGAACTGCGCGGGGGTGACCGTCCGGTCGGGGAGCATGTCGGCGGCGTGGTCGATGAGTTCGACGGCCATGGCGAGCTGAACGGTCTCGATGTCGTCGGCGGCGCGGGAGACATATCCGGTCCCGTCACCGATAACGTAGCAGGGCTTGCCTTCCGGTCCCGTCCACGGGAGCAGCCGCGTGTTGTCCGTCCGACCGCTGATCACGCGGTCACCTCCACGCCGTGGATGAGACGGGGCCCGATGTCGATGCCGTGCACGGCGAGCCATAGGGCGCGGCGGCGGGCGCGTTGTCGGCGGGCTTCATGGCTGGCGTGCTGCTCGTAGGCGACGAGGTACGGGCGGACGAGCGCGCTGTCCTCACCGCGTGGTAGGGGTACGCGGGGGAGTCGGCTCGTCGGAACGTCGAGGGGCGATGATGGGTTGAGGTGTAGCCGCCCAGCTGAGCGGTGGCGCCCGGCGGCGGGCCACACGACCCGTAGGAACGGCTCGAAGATACGGGCGATAAGGTGCAACACGTCGTCAACTCCTGGCAGTTGATGTCCACGCCCCCGGGCCGTCGATAGCGGTCGCGGGGGTCTTGCGTGGGCTCATGAGGGGGCGGCCGGCCGCGTGGCCGGGTCCTGAACGCGGGCAGCAGCCGACGTACGGACATCACTGTGTAGCGATCCGCTTACAGAGTGGGACGGTGCGGGCTAGGCTCGCCAGGGGGTTGGGAGTGACAGAGCTTTTGTCGCACGGGAGTTGACGATGAGTAACAGCTATGGGGAATGGTTCAAGGAGCAACGCGTCGCGGCGGGCCTCACGCAACAGCAACTGGCGGACGCGGCGGTGATGACGCGCTCGCACATCTCGCACATCGAGGCGGGCAGGCGAATCCCCTCCAAGGAGGACGCGCGGCGCTTGGACAAGGCGCTGAACACGGGGAATGTGCTGAGCAGCTTCCTTCCGCAGGATGACGGTGTGGTCGCCGACTACTTCGAGTCAGCGCGACAGCTCGAACAGCAGGCCACCGTCATCCGCGAGTTCGCCTTGACATTCGCACCCGGCATCCTCCAGACGCGGGCGTACGCGCGTGCCGTTCTACGTGTTGGCTTCCCTCCTCTGAGCGAAGAGGAGCGTGACAGGCTCGTTGTCACACGGCTTGAGCGATCACAGATCCTTACCGACCCGGTGACGCCCGTAGTGTGGGCACTGCTGGACGAAGCGGTGCTGCGCCGACCGGTCGGCGGTCCAGACGTCATGGCGGAGCAGATCATCCACATCGTCCGGTTGGTCGAGGACGAGCGAGTGCGCGTACATGTCGTGCCGTTCGGTTTGGGCGTACACCCACTCATGCAGAGCATGCTGACTCTGATGTGGTTCGAAGATCAGCCCCCTGTGGCCTATTCCGAAGGCCTTCAGATCGGCAAGGTGCACGATGCCCCGGCCATCGTTGAGCGCCTTCAGGGCGCATATGATCTGGCGCTAGGCGACGCACTGCCGCTGAAAGAGTCACTGGCCCTAATGCGGGCAACAGCGAAGGAATACGGACACCATGACTGAGCCCACCATCCCGAACGCTTCCACGCTGAGCGGCTGGCGCAAGTCGTCCCACAGCGGGAACGAGGGTGGCAGTTGCGTCGAAGTACTGGACGACTACCCGTCGGGCGTCCCCGTCCGCGACTCCAAGCATCCACAGGGCCCCGCACTGGTCTTCTCCGCGGCTGGTTGGTCATCGTTCGTCGCGGCCGTCAAAAGCGAAGATCTCGCCGCCTGAACTCAGCAGCAACCTGACCTGAGAACCGGTCTTTCAGCAGCACTTGGAACCAGTACTTACTCCAAATAGCCTTGCCAAGGTATTTGAGTATGACTTCCCTCTGCACCCTGTGACTTATCCGCCCGCGAGTAGATCACCAAGCAGCCCTTGCCTCACAGCCCGAAACTTGTCCAGCTCACTTTGCTCCTTCGCGATTTTCGCATCAAAGGCCGCGAGAGCGCCAAGGATTCGTTGTTGCTCGGCAGGGGAGGGGCACGGAAGCAGTACCGACTTGAGTTCGGATTGCGGCAACTGAAACTGCCCACTGGTACCGCGTAGTCGACCTACGATTTGTTCCCGCACTACTGGAGCCGAGAGAGCAAGGCCCAAGAAATCTGGAGTCATGACCCTACGATCTGCGACAAGTCTCATGACGAGGTCAGAGAGCATCAGTCGTGGTGGAGCACTATCAACGACACAGACAGAACCTACGAGTTCTGGGGAACCATTAACACGTACCATGAGTACGTCACCACTGTGAATTTCCAGTTCTGGACGTGGCGCAACAGACTTAGGAAGTCTCTTCACTTGAGTCGGCACAAATCTTCCTGCCGTCACTGCCCCTAGACGAATAACACCCCACTCGTCACGACCAGGGATGTCTTCAGGACCGGCAGAAGCCACCCCAACTTCAAGCCGCGCCAATGCACTGCCCAATGGAGTATTTCGATCGGTTTCTCGTAGCCATTCTGCGACCAACGCCAGCCGAACTGCCATCAACTTCGCGATTGACTTCTCGATCGCTCGCTCTTGCGCTGTCCCGGCCTCGACCACATCAACAATCCGCCGCTGCTCTCGAAGCGGTCGACAGGGAAAAAGCAAAGACCCGAAGCGGTTCGCACCCAGATGCGAAATGCTCGTCTTCTCCGCGATATTAGCAAATACGCCCCGGAGCCTCCACCACACGAAAATTTGCTGCGCATACTCGGGGAGCACATGAGGGCCGGGCCGGAACCTAATCAACGTGTTCTGAAAGCAATAGGCGCCAGGAGCTTCAGAATATAGAGCGCTTCTACCCACCACCCGAAGGTTCTCCTGCCCTTCATTCAGAAGAACATCCCCCGGAAGAAGCTGATACAGCTTACGCTCAGATGAGGAGAACCCCATGGTCTTTACGTCAGATAGATCAATACGCCCTTCAAATACGTTGGCGACCCGCAGATAAGGGAACTGGACAGCCGCCTCCCGACCAGCAGGCGAAAGCTGTTTACCCATACGCACGTCTCCAACTTCACGCACAGGAACCCAGCGCACATCACCATCAGCCTGCATAACCCAGCTCCCTCAAGAACTCGTCCAGCGCGGCCGACGCCCTTTCTCGCTCTGCCCGGATGTCTTCCAGCGACACCGCGTACTTGCCTTGCCAGCCACCATACGAATCCGCAAGCTCGCGGCATTTGCGCAGCACATGGCCATCCAGATTGCCAGCAAGATCGCCCCGCAACAACTCCATCACCACCCGCCGCTCCCCCTCCGCGTCCAACGCCCCCCGCGCCCGAAAAAGTCTAGGCAACTCCTCCCCCAGTTCGGACTGCCCACCCGGCTTCTGCTCGAACCAGAAATCTGCCTCAAGGCGCTTGATCAACGCCCCAACCTTCGTCCGCTCCTTCTTCACCCGCGCAAGCTCCGACAACTGCTCGACACTCAAAGCGACTTCCTCGCGCGGCGGAGCATCCTCACCCGGCTCGCCGTCCTCCCCTGCCTCCGCCTCCGGCTCCGCGTTCAGCTCCTTCCACCGCGCGTCCAGCTCCGCCTTTCGCGCGTCCGCCTCCGTCAGTTCGCCCAGGAAGTCCGGAGCGATCGCCGCGACCACCTTGTGGTCGTACGCTTGACGGCGCTCAGCGGTCGTACGCTTGCGCAACTTCTTTGTCTTCGGGTCCTGTTCAGGCGCGAGCATCGTGTCGACGTTCTCCACCCAGCCGTCCAGCACGCCGGCGAAACCGTTCTCCGACAGCGCGAGCAGGTCGTACTTCGCCTCGTACCACCAGCCGGCCACCGCCCCGGCGAGCGCATACCGGTCCAGCAGCCCCACCACGCCCAGCCGCGCCACGAACGACTCCATCAGAGAGCCCCGCACCGCCATCAGCGCCTTCTTGCGCTCCGACGGGGTCGAGGCCGCCAGGTACTCCGGCGTGGCGGCCACCGCCTCCAACTGCCGTGCTTCCGCCGCCCACCACTCGTCGAACGCCGCACGCAGGGCGTCCTCTCGCGGGCGGGCCAGCTCCGCCAACCGTGCCGCGTCCGGGCGCTGTCCCTCCGGTAGGAAGTCGACGTACTCCGCGTCCACCGGGTCCCGTTCCGCGAAAAGATCCGTCAGTCCGATCCCGTACGCGTCGAACAGTTCCTTCTTCGCCTCGATCTCCGCACGCGGCACCCCACCCACCAGATGCGCCCGCACATCCTGCGGCTCCGGTGGGGGCGTGTTGTCCACGTACCGGCGGATGTTGAGGTTGTCTCCGTTGTCGCGCAGTACCTCGCGGCTCACCACACGCGAGAAGCCCGGCACCTCGGCATACTCGTGAAAGGCGGAAATGATCTTTTCCGCGTGCTCGGGCAGCAGCACATTCTGTGCCGACTCCTTGCGGAACTCACGATCCGCGTTGATGAAGAGCACCTTGTCCTCGCGCGCCGGATCTTTCGTCCCCGGCGGGCGCAGCACCAGAATGCACGCCGGAATACCCGTCCCGTAGAAGAGGTTCGGGGCGAGACCGATGACCGCTTCGATCGCGTCCTCTTCCAGCAGCTCCGTGCGGATGTCCTGCTCGCCTCCCCCGCGGAACAGCACACCGTGTGGCATGACCGTGATGGTCATCCCTGTACGCTCCCCAGGCTTGGCCTCCCGCTTGGTCTCCCACAGCATGTGCTGGAGGAACATCAGGTCGGCCTTGCCGCGCTCACTCGTCGCCCCGTACTTCGTACGTTCCCCAGCGTGCTTGAGGTCCGTGAGCGAGTAGTCCATCGAGAACGGCGGATTGCTCAGTACGCCGTGGAAGCGGTCATCGTCCGTCCTCGGCACATGGGACGGCTCGGCCAGGGTGTCGCCGGTGGTCAGGTCGAAGCGGGTGCTCACCCCATGCAGCACCATGTTCATCGTGGACATGATCCAGGAACCGCTGTTGGCGTCCTGGCCGGCGAAGAACATGTTCGTACTGTCGCCGCCGTGCTCCTCCACGTACTCCTTGGCGTGGATCAGCATGCCGCCCGAGCCCACGCACGGGTCGTAGATGCGCATGCCCTGCTCCGGGCGAAGCAGCTCGACCATCATCCGAACCACCGCTCGCGGGGTGTAGAACTCACCTCCCTTGCGGCCGGCCGAGTCCGCGAACTCCTTGATGAGGTATTCGTACGCGGCGCCGATCAGATCCGGGAACTCGAAGTCGTCCGTACGCAGCCGGATGCGTCCGAAGTGCGCGATGAGGAGCTTCAACCGCTGATCAGCGAGCTTGGCGGCGCCCCCCGCGGTGCCGGAACCGCCGATGCGGTTGAAGTCGAGGTGGTCGAAGAGTCCCTTGAGCTTGGGGTTCTGACCTTCCAACGCCTGCAATGCCGGACGGAGACGATCCTCATTGATGTTGTGCGTGGCCGACGCGATCCGCGCCCAGCGAGCGTCTGACGGGACGAACAACACATCATGGTCGCTGTACGCCGACTCCAGGTCCAGGTAGCCGTCCAGCTGTTCCTCGGGAAGGCCCAGTTTCTTCTTCGCATGTTCCCGGACCCGTTCCCGCGCGGCTTCGAACTCGTCGTTCGCCCGCTTCAGGAACAGCAGACCGAAGATGTAGTCCTTGTACTCCGAGGCGTCCATCGTGCCCCGGAGGATGTCCGCGGCGGCGAAGAGGTGCCGCTCCAGTTGCGCGAGCGTGAGCTTGGCCACGTACGACTCCCTAAGACCTGAGATGACCCAGGGAACCCTATGGCGCCCGCGCGCCACGCGGAAATCGGCGAGCTCACACAGAGGAAGGCCGTACCGAACCTCAGTAGGAGGAGATGCCTAGTCCGTCCTCGATGAACTCGTGGACGTTGGTGTACGGGTCTCGTTGGGCGATCACGACATGGTCGGGGTGCGAGGCGTTCATCTCCCGAGCCCGCTGTCGTGCCTTCTCGAACCGCCCCTCGATCTGGCTCGGTACAACGGACTTGATACCGCCGGGCACCTGGTGCCAGTCGCTCGGCAGTCGCTGTTCCGCCATACCGCACACGCCGGCGAAACTGCCTGAAACCGCCTTCAGGTGCAGCACCCGCCAGATCTCGAAGCATGGGTGGGAGTAGGCCACCATCACGCCGGCCTTCCGCGCGCGGGACAGTGCGGTCTCCACTCCCTGATGCTGGTCCCTGTCGAACAGGCACCACACTTGGGGCCACATGGCCTTGGGTACACCGGCGCGTTTGGCCTCCCGGTGCTTCTCCCGGAGCGTGATGACCGCCTTCTCAACGAGGATCAGCGGCTTGCGCTGGGATCCCTCGTCCGAGGAGTTCGCGATATGTACGTCAACGGTCAGCTTGGGGTCCGCCAAAGTGCCGAGCTGACGGACGGCCCTGATGTACTCGGGCTCGGTGACCTTGCCTTCAGTGTAGACATGGACGACCCTCCGGCGTCCGCGCCCGTAACTCTTCGACGCGAACGAGGCGTTCCCCTTGGTGTTCTTCGCCATCAGACGTGTTCCGCCCCCTCGGCGGTCTCGGCCTCTTCCCAGCCTGCCCCCAGCCGCCGGACGATCTGCCCCTCCAGCAGCGACGGCACACCGCCGAACGCACCCTCCAGGTACGACTTGGTCAGGTCTTCGCCCGCCCCCGGCGACATCGCGCTCAACGGGTACAGCTCGGTCGCGCCATCCTTGTCCTTCTCCGTGAACCAGACCTGTCCCGGGTCGAGCAGGCGCTCCCCGCTCGGGGAGCTGAGCACTGTCGCGTCGTGAGAAGTGAAAATCAGCTGCGCTCCCTTCGGGTTGGAGAGCGGGTCTCTGAAGAGACGGACGACCTCAGCAGCGAATCGCGGGTGCAAGCTGGCGTCGAGTTCGTCGAGGAGCAGGACCGCGCCGTCGTCCAGAGCCAGCAGCAGCGGTCCGAGGAGCGCGAACCAGGAGCGGGTGCCGAAGGATTCCCGCTGCCAGTCGAGCGCCACATCTCCCGCAGCCGAACGGTGCAGCAGACGGACGGCGCCGGCGCCCTTCCCCGATGGGTCGAGCACGGCGTCCGTGATGCCGAGATCGGCGACCCGCAGGAGTTCCTTGATGCGGTGTCCTTGATCACCGGCGAGCTTCGAGGTGGTGAAGGCCTCGCGCTGCAGCCGCTCCGTCTCCGGCCCGATGTGCCACAGCCGCCGGAACCAGTGGAAGAGCGGGGACAACTGCGGATGATTGTCCGTTCCCGCTGTCGACAGCAGGAGGGCGTTGGGCCGCGTCCTGCGGACGAGTTGGGCACGGTCCTTGACCCGGCTGCTGGGCCATCGATAGACGTCCTTGCGAGATGTGTCCCGGTCCATCCACTCCTGTTGATGGCCCAGCGGATAGCTGTGCACCCATTCGGACTCGACACGGCTCTCGCCCAGCTCAAATCCGTACGTCCAACGCACACCATCGATAGCCACATCGACCTCGTAAAAAGTCGGTTCGGCCGCACTCTTCGCGTCGAGTGCGAAGACCTCTCGCTCAGTGCCCTCGTACGAGGCCCACTGCGCGTACGAGTTAAGGACCGCCCCGCGCATCGCGGCGAGGGAGTCGAGGACATTCGACTTGCCGGAGGCGTTGGCACCGAAGATTCCCACCAGCGGGAAGACGGAGACAGGTCCGTCCACCAGCTCCACCTCACGGGCGGCAGCCGTCGGCTCGTCCGGCGGCACGACGAAGGAGAGCTCCTGCTCATCACGCAGGGACCGCCAGTTGGCCACGCGGAATCTCAGCAGCACACAGTCCTCCTCCCGCACGCTTTCGCGGTCAGACTAATCGCCTGAACGCGCGCTGGCGTGCCTCGTGGCCAAATGGTTGATCATTTCTGTATCGACGGCACCTTGTGATGCCGCCGACATCCCATCTCTCTGGACACCCGTGCGAACCGCCGGGTAACTTTGACTGAGCAAGCGCTTAGCCAGTGCCCTTGGAGCGTGCGCTCGACAAGCGGGGCGACAGGTCGATACAGGAGGCTTCACGTGCGCCGTAGCGTGTACAACGAGGACCACGAGGCGTTCCGGGAGACCCTCCGCGCCTTCATCGAGGCCGAGGTCGTCCCCGTCTACGACGAGTGGTACGCCGAGGGGCTGGTCCCCCGCGAGTTCTACTACAAGCTCGGCGAGCTGGGCATCTTCGGTATCGAGGTGCCGGAGGAGTACGGCGGCGCGGGCGAGGAGTCGTTCAAGTTCCAGGCCGTCGTCTCCGAGGAGTGCGCCCGCGCGGGAGTCTCCTTCGGAGGGTCCAGCGTGCATGTCGCGCTCTGTCTGCCGTATGTGAAGGCGTACGCCACCGACGAGCAGAAGAAGCGGTGGCTGCCCGGCTTCGTGACCGGCGAGACCATGTACGCCATCGCCATGACCGAGCCCGGCACCGGGTCCGACCTCGCGGGCATGAAGACCACGGCCAAACTCTCCGCCGACGGCTCGCACTACGTGCTCAACGGCGCCAAGACGTTCATCACCGGCGGCGTGCACGCCGACCGCGTCATCGTCTGCGCCCGCACCGCACCGCCGAGCCCGGAGGACCGCAGGCACGGCATCTCGCTCTTCGTCGTCGACACCAAGTCCGAGGGGTACGCGGTCGGCCGCAAGCTCGACAAGCTGGGGCTGAAGTCCTCGGACACCGCCGAACTGTCCTTCAGCGACGTCAAGGTGCCCGTCGAGGACCTGCTCGGCGAGGAGAACAAGGGCTTCTCCTACCTCGGCCAGAATCTGCCGCAGGAGCGCCTGGGCATCGCCGTCGGCGCGT
This sequence comes from Streptomyces sp. NPDC051217, assembly GCF_044455465.1. Lineage (NCBI taxonomy): Bacteria > Bacillati > Actinomycetota > Actinomycetes > Kitasatosporales > Streptomycetaceae > Streptomyces > Streptomyces sp. NPDC051217. The sequence continues at coordinate 574,440 of NZ_JBITEV010000003.1, forward strand.
ACGCGCAGGCGTCGGCCGCGATCCGGTTCGCGCAGAGTTACGTGCAGGACCGCACCGTCTTCGGCAAGACCGTCGCCTCCTTCCAGAACACCAAGTTCGAACTGGCCGCCTGCAAGGCCGAGGTCGACGCCGCCGAGGCCGTCTGCGACCGCGCCCTCGACGCCCACGACAAGGGCGAACTGTCCGCCGCCGAGGCCGCGTCGGCGAAGCTCTTCTGTACGGAGGTCGCGCACCGCGTGATCGACAAGTGCCTTCAGCTGCACGGCGGCTACGGCTACATGAACGAGTACCCCATCGCCCGCCTCTACGCGGACAACCGCGTCAACCGCATCTACGGCGGCACCAGCGAGGTCATGAAGATGATCATCGCCAAGTCCATGGGCCTGTGAGGCCGTAGGACCTCGCGCCAGGACCAGGGACACAATCAGCACATGAACGCACTGGAGTCCCTCCTCGAACTGCTCGACCTGGAGCGGATCGAGGAGGACATCTTCCGCGGCCTCAGCCGCTCGGCGGCGATCCCGCGCGTCTACGGCGGCCAGGTCGCCGCGCAGGCCCTGGTGGCCGCCGGCCGTACCGTCCCAGCCGACCGGTCCGCCCACTCCCTGCACTCGTACTTCCTGCGGGCGGGCGATCCGGGCGCCCCGATCGTCTACACGGTCGACCGCATCCGCGACGGACGCTCCTTCACCACGCGCCGGGTCGTGGCCGTCCAGCACGGCCAGCCGATCTTCCATCTCTCGGCGTCGTTCCAGGCGTACGAGGAGGGCCTGGAGCACCAGGCGCCGATGCCGGCGGCCCCTGATCCCGAGTCGCTTCCCACGGCGGCCGAGACGCTGCCGCGCTACGCGGACCGGTTCGTCGACCCGTCCGTGGCCGGCCTTCTGTTGGAGGCGCGCGCCGCGGTGGATCTGCGGTACGTGGACGCCCCGCCGTACGCCACGGCCGGGCAGCCGCGCGAGGCGCGCTCGCAGGTGTGGTTCCGCACGGTCGGCAAGCTCGCCGACGACCCGCTGCTGCACGTCTGTCTGGCGACGTACGTCTCCGACATGACGCTGCTCGACTCGGTGCTCCTCGCGCACGGCAGGGGCGGTTGGGCGACGGGCGACATCGTGGGGGCGAGCCTGGACCACGCGATGTGGTTCCACCGGCCCCTCCGGGCGGACGAATGGCTGCTGTACGACCAGACGTCGCCGTCCGCGTCCGGCGGCCGGGGGCTCGGCCAGGCCCGGATCTACACACAGGACGGGCGGCTGGCGATCTCGGTGATCCAGGAGGGCGTCATGCGCGTGCCCAGGGAGTCCGGGACCGCTGGCGGGGGCTCCGGGGCGGGGCGCGACTGAGCCCGGCCGCTGTCCTGTCCTCAGCGCCGGGCTGCTGTGGTGCCGTGGTGCCGCTCGTTCGTGCTCAGACGGTGTTGGTGAGACCGGCCTCGTGAAGGAGGTACTCCGTCATCGGGTCGTAGAAGCGGGGGTCCGTCACGTGGTCGTCCAGCGGGACCGTCACCTGGAGGGTGCCCTCGGCCTCGCCGATGAACAGCGCCGGGTCGTTGCAGTCCGCGTACCCGATCGAGTCGAGACCGCGCTGCCCCGCACAGCCCGCCCAGCCGTGGTCGGCGAGCACCAGGTCCGGCTGCGGTCTGCCGTCGCGCTCCAGGCCGTCCAGGATGGCGCGCATCGGCTCGGGCGAGTGGGTGTGCCAGAGGGTGGCCCCGCGCTCCAGCATCGCGACACCGGCGAACTGGAAGACCATGCCCTCGTCGGCCGTGAGCCCGCCGGGGATCCGGATGATCTCGCAGCCCGCCAGCCGCAGCGCGTCCGCCGTCTGCCGGTGCACGTCCAGCAGACCGCCGGGGTGGCCGGTGGCGAACAGCACGCTCTCGCGGCCCGCCGCCGCCTTGCGCAGCCGCGCCGCCATCCGCTCCAGGGCGTCGACCGTCAACTCGGGGTCGATGGTGTCCTGGCCGTGCCGGTGCTCCGGATCGTCGTTGACGCCGCACCGCTCGGCCATCACGGCGAGCACGTCCTGCTCGTCGGTCCAGCGGTCGCCGAGCTCAAGGCCCAACCAGAAGTGGCGGTCGCCGTTGGCGAGCTTGCGGTAGTGGGAGAGGTTGTTGTCCCTGGGAGTGGCCACGTCTCCGGCGATACGCGTACGGACGAGGTGGTCGACGAGAGCTTCGCGGCTGGGTATCGGCATGAGCCCATTGTGCCGTCAGATGTACGCGCGGTGCCGCTCGTCCCGGTGAGTGGACGTAACGGGCGTGATCGGGGGCTTCGTCCCCCGGCGGACGGCGACGAGAACAGCAGGAAGACCAGCGACATCAGAACCGACGAGGGAGCCTCTTGTGGCAGCGACACCAGGTCCAGGCCGTCCGGTGGAGAACTTCACCCTGCCCGGCGGGGTGCTCGGCGGGGACAACGCCTTCGTACGGAGGGAGTACCGCCTCGACGAGCGGCGGGGCCACCCGCTGGTCCTTGCCTTCTACCCCGGTGACGACACCAGCGTCTGCACCAAGCAACTGTGCTCGTACTCCAGCGGACTGGAGACGTTCACCGGGCTGGGCGCCGAGGTGTGGGGCATCAGTCCGCAGGACGTCGACAGCCACGAGGCGTTCGCGCGCAAGCACGGCCTGCGGATCCCGCTGCTCGCCGACACCGAGCGGGCGGTGGCGCGGGCGTTCGGGATCGCCGCCCCCGGGATCGGGCTGCGCCGCTCGGTCTTCCTGATCGCGCCGGACGGCACGCCGCGCTGGAAGCACGTGGCGCTGTTCGGTGCGACGTTCCAGCCGGTGGAGACACTGGCCAGGGAGTTGGCCGGGCTCAGGGTGTGACGTCCCGGGAGTCGCCGAGGGCGGCGAACGCTCCGTGCGCCAGGCGGCGCAGGAGCGTTTCCGCCACCGCGCGGCGGGGTGTGCCGCGCCCGGTGGGGCTCAGATGCGGCGTCGAGTTCAGCAGGCCGAAGACGGCGTGCACGGCGCCGCGCGCGACCGGCTCGGGGAGATCCTGGTGAATCTCGCGGACGACGCCGACCCACAGCTCCACATACTGCCGCTGAAGCTGCCGCACGAGCTTGCGGTCACTGTCCCGCAGGCGGTCCAGTTCGCGGTCGTGCAGCGTGATCAGCGGGCGGTCGTCCAGCGCGAAGTCGATATGGCCGTCGATCAGCGAGGCGAGCACGGCCGCCGGATCACCGGTCGTCGCCGCCACCCGCTTCCTGCCGCCGTCCAGCAGCCGGCCGCTGATGCCGACGAGCAGTTCGGCGAGCATGGCGTCCTTGCCCGCGAAATGGCGGTACAGGCCCGGCCCGCTGATACCGACGGCCGCCCCTATCTCGTCGACGCCCACGCCGTGGAAGCCGCGCTCCGCGAAGAGTCTGGCCGCCTCGTTGAGGATCTGCTCGCGGCGGGTCGGGGCCGCGGTCCTGGTGCTCATGGAAATCCATTCTAGACAGGACGGTTAGCGGTCGTTAACCTGAGAGGTAAACGTTAACGCTTATTAACCGTGCGAGGGAGCTCGACCGATGCAGCAGGCACCCGTGCTGGCGAGCGCCGCGGATCCGGCGGCCGAGGCCTGGCGCGTCAACGAGGCGGCGCATCAGGAGCTCTCCGGCGCCCTGCGCGACCGGCTCGCCGCCGCCCGGCTGGGCGGCGGCGAGAAGTCCCGCGCCCGGCATGTGGCGCGCGGGAAGCTGCTGCCCCGGGACCGGGTGGATACCCTGCTGGACCCCGGCTCGCCCTTCCTGGAGCTGGCCCCGCTCGCGGCGGAGGGCATGTACGGCGGCCAGGCGCCCGCGGCCGGGGTGATCGCCGGCATCGGCCGGGTCAGCGGCCGTGAGGTGGTCGTGGTCGCCAATGACGCCACGGTCAAGGGCGGGACGTATTACCCGATGACGGTGAAGAAGCATCTGCGCGCCCAGGAGGTCGCGCTGGAGAACAGACTGCCGTGCGTCTATCTCGTGGACTCGGGCGGCGCCTTCCTGCCGATGCAGGACGAGGTCTTCCCCGACCGTGACCACTTCGGCCGGATCTTCTACAACCAGGCGCGGATGTCCGGCGCCGGAATCCCGCAGATCGCGGCCGTCCTCGGCTCCTGCACGGCGGGCGGCGCCTATGTGCCCGCGATGAGCGACGAGGCCGTGATCGTCCGTGACCAGGGCACGATCTTCCTGGGGGGCCCGCCCCTGGTGAAGGCGGCGACGGGCGAGGTCGTCACCGCGGAGGAGCTGGGCGGCGGCGAGGTCCACTCCCGTACGTCGGGGGTCACCGACCATCTCGCCGAGGACGACGCGCACGCGCTGCGGATCGTGCGCACGATCGTCTCGACGCTCCCCGAGCGTGGCCCGTTGCCCTGGCAGGTCGAGCCGGTGGAGGAGCCGAAGGTCGACCCCATGGGGCTGTACGGGGCGGTACCGGTCGACTCGCGCACGCCGTACGACGTCCGTGAGGTCATCGCGCGTCTGGTGGACGGCTCGCGGTTCGCGGAGTTCAAGTCCGAGTTCGGTACGACCCTGGTCACCGGCTTCGCCCGGATCCACGGCCACCCCGTGGGGATCGTCGCCAACAACGGCATCCTGTTCTCCGAATCGGCCCAGAAGGGCGCGCACTTCATCGAGCTGTGCGACCAGCGCGGCATCCCGCTGCTCTTCCTCCAGAACATCTCGGGATTCATGGTCGGCAAGGCGTACGAGGCGGGCGGCATCGCCAAGCACGGCGCGAAGATGGTGACGGCCGTGGCGTGCGCGCGCGTGCCGAAGCTCACCGTCGTGGTCGGCGGCTCGTACGGCGCGGGGAACTACTCGATGTGCGGCCGGGCCTACTCGCCCCGCTTCCTGTGGATGTGGCCCAACGCCAAGATCTCGGTGATGGGCGGCGAGCAGGCGGCCTCCGTGCTCGCGACGGTCAAGCGCGACCAGATCGAGGGGCGCGGCGAGGAGTGGCCGGCCGGGGAGGAAGAGGCGTTCAAGGACCCGGTCCGCGCGCAGTACGAGACACAGGGCAACGCCTACTACGCGACGGCGCGGCTCTGGGACGACGGGGTGATCGACCCGCTGGAGACCCGTCAGGTGGTGGGTCTGGCGCTGACGGCCTGCGCGAACGCCCCGCTTCCCCAGAAGGACAGCAACGCTCCCGGCTTCGGCGTCTTCCGGATGTGAGTGACACATGACCTCCCTGCACACCACCACCGCGCACACGACCACCCCGCGCGCCACCACCGTTCGAACGGCCGCTCCGACCGGCATGTTCGACACGGTCCTGGTCGCGAACCGCGGCGAGATCGCGGTCCGTGTCATCCGTACGCTGCGCGCGCTCGGCATCCGTTCCGTCGCGGTCTTCAGCGACGCCGACGCGGACGCCCGGCATGTACGTGAGGCGGACACCGCGGTCCGGATCGGCCCGGCGCCCGCATCCCAGAGCTATCTCGTGAGCGAGCACCTGCTGGAGGCGTCCGCCCGCACGGGCGCCCAGGCCATCCACCCGGGCTACGGCTTCCTCGCGGAGAACGCGGCCTTCGCGCAGGCGTGCGCGGACGCCGGTCTCGTCTTCATCGGGCCGACGGCCTCCGCCATCTCCCTGATGGGCGACAAGATCCGCGCCAAGGAGACCGTGGCGGCGGCCGGTGTGCCGGTGGTGCCCGGCTCGTCGGGCAGCGGTCTGACCGACGACCAACTGGCCGAAGCGGCCAGGGAGATCGGGATGCCCGTGCTGCTCAAGCCGTCGGCGGGCGGCGGCGGCAAGGGGATGCGGCTCACGCGGCTGGAGTCGGCCCTGCGCGACGAGATCGCCGCGGCCCGGCGCGAGGCCCGCGCGTCCTTCGGTGACGACACGCTTCTGGTCGAGCGGTGGATCGACCGGCCGCGCCACATCGAGATCCAGGTGCTGGCCGACGGGTACGGCAATGTGATCCATCTCGGCGAGCGCGAGTGCTCGTTGCAGCGCCGCCACCAGAAGATCATCGAGGAGGCGCCGTCCGTCCTTCTGGACGAGAAGACGCGGGCGGCGATGGGCGAGGCCGCGGTGCAAGCGGCGCGCTCCTGCGGCTACCGGGGCGCGGGGACGGTCGAGTTCATCGTCCCGGGCGAGGACCCGGGCTCGTACTTCTTCATGGAGATGAACACCCGCCTCCAGGTGGAACACCCAGTCACCGAGCTGGTCACCGGCCTGGATCTGGTGGAGTGGCAGCTGCGCGTCGCCGCTGGTGAACGGCTCCCGTTCACCCAGGAGGACATCACCCTCACCGGGCACGCGATCGAGGCCCGGATCTGCGCGGAGGACCCCGCGCGCGGCTTCCTTCCCTCGGGCGGCCGGGTGCTGTCGCTGCGCGAGCCGGGGGGCGACGGCGTGCGTACCGACTCGGGCCTGAGCGAGGGCACGGAGGTCGGGAGCCTGTACGACCCGATGCTGTCGAAGGTGATCGTGCACGCCCCGGACCGCGCGACGGCGCTGCGCAGGCTGCGGGCGGCGCTGGCGGAGACGGTGACCCTGGGCGTCCCGACGAACGCCGGCTTCCTGCGGAGGCTGCTGGCCCACCCCGCCGTGGTGGCAGGCGAGCTGGACACCGGCCTGGTGGAGCGGGACGCGGAGTCGCTGGTGCCGGTGGGGGTGCCGCTGGAGGTGTACGAAGCGGCGGCGGCGGTACGGGAGTCGGAGCTGGCCCCCGCGCCCGCGAGCGCCCCGGGCCCCGGCTGGACCGACCCCTTCTCCGTACCGAACGGGTGGCGGATGGGCGGCATGAGCGTCCCGGTCACCCACCATCTGCGCGTCGCGGGACATGAACCCGTCGTACACCGGCTGCTCGGCACGGGACCGTCGCACGTGGAGCCCGGCCGCGTCACCGTCACGGTGGACGGGATGACCCACACGTTCCACCGGGCGGACGACTGGCTCGGCAGGGACGGCGACAGCTGGCACGTGCAGGACCACGACCCGGTCGAGGCGGCGCTGCTCGGCGCCGCCGGGGCGGGAGGGCTCGACGCGCTCACCGCCCCCATGCCCGGCACGGTCACGGTGGTCAAGGTGGCGGTCGGTGACGAAGTGGTCGCGGGCCAGGGCCTGTTGGTGGTCGAGGCGATGAAGATGGAGCACGTCATCTCGGCCCCGCACGAGGGCACCGTCACGGAGCTCGACGTCACGGCGGGCTCCACCGTCGCCATGGACCAGGTGCTGGCCGTGGTCGCGCCGGCCGCGGTCGCCGACACCGCCGCGCCCGCGGCGACCCCCGCGGCGGCCGAGGAGGAGAAATGACACTCCCGATGACGGTCGTGGACGAGGGTCTGCCGACCCGGATCCGTATCCACGAGGTCGGCGCGCGCGACGGCCTCCAGAACGAGTCGACGATCGTCCCGACCGAGATCAAGGCCGAGTTCATCCACCGCCTCGCCGCCGCCGGGCTCAGCACCATCGAGGCGACGAGCTTCGTCCACCCCAGGTGGGTGCCCCAACTGGCCGACGCCGAGCAGCTGTTCCCGATGGTGAGTGACCTGGAGAACGTACGGCTGCCCGTCCTCGTACCGAACGGGCGCGGACTCGACCGGGCACTGGCCCTCGGCGTCCGTCGGGTGGCGGTCTTCGCCAGCGCGACCGAGTCCTTCGCCAAGGCCAATCTGAACCGGTCCCTGGACGAGTCGCTCGCCATGTTCGAGCCGGTCGTCGCCCGCGCCCGCGCCGAGCGGCTCCATGTCCGGGGCTATCTGTCGATGTGCTTCGGCGACCCGTGGGAGGGGCCCGTCCCCGTCGACCAGGTCGTCGGGATCGTCAAGGCCCTGGTCGACATGGGCTGCGACGAGGTGAGCCTCGGCGACACGATCGGCGTGGCCACCCCCGGCCATGTGCAGAGCCTGCTCGCCACGCTCATCGAGGAGGGCGTGCGGATCTCCACGATCGGGGTGCACTTCCACGACACGTACGGCCAGGCACTCGCCAACACCTTCGCCGCACTCCAGCACGGAGTGACCACCGTCGACGCGTCGGCGGGCGGCCTCGGCGGCTGCCCGTTCGCGAAGAGCGCCACGGGGAATCTCGCCACCGAAGACCTCCTGTGGATGTTGCAGGGCCTCGGTATCTCCACCGGGGTCGATCTCGGTCTCCTCACCGCGACCAGCGTGTGGATGGCCGAACAGTTGGGACGACCCAGCCCCTCGCGCACCGTGCGCGCCCTCTCCCACAAGGAGTCCTAGCCATGTCCCTGGACCACCGGCTCTCCGACGAGCACGAGGAACTGCGGCGTACCGTCGAGGCGTTCGCGCAGGACGTCGTCGCACCCAAGATCGGCGACTTCTACGAGCGGCACGAGTTCCCCTACGAGATCGTGCGCGAGATGGGCCGGATGGGCCTGTTCGGCCTGCCCTTCCCGGAGGAGTACGGCGGCATGGGCGGCGACTACATGGCGCTCGGCATCGCCCTGGAGGAGTTGGCCCGCGTCGACTCGTCCGTGGCCATCACCCTCGAAGCGGGCGTCTCGCTCGGCGCGATGCCGCTGCATCTGTTCGGTACGGAGGAGCAGAAGCGCGAGTGGCTGCCGCGCCTGTGCTCCGGCGAGATCCTCGGCGCCTTCGGGCTGACCGAGCCCGAGGCCGGCTCGGACGCGGGCGGCACACGCACCACGGCCGTACGGGACGGCGACGAGTGGGTCATCAACGGCTCGAAGTGTTTCATCACCAACTCGGGCACGGACATCACCGGCCTGGTCACGGTCACGGCGGTCACCGGCCGCAAGGAGGACGGCCGCCCGGAGATCTCCTCGATCATCGTCCCGTCCGGCACCCCGGGCTTCACGGTCGCGGCCCCGTACTCGAAGGTCGGCTGGAACGCGTCGGACACCCGCGAGCTGTCCTTCTCCGACGTCCGGGTGCCGCTGGCGAATCTGGTCGGTGCGGAGGGCCGCGGTTACGCGCAGTTCCTCCGCATCCTGGACGAGGGCCGCATCGCGATCTCCGCGCTGGCGACGGGTCTGGCGCAGGGCTGTGTGGACGAGTCGGTGAAGTACGCGAAGGAGCGCCACGCCTTCGGCCGGCCGATCGGCGCGAACCAGGCGATCCAGTTCAAGATCGCCGACATGGAGATGCGCGCGCACATGGCCCGCCTCGGCTGGCGCGACGCCGCCTCCCGTCTGGTCCACGGCGAGCCCTTCAAGAAGGAGGCGGCGCTGGCGAAGCTCTACTCCTCGACGGTGGCGGTGGACAACGCCCGCGAGGCCACCCAGATCCACGGCGGCTACGGCTTCATGAACGAGTACCCGGTGGCCCGGATGTGGCGCGACTCCAAGATCCTGGAGATCGGCGAGGGCACGAGCGAGGTCCAACGGATGCTGATCGCCCGGGAGTTGGGCCTCTAGGGCATGTCCGCGAAGTAGCGCCGTCCGCCCGCAGGGCGGGGCCCGCGGCGGCTGGTGCGGGTCAACCGGGCATTACGGTGAGACACGAAGACCTCCGTGCGGTGAGTTCCCAGACAGCTCCCACCACACCGGAGGTCTTCGCCATGGGACGACGGTGGCCGAAACCCTGGAGGAGCTGAGCCGACGCGGGGTGCGGATGGCCGTGGTGTCGGACGCCTGACCCGGTCCGCCGCCGTCACGCCGTCCCGCGGTGGCTCAGCACATTGACGACCCGGCCGCTCGGGTCGCGCGCGAAGAAGCGGCGTACGCCCCACTCCTCGTCCCTCAGCGTGTGCACGATCTCCGCGCCGCTCGCGCGCACAGCCGCGTACGCCGCGTCCACGTCGTCCACCTCGATGCTCATGTCGGCGACGACGGGCCCGGTCACGTCCTCGGTCAGGAAGCTGACCTGCGCGCTCGGTGTGGACGGAGAGGCGAGGGTGAGGATCCAGCCCTGGTTCATGACCTCCTCGAAGCCCAGCAGGCCGTAGAACTCCCGGCTCCGCTCCTGCTCCTCGGGCCGCACATGGAGGTTGGGCACAACGCGGCGGACGGACATCGCTGACTCCTGCGGGACGAGGGAGTGGCTGCTCCCCCAACTCTCCCGCACGGCTCGGACACCCGCCCCCGTACGCGAGGGTAAGAAAGGTTAGGCTAACCTATCCGAACTGCCCACCGGCCGGTCTCCGGCGCGTACGAAAGCGGACATCGACATGCCCAACGCCCTCCATTCGCCCCTCAGCCGCCGCGGCGTCCTCGCCGCCGGTGGCGCCGTCGGCCTCGGAGTCGCGCTCGCCGCCTGCGGGAACAGCGACGACGACAAGGGGGAAAGGGACGCGGCCGGCGACGTGAAGGCGGGCCCCTGGTCCTTCAAGGACGACCGCGGCGAGACGGCCGAGGCCGACAGCGTCCCGAAGAACATCGTCGCCTTCACCGGCACCGCCGCCGCGCTCCACGACTACGGGATCGAAGTCAAGGGCGTCTTCGGACCGACCACCACCAAGGACGGCAAGCCGGACATCCAGGCGGGCGACCTCGATGTCACCAAGGTCGAGATACTCGGCAACGTCTGGGGCGAGTTCAACGTCGAGAAGTACGCGGCGCTCGCCCCGGAACTCCTCGTCACCGCCCAGTGGGTCGAAGGCGAACTCTGGTACGTCCCCGAGCAGTCCAAGGACAAGATCCTCAAGCTGGCCCCGAGCGTGGCGCTCCTGGCCGCGGAGACCACCGTGCCCAAGGCGATCCGGCGTCACGCGGACCTCGCCGAGTCCCTGGGCGCGGATCTGGGGGCCAAGAAGGTCACGGACGCGAAGGCCAGGTTCGAGAAGGCGGCGGGCCGGCTGCGGGCGGCCGCGAAGTCCAGGCCGGAGATCAGGGTGCTGGTCGGCTCGGCCAGTCAGGACCTGTTCTACGTCTCCCTCGCCAAGATGTCCGCAGACACCCTCTACTTCCAGGAGCTCGGCGTGAAGTTCGTGGAGCCGAAGGTCAACGCGCAGGGCTTCTTCGAGGAGCTGAGCTGGGAGAACGTCGACAAGTACCCGGCCGACATCATCATGATGGACAACCGTTCCTCCGCACTCCAGCCCAACGCCCTGGCGTCGAGGCCGACTTGGGGGCGGCTGCCCGCGGTCGAGGCGGGCCAGGTCGTTCCGCGCGTCACGGAGCCCATCTACTCGTACGACAAGTGCGCGCCGATCCTCGAAGATCTCGCCGCCGCCATCGAGAAGGCCAGGAAGGTCGCCTGATTCCGTCCCGTCAGACGCTTGCCCCGACGGCGACCGGCGGCGCCGTCCGACCCGCCGGTGCGCCGTGCGGGTGCGCGGCGCTCCACCACGCGGCGGTCACCGCGCGATGCGCCTGCGCCGTGGCGGTCGCCGGGTCGCCGGTCAGCCGCACCGGGGCGCCGATGTGCACCCGCAGGTCCGGGCGGCGCAGGGGCGCGGTCGCCAGACCCGCGAGCTGCCCGAGGACTCCGCCCGAGATGATGCGGCGGGCGCCGCTCTGTCCGAGGGGGACCACCGGGGCGCCGGTGGCGGCGGCCAGCCGGGCCAGGCCGGTACGGAAGGGGCGGGGAGGCAGTTCGGTGGCGTCCCCGCCGTCCGGGATGCCGCCCTCGCCGTAGATGAGGACGAGCCGGCCACGCGCGAGCGCGGCCGCGGCGTCGTCGAGGCAGCCGGCGGCCCCCGGGTCGCCGCGGCGGACGGGGACGTGCCCGTCGCGGACGAGCGCGCGCCCGAGGAGCGGTACGCGCCACAGTCCCGCCGCCGCCATCACGACGGGCTCGACGCCCAGTTGACGCAGCGCGGCGAGAACGATCGCCGGGTCGCTGAGCGAGGTGTGGTTCGCGGCGACGACGCTCCCGGGCGCCAACTCGCCCTCAGCGTCCAGCGTGACCGTGAGGCGGCCGAAGAACGGCACCAGTGCGGCGGCTGTACGGCTCAGCATGAGGTCCTCCGGTGCGGACTACGGGCGGTGTTTCCCATGGTCGCGAAGAGCGACGGCACCGGCGTGAGTATCCGTACTCAACCGGCCGCCCCGAACCACCCATCCCGGCCGGCGCGCGCAACGCCCCCAACCGGACAGCCCCGCCCTCCAGTTGGAGCCCGTCCGCGCCCCCTTCGCCGCCACCCGCCCCAGCGAGGGATCCGAGCCTCTCGACGCGCGGCGCGAGAGGGATGTTCACAGACATGCGCGGACCCCACCGAGGGTGACGAGACCGGCGGGCGCCCCCGGCCCCCCACGGGCGCCCGCCTCCTCGTCAGTGCCCTCGGCTCACCGCGCGGTCATCCGGCGGGCCACGGCACCACCGGCGAGGGGTAGTAGTCGATCCCCAGCGCCGTCATCCGCGGCCCCTGCGCCGCCAGCCGTACCTTGTACGTGTCCCAGTCCCGCGCCGACTGCGGGGACCAGCCGATCTCCGCGACACCGGGCAGCCTCGGGAAGGCCATCCTCTCGATGTTGTCGCTGGTCGACAGGGTCTCCGACCAGAGCGGCGCCTCGATGCCCAGCACCGCGCCCGGGGCGACCCCCGCGTCGGCGAGATAGGCCGCCGGGTCCCAGTCGTACGAGCGGTCCACCTCCACCAGACCGGCCCAGGACTGGCCCAGGTCGGTGTTCCGGTCGTACTTCATGTCGAGATAGACCCGGTCGGCCGGCGACAGGATCAGCTTCGTGCCGGCCTTCGTCGCCTCGGCGACCTGGGCGCGCTCGGCGGCGCCCGTGGCGTCGTAGCCCCAGTACTGCGCGACCGCGCCCTTCACCTGCTCGGCGCCGGTCAGCTGGTGCCAACCCACCACAGTCTTCCCGTACTTGGCCACGACCGCCTGCGTCCGCCGCATGAACTCCACATAGTCCTCATGGCTGGTGGAGTGCGCCTCGTCGCCGCCGATGTGCAGATATCTGCCGGGCGTCAGGGCGGCCAGCTCGCGCACCACGTCGTCCACGAAGTCGTACGTGATCTCCTTCGTCGCGCACAGCGAGCTGAAGCCGACGGACGTGCCGGTGTAGAGCGGCGGCGCGACGCCGTCGCAGTTCAGCTCGGCGTACGAGGCGAGCGCCGCGTTCGTGTGGCCCGGCATGTCGATCTCCGGGACGACTTCGAGATGGCGCGAGGAGGCGTAACGCACCAGCTCGCGGTACTGGGCCTTGGTGTAGTACCCGCCGGGGCCGCCGCCGACCTGGGTCGAGCCGCCGTACGTGGCGAGCCGCGGCCAGGAGTCGATCGCGATGCGCCAGCCCTGGTCGTCGGAGAGGTGCAGATGCAGGGTGTTGATCTTGTAGAGGGCCAACTGGTCGATGTAGAGCTTGACCTGGTCGACGGTGAAGAAGTGCCGTGAGACGTCGAGCATCGCGCCGCGGTAGGCGTAGCGCGGCTTGTCGGTGATGGTGCCGCCGGCGACCTTCCAGGGACCGCGCTGCCGGCTGTCACGCTCCACCGAGGCCGGCAGGAGCTGGCGCAGCGTCTGGACGCCGTGGAAGAGCCCGGCGGGCTTGCGGGCGGTGAGGGTGACCCCGTCACGGTCCGACTCCAGACGGTAGCCCTCGTCGCCGAGCGCCCGGTCCCGGTCGCCGGACGTCAGCTTCAGCCGGATCCCGTCGTCACCACGGCCGTGATCGTGGTCGCGGCCCCGATGGTCGTCGCGGCCCCGGTCGTCGTCGGTGATCCGCAGGTCGTAGCCGGTGGAGGGCCGCAGCAGCCCCGCCAGATAGGTGCCGACGCGCCGTGCCTCGTAGGAGTCCTCCTCGACCCGGATCCGGGTCGAGGAGGTGATGGAGTACGGCGAGCCGCCCGGCCGCACCGAGGCGGGCGCCGGGACGACGTCGCCGAGCGGCCTGACCGTGGAGCCGGAACCGGAGCCGGAGGCGGACGCGGACGCGGATCCGGCCGCCGTTCCCGTGCGCTCGGGAGCCGCGACGGCCCCTGACGCGGCCACGCACGAGAACAGGGCGACGCCGACGAGCAGCGGGCCGAGGCGGCGCGCGGACGAAGGCCGGGTGGACGCGGACCGGCGGGACGGAAGTCGGGGGAAGGTGGGGGATGTTCCGTGCTGTCTCACAGACTTGCCCCTTCGACGGAGTTCAACTGTGGTGTGGAGCGACCGAACCTCCCCATCGGACCCCCGTGTCCCATCCGTGGTCAAGGTGTAGACCATTCTTCGGCGCCTCGATGGAACAATCGGCCTCATGGCGGAAATCATCCAGAGGGACGGCACTTGGACCTTCGACGGCGACACGGTGCGCATCGTGCCCGGCAGCGACAAGCGCGTGAGTCTGCTGCGCAAGTCGCTCGGCGAAATCGCCGTGCCGCTAAGGGCGTTGGCGGGCATCACTTTCGAACAGGGCCGTAAGTCGGGGCGGCTCAGGCTACGGCTGCGCGAGGGCGCCGACCCGCTGACGAGGGTCGCCGGGGGCAAGCTGGACGACGGCTCGGACCCGTACCAGCTGACCGTGGAGAGCGACCGCACGGGCGTCGCCGAGTACGTCGTCGACGAGGTGCGCAACGCCCTGCTGCTGGACGAGGTCGAGTCGGGGCCGACCGACCGCTATCTGCTGCCCGGCCCCTCCCTGCCGATCACGATGGGCGCCGGGGACGGGACCGTGACCTTCGACGGGGAGCAGATCCGGCTGGAGTGGAACTGGAAGACGGAGGAGTCCAAGTCCTCGCGGGGGATGACCACCCTCGCGATCCGCGATGTGGACAGCGTCGAGTGGCGGCCGAGCGCCGGGATGGAGAACGGCTTCCTGCGCTTCGTGGTCGGCAAGGGCAATTCCCCGGCGCCCAAGTACGACCCGCTCTCCGTGGAGCTGTACGGCTTCCGGAAGGACCCGCTGATGGCGCTGGTCGCCGCCGCCGTGGTCGCCCGGATGCCGCACCCGAACGCGGCGCCCGCCGCGGTCCCCGACCTCACCAAGACCGCCGACGGCGCCGACGTGCCCCCGCAGCCGGCCGCGAGCGGCGACGATCATGACGCGCTGCTGCGCAGGCTGCGTGAGCTGGGCGAGCTGCACCAGGCCGGGATCCTCACGGAGGAGGAGTTCACGACCGCCAAGCAGGCCGTACTGAAGCGCCTCTGAACAGCGCCACGACAGAGATCATGGATACTCCTGCCCGGATTCGGGCAGGATTCTTGCAAAGAGCCGCCAAGCACCCGCAGTATCTACGGGTGCTCGAACGCCGTTCACCCTCGTCCCACGACGACCTCGTCGACCATCTGGTCCGCAGCACCGCGCTCCCGCGCGGCGAGGCGGCCCGGGTGATCCTGGACGTCCTGGCGTACTTCGACGAGACCGCCGAGGAGTTCGTCCGGCGCAGACACCGCGAGCTCCAGGCCGGCGGCGCCGCGAACCCGGAGATCTTCGAGCGGATCGCGGCGGAGCTGCCGCACCGCTCGGTGGCGCCGCCTGAGCTGTCCCTCAGACAGCTCCGGCGGATCGTCTACGGCTGAGCCGCGGTGAGCCGCGGAGCTTATGGCCAACCGTCCACGGACGGCGGCCGGGCACACCACTGAACATTGGCGGAGAGGCAGAGACTGATATGTGCGGAATCGTCGGTTACATCGGACGGCGTGACGTCGCTCCACTGCTGCTGGAGGGCCTGCAGCGGCTGGAGTACCGGGGCTACGACTCCGCGGGCCTGGTCATCACCGGCAAGGCGGCCGCCGGCAAGTCCGCGGCGCTGAAGATGGTCAAGGCCAAGGGCCGCGTCCGTGAGCTGGAGTCCCGCGTCCCCAAGCGCTTCGCCGGCACCACCGGCATCGCGCACACCCGCTGGGCCACCCACGGCGCCCCGAGCGACCACAACGCGCATCCGCACCTCGACCCGGAGAACAAGGTCGCCGTCGTCCACAACGGCATCATCGACAACGCCACCGAACTGCGCGTGAAGCTGGAGGCCGACGGTGCCGTCTTCCTCTCCGAGACCGACACCGAGGTCCTGACCCATCTCATCGCGCGCTCGCAGGCCGAGACGCTGGAGGAGAAGGTCCGCCAGTCGCTGAAGCTGATCGAGGGCACGTACGGCATCGCCGTCCTGCACGCCGACTTCGCGGACCGTATCGTCGTCGCCCGCAACGGCTCGCCCGTCGTCCTCGGCATCGGCGAGAAGGAGATGTTCGTCGCGTCCGACGTCGCCGCGCTGGTCTCCCACACCCGCCAGGTCGTCACCCTCGACGACGGCGAGATGGCCACCATCAAGGCCGACGACTTCCGTACGTACACCACCGAGGGCTCGCGCACCTCGGCCACGCCGACCACCGTGGAGTGGGAGGCCGAGTCGTACGACATGGGCGGCCACGACACGTACATGCACAAGGAGATCTCCGAGCAGGCCGACGCCGTGGACCGGGTGCTGCGCGGCCGGATCGACGACCGGTTCTCGACCGTGCATCTGGGCGGCCTGAATCTGGACGCGCGCGAGGCCCGGGGGGTGCGGCGCATCAAGATCCTCGGCTGCGGCACCTCGTACCACGCGGGCCTCATCGGCGCCGGGCTCATCGAGTCGCTGGCCCGGATCCCGGCGGACGCGGAGCCCGCGTCCGAGTTCCGTTACCGCAATCCCGTCGTGGACCCCGACACGCTCTACATCGCCGTGTCGCAGTCGGGCGAGACGTACGACGTCCTGGCCGCCGTGCAGGAACTCAAGCGCAAGGGCGCCCGGGTGCTCGGCGTCGTCAACGTCGTCGGCTCGGCGATCGCCCGCGAGACCGACGGCGGCGTGTACGTGCACGCGGGCCCGGAGGTCTGTGTCGTCTCCACGAAGTGCTTCACCAACACGGTGGTGGCCTTCGCGCTGCTCGCGCTGCATCTGGGCCGGATCCGGGACCTCTCGGTCGCCGACGGCAAGCGGATCATCACGGGGCTGCGCGACCTGCCCGCCCAGATCGCGCGGATCCTGGAGTCCGAGGCGGAGATCAAGAAGGTCGCGGACGAGTACGCGGACGCGAAGTCGATGATGTTCATCGGCCGGGTACGCGGCTATCCGGTGGCACTTGAGGCCTCCCTGAAGCTCAAGGAGATCTCGTACATCCACGCCGAGGCGTATCCGGCCTCCGAGTTGAAGCACGGACCGCTCGCGCTCATCGAACCGGCGCTGCCGACCGTGGCGATCGTGCCGGACGACGACCTGCTGGAGAAGAACCGCGCGGCGATGGAGGAGATCAAGGCGCGCAGCGGCCGCATCCTCGCGGTCGCGCACCAGGAGCAGCCGAAGGCCGACCATACGATCCTGGTCCCGAAGAACGAGCCGGAGCTGGACCCGATCCTGATGGGGATTCCGCTCCAACTGCTCGCCTACCACACCGCGTTGGCGCTGGGCCGGGACATCGACAAGCCGCGCAACCTGGCGAAGTCCGTGACGGTGGAGTAGCCGTGACGGCGCGTCAGCCCCGCCACCACGGATGATGGCGGGGCTACGGAATGACCACGACGGGCCGCCTGGCCCGTCGTGCCAGCCGGCCCGCCACCGAGCCGAAGATGCGTCCCACGATGCCGTGCGTGGAGCCGACGACGATCGCGTCGGCCGAGTACTCCTGGCCGACCTCCTCAAGCTCGTGGCAGATGTCGCCGCCGCGCTCGACGAGGATCCACGGCACCTCGGTGAGGTAGTCCGCGCAGGCCAGTTCGAGACCGAGCACCTCGGTGCGATGGTCCGGGACGTCCACGAAGACCGGCGGCTCACAGCCCGCCCACACGGTGGTGGGCAGCCGGTTGGCCACATGCACGATGATCAGGGCGGATCCGAGTCTGCGGGCCATTCCGATGGCATAAGCGAGCGCGCGCTCGCTGGACGTCGACCCGTCGAAACCGACGACCACTCCGTGCCGGAAGGCCGGGTCGCAGGAGTGGCGTGTCTCTTCCGCCGCTTGCAGGTCCGACGCGTGGTCGGTCAACTGCTCGCGGTCAGCGGGTTCGGGGATTTCGTGACCGGCCATCGATGTCTCGGCGAGGAAGGTCCTTGTGTGAAGGAGCAACAATTGACGGGGCAACGGAGCTGTGTCTGGGAATCATCTTCCCAACCCCTTACCCGCAAGGGTACGGCGACACTCCTTTTCTGCCCAGGCGTGGCCGCCGCACACGCGACGTATCAGGGGAGCATGCCCGAGCCCGTCGGGGATCGCAACGCCGGATGGCACGTACACAAGGACACGAGGGGCGGGCCACCCGGGGGGTGCTAAGTGACCGGACGGCCGGACGCCTCGTTGATCATGGGTCCCCCCGTGGTCGACGCAGCCGCTCCAGTCACCACAGCCACCCCCGTCACCAGGGAGCCCACGTGTCCGTACGACCGCACCACCACGCCTCCCCCTCGGGGCCCCAGACCGCGCCGGCCGCTCCCGCCGAGTCCGCGAGCGATGTGGTTCGCTGGGCCGCGTTCAGCTGTGTACTCGTGCCGGTGGTGCTCGTCGTGTTCGGGACGTCCGTCGGCGGGGCCGCCGTCCCCGCGCTCGGGCTGCTCGCCGTGACGGCGGTCTGCCGGCTCCTGCTGCGCCGCTCGGAGCGCTCGCTCCGTGCCCAACGTACGGCGGGTAACACCAGGCCCCAGGGGGCGCATCGGGGCGCGCATACGCGTGACTGAAGCGCGCCGGGTGACTGACGGGTCCGGGCCCGCACACCCGTAAGTTTTCAGCCAACTTCACCCCTGCGACCGATCCTTGGCGAAATGGCCTGCCAACCCCCTTGTCACCAGGGCAGAGAGGTCCTTTCCGGCCGCGAAGTGCCTACGGGGACGGGCCATGCGCGCGAGGCGCACTTCCCTGTGAGCCGTGTGAGTGGAACGCTTCGTGATCGAATGCTTCGCGCCAAGTTGCCTTGTCGACATAGCGCCGGATGGAGAACTTGTCACGCCGGCACCACGGGACACAGTAGATTCGATCATGAGTAGCGAACAGTGGGGTCCCGTGCAAAACCGAGGGGAATCGTGCAGGAGCGAAAGACCCGACACGAACGGGGAGACGCGAACACCGAGGGGGGCTTAGCGCCATGAGCCAGGACTCCATTGCCGCACCGGAGTCAGCACGGAAGCTTTCCGGCCGCCGCCGCCGGGAAGTTGTCGCAGTGCTGCTGTTCAGCGGCGGGCCCATCTTCGAGAGCTCGATCCCGCTCTCCGTGTTCGGCATCGACCGCCAGGATGCCGGGGTTCCGCGATATCGGCTGCTCGTGTGCGGTGGGGAGGAAGGTCCGCTCCGCACCACCGGCGGGCTCGAACTCACCACGCCCTACGGCCTGGAGGCGATCGGCAGAGCGGGCACGGTGGTCGTCCCGGCGTGGCGGTCCATCACCTCGCCGCCGCCGCCCGAGGCGCTCGACGCACTGCGCCGCGCGCACGAGGAAGGCGCCCGGATCGTCGGACTGTGCACGGGCGCGTTCGTGCTCGCCGCGGCCGGCCTCCTGGACGGCCGGCCGGCGACCACGCACTGGATGTACGCGCCGACGCTCGCCAAGCGGTATCCGTCCGTCCATGTGGATCCGCGAGAGCTGTTCGTCGACGACGGCGATGTGCTCACCTCCGCCGGCACGGCGGCCGGAATAGATCTGTGTCTGCACATAGTGCGTACGGATCACGGAACGGAGGCCGCCGGGGCACTGGCGCGCAGGCTCGTCGTTCCACCGCGGCGCAGCGGCGGTCAGGAGCGCTATCTGGACAGGTCTTTACCAGAGGAAATCGGCTCCGACCCGCTCGCCGAGGTCGTGGCCTGGGCGCTGGAGCATCTGCACGAGCAGTTCGACGTGGAGACTCTGGCCGCCCGCGCCTATATGAGCCGCAGGACGTTCGACCGCCGTTTCCGTTCGCTCACCGGCAGCGCGCCGTTGCAGTGGCTGATCACGCAGCGCGTGCTTCAGGCGCAGCGGCTGCTGGAGACCTCCGACTACTCGGTGGACGAGGTCGCCGGCCGCTGCGGCTTCCGCTCGCCGGTGGCGCTGCGCGGGCACTTCCGGCGTCAGCTGGGCTCGTCCCCCGCCGCGTACCGGGCCGCCTACCGGGCCCGCCGTCCGCACGGGGAGCAGCTCGCGCCGGCGCCGGTGGAACAGGTCGTACCGCCCCAGGCCGCCCCGGGGGCGAGACGGACTGCGGCGGCGTCCGCGCCGTCCGGTTCTCCGACGGCCTCGTCGTCGGTGCCGGAGCCGGTCAAGTCCTACTCGGAGGCCTTCGCCTCCGGCCAGGGCCGCCCGAGCCTGCCCGGTCAGCGGAGCGCACCGTAGGGTAAGGCGCATGAACGATCGAATGGTGTGGATCGACTGCGAGATGACCGGGCTCTCGCTGACGGACGACGCACTCATCGAGGTGGCCGCCCTGGTCACCGACTCGGAGCTGAACGTGCTCGGCGAAGGGGTCGACATCGTCGTGCGTCCCCCGGACGCGGCGCTGGAGACCATGCCCGAGGTGGTGCGGCAGATGCACACCGCCTCGGGCCTGCTCGACGAGCTGGCCGACGGCACCACCCTGGCCGACGCCGAGGAGCGGGTGCTGGCGTACGTACGCGAGCACGTCAAGGAGCCCGGGAAGGCGCCGCTGTGCGGCAACACGGTCGGCACCGACCGGGGCTTCCTGCTGCGGGACATGCCGGAGCTGGAGGGCTACCTCCACTACCGGATCGTCGATGTCTCGTCGGTCAAGGAACTGGCGCGCCGCTGGTACCCGCGCGCCTACTTCAACAGCCCGGAGAAGAGCGGCAACCACCGGGCGCTGGCGGACATCCGCGAATCGATCGCGGAGCTGCGCTACTACCGCGAGGCGGTCTTCGTGTCGCAGCCCGGCCCGGACTCGGACACGGCGAAGGCGATCGCGGCGAAGCACGTGCTCTGACCCACGGGAACGCCCCCTGGCCCCCGGCATAACTCGGGCGCGAGCACCCTCGCGGAGGCTGTACACTTTTTCTCGGCCGGTCGGGTGCAGGATTGACCGGGCGTGGTGGGTATAGCTCAGCTGGTAGAGCACCTGGTTGTGGTCCAGGATGTCGCGGGTTCAAGTCCCGTTACTCACCCTGACGAATGAAGGGCCGGTTCGCGCGAGCGGACCGGCCCTTCGTCGTGTCGCCGCCCTGTCCCTTGACACCCCTCAGGTGAGCGGGGACGCTCGACCCACTCATGGGAGCGCTCCCATGCCCGGTCGAGGAAGGACGTCATGCGCACACATTCCCGTGCGTCCCACCGGCTGGTGGGTCTCGTGGCCGTCGTCGTGCTCGGGGCCGGGGTGGCGGCCGGGTGTGCCGAGGACCCGCCCGAGTCGTCCGCCGGAGTTACGGGCGGCGGTGGTACGAGCGGGGGCGGCACGAGCGGTGACGTCGACGGCGGGAGTGGGGGGACCGCGCTCACCGTGGGGGTCTTCGGTGCCTTCGGTCTCCAGGAGGCCGGGCTGTACGACGAGTACATGAAGCTCCACAAGGACGTCGTCATCAGGCAGACCTCCATCGAGCGGAACGAGAACTACTACCCGCAGCTCCTCACCCATCTCGGCAGCGGCAGCGGGCTCGCCGACATCCAGGCCGTCGAGGTCAACAACATCGCCGAGATCACCGCCACCCAGGCGGCCAAGCTCATGGACCTGGGCCGGACCGAGGGCGTACGGAAGGACAGCTTCCTGCCCTGGAAGTGGTCGCAGGCCACCACCGCCGACGGGAGGACCGTCGGCCTCGGCACGGACATCGGGCCACAGGGAATCTGCTACCGCAGGGACCTCTTCGCCGAGGCCGGGCTGCCCACCGACCGTACGGCCGTCGGGAAGCTGTGGGCGGGCGACTGGCGGAAGTATCTGGCGACGGGGAAGCGGTACAAGGCGAAGGCGCCCGAGGGGACGGTCTTCGTCGACTCGGCGTCGGGGGTGATGGCGGCGATCACCGGCGGGAACGAGAAACGGTTCTACGAGGCGGGCGGCAAGGTCGTCTACAAGACCAACCCGGCCGTACGGCGGGCCTGGGACACCGCGGCCGAGTTCGCCCGCGAGGGACTGACCGGCAAGCTCCAGCAATTCACACCCGCGTGGGACCAGGGCTTCGCCAACGCGACCTTCGCGACCGTCTCCTGCCCCGCCTGGATGCTCGGCTACATCCAGGACAAGGCGGGCGCCGCCGGCAAGGGCAAGTGGGACGTGGCGACGGCGCCCCGGCCGAGCAACTGGGGCGGCTCGTTCCTGACCGTGCCCAGGGCCGGGAAGAACACGGCGGCTGCCGCCCGGCTCGTCGCCTGGCTGACCGCGCCGGAGCAGCAGGCGAAGCTGTTCGAGAGGCGCGGCAGCTTCCCGAGCGCGCGGGCCGCGTACGACCTGCCGGCGGTCTCCGAGGCGCGGCACCCGTACTTCGGCAACGCGCCCATGGGGCGGATCTTCGCCGCCGCGGCACAGGGCGTGCCGGTCCAGATCGTGGGCCCGAAGGACCTGATCATCGCCCAGAACCTCGCGGACGTCGGCATGCTCCAGGTCGACCAGAAGGGCCGGTCGTCCAAGCAGGGCTGGGACGCGGCGGTGAAGGCGATCGACAACGCGCTGGACCGGTGAGCGACATGGCGGGTGTGGCGGGTGACGCGACCACGGCGGTCCCCTCCGAGCGGGAGGAGGGCCCCGCGGCGTATCCGGCGCCGCCCGGCGCCAAGGGCGGGGACCGGGATAGGCAAGAGCGCGACGAGCGCGAGCGGGAGCGGCGCCGGCGATGGCACCGCGGGGACCTGCGGTGGAGCCCGTACGCCTTCGTCGCCCCGTTCTTCCTCTTCTTCGCCGTCTTCGGGCTCTTTCCGCTGCTCTACACCGGCTGGGCCTCGCTGCACCGGGTCGAGCTCACCGCGCCCGACGACATGGAGTGGGTCGGGCTGCGCAACTTCTCGCGGCTGCTGCACGACGACTTCTTCTGGAACGCGCTCCAGAACACGGTGACCATCGGGCTGCTCTCGACCGTCCCGCAGTTGCTGATCGCGCTCGGCATCGCGCATCTGCTCAACTACCGGCTGCGCGGCTCGATGTTCTTCCGGGTGGCCGTCCTCACGCCGTACGCGACGAGTGTCGCGGCGGCCACGCTGGTCTTCGTGCTGCTCTTCGGCCGGGACCACGGAATGATCAACTGGGGTCTGGGGCTGGCCGGGTTCGACGCGGTCGACTGGCAGAACGGCACGTGGACGTCCCAACTGGCCGTCTCCACCATCGTCGTGTGGCGGTGGACGGGCTACAACGCGCTGATCTATCTGGCGGCGATGCAGTCGATCCCGCACGAGCTGTACGAGTCGGCCGCGCTCGACGGGGCCTCGCCACGCCAGCAGTTCCTGCACGTCACGATCCCGTCCCTGCGACCCACGATCCTCTTCACCTGCGTCGTCTCGACGATCGGCGCGACCCAGCTCTTCGGCGAGCCGCTGCTGTTCAACGGCGGCGCGGGCGCGACCGGCGGCTCCGACCACCAGTTCCAGACGCTGGGGCTCTATCTGTACGAGCAGGGCTGGGTGAATCTGCATCTCGGCCGGGCGTCGGCGATCGCCTGGTCGATGTTCCTGATCCTGCTGCTCATCGGCGCGGTGAACTGGCTCGTCGCCCGCCGGCTGCGGAGGAGCTCATGACGCCAAAGATCAGAAGCGCCACGACGCGACGCGGCGCCGGGCAGCACCGGCACGCGGGGCGGATCACGTACGCCGTACTGGCCCTGTTCGCCGCCGGCTCGCTGTTCCCGCTCCTGTGGACGGCGATCGCCGCGTCACGCAACACCACCCGGCTGGCACAGACTCCTCCGCCCTTCTGGTTCGGCGGCAACCTCGTCCGTAATCTCCGAATCGCCTGGACCGACGCCAACATGGGTACGGCCCTGGTCAACACGGTCCTGGTGGCGGGCACCGTGGCCGCCGGGACGGTCCTGTTCTCGACGCTCGCGGGCTTCGCCTTCGCCAAGCTCCGCTTCCGGTTCAAGAGCCTGCTTCTGCTGCTGGTGATCGGCACGATGATGGTGCCGCCGCAGCTCGGTGTCGTACCGCTGTACATGCTGATCGCCGAGCTGTCCTGGACCGACCGGCTCCAGGCCGTCGTCCTGCCCACCCTGGTCAGCGCGTTCGGGGTGTTCTTCATGCGGCAGTATCTGATCCAGGCGCTGCCGACCGAGCTGATCGAGGCGGCGCGGGTGGACGGCGCGAGCAGTTGGCGCGTCGTGTGGCACGTCGTCTTCCCGGCGGCGCGGCCGGCGATGGCCGTGCTGGGGATGCTGACCTTCGTGATGGCCTGGAACGATTTCTTCTGGCCGATCATCGCGCTCACGCAGAACGGCAACCCCACCGTGCAAGTGGCTCTCACCGGTCTCGGCCGCGGCTACATTCCCGACCAGTCGGTGATCATGGCAGGTGCCCTCCTCGGTACGCTGCCGCTCCTGCTGGCCTTCGTGATCTTCGGCAAGCATATTGTCGGTGGCATCATGACTGGTGCGGTCAAGGGCTGACCGCGCGTTTCTCCTCGACCCGGAGCGCACCCATGTCCCTCAGTTTTCCGTCCGACTTCATATGGGGCACCGCCACCGCCGCCTATCAGATCGAGGGCGGCGCGCGGGAGATCGGCCGTACCCCGTCGATCTGGGACACCTTCAGCCACACCCCCGGCAAGGTCGAGAACGGCGACACCGGTGACACCGCCGCCGACCACATCCACCGCCGGGCCGAGGACGTGCGCCTCATGGCGGACCTCGGTGTGAACGCGTACCGCTTCTCGGTCTCCTGGTCGCGCGTCCAGCCCATCGGGCGCGGGCCGGCCGTCCAGCGCGGTCTCGACTTCTACCGCAAGCTCGTCGACGACCTCCTGGAGCGTGGCATCCGGCCCGTCCTCACCCTCTACCACTGGGACCTGCCGCACGATCTGGAGACGGCGGGCGGCTGGCCGGTGCGCGAGACGGCGTTCAGATTCGCGGAGTACGCGCGCATCCTCGGCGACGCGCTCGGCGACCGCGTCGACCGCTGGGTGACCCTCAACGAGCCCTGGTGCAGCGCGTTTCTCGGGTACGCCTCCGGTGTGCACGCACCCGGCCGTACGGATCCGGTGCTCGCTCTGCGGGCCGCGCACCATCTCAACCTCGGCCACGGTCTCGCCACGCAGGCGCTGCGCACCGTGCTGCCCAGACGCGCCCAGGTGACCGTCTGCCACAACGCCGCGGCGATACGGGCCCGTTCGCAGTCGCCGGAGGACCTGGACGCGCGGCGCCGTATCGACGCGCTGGCGAACCGGATCTTCACCGGGCCGATGCTGGCGGGCGCGTACCCCGAGGACCTGTTCAAGGACACCGCACGGATCACCGACTGGTCGTTCGTGAAGGCCGACGACACGGCGACGATCAACCAGCCGCTGGACTGGCTGGGCATCAACTACTACACGCCGCACCTGGTGTCGGCCGCGACGGGCACCGGCGCGGACGCGTCACGCCGCGACAGCCACGGGCACGCGCACGGCGCGGGCGAGAAGTCCCCCTGGCCGGGCGCCGAGTCCGTGACGTTCCATCAGCCGCCGGGCGAGGTCACCGAGATGGGCTGGTCGGTCGATCCGACGGGGCTGTACGACGTGCTGATGCGCTACACCCGCGAGGCGCCGGAGGTGCCTCTGGTGATCACGGAGAACGGCGCGGCGTACGACGACAGGCCGGACGCGGAGGGCGTGGTGCACGACCCGGACCGCATCCGGTTCCTGCACGGGCACCTGTCGGCGGCGCACCGCGCGATGGCCGAGGGGGCGGACGTACGCGGCTACTTCCTCTGGTCGCTGCTGGACAACTTCGAGTGGGAGCGGGGCTACGGGAAGCGGTTCGGCGCGGTGCACGTCGACTACGAGACGCAGTCCCGTACACCGAAGTCCAGCGCCCGCTGGTACGCGCGGCTGACGGAGACGGGCGTGCTGCCCGACCCGTCGGCGTAGGGGGTGTTCTCGGGGCGCGCCCCGGCCGGGTGGGGGGCAGGGCGTGTTTCAGAAGTCCCGTCTGGCTCACGACGCCTGGCACGCACGCTCGCCGCGTTGTCGGAGTCTCCCAAGTACGCCCAGTACGAGGGCGATCCTCCGCCTTGCGATCGCACGCACCAGACGCCGTGAGCCCCGCCCTGCGGGCGGAACGACGCTACTTCTGAAACACGCCCTGGTGGCCGGCCGGGACGCGGTGGGGTGGCGACCGGTGGGGGACGGCAGCCGTGTGGCGGTTGGTGCGGTCTCGCGACAGCACGCTAGCCGCCCCGATTCGGACAAGGCGCCTATAGCGGGCGGGCGTTGGCGTTCTTGAGCTTCCCTTAAGGAACCATTGGGAGCGGATTAATGGTTGGCCCGCCGCCGCAGCCGGTGTCCGCGGCTCTCCCCGGCGGAGCGCGTGGCGCGCTGTCCGCCGAGTCCGATCCAGATCCGTACCTCCGTGCCGCCGAGCACGGAGCGCCCGATACGTACGTCTCCGCCGGTCGACTCGGCGACCCGGCGCACGATGTCGAGCCCCAGTCCCGTCGAGCCCTCGCCCGCCCCGCTGTTGCCCCGTACAAGAGCCGCCTCGGGGTCCGCGATCCCCGGGCCCGCGTCCGAGACGAGGACGATCACCGCGTCGTCGGCGTGGTGGACGTCGACCGCGAAGGCGGTGCCCTCCGGGGTGTGCCGGAAGACGTTGCCGAGCAACGCGTCCAGCGCGGCGGCCAGTTCGGGCCTCGCGACCGGGATCCGGGCCGGGCGGCCGACCCCGGCCAGCCGTACCTTCCGGCCCTCGTCCTCCGCCAGGGCCGACCAGAAGTCCATACGCTCGCGGATGACCTCGGAGACGTCGCAGCCCACGCCGGGCGTCGTCGCGCGGGTCTGCGGCTTGGCCTTGCGGGCGGTACGGATGATGGTGTCGACCTCGCGTTCCAGCTGCGCGACGGCCGCCCGCGTCTGGTCGGCCGCCGGACCCTCCCCCAGCGACGCGGCGTTGAGGCGCAGCACGGTGAGCGGTGTGCGCAGCCGGTGCGAGAGGTCGGCGGCCAGTTCCCTTTCGTTGGCGAGGAGTTGGACCACCTGGTCGGCCATCGAGTTGAAGGCGATCGCCGCCGACCGCAGCTCCGTCGGGCCCTTCTCCGGGACCCGCGCGCCGAGTCTGCCCTCCCCCAGTTCGTGGGCGGCGCCCGCAAGCCGCTGGGCGGGCTGGACCATCCGTACGCCGAGCCGGTCGGCGACGGCGACCGAGCCCACGATCAGCGCGACGCCCACGCCCGCGAGCACCAGCCAGGCGGTGGCGACACCGTTGGAGACCTCGTCCTCGGGGACGAACACCTCGATGATGGCGACCTTCCCGGTGGAGATCGCGATCGGCTGGAGGAGCGCGGAGCCGCCGCTGACCTCGGCGATGGAGGCCCTGCCGAGCCGCTCGGTGGCGAGCAGGTCTCTCTGCGCGGCCCGGCGGGTGCCGATCTCCATGGGCACGCTGCCCGGCTCGCCGGAGGCGGGCACATGGACGGCCAGCTGTCCCGTGTCACCGATGGGGCTGGACTGGACGGCCCATTCGAGCTGTTCGCGGCCCTGGGCGATGGAGAGCACGGGGCCGAGGGTCGCGGCCTGCCGTTCGGCGTTGGAGAAGGCCCGGTCCTTGGCCATCTCCTTGATGACGAGCCCGAGCGGTACGGCGAAGGCGAGCACGACCATCGCGGTCACCGCCAGCGAGACCCTGACCAGTGCCCACCTCATGACAAGGGCTCGTACGCGCCGGGGCCGGACGCGGACGCCCGAGGAGCCGGCGGCTCCAGCTTCACGCCGACGCCGCGCAGGGTGTGCAGATAGCGGGGCCGGGCCGCCGTCTCCCCCAACTTCCGCCGCAGCCAGGAGAGATGGACGTCGATGGTCTGGTCGTCGCCGTACGACTGCTGCCACACCTCGGCCAGCAGCTCCTTGCGCGCGACCACGACCCCCGGCCGGCCCGCGAGGAAGGCGAGCAGGTCGAACTCACGCCGAGTCAGATCCAGTCGCGCGCCGTCGAGTTCGGCCTGGCGGCGCAGCGGGTCGATGGCGAGACCGCCGACACGGATGACGCGCGAGGGCGGGTCCTCGGCGGCGGTCGCGCGCGAGCGGCGCAGCACGGCGGCCATCCGGGCGGAGAGATGCTCCACCGAGAAGGGTTTGGTGAGGTAGTCGTCGGCGCCGTCGTTCAACAGCCGTACGATCTCCGCCTCGTCGTCCCGCGCCGTGGCGATGATGACCGGCACGTCGGTGATCCCGCGCAGCATCTTCAGCGCCTCGGACCCGTCGAGATCGGGCAGCCCGAGGTCGAGGATAACCACGTCGAACCGGAAGTGGGCGACCTCACGCAGCGCCTCCAGGGCGGTGCCGACGCTCCGTACCGTGTGGGAGGCCTCGGTCAAGTGCCTGATGAGGGCGGAGCGCACGAACTGGTCGTCCTCGACCACGAGCACACTTGGCATGGGCGGCACCGTACGCCATCCGGGCGGCCTCGGGTCCGTCGTTCGGCAACGCGGACGGGAAAGCGGACGGCAACGCGGACGGAAGGACAGACGCGGGGCGGGTGGTGCAGTATGGCCCCGTGCGCAGAGGACTCGTACATGCCATGGCGTGGACGCTGGCGACCGGGGCGGCGGTCACGCTGTCCTGGTGGGGCGTGCACACCGTCGTGGTGGGCACGGTGTACGACCGGCCGCGGGCGCTGCCGATCACCGGGGAGAACGCGACGACGCAGCGCGCCCGGCCGCAGTCCTCGTCGACGCACCGCCCGCCGAGCCCGCCGCCCTCGCCCTCGCCCTCGTCCCCGGCGTCCGCGGCGTCCTCCCGGGCCCCGGACTCCTCGAAGACGCCTGACGACAAGCCGTCGGCGACCCCGCCCGCGGAGCCGAAGGAGCCGAGCAGGTCTTCGGACCCGGGCCCGGACCCCACGGCGGACGGCAATGTGAAGAGCTATCCGGTCGACGGCGGGCGGGTGGTCTTCGACCTCGGCCCCCACTCGGCCGAACTGGTCTCGGCGACGCCGGAGGCCGGCTGGCAGATGCAGGTGTGGAAGCAGGACTTCTGGATCCGGGTGACGTTCACACGGGACGACCGGGAGGTCTCGGTCTTCTGCACCTGGCACGACTCGGCGCCCCGGGTGCAGATCGACGAGCGGTAAGTCCCCTACGGCGCAGAGGCGTTCAGTCGAAGGAGCCGGCCGGGGGTACGGGTGAGGGCCTGGCGTTCGCGTCGGTGACGGGCGCCGCGCCGCCGGTGAAGTCCGTGAGGGACCGCCCGTGTTCGACCCGGCCCGGATGCGGGTCACCCGCGACCCGGCGCGTCAGCTCGGCGACCGGCAACTCCCGGTCGGACGCGAGGAGTACGGCGTTGCCGAAGCGCCGGCCGCGCAGCACCGCCGGGTCGGCGGCGAGCGCCAGCTCCGGGAAGACGGTGGCGGCCGTGGCGATCTGGGACCGCAGATGCGCGAGCGGGGGCCCGTCGGCGAGGTTGGCCGCGTAGCCGCCGCCGGACCTGAGCACGCGCCGTACGTCGGCGAGGAATTCGGCGCTGGTGAGATGCGCCGGGGTGCGGGCTCCGTCGAAGACGTCCGTGATCACCAGGTCCGCCCAGTCGTCGGGCATCTTGGCGAGCCCGGCCCGCGCGTCGGTGGAGCGGACCCGGATCCGGGCGCCCGGGTCCAGTGGGAGTTCCCTGCGCACGAGTTGGATCAGCGGCGCGTCGAGCTCCACGATCCGCTGGGTGGAGCGGGGGCGGGTCGCCGCGACGTAACGCGCGAGAGTGAAGGCGCCACCGCCGAGGTGCGCGACGTGCAGCGGCCGGCCCGTGGGCGCGACGAGATCGGCGAAGTGACCGAGCCTGCGCTGATAGGAGAAGGAGAGATGCGCCGGGTCGGCGAGATCGACATGTGACTGCGGGGCGCCGTCGATCAGCAGCGTCCAGGCACGGGAGCGTTCGCGGTCGGGCACCAGCTCGGCGAGACCGCCGTCGACCGGCTCGGTGACGCTCTCGGATCCAGCTCCCGGTCCGGCCCCGGCTCCGGCCCCGGCTCCGGCGACACCTCGTCCACGTCGCCTGTTCTTCGCCGCCGGTTTCTTCGCCACCGGTCCATTATCGCCCGGCGGCGGTCACCGGCCTTCGCGCAGGGGCCTCGCGCACGGGCCCTCGCGCACCCGTCTTCGCTAGGGTCTGTCGTTTGGATCAGGCTGGATCAGGGGGCGCCCGCCGCGGCAGCGGCTGATGTCCCGGTGGGCGCCGTGGATCGCAAGGCGGAGGAGGGGAGGCATGGCGGAGCCATGCCGACCGACGACAACGCGGCGAGGTGCGGCACCAGGGCCCGCGAGCCCGGCCTGACCCAAACGACAGGCCCTAGCGGTGGCCGTCCGCGGCCTCGATCAGCCGGGCCGCCTCGCCGAGGGCCTCGCGCAGCACCGCCGGGTCCGTGACCTCCCCGGTCCCGGAGTCCGGCGGCAGCAGCCACGCGCCGCCGATGACGGGCGGCTCGGCCGGGATACGCAGCCCCCGGCCGGCCGTCTCCGTACACGCGCTGCCGGGCAGGTCCCAGCACGCCGCCGTGCCGGGCGGCACCAGGAACCCGAGGTTGTCGCAGTTGACGTCGAGGAGCACGGGCCCCACCGAAGGAGCCTCGCCCGCGCCGCGGCGCAGGATGTCGACGGCCTCCAGCCCCTGCCGGGCCGGCACGGTCACCAGGTCGCAGGGCCCGCCGTGGTCCTTGGCGGTGTCACCGGGCGGCGACTCGCTCGCCTCGGCGGTGGGCGTGTGCTGAGCAGTCGTCCATGAGCTGTCACCGGTCTTCATACCGACCTCCAACTCCAACAAGGGAACCCTCCTCGTCGAGTGCGGACACGTGGCGCGTCTGCGCGTGGTTCAACGCGTCGCGGCGTCAACAGCTACGGCGGCAGTCCGCCGCAAAGGGTGGCAGTTCATGGCAGATCGTGGGTGAGATATCCGGTTTGTAGCCAAACACTGCGTAGGCAACTCGTCACAACCGGTACGTTCTTGGACGCCGGAGCGCCGGAAACCCGGTCAGCAGGTGGACCGGCACGCAGGACCAAGGTGTTCCAAGGGAGGTCTCGGCCATGGTGTCGACCCGGGCAGTTCCCAATCTCACCTTCCGCCGGCTGCGCGGCCGTCGCTCGCCGGGGGAGTTCGCGGCGGCGGTGCGCAGGGCCGCCCGGGAGATCGGTGAACAAGTCGCTTGCGACGCACGCTATATCGGAAGGGTGGAGGCCGGCGAGATCCGCTGTCCCAACTACGCGTACGAGCGCGTCTTCCTCCACATGTTCCCCGGCCTCACCCTGGCCGACCTGGGCTTCTCGGCGCGCGAGAGCGTGCGCGGCCGGGCGTCCAGAGCCACGGCCGACGCCGCTCCGGCGCAGGTCGCCCTCCCCAACCCGACCCCGATGTACAGCGACACAGGTGACATCAGCGAGGAGAGCGACGTGCGGCGTCGCGCATTCATGACCGGCGGCACGGCCTCGGTGGCGGCCGCCTCTTTCGGCATCGGCGCCGCCCCCACGGCCGCCGTTCCCGGCCCCCGGCGGGTGGGTGAGGCCGAGGTGAGCGCCCTGGAGGAGGCGGTGCGCCGGATCCGGCTGCTGGACGACCGGCACGGCGCCGACGGGCTGTACCGGCGGGCGGCGCAGCCGCTGCGGACGGCGTACGCGCTCCTCGACGCGGGCACCGCCACGCGCGGCGCGACGGCCGGCCGGCTGCACGCGAGCGCGGGCGAACTCGCGATCTCGGTGGGGTGGCTGGCGCACGACTCGGGCCGCTTCGACGACGCGCGTTCGCATTACGCGGAGGCGCTGGCGACCGCACGGGTCGCCAATGACCCGGGAGTTGAGGCGCACGCGTTCTGCAACACCTCGTTCCTGGCGAGGGACGCGGGCAGGCACCGCGAGGCGGTACGCGCGGCGCAGGCCGGCCGGCGCGCGGCCCGGGACCTCGGCTCGCCGCGGCTGCTGTCCCTCCTCGCGCTGCGCGAGGCGGGCGGCTGGGCCGGGCTCGGGGACCGTACGGACTGCGAGCAGTCGCTCGGCCAGGCGCACACGCTCTTCGAGCGCGGTCCCTCGGACAGTGATCCGGAGTGGATGTCGTTCTTCGGCGAGCCCGAGCTGGAAGCGCTGGAGGCGCAGTGCCGCGCGGCGCTGGGCGACTGGTCGGCGGCGACCCGGCACGCGTACCGGGCCACGGTCCTCCAGGACCCGCACTTCACCCGTAATCTCGCGCTCTACCGGGCGGAGTTGGCCGTGGACCTGGCGCGCTCGGGCTCCCTCGACGAGGCCGCCGCCGCCGGGCACCGGGTGCTCGACCTGATGGACGAGGTCCAGTCGTCCCGTATCCAGGGCATGCTCGCGGGCATGGTGCGGGTGCTGCTGCCCAGACGGCGTACGGCGGAGGTCGGCGCCTTCCTGGACCGCCACGCGTCGACGGCGGCGACGGCGCACCGGGCCTGACGAATCCGGTCCGGCGCGCGGGCGGACGGCGAGCGGGGGACGGCGGGTTCAAATCGCGAGATGCCCCGTGTCGTTCCAGATGTCGATCGCGGGCGCCCCGTACGCCCAGTCCAGGACGGACAGCGACGTCGGCGCCAGCCGGATCCGGGACGCGAAGGACAGGTCCTCCCCCAGCCAGCGCGCGCCGATCGCGCGCAGGATGTGGCCGTGCGCGAAGACCAGCACGTCACGGTCGGCCGAGCGCGCCCAGTCGACGACCTCGTCGGCGCGGGCGGCGACCTCGGCCAGGGTCTCGCCGTCGGGGACCCCGTCGCGCCAGATGAACCAGCCCGGACGCACCCCCTGGATCTCCGCCGGGGTCATGCCCTCGTACGCGCCGTAGTCGAACTCCATCAACGCGTCCCAGGGCCGCGCCCGTCCGGCGAACCCGGCGAGTTCGCAGGTGTCGCTCGCGCGCAGCAGCGGGCTGGTGCGGATCTCCGCGTCGGCCAGACCCGACCACGGCTCTCGGTGCAGCCGCTCCCCCAGCAGCTTCGCGCCGCGCCTGCCCTCGTCGAGCAGAGGGACATCCGTCCTGCCGGTGTGCCTGCCGGACAGCGACCACGCCGTCTGACCGTGCCGGGCGAGGAGGATGCGCGAGGCCATGGAAACTCTCCCTGAGGTTCACAACAGGTGCCCTCACATCATCCCGCACCTGAACACCGGGCAACCTTCGGGACGATCCCCGCGTCCCCCTGATCAGCCGACGATCACGTCGCGGGGCGTTTCTGTCGACGCACGAGGGTTCGCGGGGGGACCCCTCGCACGCGCACGATCGCCTACACCGTACGGTTGAACGTCGGCGAAAGGCCGCGTAAAAGCATGAGGGAGAGCGTTCGGATGCGGCAGACCGACCATGCGCGCACCGCCCACCGGCCCCGCTGGTGGGCCGAACTGCTGCTGCTGGCGGTGCTGTACGGGGCGTACTCGGCAGGTCGGGTCATGGTGCGTGGGGACGTGTCGACGGCGGTCGACCACGGTCTGGCGATCCTCCGAATAGAGAAGGCGTTCTTCCTGAACGCCGAACATCCGCTCAACCGTCTCTTCACGGACACCCCGGCCCTGGGGATACCCGCCGACTTCATGTACGCCTCGCTGCACTACCTCGTCACACCCGCCGTACTGATCTGGCTCTTCCGGCGCCGCCCCGCGCACTACCGGGCGGCCCGCACCTGGCTGATGGCCTCCACCCTGCTCGGCCTGGTCGGTTTCACCCTCCTGCCGACCTGCCCGCCCCGGCTGCTCGACGCCAGTTACGGTTTCGTCGACACGATGGCGCAATACAGCTCGTACGGCTGGTGGGGCACCGAGGCGAGCGCGCCGCGCGGGCTCGGCGCGATGACCAACCAGTACGCCGCGATGCCCAGCCTGCACGTCGGCTGGGCGCTGTGGTGCGGGATTCTGCTGTGGCGGCACGGGAAGGCGCCGCTGCTGCGGTTCATAGGCGCGCTCTATCCGCTGGTCACCGTGATCGTGGTGATGGGGACGGCGAACCACTACTTCCTCGACGCGGTCGCCGGCGGCGCCGTGATGGCGGCGGGCGCGATGCTGACCGGGCCCGTGCTGCGGGCCGCCGACCGGGGGTGGGCGCGCGCGACCGGCCGGTACGCGTTCGTCGGCAGGCTGGTGCGGGTGGCGGCGTCCGACGAACGGCTCTCGTCGAAGGGCGGTTCCGTCGCGGTCGCGAAGATCTCGGCGAACTCCCCGGTCGACCCGGTCAAGTCCACGAATGTCAGTGACGGATGCGAGACTTCCGCGGGTGAGCGAATCCCCGGGCAGCGCACCCGCACCAACAGCAGCACCGGCAACCCCGGCGGTACCGGAGCCGCGACCGGCGACGCTCCGGCAGCGGCTCGCTGAGCTGCGCGGACCGGACGTCGCGCCGCATCCGCTGGACGCCCGCGCGCTGGCCGCTCTCGCCGCCAACCCCGGCTGTGGACGCCGGGCGCTGCTGGACGGCGCCGGGGTCGACAAGACCGCGCTCGCGGCGGCGCTCGGCTCCCCCGCTCCGTTCGGGCAGTCACAGTTCGCTTTCATGCGGGGCAACGCCTTCGAGGCGCGCGTCAAGGCCGACGGCGGTACGGAGCTGCTGCGGCTGCTGCACGAGCGGATGGGCGCGGGGACGCGGCCGCCCGTGCCCGGTGAGGTGCTCGTCCCCGACCTGACGGCGGCCGGTCCCGAGGGACGCGTCGCGCGTACGGCGCTGGCGCTGCGCGAGGCGACCGGCGCGGCCGGTGGGTCCGCCGCGTGGACGCTGCTCGTGCACCCGCTGCTCGCGCTGGAGGTGGCGGGCTCGCCCGCCTATCTGGAGCCGGACGCCGTGGTGGTGCGTCCGGACGGCCGGTGGATCGTCGTGGAGATCAAGTCCTTCCCGATGATCGACAGTTCGGCCGATCCGTCGAAGGTGGGCGCGGCCGCGCGGCAGGCCGCCGTGTACGTGCTGGCCCTGGAGCGGGTCGCCGCGCGCGTGAGGGGCGCCCGGGTGGACCACTCGGTGCTGCTGGTCTGTCCCAGGGACTTCTCCAACCTGCCGACCGCCTCGGTCGTGGACGTACGCAAGCAATTGTCGGTGACGCGGCGGCAGCTGACCCGACTCGCCAGGATCGAGGACCTCGCGGCGTCCCTGCCCGAGGGCACCAGTTTCGATCTGGAGCGGTGCTCGCCGGCGGAGCTGACGGCGGCGGTCGACGCGGTGTCGGCGGCGTACGCGCCCGAGTGTCTGGCCGCGTGCGAGCTGGCCTTCCACTGCCGGGGCCAGGCCCGCTCGGCCGGCGCGGTGGAGGCGCTGGGGCGGGGGGTACGGGGCGAGTTGGGCGGCCTGACGACGGTCGGGGCGGTACTGGGCGCGGCGCGCGGCGAGAGCGCGCCGGGGGTCGCCGACGACGACCCGACGGTCGTGGCGCTGCGCAGGGCCGCCGCGCTCCGCGCCGAGGCGCTGGCGTCGGTCCCGGAGGGCCGGGAGTCCGTCCCGGAGAGCCTGGAGTCCGTCCCGGAAGGCGCGGTCGCCGGATGTCGCTGATCAACACCCTGGCCCGGCTGGAGGCGGTGGAGTCCGGGCGCGCGCAGCCGCTGACCACCGTGCGTCACCGGCGGCTGTCGGAGCGCCCGCTGGTCTTCGTCCCGCTCACGACGGCCGGAGAGGCCGGTGCCCCGCTCGGCGCGCTCGTCGGTACGGACCGGGAGTCGCCCCGTCTGCTGACCGTGGCGCAGCCGCGCGACCGCGATCTGCGGTTCACGTTCCTCGCCGACCTGGCGGAGGTGCTGCTGCCGTATCTGGACGCCTACGCGGACGATGTCGAGCCCGCCGAACGCAACGAGACCGACCCGGAGACGGGCAAGCGCGTCAAGGTCGAGGTCGATCTCTGCGTGGACGCGCCGCAGTTGATCGTGCCGAACCGGCCGGGCATCGACTTCGTACGGCTGCTCGGTCGTTCGATGCGGTTCCGGCGTACGGCGGAGCAGGACCCGGACACGCCGTATCCGGCGCCCGCGCGCGTGCCGCTGCTGGGCCGCTGGCTGACGCACTACGGCGAGCGGGCGCGGGTGCCGGGGTCGTCGCTGCTGCTGGCTGCGACCGATCTGCTCAACAGACACTGGGCGACCGGGCAGTCCAACCTGGAGGACCAGCATCTCGGCGCGCTGCTGGCCTGGATCGATCCGCCGGACGGCGGATCGGGCCGGGACGCCGCGCTCCGGGCGGAGACGGACCGGGACCGCCGTGGGCAGTTGCTCTGCCCTCCCGCGGGCCCGGCCACGGACCCGGCGTTCGACAACAGGCTGCTTGCGCCGGCGATCGACGAGTACGACCGGGCCCGTCAGTCGCTCGGGGCCGCCGAGGACGGTCCGGGCGCGGACGAGCAGCTGGGCCGGCTGACCAGGGCCGAGCGGGAGATCCGGGCGCTGCTGGCGAGCCAGGCGCGGCCGACGTGGGACGCGGTGTGGCGGGGGCTGGACCTGTTGCGGGAGCTGCCGGAGGGGGCGCGGGTGGCCGATCGCTGGACGCGCGACCGCTGGTCGTTCACGGGCCACCGCGACCGGGTGCGGTCCGGTGAACCGCCGCAGCCCCGGCACGACGACGCGGTGACGGCGGCGCAGAAGCTGGCCTCGCGGGAGACGGCACAGGCGCGGTTGGAGGCGCAGGAGGCGCTGGACGACCCGCTGGTGCTGGCCGCTCGCAGGCTCTCCGGCGAGGCGTTCATCGGGGAGGTGACGGACGTGGTGATGGCGTACAGCGAGAGCAAACGGCCGAGCCCGCGCCCCCTGATCACGCTGTACACCGAGGACCGCCCGCAGCTCGGTGAGCGCACGAAGGTCTACCGGTCGCTGGACGGCAAGCCGCAGTCGGCCGAGTTCGTCGGCTGGGAGCCTGACGGGCACGGCGTACTGGTGGTGCGGCTGACGGACCGGATGGGCCGTGGCAGGGAACCCGCCGAGGGGTCGGTTCCGGAGAAGGGCGAGCGGATCGCCTGGACCCTGTTCGAACACGACCAGCGCGGTGGCCCGAAGCTGCCGTCGACGGAGGAGACGCCGTGGACGCACGGGGGACCGCCGGGGGCGGAGGGTGCCGGGGCCGCGCCCGCCGCGGGGCCCGTTGCCGGTGACGCCGACGCGGCCGGTCCCGTCCTCGGAGCCGTACACCTTCCTGAATCCCGTACGTCCGCCGACGACGCGCCCCCGCCGTCACTCCCGCTCCCCCTTCCCGACCCGGTGACCGAGGAAGACTTCCTGTGACCGCCACAACCGCATCCGACCGGGCGGGTTTCGACCCCGGCGCCGAGGCCGCGCGGGCCACCGAGGCGATCCTGTACGACACGCTGCACGGCGCGTACAGGGGCGTGGTCGTCGATTCGCCGCCCGGCGCCGGGAAGTCGACGCTCGTGGTGCGTGCCGCGCTCGAACTGGCCTCGGCGGGGCGGCCGTTGATGGTCGTCGCGCAGACCAACGCGCAGGTGGACGATCTTGTCTCGCGGCTCGCGGAGAAGGCGCCCGACCTGCCCGTGGGCCGCCTGCACAGCAACGACCCGGATCCGTACGACCCGTCGCTCAACGAGCTGCCGTGCGTGCGGAAGTCGGCGAAGGCGGCCGATCTCGCGGGCCTGGACGTCGTGGTGTCCACGGCCGCCAAGTGGGCGCATGTGCAGGGCGTCGAGCCGTGGCGGCACGCGATCGTGGACGAGGCGTACCAGATGCGTTCGGACGCGCTGCTCGCCGTCGCGGGACTCTTCGAACGGGCGCTGTTCGTGGGCGACCCGGGGCAGTTGGACCCGTTCAGCGTGGTGGGCGCGGACCAGTGGGCGGGGCTGTCGTACGACCCGTCGGCGAGCGCGGTCTCCACCCTTCTCGCGCACAACCCCGAACTGCCGCAGCACCGGCTCCCGGTGTCCTGGCGGCTGCCCGCGTCGGCGGCGCCGCTGGTGTCGGACGCGTTTTACCCGTACACGCCGTTCCGCAGCGGTACGGGCCCGGCGGACCGGCGGCTCACGTTCGCGGTCCCCTCCGACGGGTCGGGCCCGGACCGGGTGGTGGACGAGGCGGCGGCGTCCGGCTGGGGCCTGCTGGAGCTGCCCGCGCGGCGTACGCCCCGTACGGACCCCGAGGCGGTGTCGGCGGTGGCGCTGGTGGTGCGCCGACTGCTGGACCGGGGCGGGGCGACGGCGGGCGAGCGCGGCCCGGGAGCCGCGCCGCTGACGGCCGACCGCGTCGCCGTCGGCACGGCGCACCGCGACCAGGCGGCGGCGATCCGCGCGGCGCTCGCGGAGCTGGGCGTGACGGGGGTGGCCGTGGACACGGCGAACCGTCTCCAGGGCCGTGAGTTCGACGTCACGGTCGTCCTGCACCCGCTCTCGGGCCGCCCGGACGCGACGGCGTTCCATCTGGAGACGGGTCGCCTGTGCGTGCTCACCTCCCGCCACCGCCACGCCTGCATCGTGGTCTGCCGCGCGGGCGTCCCGGAACTACTCGACGAGCACCCGTCCACGGAGCCGGTCCAGCTGGGCGTCACGATCAAGTTCCCCGATGGCTGGGAGGCGAACCACGCGGTCCTCTCCCACCTCACGGAACACCGCGTGCCCTGGCAACCCTGAAGCGACCCCCCGGGACCCGAACGCCGGACGGAGTCCGGCACGCCGCCGGAGGCGGCAAACAGACACAGCCCCGATGGCTGGGAGGCGAACCACGCGGTCCTCTCCCACCTCACGGAACACCGCGTGCCCTGGCAACCCTGAAGCGACCCCCCGGGACCCGAACG
>NZ_JBITEV010000003.1:613060-708025 GCF_044455465.1 Streptomyces sp. NPDC051217
CCGGAGGCGGCAAACAGACACAGCCCCGATGGCTGGGAGGCGAACCACGCGGTCCTCTCCCACCTCACGGAACACCGCGTGCCCTGGCAACCCTGAGGCCCACTTGCGCGGGGCGGGACAATGGACGGTGGCCGAAGCGACACGTACGACCTCACAGGCACCCGCACCAGGAGCAGCAGGAGGAACACATGGCGGAATCCGAGTCGAGTCAGCGGCGGCTGCGGCCCGCCCCGCTGCTGTTCGAGCCGTCGGAGGCGGCCTCCGATCCGGAGCATTTCTTCGACCTGGAGTCGATCGACGATCCGGGCGCGCTGCTGGACCGGGCCACCGAGCTGACGCTCGCCTTCCGGGCCGCGACCGACCGGGCCGTGGAGTTCCAGGCCCTCGCCGCCGCTCAGCTGGCCGATCCGCGGCGGTTCGACCGGCTCACGGCCGCGGACATCGCCGCACGGGCGGAGTGGACCGAGGACTACGCCCAGAAGATGGTGGAATTCGGCCGCGACCTGCTGCGCAACGGGCGCACGCCCGGGGAGTGACCCGCACCGGACGTCCGGCCGGGCGCCCTTTTACGGCCAGCCGCCTGGCATATGCCGGGCCGCAGGTTACGCCCTCCCGCCCCACCCTGTCCTGGTTTCCGACAACTCCCGGGAAGCGGTCGGTTACTCCAGGTAGACGTAGTCGCCATGAGCGCATGGCTGCGAGATGAATCCCCCTTGAGTCCGGGTGCTTGCGACGACGAGCGCCGGACCGACATCTTCGACTACCTCCGCGAGGAAGGCCGCCACCACACGGCGCAGGTCACCGCGACCGGCGCCGGATGGCTGGCCTCCGCCGAGCCGTACCCCCGCTCCACGCTCTCCCTCTGGGAGGCTCGGCCGACCGCTCCGGGCGTGCTGCCCTGCGGCGCCGTCTTCGACGTCGTCAATGTGCCCGCCATCTTCGGCAGGCGCGTGCTCGACCGGCTGTGGTCCGACGGGCCGGGCTCCGGGCCGGTCGCCACGCACCGGGGCCGGATGATGCTCTTCGCGGCCCCCGGCACCGCCCAGCGGCTGCCGTCGCTGCTGGCGTGGGAGGAGTGGGGGCGCTCGGTCCCGGAGGGCAGCGTGCCGGCCGTTCCGCCGCTGCTCTGCCACGGCTCCGGCGACGCCGTGACCGTACCGCCGCTGGTCCCCGGCACCGCTCCGGCGCCGCGCTGGGTGGTCGCCCCCGACACCCGTCATCCGTGGCTGCCGGGCCCCGAGGTCCTGCTCTGGGCGTGCGTGCGCGCGAGCCGTCCCACGGTACGGACGGCGGGCACCCACCCCCGGGCCGACGCGGTGACGAGCCTGCCGGGTTCCCGCCCCTGAGCAGCGCACCAGCGTCATCGGGGGCCTGTCATATCGATTTTTCTTCGCACCGATCCTGGTGCTAAGGTCTACGACGTCAGCAGGCGCCGCTAGCTCAGTTGGTTAGAGCAGCTGACTCTTAATCAGCGGGTCCGGGGTTCGAGTCCCTGGCGGCGCACAGACAGGGAAAGCCCCTCGCGAGAGCGGGGGGCTTTTTCGTACGCGCGCTCCTCAGACACCCGTCGTGACCTTCACCGTCCACGCGCCGGTCCGCGTGCGGTCGGCCACTTCCACCTTCGTGCCCTCCCCCGGCACCGTGAACGTCTCCCCGATCTCCAGCGGCGCGTCCGCCAGCGGCGGGTAGACCGACTGGTCCCAGCAGGCCTCGCTGTCCGGGTGCGTGTCCACCACCTCGATGGGGCCGCCGCCCGACTCGGCCTCGCCCCGCACCCGGTAGATCAGCACACCCTCGGTGCAGGTGGTGGCGTCGTTGCCGGTCGAGCCGCGCGCCTCGATCGCCAGGGCCGAGTGCTCGCCCGTCCTGACCACCGCCAGCCGGGTCCCGGCGCTCGCGCCGACCGGGGGCGCGCTGTCCAGCGGTTCCAGGGTGAGCATGCTGCTGCCCGTGGGCTTCACACAGCTGACCTGCCGTCCTTCGAGCCAGCCCAGTTTCCATTTGTGCCAGCCGAAGAGGTCCGGTGCCAGCCCGAATTGGCTGCCCATCACATCCCAGTCGCCGACGTGGGTGTCCCAGTCGCCCTTGCCGTCGGTCGGCCGGTGGTAGAGGTCGGGCAGGTCGAATACATGTCCGGTCTCGTGGGCCAGCACGTTGCGGTCCGGGGGGTGGCGCTCGAAGACGGTGACCACGCGCTTGATGTCCGTGCCGTCCGCGCTGAGCGGGTGATCGAAGTTGACCACTTTCGTCGCGTCGGAGTCCACGCCGGGCGCGTCCGGGTCGGCGACCAGATAGACGAGGTCGTACCGCGAGAAGTCGATCACCGGATCGGCGACCGACAGCGCGTCCCGGAGGTACGCCGTGCGCATCGCCGGCTCCCAGTCGCGCCTTATCGCGTAGTCGGTGGACGGGCGGGGCATGTCGATCCACCGGAGCCGGGGGTGCGGGTGGAGGGCGAACTTCCCGTACGAGGCCCGCTCGAAGAATCTGCTGGTCGCGGGGAAATGGTCGGAGACGAGATCGGCGGGGTCGAGACGGGGCACCGCGTCCGGGAAGGACAGGAAGACCATGACCGCGTCGAGGGTCCTGGCCGGGCGCGGGTAGGAGCCGTTCCAGGTGTCGAGGCCGAGCGAGTGGTGCGCGGCGGTACGCGGCAGGGCGCACGGGCCGGCGGAGTTGGCCGCCACGGCGGGGCCGGCCACCAGTGAGGTGGCGGCGACCGCGACGAGGGAGGTGAAGGCCGCGGCGGTACTGCGCAGACGCGGCCGCTCCACTCCCCCGTGTGTCGGGCGACGCTCCACGTGGACCTCCGGCTGTGGAATGCGGGACAGCTCACCCACCTTGTGCCTTTTTGCCGGAGGACGCCCTGTTCCACTGGACCGGTTGGGTGAGTGGGGCGACACCCCCGGTGGATCACGGAAAGTCACAATCGATCAGGTCGGAGACATCCCGCGCCGCAGCCGCGCAGAAACGATCGTCCGTCGCCCCGGCGTCGACGTCGCGCGCCCGGGTTCACCACCGGGGAGCTGGAACGGCCCACCGGCCAGCCTCTATGATCGGCAGACTTTCATGCGCCGACCATCCCGAATCACACCCTGTACGACACCACTGCACCGCGGGAGCGAGCCGTGAGCGGAACCTCCGAAAGGCCGCGGCCTGCGGCAGTCGCGGCACCCGATTCCAGCGCGCCCTCGGTGACGGAACGTGTTGCTCTGGCCAGGCTGGACGGTACGGGCTTCGCGCTCGGCGAGCTGCGGACCCTCACCCGCCCGGCGCCCGTCCAGCCCACCCCCGCCGGTCACCGCGCCGACCGCGAGGCCCCCGGCCACCACGCCGACCCCGACGCCCGGGGCAGCCACCCCGGCGCCCCCGATCAGCGCGCCGCCGCCCTCAATCACCGCCGTGGCGCAGACCCCGATCTCCGCGACTACCGCGCCGCCTTCAACGCCGCCCGGCTCCCCATGGCCGTCGTCGACCGCCGGGGGACCGTCGTCACCGCCAACGACGCCCTCGCCGAGCTGGTCGGCAGCGAGCGCACCGCGCTGCGCGACCGCGCCGCCGCCGACCTGGTCGACCTCGCCTCCGACGACCGGACCTGGCACGCGTACCACGAAGTGCTGCGCGGCCGCCGCTCCCGCTTCCGCTGCACCCGCCGTCTCAAGCATCCCGACGGCCGCACGCTCTGGGCCGAGGTCACCGTCGCGCCCCTGCCCGACGGCGGCACCGTGCTGCTCTCCCTCTCGGACATCAGCGAGCGGCGCGAGCTCCAGGCCAGGATCCGCCACCTACAGATGCACGATCCGGTGACCCGGCTGCCCAACCGCACGCTGTTCTTCGAGCGGCTCTCCGCCGCGCTCGAATCGTCGTACGACCATGGCAGAACAGGGCGGATCGGTCTCTGCTATCTGGATCTGGACGGGTTCAAGGCCGTCAACGACACCCTCGGGCACCGGGTCGGCGACCGGCTGCTCGCCGCCGTCGCGTGTCGCCTCACCGAGTGCGCCGACAATGACGGCCACAGCCGGGGCGGCAGCCACCTCGTGGCGCGCCTGGGCGGGGACGAGTTCGCGATCCTGGTCGAGGACTCGGCCGGTACGGAACAGCTCGCCGACCTCGCCCGCGCCGTACTCGCCGCCCTCCGGCTCCCCTTCGACCTGGCCGGGCAGCGGCTCTCGGTCTCGGCGTCCATCGGTGTCGTCGAACGGGCCGCCGACGGCACCACCCCCACCGGTCTGATGCAGGTCGCCGACACGACGCTCTACTGGGCGAAGGCAGACGGCAAGGCGCGCTGGACCCTCTTCGACCCGGAGCGCAACGCGCACCGGATGACCCGCCAGGCGCTGTCGTCCACGCTGCGCCCGGCGGTCGAGCGCGAGGAGTTCGTGCTCCAGTACCAGCCGCTGGTGGGAATGGCCGACGGAGTCGTCGAGGGCGTGGAGGCGCTGGTCCGCTGGAACCACCCGCAGTTCGGCATCCTGGCGCCCAACCGCTTCATCGGGATCGCCGAGGAGGACGGCTCGATCGTGCAGCTGGGGCGGTGGGTGCTGCGTACGGCCTGTCTCCAGGCCCGGGAGTGGCAGCGGGACCACCCGGCGGAGCGGCCGCTGTTCGTGAGCGTCAACGTCGCCGTACGGCAGGTCTGGGATTCCGACCTGGTGGCCGACGTGGCCGCGATCCTCGCCGAGACGGGCCTGACGCCGCATCTGCTGCAACTGGAGCTGACCGAGTCGGCGGTGATGGGCTCGGCGGGCCGGCCGCTCCAGGCGCTCCAGGCGCTGAGCGACATGGGCGTGCGGATCGCCATCGACGACTTCGGGACCGGCTACTCGAACCTCGCGTATCTCAGCCGGCTGCCCGTCTCCGTACTGAAGCTGGACGGCTCCTTCGTACGAGGCTTCCGTTACGACGGCGGCGCGCACCCCAATCCGGCGGACGAGACGATCGT
The DNA here is from genome assembly GCF_044455465.1 of Streptomyces sp. NPDC051217. Taxonomy (NCBI): domain Bacteria; kingdom Bacillati; phylum Actinomycetota; class Actinomycetes; order Kitasatosporales; family Streptomycetaceae; genus Streptomyces; species Streptomyces sp. NPDC051217. The sequence continues at coordinate 618,006 of NZ_JBITEV010000003.1, forward strand.
CGAGACGCTGGTCCATCTCGCCCACCGGCTCGGCCTGACGGTCACGGCGGAGTGCGTGGAGACGGCGGGGCAGGCGGCGCGCCTGCGCCGGATCGGGTGCGACACCGGGCAGGGCTGGCTGTACTCGCGGGCGGTGGCGCCGGAGCGGATCGCGGAGATGATCGGGGCCGGCCCGCTGAAGGTCTGACGCCGGCCCCGCCGTCTCGTCATCGGACCGCGGGGGCTCGCAGGTCCTTCACCGGGCCCGTACCCGTGGGGTGGCCCCTTCGGCCCGTACGCGCGGTTCGTCCCCCCGGATCAGTCCGGCAGGCCGTACGCGTCGGCGATCAGGCCGTAGCTGTGCAGCCGCGCATCGGCGCCGTGGGCATTGGCGGTCAGCATCAGCTCGTCGGCGCCGGTGCGCTTCTGGAGGTCGTCGAGGCCGGCGCGGACGGCGTCGGGGGTGCCGTGGACGATGTTCGCCAGCCAGCTGTCGACGAAGTCACGCTCCTGCGCGCTGAAGCTGTACGCCTCCGCCTCCTCGGGCGTCGGAGCGAGCCCGGGGCGCCCGGTGCGCAGCCGCAGCATCGACAGCGCGCCGGTCAGGACCTGGCGGCGGGCCTCGTTCTCGTCGTCGGCGGCGAGGGCGGCGACGCCGATCAGCGCGTACGGGGCGTCGAGGACGGCGGAGGGCCGGAAGGACTCGCGGTAGAGGTCCAGCGCGGGGATGGTGTTCTGCGCCGAGAAGTGGTGGGCGAAGGCGAACGGCAGCCCGAGCGTGGCGGCGAGCCGGGCGCTGAACCCGGAGGAGCCGAGGAGCCAGATCGGCGGCCGGCCCGCGGGGCCCTGGACGGGTCCGGGGACGGCGTGGATCCGGGAGTACGGGTGCCCGTTCGGGAAGTCGTCGTCCAGGAAGCGGGTGAGTTCGGCGAGCTGCTGCGGGAAGTCGTCGGCGCCCTCGTTCAGCCGGTCGGTACGGCGCAGGGCGGCGGCCGTCGCCCCGTCGGTGCCGGGCGCCCGCCCGAGCCCGAGGTCGACCCGCCCCGGGGCGAGGGCCTCCAGGGTGCCGAACTGCTCGGCGATGACGAGCGGCGCGTGGTTGGGCAGCATGACGCCGCCCGAACCGAGGCGGATGGTCTCGGTGTATGCGGCGAGGTGGGCAAGGATCACGGCGGGCGACGAGGAGGCCACGCCGGGCATCGAGTGGTGCTCGGCGACCCAGTGCCGGTGGTAGCCCCGGCGCTCGCCGAGCTTGGCGATCTCGACGCTGGTGCGCAGTGACTGCCGCGCGGTGCTCCCGCTGCCGACGGTGACCAGGTCCAGTACGGACAGCGGCACGGGCGCGGTGCCCAGCGCCGTACCTCGAATTGCGTCAACCACCGGTGCGAGCCCTCCTGAGCGGGAATCAACTACGACTCCCACAAACAGGAGGACGGCTCCGTTTTATTCCCGAAGGCCCCGGGAGACCGGCCTGACCGGCAGGACAGGGCCTAGGCCCTCTCGCGGCTCGCGAAGAGTGTCCCCAGCTTCGGGGCCCACGCGTGCCGCTCCACCAGGCGCAGGCCCTCCCAGACCGTGACCTGGTTCGCCGTGAGGACCGGCTTGCCCACGGCCTCCTCCAGCTCCGGCAGATACGCCACGGTGTGCAGCGCCGTGTCCGGGAGGAGGAGCACTTGCGCGTCGGGGTGGTCACCCTCGCGGGCCAGGGCAAGTACCTCGTCCCGGCCCCAGGTGCCGACCTCGGCGGCCGTGATGATGCCGCTGCCGCGCGTGGAGACCACCTCGATGCCCGCCGCCTTCAGGAAGGCGGCGAAGTAGCCAGCGACGTCATCCGGATAGGTCGCGGCGACCGCGACCCGCCGGGCGCCCAGCGCCTGGACCGCGTGCGCGAAGGCGAAGGACGTGCTCGAAGCCGGCAGTCCCGCCTCCATCGCCAGCCGCCGGGCCTGCTCGTGCGCGCCGTCCCAGCCGTACACGAAGCTGCCGCTCGTGCAGGCCCAGACCACGGACTCGGCGCCCGCCATCCGCAGCTCCTCGACGCCGTCCGCCAGCCGCTGCGCCGCGCCCATTTCCAGGAGCGCGTCGACCCGGTGGGCGTCCTCGCCGATGTCGGTGTGGACGAGGGGCAGTCTGATGTCGCTGTCGAAGAGCATCTCCAGACGGGGGTAGTCGTCCTCGGCGGAGTGGCCGGGGTAGAGAAGTCCGACGGTCGTCATGTCCACCCTTCCTGTTCCTCGGTCGGAGCGTCCGGCTGGGAAGGCTGCGCCCACTCACCGGGCTGGGCCGGCTGGATGTCCTGCATCTGCTGGACCGGTTCCATCCGCTCCATCTCCGCGATGCCGGGGATGTCGCTGATCTCGGAGATCTCGTTGATCTCCGCGATCTCGGAGATCGGGACCTCGGGGATGTCCGAGATCCCTGAGAGTTCTCCCATCCCTTCCAGCGTAGGCACGTGGCGCACCGGAGGCGGGTCGAGCAGCAGGCCCTGGTACGGGCCGACCGCGTGCGCGCCGATTCTGCGCAGCGCCGCCCACATCGTGACCTGGTTCGCCGACAGCACCGGCATCCTCAGCTCAGCCTCCAACTGCGGGATCGCGTCATAGGTCGGCAGGTTCGTACAGCTGATGAACAGCGCGTCGGCCGCACCGACGACGGCCTGCCGCGCCATGTCCACGACCGACCTGTACGGCACCTTCCAGATGTGCCTGGTCAGCCCCAGAAAGGCGCGACCCGTGACGGTTACCCCGGCCTCCGCCAGGTACTCCTCCAGCGACTCGGTGACCGACTCCGTATAGGGCGTGACCAGGGCGATCCGTTTCGCGCCCAGCTCCTCCAGCGCTTCGAGGAGCGCGCCCGAGGTGGTGAGCGAGGGCACCTCGCCCGCTCTGTTCATCGCCTCGCACATGGCCCGCTCGCCGCCGACACCGCCGACGAAGCTGCCCGATGTGCAGGCGTACGCGATCACCTCTGGTTCGGACGCTCCAAGGGCCCGCACCGCCTCTCCGAGGGTCTCGTGCTCACTCACGAGCCTGGCAAGATCCAGCGACACCTCGACGGGGACGTAAGGGGTCCTCGTCAGGCGGAGCGAGATGTCGTCAGGCATCCAACGCCAGAGTTCACGGTCGAGAGCGAAATCGAATGGGGCGACCACACCGACACCACGCTGCGGCTGTGGTCCACCCAGAAAGGAGACATCCAAGGCACGGCCCCCTTTGGCTGTTGTTGACGACGGTAGGAGCTAAATGCGAGCGTGGTCAATCCGCACAGGAAAGACGTTGCACCGAGTTTTCCTCGGGGAAATCCCCGCCCCGCTCAGAAGGGCTCTCCCGATGGCCGAACCGACCCTTCTCGTACTGGGTGCCGACCCACCGCCGCGCCTCGGCCGGCTGACCGGCCGAGCCCGGATCCGGTACGCCGACGACTCCACCCTCGCCGCTCAACTCCCCCTGGCCGATGTCCTGTTGGCGTGGGACTTCACCTCGGACGCGATCCGGCTCGCCTGGCCGGGGGACGGCCCCCGGCCGGGATGGGTGCACACGGCCAGCGCCGGAGTGGACCGGCTGCTCAGCCCCGAGCTGATCAACTCCGAAACATTGGTCACAAACGCGCGCGGCATCTTCGAGGAGCCCATTGCCGAATACGTGGCGAGTCTGGTGCTTGCCATGGCCAAGGATCTGCCGGGAACTCTCGAACTCCAGCGCCAGCGGCGCTGGCGCCACCGCGAGGGACTGCGGGTCGCCGGCAGCCGCGCGACCGTCGTCGGCGCGGGTCCGATCGGCCGGGCGATCGCCGACACGCTGAAGGCACTCGGCGTGACGGTTGCGGTCACCGGCCGTACGGCGCGCCCGGGAATCCACGGCGCCGATCAGCTGGACCGGCTGCTGACCCGCTCCGACTGGGTGATCTGCGCGGCGCCGCTCACGGAGAGCACACGCGGCATGTTCGACGCGCGTCTCTTCGGTCTGATGCAGCCGTCGGCGCGCTTCATCAATGTGGGGCGCGGCCAGCTCGTGGACGAGAACGCACTGGTGGACGCCGTGTCCAAGCGCTGGATCGCCGGCGCCGCCCTCGATGTCTTCGAGTCGGAGCCACTCGACCCGGAGAGCCGTCTGTGGGACGTGCCCGGCCTGATCGTGTCGCCGCACATGAGCGGCGACACCGTCGGCTGGCGCGACCGACTGGGCGAGCAGTTCGTCGCGCTTTACGACATCTGGGCGTCCGGAGAGCCATTGCCTAACGTGGTGGACAAGAAACGTGGGTACGTCCCCATGCATGACTGAGTCCATGTTCCTCACCGATCTCACCGCACGACAGCTGCTGGCCGGCTACGAGAGGGGCGACTTCTCACCGGTCGACGTGACACGCGCCACGCTGGACCGGATCGAGGCGATCGAACCGCTCGTCAACGCCTTCGTCCGGGTCGACGCCGAGGAGGCGCTGGCCGCCGCCGAGGAGTCCACCGTCCGGTGGCGCGGAAAGGAGCCCCGGGGGCGGCTCGACGGGGTCCCCGTCTCGGTGAAGGACATCTTCCTCCAGCGCGGCGGGCCGACCCTGCGCGGCAGCAGGACGATCGATCCGGCGGGTCCCTGGGACGACGACGCGCCCGCGGTGGCGCGGCTGCGCGAGCACGGCGCGGTCCTCGTCGGCAAGACGACGACGCCGGAGTTCGGCTGGAAGGGCGTGACGGACTCGCCGCTGAGCGGGGTGACCCGTAATCCGTACGAGCTGTCCCGGACCGCCGGCGGGTCCAGCGGCGGCAGCGCGGCGGCGGTGGCGCTCGGCGCGGCTCCGCTGTCGATCGGCACCGACGGCGGCGGCTCGGTCCGGATCCCCGCGTCCTTCTGCGGAATCTTCGGGTTCAAGCCCACCTACGGGCGGATCCCGCTCTTCCCGTCCAGCGCGTTCGGCACGCTGGCACACGCCGGTCCGATGGCGCGGGACGCCGCCGACGCCGCACTGCTGCTCGATGTCATCAGCGGCCCGGACTGGCGCGACTGGTCGCAGCTCGCCACGGCACCGGGTGTCGGGGCGACCCTGTCGGACGGGGTGGCGGGGCTGCGGATCGGGTACTCGCCGTCGTTCGGCGGCCAGGTCGCGGTGCGGCCCGACGTGGCGGCGGCGGTACGGCGCGGGGTGGCGCGGCTCGCCGAGCTGGGCGCGTACATCGAGGAGGCCGACCCGGACATCTCGGACCCGGTGGAGGCGTTCCACATGCTGTGGTTCACGGGCGCGGCCCGGGTGGCGCAGTCGCTCGGCGAGGGGCAGCGCGAGCTGCTCGATCCGGGGCTCCGGGAGATCGTGGCGACGGGGTCCCGGGCGAGCGCGCTGGACTATCTGGCGGCCGTGGACGCGCGGATGGAGCTGGGCCGGCGGCTCGGCCGGTTCCACCAGACGTACGACCTGCTGGTCACGCCGACCCTGCCGATCACCGCCTTCGAGGCGGGCGTCGAGGTGCCTAAGGGCTCGGGGCACCACCGCTGGACCGGCTGGACCCCGTTCACGTACCCCTTCAACCTGACCCAGCAGCCCGCGGCGACCGTGCCGTGCGGGGTGGACGCGGACGGGCTGCCGATCGGCCTCCAGCTGATCGGTGCCCGTCACGCGGACGCGCTGGTGATGCGGGCGGCACACGCGCTGTACGAGTCGGGAGCGACGTCGCTCCCGGCACCGACCGGCGCGTGAGTCCCGCCCTCAGCCTCCAGGGACAGGCCCGTGCTCTGTCCTCAATCGCCGGACGGGCTCTGACAGGCCCGTCCTTGAGGACAGAGTGGGCCCAGCACCTCAGACCCGGCGGAAGTTGAGCGTCTCGCCGGTCGCGCCCGCGCGCCACAGGTCCTGGCACGCCTCCGCCATCTGGTCGAGACCCTCGACGATCGAGCCCCACACGATGCCGGGGATCCACCCCGTATCGCCGTTGATCAGCAGGTTGTTGCGCTCGTAGAAGAGCGCGAGGTCGACGACGGTACGGCGGCCCCGGTGGGCGGCCTTCTCCTCGTAGCCGTACGACGAGGTGCCGAGCACCGTGTCGGAGAAGGTGAAATAGCACAGATCGCCCGGAATGGGGGTGACCGTCGGATTCTCCAACGGCGGCTCCTCCGCGGCGAACCCGGGCATCAGCGCGTAGATCTCGTTGCGCGCGTACTTGGCGTGATAGACGTCACCCCCCAGCGGCAGCGCGTCCCACACCGCGGCGCAGGTGATCGGGGCCAGTTCGTCGAGGAGCTTGGCGGTGCAGCGCACTCCGCGCTTGTCCAGGGAGACTTCGATGAAGCGCTCGCTCATAAGTCTTCGCGCCCTTCTCGTCAGTTCGTATGCAGCCGGTGTCCGGCCATGAATACCCGCCCCGGCCGCGCGAATGCCGGGCCGGACGGACCCGCCCTCCCCGCGGGTAACGATAGGCATATCGGTCCGAAAATGATCCGCATACCCCCGGACGATTCGGGTAGCCGCGCGCCTATGGCTCCACTAAAGGGGAACAACACACGAAGCACAGGAAGCGGGCTCCGGCGCCGTTCGCTGCTCGCGGGTGCCGCGGCACTCGGTGTCGCGGGGGCGGTCGGAGCCACCAGCGGATGCAGCCGCGTGGCCACCGCCGACACCGGGGACGGGGGAACCCTCCTGGACCAGTTGCGCGCCAAGGGGACGGTGCGCCTCGGGCTGGCCGGTGAGCAGCCGTACAGCTACATCGGCAAGGACGGCGAGATGACGGGCTCGGCCCCGGCGATCGCGTCGCGCATCTTCAAGGAGCTGGGCGTGGAGAGCGTCCAGCCCTTCGCCACCGAGTTCGGTTCGCTGATCACCGGACTGAACTCGCTCCAGTTCGACGTGGTCGCCGCCGGGATGTACATCAACCCGGAACGCTGTGAACAGGTGATCTTCGCCGACCCCGAATACCAGATGCTCGACGCGTTCATCGTGGCGAAGGGGAATCCGAAGAATCTGAACAGCTACAAGGACATCGCCGAGGCCGGCGCCACCATGGCGACGGGTGTCGGTTACGCGGAGATCGGCTACGCGGAGGAGGCCGGGGTCAAGAGCATCACGACCCTGCCCGACCAGCTGGCCGGGCTGCTCGCCGTCGAACAGGGCCGCGTCGACGTCTTCGCCGGTACGGCCGTCACGGTGTTCAACGTCATCAAGGAGACCGAGAGCACGAAGGCCGAGGCGACCAAGGAGGTCACGCCGATCGTGGACGGCAAGCCCGTCATCGACGTCGGCGGCTTCGCCTTCCGCTCACCGGAGACCAACCTCCGCGACTCCTTCAACCGCGAGCTGCACAAGCTCAAGAAGAGCGGTGAACTCCTGGAGATCATGCGGCCCTTCGGCTTCACGAAGGACCAGATGACGACCATCACCGCCAAGGAGAAGTGCGCGCCATGAGCGAAATAACCTGGGGTCTCTGGGAAATACTCCTCAAGGGCGTCTGGATCACCGTCCAGCTGACCGTCTTCAGTGCCGCGCTGGCCGCCGCGGTCGCGCTGGTCGTCGGGCTCGCCCGCTCCCACCGGCTGTGGATCGTGCGCTTCATATCCGGGGCGTACTTCGAGATATTCCGCGGCACGTCCGCGCTGATCCTGATGTTCTGGATCTTCTTCGTGCTCCCGCTGGGCTTCGGCTGGCAGCTCGTCCCGCTGTGGGCGGCGACGCTGGCGCTCGGGCTCACCTACGGGGCGTACGGCTCCGAGGTCGTCCGGGGCGCGGTGCGGGCCGTGGCTCCCGCGCAGCGCGAGGCGGGGATCGCGCTGAGCTTCACCCCCGCGCAGCAGCTGCGGAAGATCATCCTGCCGCAGGCCTGGCCGGAGATGATCCCGCCGTTCAACAACCTGCTGATCGAGCTCCTCAAGGGCACCGCACTGGTCTCCATCATGGGCGTTGCCGACATCGCCTTCGGTGCGTCGCTGGTGCGTAACGCGACCGGTCAGAGCGCCCCCGTCTACACGATCATCCTGCTGATGTACTTCGTGCTCGCCTTCGTGCTCACGCGCGGGATGCGCGTCCTCGAACGGCAGGCGAAGGCCGGGATCGGCCAGCGTCCGGAGAAGAAGTCCCGGCTGATCGGCCGCAAGGTCGAGATCCCCCGGCAGGACTCCACCCCGGCGACCGTCGGAGGTGAGGGCCGATGAACTGGGACTGGTCCGCGGTCGGCGACTTCATGCCGATGTTCTGGGACGGCCTGCTCGTCACGCTCCAGGCGCTGATCCTGGGCGCGCTGCTCGCCTTCGCGCTCGGTCTCGTCTGGGCGATGGCACAGCGATCGAGCCTGGCGGTGGTGCGCTGGCCGGTGAACGTCATCACCGAGTTCGTCCGCAACACCCCGCTGCTTGTGCAGCTGTTCTTCCTCTACTACGTGCTCCCCGAGTGGGGTCTCACGCTCAGCGCCATGGTCACCGGTGTGATCGGCCTGGGCCTGCACTACTCGACGTACACCGCCGAGGTCTACCGCGCCGGTATCGACGGCGTCCCGGCCGGCCAGTGGGAGGCGGCCACGGCGCTCAGCCTGCCGAAGTCGCGCACCTGGGGCGCGGTGATCCTGCCCCAGGCGATCCGCCGCGTCGTGCCCGCGCTGGGCAACTACGTCATCGCGATGCTGAAGGACACTCCGATGCTCTTCGTCATCGGAGTACTGGAAATGCTCGGCGAGGCACGGCAGTTCGCCTCCGAGACCTTCTTGACGGTCGAGGTCTTCACCGTCGTGGGTGTGGCCTTCATCGTCATCTCCTATCCGGCATCCCTTCTCATGCGAGCATTGGAGCGTCGCCTTGTCCGCTGACAGCACTCCCCTCAACACCTCGAAGGAAACGGCCAATCCCGTCGCCGACGGCAGCGAGCTGATCCGCTTCGACAAGGTCACCAAGCGCTTCGGGTCCAACACGGTCCTGGACTCACTGGACTTCACGGTCAACTCCGGGAAACACGTGACGCTGATCGGCGCCTCCGGATCGGGCAAGACGACGATCCTCAGACTCCTGATGACGCTGATCAGGCCGGAGGAGGGCACCATCAAGGTGGCCGGCGACTACCTCACGCACGAGGAGAGGGACGGCAAACTCGTTCCCGCCGGCGACCGCCATGTCCGTGAGGTGCGCAAGAAGATAGGCATGGTCTTCCAGCAGTTCAACCTCTTCCCGAACATGAAGGTGCTGCGGAACGTCACCGAGGCGCCGGTGCATGTGCTCGGGCTCTCCCCGGACGAGGCCGAGGAGCGGGCGCGCGGCCTGCTCGACCTGGTGGGGCTCGGGGACCGCTGCGACGCTTACCCGAGCCAGCTCTCGGGCGGGCAGCAGCAGCGGGTGGCGATCGCGCGTGCGCTCGCGATGCGGCCGCAGGTCCTGCTCCTGGACGAGGTCACGTCCGCGCTCGACCCGGAGCTGGTCGCGGGCGTCCTGGACGTCCTGAGGGACATCGCCCACACGACAGACATCACGATGCTGTGTGTGACGCACGAGATGAACTTCGCGCGGGACATCTCCGACGACGTACTGATGTTCGACGCCGGTCATGTCATCGAGTCGGGGCCGCCGGAGAAGATCTTCAGCGAACCGGAGCACGAGCGCACCAGGGAGTTCCTGAGCGCGGTGCTGTAGGGCGTACGCCCGGCGCGTTCACGCAGGCGACGGGCGCGCCGAATTCGGGGGAACCCGGTCCGCTCACACGGACCGGGTTCCCCCGTTCTCACGGCCGCCCGGCCGAAGGTTGTGACGCTGACATATGCCCATGCGATACGCCCCAGATAGGAACGCCGGGCAGGCCGTCATTCTGCTCAACAGCCGCCCCGCAAAGGGCTCTTGACGGCTATCGTGGTAGAGAAGCTTGCGGTCACAACCTGCTAGGGGGAAACCGTGGCGCTGAAGCCAGAGCCGACCGCGCCGTTCCACTCGGTGCAATACGTCCTGCGCGTCCTCGAAACGGTCTCCAAGCACACCGGTGGCGTCACCGACGTCCAGATCGCCCGCGAGACGGGCCTGCCGACCGGCCATCTCGCCCCGCTGCTCTCGATGCTGCGCCGCGAGGGCTATGTGGAACAGGTCGCGGACGGGGCGTACGTCGTGGGGGACTCGCTGGTGCTGCTCGGCTCCGGCATCACCCGCGAGGAGGCCCTGGAGGCCAAGCTCCAGGACACGCTCGCCGAGCTGCGCGACTCGGTGGGGGCGGCGGTCTACATCAGCCGGTACATCGACGGCGAGGTCAAGATCACGCAGATCGCGGACGGCCCGGACGCGCCCGCGGTCAACGAGTGGGTGGACTTCCGTTCGGCGGCGCACGCGAGCGCCATCGGCAAGTGTCTGCTGACCCAGCTCGACCAGAACAGCCGCCGGGACCATCTCTCCCGGCACAAGATCGCGCGTCTCACCTCACGAACCATCACCAGCGAGCGGGTGCTGTTCTCCAAGCTGGACAGCCAGCCGCCGACGGTGCCGATCCTGGATCTCCAGGAGTACGCGGTGGGCACGGTCTGCGCGGCGGTGCCGCTGACGGCGGGCTCGGCGGTCGGCTGTCTGGCGCTCTCGATGCCGATCGAGCACGCGCACCGGCTGCGCTCGGCGGCGGACACGCTCAACCGGGGCGCGGCCCCGGTGGTGCTCTCGCTGGCCATCTGAACGGGGCCGTCCGACCGGGACACCGAACCGGGCCGCGGAACGGGCATGGGACCGGGCCGCGGTACGCGGGTTGCGGCACACACCCCACGTACGACGGCCCGGCCCGTCAGCGATGAAGCAGACCCTCGCCGGTCACATGCTGATGGATCGCGATCAGGTGGATCAGAACTTGACGTCTGAGCACGCGTAGAACGCGTTGGTCGTGTCCGCGACGTTCCAGACGGCCAGGACGATGTGCTTGCCCGTCTTCCCGCCGGGCATCGAGCCCTGGTGGACGAGCGTGGCCGGCGGCTGCTGGTTGCCGTACGGCACGGTCATGAACGGCTGGGGGTCGAGGGCCGCGCGGGTGAGCGGCTTGGTCGGGTCCCATCCGTTCTTGGTGATGTAGTAGCGGAAGTCGGACGTGGAGTGCCGGGCGGTGAACTGCCAGCGGAAGCTGTAGGACTGACCGCCCGAGACGTTGGTGGCGGGCCAGTTGCCGCCACGCGGGTCGTCGAGCTGCGCGAACTGGCCGTTGCCGCCCGCGCAGATCTTTCCGTCGGCGGGACCCGCGGCCGGGAAGCCCTTGGGCCCCTCGACGCTCTGCGGCTCCCACTGAATGTTTCCGCATCCGGTGACGCTGCCGTTCTGGCACAGCTTCTGACGGCTGATCGGTGAGTCGGTGTAGCCGTGGCTGGTCGCGCTGCCGGTGGCGAGCAGGGACACGCCCGCCACCGCGAGACCGAGTACCGCGGCGCTGATTCTCTTCTTTCGCATGCTCTCGCTCCAGTGACCGTGGGGATGCGGGTGGTGCGGTGACTCCTGACTGCGCAATCAGGTCTAGACCAAGGCTCAGAGTATTGACGGCAAGTGACCGTGTCCATAACAAAGGCCAAGAAAGGTCCAGACCAATCCCCACGGGGGTGGAGCGGGTCAGCTCCCCTCGTTCAGACCGTGCCTGCCGGTGTAGAAGGCCACGGTCAGATCCTTCACGAGGACCTTGCGCTCGTAGTCGTCCAGCTCCACGAGCCCCCGCGACGTCAGCCGGTGCACCGTGTCGTCCACCGCGTCCACCACCGACGTCAGCACGGTGTCCCGGTGCCTGGCGTCGATCGCCGCGATCCGGCTGCGCTGCATGGCCGCCGAGATCTCCGGCGCGTACTCGATCCGCGTCGGCTGCGCCGAGAAGACGTCCAGCCCGACGGGCCGGCACTCGGCCGACAGCATCCGGGTCAGCGCCTCGCCGACCAGCTCAGCGTTGCGCAGCGTCGGCGCGGCCTCGTTGAACGCGTCGGCGGGCAACTGCGAGAGCACGCGCGCCATCGCCGCCTCGACCTGCTCGCGCAGATACTCCTCGTGGTCGCGCACCCCGAGCGCCGCGCGGACGGTGTCCCTGACCCGCCACACCACCAGGACCACGACCCGTAGCGCCGTACCGTTCGCGTCGACCGCGGGCATCGGCTCGCTGCGCCAGTGCCGCAGCCGTACGTCGACGCGGCGGCGCAGCAGGAGCGGGCTGACCCAGAGAAGTCCCGTACGGCGCACGCTCCCCCGGTACTCACCGAAGAGCGTGAGCACCCAGGCATGACCGACCCGGCCCCGGCCGAGCCCGCCGAAGGCGAAGAGCGTGAGCGTCACGGCGACAGTCAGCAGCGTCCACATACCGATGCCGATGCCGTTGTACGGATTCGAGCCCAGCCCGAACATCTCCGTCAGCGCCTCGGGCACGGCCCCGACCCACCAGAGCACCGTCACGCAGCCGAACAGTCCGGCGACGCCGACGAGCGCCGCCGTCCAGCCGGGAAGCGTGGGGCCGGGCCGCTCGACCAGCTTCGGGTCCACCGGTGTCGCGGGACGCGAGGCCGCGGGGGCCAGTACGGGCGGCGCGGGCGCAGTGGCGACGGCGGGCCCGCGCCGGAACTGCGGGCGTCCGGCCGTCGGGGCGGTGGCCGCTTCCTGGTCGCGGAAGAGGAGATGGACGGGGATCTCGTGGGTGGCCTCGCCGACGATGAGCGGGCTCCAGCGCTGGCTGTCGAAGGTGAGAGCGGCCCGCGTGGGGACGACGGAGCCGGACCCGGCCGGCACGGTGACGTTCCACACGGGCGCGGGGATCCCACTCGGTGCGCCGGACCCGTCATCTGACGGATCGTCATCGGTGCTGGTCGCGACGGCCGCTTCCTCTTCGTCGCGTGGTCGCGGGTCGTCGGTCTCGGACTCCGTCTCGGGCACCTCCGCGCGGAGGTCCGGCTCGGGACCGGCCGCCGGCTCCGGGGGCTCTTCCGTGGGGGGCATCGCCCAGAACTCGCCCCGCGAGTGCGGTACGTCGGCGTCCTCGGGCGCCGGTGCCGCCTCCGGCACGGACGACTCGGCCCCGGTCGCCGCCGAGTCCAGGACATCGCCGGCCACGGCCTGCGGCTCGGCCGGAGACTCCGTGGCGGCCGTGAACAACGAGGCACCCGTCTCCACCGGCAGCTCCACCGACACGAACTCCGGCTGCCGCTCCCGCTCCTTCTCGGCCGACGCCCACTCCACGATGTCGGCGACCTCGGGCACCGTACCGCCGTAACAGGCCTCCGGCACGGCCGCGTAGCCGTGTTCGGGCTCGGGCTCGGGCTCCAGGAGGGGCTCCGCCACCGTCACAGGCCGGGGCTCCGTCCCCGCGGGCCCTTTCGTGAACACGTCCACCCGCTCCGCCGTGGCCACCGGCCCCGGCGGCTCCCCCTCGTGCGGTGGGTCCGGCTCGCCCGGCGGCCCGGTCAGCAGGCGTACGTTCTGGTACCAGCCGGTCTCGTTCCAGCCGGCGGGGGCCACCGCCGCGGGTGCCGCCGGGACTTCGGCCTCCCTGGGCGGGGCCGGGTCCACGGGCCCCACGGGCTGCTCCGGTTCCACCGGCTCCGCCGGCCCTCGTGCCGTCAGCGCGTTGCGTGCCGCCGCCCGGAGCGCCTGCGCGCCGCGCAGCATCTGTCCGTCACCGTTCGGTTGCGATGTCTGTGTGGTCATCCTTGCCTCCGTCGTCATGCGAAGAGTCGTCGCCAAGTCTCGGGGCCGGGGTACCCGTCGGCCGCGCTGCCGCGCCAGCCCTGCGCTCGTTGGAAGGCTTCGACGTTGCGCCGGTCGGCCTCGCCCCACCTCGGGCCGGGGCCCGTGACGTAGTGACGGCCGTAGCCGCGCTTCACCAGCCGCTTGCCGAGCTGGGTGACGTGCTCGCCGGCCCTCCCCGGCCGGAACTTCCCCTTCCCGGGGTACGCCGGCCGCGTGCCCGTACCGCCGGGGTGGCCCGCCCGCGTCGCCGGGATGTCCTTGCCGAGCCCTTCCACCAGGTAGCGCCAGGTGTCCGGCCCCGGCAGCCCGTCGGCCTCCGCGCCCCGCCAGCCCTGCGCCCGCTGGAAGGCCTCGGTGGCGCGCCGGTCGGCCTCGCTCCAGCGCGGGCCGGGACCGACGGAGTAGAAGCGTCCGCCGCCCCGGGCGACGAGCATCTGCCCGAGCTTGGTCACGTGCGCGCTGTCGGCCCCGGGCCTGAATGACTTCGCACCGGGGAAGGCCACCGGCTTAGCCGTGTCCGCCTCGCCGCCGCCGCTGCCCCCGGTCACGCCTTTGTAGCGGTACGCCACGTAACTCGACGAATTGTTCCAGTACGCCATCGGCGTCGACTGCGCCCGCGTGGTCGGCTTCGTCTGCTCGTACGCGAGGTAGTACGAGTGCGTGTAGTCGGTCCAGCCGCCGAAGATCGTCACGTGCGAGCCCTTGGTGGGGTCGGACGGGTTGTGGAACAGCAGGATGTCGCCGGGCTGGAGTTCCTCCCTGGCGATCCGGGTGGCGAAGCGGGACAGGCTGCCCGTCCACTCGTTGCCGTCCAGGTTCCAGGCCATCGAGACATAGCCGGAGCAGTCCTGGCGGTAGCCGTCGGACCAGTACTTCGTCATGGAGTAGGGGACCTTCGCGTTCACCCACAGCTTGGCGCGGTTGATGATGTCGGCGCGGTTGGTCCTGCGCAGGGTGTCGACCGAGTGGTCGGGCGAAGGCCCGGCCGACGGCGGCCCGTACAGCGGACCGCTCGCGCCCTGCGGGGTCGCCGGATCCGGCTCGGCCACCGGCGCCGCCGTTTCTGCCCGTCCGGTGCCGAGCGCGCGCCCGCCGGTGTCCGCGTCGGCCTCGCCCGCGCCCACGCCCGTGGCGGAGAGGGCGACTCCGGCCGCGGTCACGAGGACCAGGGCGCGGCGCGCACCGTGGGCGGCGGGGTGGCCGCCCGCGCGCAGGGACAGGCCTCGGGCCAGCAGGCGGCGTTGCTCGACACATCCGCCACAGGGGCAGTCACAAGCGGGTTCGTACTCCTCGAAGACCGGTGCGGTCATGGGATCCCCTCCACACTCGACAAGATGCTGTGCGGTGTTGCACGCGCGTCAGGCCCTCACAGTCCTGACTAATCGCATTTTGACGGATCAAAGGTAAAAAACGACCATCCGACAGGCCACATCGCTCATCAAATGGTTGGGAGCACTCCGGAGCGTCGGGTAGAGTTCTCCAGGTCAGCACGCGCCGCTAGCTCAGTTGGTTAGAGCAGCTGACTCTTAATCAGCGGGTCCGGGGTTCGAGTCCCTGGCGGCGCACGCACGGCTGAGGCCCCTTCGCGATTCATGCGAGGGGGCCTCGCTCGTTCCCCGATTTCGCGCCGCGAGAGGGGGCGGCCTTCGCGGGAACTTCACAGTCCGGCCACAGCTCCGCCTCCAGCAAGCCTTCAATGAGGGCATATGAGACGCAAGTAGTATCTTTCATCCTTGCGATCATGGCTGGGGTCGTAGAACCTATCCTGAAGCCGACGGGTCCAAAGAAGCACGCGTTTCTTGCAGTTGGGGCAGCTGAAGAATTTGCTCCGGTTTGCATACCGAGCGGGGTGGGGGTCCCTCTCGTGGGCCGATGTCGCAAACGGCACCATGCAACCGGATAGGTCCCGATGCGTGTCTGTACTGACTGTGGCGCGCGACCGGACGAACCGACCGACCAATCACGCACCAGCATGCGTGCGGGGGGATGACTGATGACGTCGACGCCGAACGGCGAGCGGCCGAACAACGACGCGTCCCGGACCACTCAGCTCCGGGTCCCCTCTCAGCTCAGGGCCGGCTCGCGGTTCCGGCAGAAGAAGACGGAACTGCCCAAGTACGACTACGAGCACTACAGCCGGCTCGCCGGGCCGCTCACCCAGCCCGATCCGAACAAGCCGTACAAGGTGCAGTACCGCTCACTGCTCTCACAGGAGCCGCACCGGATCCGCGCCGCCCTGCTCCTCGGTGCCGCCCCGCTCCTCTCCCTCGGTCTCTTCGCCTGGCTGATGCAGCCTCAGCACTGGACCGAGCGCGACCCGAACCTGAAGAACGACACGCTCCTCATCCTCGACATCGTGATGCTCGTCTCGATCGGACTGATCGAGCTGTTCCGCACGATGAACGTGCTCTCCAACGCGCACGCGACATTGGTGGCCCGTGACCCCGTCCCCGTCGTGCCCGCGAGCGGCACCCGCGTCGCCTTCCTCACCTCCTTCGTACCGGGCAAGGAGCCCCTGGAGATGGTGACGAAGACGCTGGAGGCCGCGGTCAAGATCCGGCACCGCGGGCTGATGCACGTCTGGCTCCTCGACGAGGGTGACGACCCCGCCGTCAAGGAGGTCTGCGCCCGTCTCGGTGTGCACCACTTCTCCCGCAAGGGCGTGGCGAAGTGGAATCAGACGAAGGGCGCGCACCGCGCGAAGACGAAGCACGGCAACTACAACGCCTGGCTCGACGCGCACGGCGACGACTACGACTTCTTCGCCTCCGTCGACACCGACCATGTCCCCATGGCCAACTACCTGGAGCGGATGCTCGGTTACTTCCGTGACCCGGACGTCGGCTTCGTCATCGGCCCGCAGGTGTACGGCAACTACGACACGTTCGTCACGAAGGCCGCCGAGTCGCAGCAGTTCCTCTTCCACGCCCTGATCCAGCGCGCGGGCAACCGCTACGGCTCGCCCATGTTCGTCGGCACGAGCAATGCCGTACGGATCTCGGCGCTCAAGCAGATCGGCGGGCTGTACGACTCGATCACCGAGGACATGGCGACGGGCTTCGAGATGCACCGCGCCAGGAACCCGCGGACGGGCAACAAGTGGCGCTCCGTGTACACCCCGGACGTGCTCGCCGTCGGTGAGGGCCCGACCGCCTGGACGGACTTCTTCACGCAGCAGCTGCGCTGGTCGCGGGGCACGTACGAGACGATCCTCAAGCAGTACTGGCGGGGCTTCACCACACTGCCGCCCGGCAAGCTCTTCAACTACACGATGATGATCATCTTCTACCCGATGTCGGCGCTCAACTGGATCCTGGCGGCGCTGAGTTGCGCCCTGTTCCTGGGCATGGGCGCCTCGGGTGTGCAGATCGACCCGGCGATCTGGATGATGCTGTACGGCAACGCCTCCGCCCTCCAGATCGGCCTCTACATCTGGAACCGGCGTCACAACGTCTCGCCGCACGAGCCCGAGGGGTCCGGCGGTCTCGCCGGTATGGCGATGTCCGCGCTCTCCGCGCCCATCTACGCGCGCTCACTGCTCGACGCCGTCCTGCGCCGCAAGAGCGGCTTCGTGGTGACGCCGAAGGGCGACTCGTCCAGCCCGGACACGCTGTTCGGGACGTTCCGGATCCATCTGTTCTTCATGCTCGTCTTCGCCGGGTCGCTGGTTTCGTCCTTCTTCCTCGGGCACGACCACCCGGCGATGATCACCTGGGCGACGCTGGCGCTGCTGATCACGGCGTCGCCGATCATCGTCTGGCGCCTGGGGATGCGCGCGGAGAAGAAGAAGCGCGGGAAGCACGGGGCGCGGCACTCCGCACAGCAGCCGCCACAGCCGACCTCGCAGGCACCACAGGCACCGCACGTGCCGCCGGCCTCGCAGCAGACGCCCCCCGGGGCCCTCGACCAGACCATACAGATTTCCCTTGGGGGACCTAAGCAATGAGTGCGCTTCCCGTCCGGCCGAACCACCGCAGGAACCGCGCCCGTCGCCTCGCGATAGGCGCGGCGGTGGTCGTCGTGGTGGCCGGGATGAACGGGCCGGCGATGTGGCGGTTCGGTTCGGAGCAGTACCACGAGTACAAGATCAACCGGCCCGATTACAAGGCCGCGAACGGTCACTGGGACTTTCTCGACGTCCCGTCGAAGTACAAGATAAATTCGATTCACGCGTCGCTGCTGCACACCGGCAAGGTGCTGCTGATAGCCGGGTCGGGAAACAACCAGAAGAATTTCGACGCGAACAAGTTCGAGTCCGTCCTCTGGGATCCGGCCACCAACGACTTCAAGATGATCCCGACGCCCAAGGACATGTTCTGCTCCGGGCACACCCAACTGCCCGACGGCAAGCTCCTGGTGGCGGGCGGCACGAAGCGGTACGAGAAGCTCAAGGGCGACACCACCAAGGCCGGCGGTCTGATGGTGGTCCACAACGAGGACCCCGACAAGCCGATGACACTGCCGGCGGGCACGATGTTCACCGGCAAGAAGAACGGCAAGACCTTCGAGTCCAAGGACCCGGTCCTGGTCGAGAAGGCGAAAAAGATATTCGACCCGGTGACCGGCGCCTTTCAGCGGACCGAGCCCGGTCTGGGCCGTATCTACGTCGAGGCCGAGAAGTCCGGGAAGAAGTACGAGACCGGCACCGAGGACAATTACCGGGTACAGGGCATGAAAGGCGCCGACGCCCGTAACGTCTACGGCATCGCGCAGAAGCTCGCCCTCGACAAGAAGGACTTCCAAGGCATCAAGGACGCCTTCGAGTTCGACCCGGTCGCCGAGAAGTACATCAAAGTGGACCCGATGAACGAGGCCCGCTGGTATCCGACGCTCACAACGCTCAAGGACGGCAAGGTCCTCGCGCTGTCGGGCCTGGACGAGATCGGGCAGATCGTCCCCGGCAAGGACGAGATCTACGACCCGGAGACCAAGGAGTGGGAGTACACCGGCGTCATCCGGAAGTTCCCCACGTACCCGGCGATCTTCCTGATGGACAACGGCAAGCTCTTCTACAGCGGCTCCAACGCCGGTTACGGCCCCGCCGACATCGGCCGTAAGCCCGGCATCTGGGACCTGGAGACCAACAAGTTCCAGAACATCCCGGGCCTGAGCGACGCGGACACGATGGAGACCTCCGCGACCGTCATGCTGCCGCCCGCGCAGGACCAGAAGTTCATGGTCATCGGTGGCGGGGGCGTCGGCGAGTCCGAGAAGTCGAGCGAGAAGTCCCGGCTCGTCGACCTCAAGGAGGACAAGCCGGAGTTCAAGGACGGTGCCGCGCTCGACAAGGGCACCCGCTACCCCAGCGCGTCGCTGATGCCGGACGACACCGTCCTGGTGACGGGCGGCGCCGAGGACTACCGGGGCCGGGGCGGCTCCAACATCCTCGAAGCACGGATGTACGACCCGAAGTCGGGCGAGTACACGCGCGTCGCCGATCCCGAGGTCGGCCGCAACTACCACTCGGGCTCGCTCCTGCTGCCCGACGGCCGCGTCATGATCTTCGGCTCCGACTCGCTCTACGCCGACAAGGCGAACACCAAGCCCGGCGTCTTCGAGCAGCGGATCGAGATCTACACCCCGCCGTATCTGTTCCGGGACTCGAAGCCGGAGCTGACCGACGGACCGAAGCGGATCAAGCACGGCGACCCGGGAACCTTCAGGACGAAGGACGCCGCGTCGCTCAAATCCGCGAGGCTGCTGCGGCCGAGCGCCGTCACACATGTCACCGACGTCGAACAGCGGTCCATCGCACTGGACATGGAGAAGACGGCGGACGGGATCAAGGTGACGGTGCCGAAGAACCGGGCGCTCGTTCCGGCCGGCTGGTACATGCTCTTCGTGACGGACGCCAAAGGGACGCCGTCCGAGGGCGTGTGGGTCGAGGTGCCGTAGCCGTTCGCCGTATCAACGTGAGCGGGCCCGTACCCGTCGTACGGGCCCGCTTCTGTGCCTGCTCGGTCTCCTACTTGGCGTTGCGCGCCAGCTCCAGCGCGTACTCCGGATACCAGTCGCCGGCCTTGGGCCCGCCCTTGCAGTCGCCGTCCGACTCCCCCGGGCGCTTGACCCACAGATACGCCTTGACGAGCGGGTCGCCGGTCTTCGTGGTCGGCGGCTCGCCAAGTGCGCGGCCCGGCGGGTTGCACCAGTTCTCGGCGGGATCGCCCTGCGTGTAAGGGCCGTTGCCGTTACGGCTGGTGTCGATCACGAACGGCTTGTTGCCGACCTTCGCCGACAGCTTCTTGCCGAACTCCTGGCTCAGGTCGGTCGGGAAGAAGTTGGAGACGTTGACCGAGAAACCGTCCGCCTTGTCGACGCCCGCCCGCTGGAGCGGCTCGAAGAGCGCGTCGGGCGACTGCCAGCCGGCATTGCCCGCGTCCAGGTAGACCGTGGTGGCCGGCTGCTGCTTGAGCCGTTCGATGGCACCCTTCAGCAGGTCGAAGCGCTCCTCGTGGAACTCCTGGGGCGTACACCCGTCGACCAGATGCAGCAGCGCGTCCGGCTCCAGGACGACCGTGGCCCGCCGGTCGCCGATGCCCTTGGCGACCTTGTCGACCCACTCCCGGTACGCGTTGCCGTCGGAGGCGCCGCCCTTCGAGAACTGGCCGCAGTCGCGGTGCGGGACGTTGTAGAGGACCAGCAGCGCGTCCCGGTCGGCCTTGGCGGCGGCCTCGGTGAAACCGCGGGCCTCCTCCTCGGGGCTGTCCGGACCGATCCACTCGCCGACGGGCTGCGAGGCGATCTTCTTGATGAGGTCGGCGTTCTTGTCGTCGCCGTCCTTGGTGTAATCCTCGACCTGCTTGGCCGCGTTGCCGTCGGGGTTGACCCAGTACGGATCGGTCGCCTTGGGCTGCTGGCTCGTCGCCGGGTTCTTCTCGCCCTTGTCCTCGCCGCCGGACGAGCAGCCCGCCACGAGCAGAGCCGCTCCCGTGGCCGCCGCGCACGCCGTCACTCGAAGACCGCGACCGGAATTACTGCCGTACATCCACTCCCCCTCGGTGCCCGTTCTTCAGTGCCGCCCCCCAGGCGCCCCGTTCCTGTCCTGCCTGCCTGCCGCCTGCCCGAACAAGACCGGTCCGATCCATCCTGGCACACGGGCCGGAGCCGTAACGGAGCCTGTTCGGCTTCGTGTGCGAGCTGTGACAGCGGGGTCGCGGTGACGCCGGATCAGGCATTGCGGGGGGCCTCCTTCACATTGGTGAGGTACGCCGAGACGACCACGTTCGCCGTGTACGTACGGCTCTCGCGGTCGAAGGTCCCGCCGCAGGTGATCAGGCGCAATTCGGCGCGGTCGGACTCGTGGGGGCCGTACACCTTCCGCGCGTCGAACTTCTCGCGGGTGTAGACCCGTACGTCGTCGATGGTGAACTCGGCGATCGAGCCGTCGGCCCGGGTCACCCGGATCTTCTCCCCGGGTCGTGTCGCGCTCAGGTCGTAGAAGACGGCGGGTTCGGTCCGGGTGTCGACGTGGCCGACGAAGAGCGCGGTGCCCGTGGCGCCCGGCCGGGCGCCGCCGCCGTACCAGCCGACGGTCTCCGGGAGTTCGTACGGCGGTGGCTCGACCGCCCCCGCGGAGTCGAGACCGCGGGAGACGACGGGCGCCCTTATGCCGACGGAGGGAACCTCGATACGGCGCGGTTCGGCGGGCTGCCGGGGATCACGGGCGGCCGGCGGCCGCTCCTCCATCGGGCGGCCCACGGCGGCGACATCCCCGGTCATGGGCGAGGAGGCGCCGACGATGCCGTCGTGGCCCCAGCCCCAGAGGCCGAGCAGCAGCACCGCCCAGGCCACCCCGGTCAGCAGCCGGCCCGATCCGGTCGGGCGGTCGTCCGTCGACGTCTCAGCCGTATCACCCATGTCAGTTATCTCCGCCGTCTCAGTCGGAGTCCCGCGCGGCGGAACGTCTCCGGCGCGCACTGCGGATCGCCACGGCCACGGCGGCGACACCGGCGAGGACGAGACCGATCACGGTGTGGGGGGTGCTGGGGCCGGCCTCGTCGCCGGCCAGGGCCGTACTCGTCCTGCCGCCACCACCGGCGCGTACCGGCGCGACGGGCGAAGCCTGATGCTCGCTCGGGTGGGCCTGGGCGGACTGAGGCGTCCAGGGGGCCTGGGACTGCCGGCCGGTCCGGACGGGCGCGGGCATCAGGTTCTTGGACGGCGGGGCCGACGTCGCAGGGGGGACGCTCCTGGGGGCGGCGGCGGTCTTCCCCTCGGACTTGGCCTCGTTGGGCTTGGCCTCGTTGGGCTTGGCCTCGTTGGGCTTGGCCTCGTTGGGCTTGGCCTCGTTGGGCTTGGCCTTGTCGGGCTTCGGGGAGGGCTGCGGCTTGGCTGAAGCCTTCCCGGACGCCTTGGCGGCCGGCTTGGTGGGCGGCTTGCTCGAAGCCTTGGTGGACTGCTTCGGCTTGGGCTTCGCGGACGCCTTCGCAGACGCTTTCGCGGACGGTTTGGCGGACGCCTTCGCAGACGGTTTGGCGGAAGGCTTCGGAGACACCTTCGCGGACGGTTTGGCGGACGCCTTCGCGGAGGGCTTGGTGGAGGGCTTCGTCGAAGCCTTCGGCTTCGCGTCGCGGTCCACCTTGAAGACCGCCGCACCCCGGTGGTCGTGCCCGTCGCACCAGACGTCGGCCTTGTACGTGCCGTCCTTGGTCGACGACTTGATCTTCGCCTCGCCGAGCAGCGTCGGCTTCTTGTCGTCGCCCTTGCGGGCCGCGAGCTCGGAGTCGGCGACGAAGACATCGGACCGGGCCGCCACCGAGCGGGGGTTCTTGCACCCCGTGACCTGGACCTTCACCTCGCCGCCGGGGCGGACGTCGGACGGGCTGACCGTCGCGTTCACGGAGTCGTGGGCGTCGGCGGCGGTGGTGCCGAGAACGGGAACCGCCACCATGGCGGCCACCAGCCCGGCGGCACGGAGAGCGAGCAAGCCTGAACGCATCGTGAACCTCCTGATGAAAGGAAGCCTCACGCGTTCAGCCGGATCTCGCATCCGCAGCGCGCGCCGGAAAGCCCGACACACCGCCGTGACCTGCGATTATTCAGTCAGATCCGGTCAGATCAGATCCACCAGATCGGCGATCGAGTCGACGATCGTGGAGGGCCGGAACGGATATCGGTCGATGTCCTCCGGCTTTGTCAGACCGGTCAGCACCAGGAAGGTCTCCATCCCGGCCTCAAGACCCGCCAGGACGTCGGTGTCCATCCGGTCGCCGATCATCGCGCTGGCCTCGGAGTGCGCGCCGATGGCGTTCAGCCCGGTGCGCATCATCAGCGGATTCGGCTTGCCCGCGAAGTAGGGCGCCTTGCCGGTCGCCTTGGTGATCAGCGCGGCGACGGAACCGGCGGCGGGCAGCGGACCCTCGGCCGACGGCCCCGTCTCGTCGGGGTTGGTGCAGATGAAGCGCGCGCCGTCGTTGATCAGCCGGATCGCCTTGGTGAGGGATTCGAAGCTGTACGTACGGGTCTCCCCGAGCACCACGTAGTCGGGCTCGTGGTCGGTGAGGATGTAGCCGATGTCGTGCAGCGCCGTGGTGAGACCGGCTTCGCCGATGACGTACGCCGTGCCGCCGGGGCGCTGGGCGCCGAGGAACTTGGCGGTCGCCAGCGCCGAGGTCCAGATGTTGTCCACGGGCACGGCGAGCCCCATCCGGGAGAGCCGTGCCTGGAGGTCTCGCGGGGTGTAGATGGAGTTGTTGGTGAGGACGAGGAAGGGCTTGCCCGACTCCCGCAGGCGCTTGATGAAGTCCGCGGCGCCGGGGATGGGGGTGCCTTCGTGGACGAGGACACCATCCATGTCGGTGAGCCAGGAATCGATCGGCTTGCGCTCTGACATGTGACGGACTCCTGCCGTAAGCAGTGTGCTGGTGGGGCCGGGGGCACTGCTCCGTACCGCTCGGCGCCCCCAGCCTAATCAGCTTCCGACGATCTTGGCTCTCGGAGGGCGCGGCCGTCAGTTGCCCGTGGCTTCCTTCCAGGAGTCCACGTAACCGTCGAGGCTGGGCTCGATCCGCTGCCAGTTGGGCTCGAAGAGCGTGACACCGTCGATGACCCTGGCCAGCTCGATGGCGTTCTCGTCGGTGGGTCTGACGTCCGTACGCGCGGGGAAACCGCCGCCGATGCCGCTGACCTGCTTCTGCGCCTTCTCGGTGAGCATGTAGTCGAGCAGCTTCTTGCCGTTCGCGCTGTGCGGGGCGCCGTCCACGACACCCGCCCCGTAGTACATGGCGAACGTGGTCGGCTTGCCGCCCTCCTTCGCCGGGAACCAGATCGCGAGGTTCGACATGCTCTTGGACTGCGCGAAGTTCGTCTGGACGTCACCGTTCGCGACGAGGATCTCGCCCTTGTCGACCTTGGCCGCGAGCTTGAAGGTGGAGGGGGTCGGTCCGACGTTGTTGTCCTCAAGCTTCCGCAGATAGTCCATCGCCGGCTCCTCGCCGCCGAAGTCCTGCATCGCCTTGATGAGAAGGCCCGTGCCGTCGCCCGCGATTCCGGGGGTGGAGTACTGGACCTTGTCCTTGTACTTGGTGTCCAGCAGCTCCTCCCAGGTGGTCGGAGGGTCCGTCAGTTCCTTCTTGTTGTATATGAAGCCGAAGTAGTTGTTGACGATCGACGTCCACCGGTTGTCCGAGGACTTCCCCGAACCGTGCACCTTGTCGGAGCCCTTCGGGTCGTACGACGCCAACAGCCCCTTCCGCTCCGCGTGTTGGATGTACGGCGGCAGGGCGATTATGAGGTCGGCGCGGACGTCGTCCTTCTCGCGCAGCACCCGGTCCACCATCTCGCCGGAACCGCCCTCCTGGTACTTCACCTTGATGCCGGTGTCCTTCTCGAAGTCGGCGAAGACCTTGTCGTACCAGCCGTCGTCCGCGACGCCCTTGAGCCCGTCGGCGCTGTAGACGGTGACGACCTTCTCCTCGGAGGCACCCGAGCCGCCGCCGCATCCGGCGAGCGAAGCGGTGAGGACGAGGCTGCCGGCGACAGCGGTGAGGGGGGTGCGACAGGTTCGAGAAGTGTGGGAGGTGTGGGAGTTGCGGGGCATGACGGCTCGTATCTCCTAGCGGGAGGTGGCTCGGGGCGGGGCCGGGCGGTGTCCCGTACAGCTGTGCACGAACACGCCCGCTCACCACCCCGTAGATCACACAGGGACCCGCGGAAATAACGATATCGAGGGCCACGCACGCGACTTCGTGGGTCGCGGGGGTGGCCGGACTCCAGAATCGCTTCGTTCAGGCCCAGGACGACGACGAGATTACCGCTCGCCGCGCCTTCTGGCTGCGTGCTTGCCAGGATCGAGACAGGGTCAGGAGCGGTTGCGGGCGTGGCGGAGGCCGAGAACCAGGGCGCCACCGGTGAGCAGGAGCAGTCCGGCGCCGATCGCGGGGCCGAGGAGGGAGTCGGAGCCGGTGTCGGCGAGGGAGCCGATACCGAGGGGGAGCGAGGGTTTCTCGCTGTGGCTTGGGGAGTTGGCGGTGGGGGCGCGGGTGGCGTCGGGGGTGGCGTGGGGAGTGCGGGCCGGGGTGGCGGTGCCGGTGCCGGGTGTGGTGCCGCGGGTAGCTGAGCCGGGGTCGGCGTCCGTGTTGGAGTCTGTGTCGGCCTCTGTGTCGGTGTCCGCTTCGGCGTCAGCGTTCGCGGCACCTACGGAGAAGCGGTAGTCGTTCGACTCCCCCACCCAGTCGCCGTCACCGCCGCGCCGCTGCACCGTGGCCGCGTTCACCACGATCCTGTTGGCATCGGCCGCGGCCGTGAAGGCGAGCCTCGCCCGTACGGTGACGGTCTCCTGGGCCGGGACGGCGAAGCCTGAGAAGCCGCCTTCGAGGACGGCGATCGTCTCGTCCTCGTCCGACCTCTCCAGCGACATGGTGCGCCATCGGTCCTTGTCGTCGGTGAGTTGGAGCCGGACCTGGGTCTCGGTGAGGGACCGGTGCCGGTCGCTGAGGACGATGACCGGGTGGATGTTGTGGCAGGCCTCGTCCGTGCTGTTGGTGAGATCGAGGGACCAGACGCCCGGCGGGCCGCCCGGGCGGTATGTGTCGGGGCCGCCGTGGATGCGGGTGTCGATGGGGAAGTTCGGGTCGGACGCCTTGCCGCAGCTCGGCTGCCGGTCGGCCCCGGGGCCGTCACCCGATTCGTCGCCCATCGCCGACAGGGACGCGTCCACGCTCGCGGTCGCGTTCGCGGTCGTCGCGGGCAGCACTGTGGGCACGATCGTGCCGACGGTGACACCGACAGCTCCGATGGCGCCGAGGATTCCGGTGACGAGGGCGGGGCGCAGTCGCATGGATCGCATGGGGTGCGACGCTGCCACGGACCGTCCGCCCGACCGGGGAGCCACGTCCCACTCGCGGTCCGAAAATCGCACAAATACACCCCGACGGACCTGTCTCGACGGAGGTACGCGTCCCTACGGACGCCCCCGGCCGAAGACCCGCGCGTGCCCGAACACGGGCGCGAGCACCAGCTGCGCCGCCCCCTCGGCGACCGAGTGCGCGCCGCCGCATGCCACGGCCACCGGGACGACGGGGCCACGCGCCCGCTCTTCGAGTACGGCTCCGACTCCCGTGACGAACTGTTCCTCGGCGGCGGCCACGGCGCGGCCACCGAGCAGCACCCGGTCGATGTCGAGCAGCCCGACCAGATTCGCGGCCCCCGCGCCCAGCACCCGCGCGGCGTCGGCCATGTCGCCGCGTGCCACCGCCGCCATGCAGAGCGCCTCGATGCAGCCACGGTTCCCGCAGTCGCAGAGAGGCCCGTCGAGCTGGACGACCTGATGCCCGAACTCGCCCGCGCCGGTGCGGTCGCCCCGGTAGAGGGCGCCGCCGAGTACGAGGCCGGCGCCCAGCCCCGTACCGAGGTGGAGGTAGGCGAACGAGTCGCCCGGCCCGCTCAGCGCGAGCCCGAGGGCTGCGGCGTTCGTGTCCTTGTCCAGGACGACCGGCAGACCGAGGCGGGCGGCGAGCGCGTCGCGCAGCGGGAAGCCGTCCCACTGGGGGAAGCCGGTGACCCGCTGGGGCACGCCGGTGGTGTGGTCGAGCGGGCCGGGCATGGCGACCCCCACGCCCAGCGGGCCGCCGGGGCCGCCCCCGGTCACGGTGGGCCTGGTCACCCCGGATGCGTCCGTACGAGCCTCCGCCTCCGCCCGTACCGACTCCACCTGTGTCGCGGCGATCTCGATGACCTCGGCCGCCCCGGCGCCGAGGTCGAACGGCACCGTGCGGGCGGCGACCGGCGTACCCGCCAGGTCGACCACGACGGCTGTCAGCTCGTCGCGGTCCAGATGCAGGCCGACGGCGTGCGCGGCGGAGGGGACCAGACACAGGACGGTCCGGGGTTTGCCGCCGGTGGACGCCCGTTGGCCGGCTCCGGCCGCCAGGCCCTCCGTACGGAGCCTGGCCGTGATCTTGCTGACCGCCTGCGGGGTGAGCCCGGTGGACTCCGCGAGTTCCAGTCGGCTGATGCCGCCCTCGCCCGCCGTACGGAGGAGGTCGAGCACCAGCGCGGAGTTGTGGCTGCGCAGGGACGGCAGATTCACGCCTGTGTGCGGGCTCGGGTTCACGCCCGTACGGATGCCGCTCACCGCCGGTACGTCTTCGCCCGCGCCGTCATTGCCTCTACTGTCGCCGAGGCCGGCGTCACTGTTGCCCACGGTGTCATTGTCACGCGCGCTTGCACTATGGCAACACCGTTGCTTAAGTGGAACTCATGACTGGCACCGGTACGCCTCCGCGCGTCGCACTCGTGGGCTACGGCCTCGCGGGCTCCGTCTTCCACGCCCCGCTGATCTCCACGACCGAGGACCTCGTCCTCGACACGGTCGTCACCTCGAACCCCGAGCGGCAGGCGCAGACGCGCGCCGAGTTCCCCGACGTCCGCTTCGCGGCGTCGCCGGACGAGCTCTGGGAGCGGGCCGACGAGCTGGACCTGGTCGTGATCGCGTCGCCGAACAAGACGCATGTCCCCATCGCGACGGCGGCGCTGAAGGCGGGCCTGGCGGTGGTCGTGGACAAGCCGATCGCCGGTACCGCCGCCGAGGCGCGCGATCTCGCCGCTCTCGCCGAGGAGCGCGGCGTGCTGCTCTCCGTCTTCCAGAACCGCCGCTGGGACAACGACTTCCTGACGCTCGGCCGCCTGATCGCGGGCGGCGAGCTGGGCGACGTACAGCGCTTCGAATCGCGATTCGAGCGGTGGCGGCCGGAGACCAAGGGCGGCTGGCGGGAGTCGGGAGCGCCGGAAGAGATCGGAGGGCTGCTCTACGATCTGGGCAGCCACGTCGTGGACCAAGCGCTGGTGCTGTTCGGTCCGGTGGCGTCGGTGTACGCGGAGTCCGACGTACGCAGGCCCGGTGCCGCGGCCGACGACGACACGTTCATCGCGCTGACGCACGCGAACGGTGTCCGCTCGCATCTGTACGTGAGCGCCACGACGGCCCAACTCGGCCCGCGCTTCCGGGTGCTGGGATCCAAGGCGGGCTATGTGAAGTACGGCCTGGACCCCCAGGAGGCCGACCTGCGGGACGGCAAGCGGCCCAACACTCCGGAAATGGCTGGAAATTGGGGTGTGGAGCCCGAGTCGCTGTGGGGCCGGATCGGGGCCGGTGAGTCTCCGGCGACCGGTGGCGGCCACCCGGTGGAGAGCACGCCCGGCGACTATCCCGCGTTCTACGCGGATGTCGCGCGGGCACTGCGCGAGGGCACGGCGCCACCGGTGACCGCGCACGAGGCCGCCGCGGCGCTGGACGTCCTGGAGGCGGCGCGGCGCTCCGCCCGCGAGGGTGTCACGGTCACGATCGGGGCCTCGTCATGACGGCGGGCCAGGGCCGCGCCCTGCCGACGGTGGACGAACTGGAGGCGCAGGAGGCCCGGTTGGTCCTGCCTCACTTCACGTACGACGACGCGTGGGCCCTCGGCAGTCTGCTCGCCGAGCTGTCGCGCGAGCGGGAGGCGCCGGTCGCGATCGACATCCGGCGGGGTGGCCAGCAGCTGTTCCACTGCGCACTGCCGGGCTCGTCGGCGGACAACGACGCCTGGATCGACCGCAAGCGGCGGGTGGTGGAGCGGTACGGCGCGAGTTCATTCCTGGTCGGTACGCGCTTCCGCGCCAAGGGCAGCTCGTTCGAGGACTCCTCACGCCTGGACCCGGACAGGTACGCGGCCCATGGCGGCTCGTTCCCGATCGCGGTGAAGGGGACGGGAGTTGTCGGCACGGTAACGGTCTCGGGCCTCCCCCAGGAGGAGGACCACGCACTGGTGGTGGAGGCCCTGGAGTGGCTGCTGGGGCGGATGTCGTAGCGAGATGGGCTCGCGCGGGCTGGTCGGCCCGCGTCGGCCCGCGTCGGCCCGCGTCGGCTCTGCGAGCCCGCGTGGCCCGGGAGACTCGCGGAGCCCGCGTGGCCCGGGAGACTCGCGCGGGCTCGGCGGGCTCCCTCAGGTCTTGATTTCGAGGAACCCCGGGACGCTCGCGACGAGAAGCGTGCCGTCCCACAGACGCAGCGCGTCCTCGGGGCCCGGCATCTCGCCGATGACGGGGCCGAAGAACGCGTGCCGGGCCCCGGAGGGGTGGGTGACGGCCAGGACCGGCGTGCCCACCTCCCCGACGACCAGGCTCATGGCCTCCGCGTGCGAGGCGCGCAGTGCCTGGTCGTGGTCGGTGGTGAAGCCGGCCCCGGCCAGTTCCGCCGGCAGCCCCGCGGCGCCCAGCGCCTCGGTGATGTCGCCGATCCACTCGCGCCGCCCGCCGTCCGGCACGGTCCACAGCGCGTCGTAGAACCTGCCGAGCGCCGCGTGCCCGTGCGACGTCCGGATCGCGGCGCAGACGCGGGCGGGAATCCAGAGGTAGCCCTCCTCGTCGCCCTCGGGGTCGACGTCCTTGCCCTCGTTCAGCACTGAGAGGCTCATCACGCGCCACCGGATGTCGACCGGGCGCCGCTCGGCGACCATGACCATCCATGACGCGGTGATACGGCTGAGGGGACAGGCGGGGTCGAACCAGAAGTCGACGGTCCGGCGGTCGGCGGTGACCATCGGAATACCCTCCCAAGCCCCCTCCCTGGGAGGGGAGTTACGCGTCCTTGAGTTCCTGCCGCTGCCGCCCCAGTCCCGCGATCTCCAGCTCGACGACGTCCCCCGCCCGCAGGTACGGCTTCGGCTCGGGCCGCCCGAGCGCCACACCCGCCGGCGTACCGGTGTTGATGACGTCGCCCGGGTAGAGCGTCATGAACTGGCTGACGTAGCGCACCACTTCAGCCACCGGGAAGATCTGCTCGGCCGTCGTCCCGTCCTGCTTCAGCTCCCCGTTGACGGACAGCTTGAGCGACAGCGCCTGCGGGTCCGGCACCTCGTCGGCCGTCACGAGCCACGGGCCGAGC
The DNA here is from genome assembly GCF_044455465.1 of Streptomyces sp. NPDC051217. Classification (NCBI taxonomy): domain Bacteria; kingdom Bacillati; phylum Actinomycetota; class Actinomycetes; order Kitasatosporales; family Streptomycetaceae; genus Streptomyces; species Streptomyces sp. NPDC051217. The sequence continues at coordinate 647,964 of NZ_JBITEV010000003.1, forward strand.
GGGTTGAACGTCTCGCAGTTCTTGCCCTTGTCCCACTGGCCGCCGCGCTCGATCTGGAACTCGCGCTCGGAGACGTCGTGCGAGATGGCGTACCCCGCGACGTGCGCCAGGGCCTCCTCGTGGGAGTCCAGGTAGCGGGCGGTGCGGCCGATGACGACGGCCAGCTCCACCTCCCAGTCCGTCTTGACGCTCTTGCGCGGTACGAGGACGGTGTCGTCCGGCCCGACCACCGTGTCCGCGGCCTTGAAGAAGATGATCGGCTCGGACGGGATGTCCGCGCCCGTCTCGCGCGCGTGGTCGTGGTAGTTCAGCCCGATGCACACGACCTTGCCGATCCGGCCGACCGGCGGCCCGGTGCGCAGCCCGTCCGAGTCGACGACGGGCAGCTCGCCGGAGGCGGCGGCGGCCCGTATCCGGTCGAGTGCGGCTTCGTCGGCGAGCAGTGCGCCGTCGATGTCCGTGACCAGTCCGGACAGGTCCCGCAGGGTCCCGTCCTGGTCGAGCAGCGCCGGGCGCTCCGCACCCGCCGTACCGACACGCAGCAGCTTCATGGTCTGTTCTCCCTCTGGTCGAGCGGATCGACCTGGTCGAGCGGGGGCCCCACCGACGGGTTGCGGCCATCGGGGTGTTGGTTGATCGTCCAAGACATCGGATCACTCCGCAAGACCCCGTTCACACCCTGGACCGCGCCGAAAGGCGGCGGCGTGCCGAAAGGCGGGGGCGGCGTCACGCGGCGGTGGCCAGCGCGCCGGGCGCCGGGACGTCCCGGTAGAGGAAGGCCCGTTCGACGGCGGTCCATGTGGTGCTCGTCACGACGTACAGCGCGGCCGCCAGCGGGACCACACCCACCGTGAGGAGCGTCGCGAAGGAGAGCAGCGGCATCAGCTTGGTCATCGCGCCCATGCCGGGCATCCGCTGCCCGTCGGCCCCGGCCGCCGGCATCGGCATGGCGGCCATCTGGCTCTTCGTACGGCGGTAGTTGAAGGTGGCGACGGCCACGACGATCGCGAAGAGGGCGACGTACACCAGGCCCGCTCCGCCGAAGATCCCGCCGTCGGCGAGGGCGTCCTTCCAGCGGTCTCCGAGCGGCGCGGCGCCGAGGGAGTGGCCGAGCAGTTCGTTCGGCTTCCCACCGATCTCCCGGCTGGAGAAGAGGTGGTACATCAGGAAGAAGGCGGGCAGCTGGAGCAGGCTCGGCAGACAGCCGGAGAGCGGCGAGACCTTCTCCTTCGCGTGCAGCTCCATGATCGCCTTCTGGAGGCGCTCGGGGTTCTTGCGGTGCTTCTTGCGCAGCTCGGCGATCTGCGGCGAGAGCCTGGTGCGGGCCTTCTGGCCACGGGCCGCCGCCCGGGAGAGCGGGTGGACGGCGAGCCGTACGCAGGCGGTGAAGAGGATGATCGCCACCGCGGTAGCGCCGCCGTGGAAGAGCGGGTCGAGCAGATCGGCGAAGTGCCCGACCAGGGAGGCGAAGCCGGACAGGAAGACGGACATGGATGAGCCCTCCGAGGGTCTCGTCGTGCCGGATGGGATGCGCGGCGCCGGTGGTACGGCACGGCGCGGCTCGGCATGACGACCCGCGTGGGATCGGCTCGCTCAAGGGTGCTCCGGGGTGGGTGAAGCGGCGAACCGGCCCTACGCGGTCGTCAGGACGGGACGCCCTGGAGCTCGGGGCCTGGTGCGGCCCCGTGCGTCGGGATCTCGCTGGGGCAGGAAGGCTGTCCGCTGCTCGCGGTCGCGGATCGCCGTACGGACCCGGGTGGGCGGTACGGCGGGGGCACACCGGGCCGAGATGGCCGCGGAGGCGGCGAACGCGGTGGAGGCCGCGGCGGTGGCGGCGAGGGCGACGGCGGCGGAGAGGCCCCCGGCGTCGAGGAGCAGGACCGGGAGGAGTGCGACGAGCAGGAGGAACACCGGGGTGGCGGGGCGCAGCGACCGTGTCGCGCGTCGGATCATGGCCTGCCCCTTCCTGGTGTCGTGTCCCTGGTGCCTGTGCCCGGCCGCCTGTGCCGGGCGTCTGTTCCCGGCGTCTGTTCCCGGCGTCTGTGCCGGGCGTCGTGGCCACCGGATGTGTCGGGCCGCGTTCCGGGCCCTCAAGCCGTTATACACGATCCGTTTCGATGGGCAGAAGTAGCCGTCGGGGGCCGAGCAGCGCCCGGCCGCTCCGGGCCCCGCCCCGCCGCCACACTCGCCGTGACGAGCGCGGCCACGACCGTCGCGCTCATGAACTACACAGTCCCGATGCTCGCCCTCCCGGACCTGGCCGCCGATTTCGCACCGCGATATCGGCGCAGGCCTGGCTCCTCAACGGCGCCCCGCTCGGCCTCGCGGCCCTTCTGCTCGTCGCGGGCAGCCTCGCCGACGACTACGGCAGGCGCAGACTCTTCCTCGCGGGCACGCTCGGCCTCGCGCTCACGACCGGACTCGGCGCGCTGGCCGGCTCCACCCTCACCTTCACCCTCGCCCGGATCGCGCAGGGCGCCTCCAGCGCCGCGATCATCGCCAGCAGCCTCGGCCTCCTCGTACACGCCTTCCCGGCGGGGTCCGCCCGCGTCAGGGCCACCGGCGTCTGGGGCGCTTTCGTGAGCGCGGGGATCGCCACGGGGCCGCTGCTCGCGGGCGGGCTCGGATCGTACGGCTGGCAACTGCCGTACGCCGTACTCGCCGCGGCCGCCCTCGTCGTCGCGGCCCCCGCCTTCCGTACGCTCACCGAATCCCGCGCACCGCGCGGCGGACGCCCCGACCTGGTGGGCGCCGTCGTACTCGGGCTGGCCATGACCTCGCTGGTCGGCGCGCCGACACTGGGCCGCGACGGGTGGCTGCGTACGCCGGTGGTCCTGCTGCTGGTGGCCGCCGCCGTACTGACCGGTGTCTTCGCCGCCGTGGAGCGGCGCGGTGGCGCCCCGCTGATCGATCTGCGGCTGCTGGGGCGGCGGCCGTTCCAGGCGGCGACGTCGGGGGCGCTGTTCACGGGGCTCGCGGTGATCGGGCTGTTCAGCTACCTGCCCGCGCTGCTCCAGCGCACGCTCGGCATCTCCCCGATGGGCGCTGCGGGCCTGTTCGTGCTCTGGTCGGGCACGGCCTTCCTGGTCGCCCTCCAGACCCGCCGTATCGCGCACCGCGTGGCCGCCCGCCTCCAACTGGCCCTGGGCTTCCTCCTGCACGCGGCCGGCGCCCTGTCGATGCTGGGCGCGGTCGGCGCGGGGTCGTGGGGACGGCTCATACCGGGGCTCGTCGTCGCGGGCGTGGGCAGCGGCCTGCTGAACGCCGCGCTGCCCCGCCTCTCCGTCGAATCCGTCCCGCAGGAGCGCGCGGCGATGGGCTCGGGCGCGAACAACACCGCCCGTTACATCGGCTCGGCGGCCGGCGTCGCGCTGATGATCGCGGTGGCGACCTCGGCGGACACCCCTCAACAGGGCACGGACCTGGCGATCGTGGTGTCGGCGGGGGCGACGGTACTGGGCGCGGCGATCATGCCGGCGCTACGGCCCAATCCCTCGCGGTGACGGCCAGTGACGCCCTGTCCCCGTAGCCCGAACACCCTCCGCCCCGACAGGCGTACAGCAGTACGGTGTGGACCATGCGCCCCGACATCCCTGCCGACCACACCACCGAGGCCGAGCGCCTGCTGCGCACGGCCTCCCGGTACCCCGAGGATCGCGAGCCCCTGCTGCTCCAGGCCGCCGCCCATCTGGAACTGGCCGGCGCCCGCGACCGTGCCACCGGCCTCTACGACGACCTCCTCGCCGGCGACCCGGACCACCCCCACCTGGTGAAGGCGTTGAAGGCCGCCAACCTGTGGGAGTACGGCCACGAGGCCGAGGCCCGCGCGATCATCGACGGCCTGCGCATCGCCGAACCGCTGGAGCCGGCGCCGTGGGAGATCGTGGCGGAGACGCTGGAGGCCCACGACGAACTCGAAGCGGCCCACGACTCCTACACCACGGCCCTGAACCTGCTCCTGACCCCCGGCGAGGAAGTCCCGTACTCCGCCGGATCCCTCCTCGTCGGCCGCCACCGCCTGCGCCGCCTGCTGGGCCTGGAGCACGACGACTGGGACGCCCTCGGCGACCAGGTGAACAAGACGTCGGTCCCCCTCGACGAACTCCACGACCCCAAACGCCTCTGGGCCCTCGGCTCCGACAACCCGGCGGAACTTGAGGCCGAGATCGCCCGCCTGCGCGCCGAACTGGGCTCGTACCGCTCGGCGCTCTCCCGCCCGTTCCCGGTCGCGGTCCTGCACTGGCCGGCGGCGGAACTGACCGAACTCCTCGCGGCCTACCCCGACCTGCGCACCGAGTACCCCTCCCGCGAGGCCCACCTCGCCCAACTGGAGTCCTCCCTCCGCGAACTGGCCTCCACGGGCACCCCGAACCTGGGCATCGTGACGGGCACGGTCCCCTCCTACGAGGCCTTCGCGGCCTCGGAGTCGGCTTCCCCGTCGGACCCGAACCTGCTCCCCCAGTACGCCACCACCCTCGCCGCCCGCGGCCGCGCCACGTCCTGGCCCCCGGCCCGCAACGCGACATGCTGGTGCGGCTCGGGGGAGCCGTACAGGGAGTGCCACGGGGCGGGGTGACGACCCAAAGGCACGCTGACTCAGATAAGTCGGGGAGCAGCGCGGCACCATTCCAGGCCCCTCCCGAATGGCAGAGCCCCACCAACTAATTGGTGGGGCCTCTCAGCGGCCCCTTAAACACGCCTCGTCGCCGTGAGCTTCGTTCATCGCTTTCTGGGTCGGGATGACAGGCTCTCTAATTAGGACACGGGCTAGGACGATAAACTTCCACGACGGAGGCGCAGTCGGCAGAGATTCGATGATGGGGGCTTGATTCGTCAACACCAACAGCTAGCCTTCCCCTAACTACCTTAACGTGATCGCTTATCGCGGAGAAACTCATGGCCAAGATCAAGCAAGCAGCTCGGCAAACCCTCGGACAGCTTATCGGCGCAAACAATCCACCGATCGTAGTACCCGACTACAGCCAGAGACAATATTCATGGACACGTAAAGAAGTAAGCACATATTGGGACGATGTGCAGAAGTTCAAGAATAATTGGGATTCAGACGACGAAAATTCGGCAGAGTACTTCATCGGGCCCATAGTCACAATCACAGACGACAAGGTATCTAAAAGGCATCTTCTCGATGGTCAACAGAGGCTGACAACATCAACAATTCTGGTAGCAGCATTGCGGGACGCTCTCTGGAATATCGGTTCGGATGAATCCAAGACGATGGCTAACCATATCCAGCGCGACTGGATCTCCCGAAAGACAGGACGTCGCACGCCACCCGAATACTTTATAACTCTCTCACAGTTCGACCTAAACTTCTTCCGTGACTACGTCCAGGCCTGGGATGAAGTACACGGCAGGCCGGACCCTGCCGAGATATCCAGCAAATTCTCTCACGATCTCATTAAAGGGGCTTACGGATTCTTCGCCATTAAAATTGCCGATCATCTTGCAGACATTCCAGGAGACATGCAGAAGCTAGACTGGATTGATGATCTCAGGGTGTGCCTAATAAGCGGTCTTGTTTTTGTTGAGATTCAGACACCCTCCACCAGCGACGCCAACGAAGTCTTTGAGACAATCAACTCCCGCGGGCGTGATCTGTCAACGCCGGATCTCGTTCGCAATTTCTTGATGGAGAAGAGCAGAAATGCAGACGAGAAAGCGCGAGTAAACTCCGCTTGGGAGGTTCTCCTGACAGGATTCGACAGGCGAGAGGATATCGAAAAATTCCTGCGCCACTATTGGGTTGCCCGCCATGGCGATGTTAAGTCTCACAGCCTCTATACGACAATTCGAAGCACACTCGCTGAGCGCTTTGAGGACTCGGGCTATTCGTTCAATGTAACTGAATTTTCAGCAGATCTAGAGACTTGCGCAGAGCGTTACCAAGATCTCATATCCGCTGGGACAGGCGAAGAAGATTTCGACTTGACCTTGAACGACATCAGGAGACTGGGCGCTGACGCAATTTACCCCCTACTGTTGGCTCTTTCCGGAAAGAATGACTACTCCTTCCTGAGCGAGGTCTCGACGGCATGCCTCTCATACTACGTCCGTTGGACAGTTATCGGAAAGAAGGAGTCGACTCTCTTGGAGGAGAATCTCTTCAAGCTCGCAAAAGAGGTTTCCGGTGGCCTCGAATTGCAACTGGCAGTCACCCAGGTTCGTACGCTAATTCCGGATGACGCAACGTTTCTGGCGGACTTTCGGAAGGCGAGCCTCCCCAAGACCTCACAAGCGCGATACATCTTGGAGAGTATCGAGACGTGGCTTCGAAAGCAGGGAGAAATGGACGATGTGGCGATCGTGAGCAAAGTAAACCATGTTGAGCACATCTACCCCCAAAAGCCCGAGAACTCGCTTAAACTACCCTCTCACAACGAACTCGTGAACCGGGTAGGTAATTTGACGCTCCTTCACGGTCGCAAAAACATCCAAGCCTCAAATAAGCCCTACCCTGAGAAGCTAAGTAAATATACAACATCAAGCCTTTTGCTCGTCTCAGCAACAAACATCGACAAGCTATGGAATGCGAATTCGGCAACCTGGCGAGCCGAAGGAATAGCGGAGAGGCAAAAATTTCTTGCGGGTATCGCCGTGAGAGTCTGGCCCGCAGGCGCGGTCACGACCTAACGCGCCGCAATTGTCTGCGGTCACAACGCTGATGGCACCTCGGATTCGGATTCCGGTTGAAAGGTTGACAGGGGAAGGACACAAGCAAGTATTCTCTATCCGGTCATGCCCCAACCGTTAGCCGATGCTGATCCGTCCCAGCCGCTAGAGGTCTGCCATATCGAAGCGATTCCTCGTTGTTCCAAATAGCCCGAGTAGACGCCTACATCCTCGGTGAAAAGACCTACGAGATGTGGTTCGGGGCGACCTCGCTCTCGGTACAAGAAGTGGCTGTACTCGAAGAGTTGGCCCACTGCGTGGCGGACCGCCTCGGTAGGGTTGCCATCCCGAACAACCTTCGCTTCAACGAGCCACTCGTCACTGGTATCTTGTGCGCCGTTTTGACGATGCAGAACAAGGTCCCTCGGGTGCATCAACTTGGTCTTGGGTGTGAAGCCACGTGACGCGATATGAAGTCCGAACTCCGCGATCAGTGACTCGTGGCGGCGTCGCTTTATTTGCTGCTTGGCAGCGATGTTCGCGATGTAGTCAGAGCTATCCTTAGGTTGAAAGCCGGCAAGGGGATCACCCTCATTCGCTACATGGCCATTGGTTGCGTAACTCACTTCAAGCTGACTTTCTTCGTCCTCGAACCACCACAGACGTTCGGCGACGGACGTGCGCTTGAGCGCGTCCGCCGCGTACACAAGGTCGTCTCCCAGGGCGGTTTCCTGAGGTAGATCAGTCACGTCGTATTGGCGCGCGATCACGCTCGCGGCTTCGTATGCCTTCGGTCGAGCAGCTCCGTGCCGTAGCTCCGGCTCGTCGACCCACTCGTTTCGGCGTTGCATAGCCACCGCCCTACGCAGTCGCGCCGCCTGACGCCGAAGGTGATCCTGGCGGGCTTGTCCCTTCCCGAGTCGGTACTCAAGGTGAGTGATGCCCTGCTGAAGAGTCAGCGATACGGTCCGCAAATCGGCGCTGAAGATATAGGCCAGATACAGCCCCTCCCGAGCAGAACTGTTGACCTCAGGATCGAAGACTCCAATCCAGGGAGTTGCGGCGGCACTCGTTTGCCCACCGTAGCCCCTAGCGAACAGGGGGGTCGGAAGAGGCAGGTCGGTCCGACTCTCAACCTCACGCAGCACACGTTGGCCAGAGACTTCCAGTCTCGTCCCCTCGCTCGCGTCGTATGTGCGAGCGATCTCAAGCAGCAAGTCACGTATACCCATGCGGCAAATTTACGGCATGCAAGGCTCGTGGTGTTGCTGGTTGAACGCGCTGTGGGAGTTGGGCCGTTAGCCGGCTTCCTCTAGTTCAGCCTCGTAGTGCATTTGAGCGCGATCAAGGGCTTCGTCCGGGTCGCAGCCCTGAGCGCTGAGCCAGTGCAGGACATCGGCGATCAGGTCAATCGCCGCCTCCTCTGCGACCGCTACCGACAGAGGGCTTCCCTTTTCCGACGGAGGACGCTGCGCGGAACCGTGTTGGACGATGCTCATCTCGGCCCGCGCGATGCGGGCACTCCTCGGGTGCTCATTCGGCACCTCCGCCCCCGTGGCCAAGTCGCACCACACCACCTTTGAGTCAGCGCGAGAGATAACACCCCAGCGGTCGGCCATCGCATCGAGAATCATCAAGCCGCGCCCCGACTCAGTCCCGGGCATGGGGGCGAGGAGAGTGGGCATCGTGCGCGCGTCCGGGTCGGTCAGCTCAATACGGAGGTGGGCGCCGTCCGTGGAGACCGCAAGGGTGACCGGGGTTCCTGGGCCAACGTGGTTGATCACGTTCGCCACCAGCTCGGATACGCAGATCTGGGCCACGTCCTCCAGCTCCGACAGACCCCACAGCGAGAGATGCAGTCGCATCGCCCGACGCACTCGGGCGACCATGCGCGGTTCCGCCGTGAACGGCACTTCCCACGGCCGCCGTTGCACGCAACCACTCTCCTGGTAGATGGCCATGCTCCTGCTCCTCCCACCGGGCGACTCATGCCGTCGCACTCGACTGAGCAAACAGTGACGGTGCGTCACTCCTTGTGACAGGATGGCAGCGCACATCCCGAGATGCAATGTGCACGAGGGGATTAGCTCGAATGAGTGATTGGCGGGAGCGCTCGCTTCCGATGGGATGGAACCCTCGTTATCGCAAGAGGAGTTGAAGTGGCCGGATCACCCACCGCACGACGCCGACGCTTGGCGATCGAGCTCAGGAAGCTGCGCGACGACAGCGGGTTGACCTGCAACCAAGTCGGCAAGGAGCTGGACTGGAGCGGTTCCAAGGTCAACCGTATGGAGACGGGCCAGGGACGCGTGCAGCCTTCTGACGTGGACGCGCTGTGCCGCTTCTACGGCACGTCGGACGAGATGCGCGAGTTGCTGAAGGGGCTGGCCAAGGAGTCCAAGACCAAGGGGTGGTGGCACGCGCACGGCGATGCCGTGCCCTCGTGGTTCTCGGTCTATGTGGGGTTGGAGCAGGCGGCGTCCGACTTGCGCAGTTACCAAGGGGAGTTCGTCCCGGGGCTGTTGCAGACAGCGGAATACGCCACGGAGCTGAGCAGGGTCACGCCTGATCAAGACCACGACGAGATCCCTCGACTCGTCGATGTACGCATGCGCCGACAAGAGTTGCTGACAGGCAGCAAGGCTCCAGACTTCTGGGCTGTGGTTCATCAGAGTGCGCTGATGCATGTGATTGGCAGCAGACAGGTGATGGCGGGACAGCTCGAACGTATGCTGGATATCGGGCGACAGCGGAACGTGACAGTTCAGGTCTTGCCGTACAACGCCGGGGCGTACCCGACAACCGGTCCCTTCACGGTGCTTGGCTTTCCCGAGCAGGAGGATCCAGATGTGGTGTACCGGGAGGGGCTGACCGACTCCATCTACCTCGAACTCCCCGCAGACGTAAGCGTCTACACAAGGGCCTTTGACCACCTCAGAGCCCTGGCTCTGAGCCCGCAGCAATCAGCCGCGCTGATTCGAGCAGCCTTGGAGGAACACTCGCCATGACCCCGTCCCCCACCGAACCCCAGTGGCAGAAGAGCAGCTACAGCAACGGAGCCGGCGGAGAGTGCCTCGAAGTCGCCGACTTCACGCATAACGTAGGGGTACGTGACTCGAAGCTGCCCGACAACGCACGTCTGGACATACCGTGGCCTGCCTGGACGGAGTTCATCACCGCTGTACGGCGCCGGGAACTCGACTGAGTGATCTCAACGGCGCCTCCGCTCACGCCAAGGAGTGCTCAATCGCCTCGAAGATGTCCGCGTCCGTCTCCCGTTGCCAGTCCGGGAGATCGGACCAGTCCGCCACGTAGCCGGGCTTGGGGTCTTCGAAGTGCTTGTACATCTGGGCCGTCCAGCACGTCGCGACAAAGCGACTCTTTTGTTCCCTGGACAGCCGGGAGGCGTGACCGCCGCTCAAACGCAGAAACTGGCCGACCTGATCGTGGACGGCGCCCGCCGCCTCTCGTTCCCAGTCCGGGGTCTCGTCCCACGGAGTGACGTAGCCGGCCTTCGGCTCGCCCGGGAAGTGCTTGCGCACACTGGCGATCCAGGTCTCCCGGAACAGTCGCGCACCGTCGGTCTGCGGCATGCCCACGCCTCTCGTCAGGTCTGCTGGGAAGTGCTCAACGCGTCGATCTCGGAGCCCAGCTCGGCCACGCGGCCGTCGTCGGCGAAAGGGCCGAACTCGGCTCGTAGGCCACGGAGTCTACGGGCGACGTAGCCGGAGGAAGAAGCACGGGCGAGTTCGAGCGCTTCCCGGCCGAACGAGACCACCTGGTCGGAGTCGTGTCGCTTCGCGCCGATGGCTGCCAGGTCCGTGAGCACAGCACCCCGGCGGCGGTACGAGTGGCCCTTGGCCAACGCCTCCTGCTTCAACGCGCCCGTAAGTGATGCCTCGGCGAGGTCAAGTCGCCCTAGCTGTACGTATCGCGCTCCACGCTCCTCAGCCAGCCGCGAACCATCGAAACGGAGCCAACCGCTGGAGGGTGTGAAGCCAGCCAGGTCGGCCACCTTCTCGGCTTCGTCCAGGGCTCGCTCGCAGGCGGTGAGTTGGCCCATACCCGCATACGCCTCAGCCTGGACAGAAGCCACCCAGTAGCGGGTGGAGAGCGTGCCGTCGCCCCTCTTGGCGATCTTTTCGGCTGCGGAGAGGACACCCGCGGCTTCCTTGTACTGCTTCCCGGACATACCCACGTACGCGTGCCTCACCAGCGCGCACGCCCAGAGGTCGTACGACCTTGCCTCCCTGCTCGCGGACGCCGCGAGTGTGTACGACGCTGCCGCGTCCGTGTAGCGACTGTTGTCGAAGGCCAGTTCGCCGGCGAGTTGGAAGAGGTCGGCCGCTGCGCCGCAGAGGGCGCCGGTTTCGATCTCCGATCGGGTCTCAAGGGTCCTTGTGAGCGTGGCGAGTTGGTCCTGCACGATCGGATAGACCGAACTCTTGGACCGGGCGAGCTGGTACACCTGCCAGAGGTGGCTGTTCATACGGACGAAGTCCTCAGAGGCGCCCCGCTGAACACCTTCGGCCAAGGCGTGCCCGTCGGTGGGCGACAGCGAGGAGAGAGCCCCACTCACGGCGATCACCCGTAGGAATTCGCGTCGAATCATGTCGTCGATGTCCCCCGAGCCGTGGTGGTCGCTTGCCAATGGCGTCCGGGCGGGTCCCTCAGCACAAGCCAACTGACCGACCAGGGTGTTGAGTTCACTGAGACTGACCTGCAGAACCTCGGCCAGCCTCGGCCGTAACGCGGGTTGGGGCATGGTCCGCCCGGTCTCCCATCGCCCGACCGTCGTGCGGTCGACACCGAGCGCGTGTCCCTGTCCAACAGCGCGTAAGCAGCCGCCACAACCATGATCCGGAGGTTCCACCATGAGTACTGCCGTGCAGACCCTGACCCGCGATCCACGTGCCATCCTCAACGCACTCGCCGAGCGAGTACCCGGTCTGATCACTTCCGAGGAACCCACGCTGTGGGAGCGCGAGATCGCCCTCCTCGTCCGTGACAATCCGATCATGACTCGCGATACGGCCGAGCGGCTGCTGGGGCAGGCCATCGCGTACACCATCACCGCGATGGAACGGCGCGGTATCGATATGGGCGTCGGCCACACCGTCGACGTGGCAGTCCATCAGCTCATCCTTGACACACCGCTGTACTGGGCCTTCTGCGCTGAGTACAACTCGGGTGCGTACAAGCACCACGCACCGCTCGTGAGGCGACGGTGTGACGGGCTCGTGCTTCGTACGGCCGAGTTGCTCCGGGACAACGGATTCGAGGTGGACGAAGAACTCTGGGCAAAGGATGAAGCCGACTGCTCCCCGTGTGACGACAAGGTCCCCGACAGTCACTGACGCTGAAGAGTCCTGCGCCTGCCCTTGCATGATGAGGTCGGGCGCAGCGCCATGCGCCTTGAATGCCTTCAATCGCCGATCCAAGGAATCACGTTGTCAGCACGGCACGACATGGACGTGGAACGCGAGCTCTGGAACACCTATGCCGAGAGCAGCACCAAGGGTGATGTGCTCGACGGCGAGCCCGTTTTCCGCTGGACTCAGTACGCAGGGCACGGGCCGGGAGTTGAACTGTTGGGGGAGCCGGGGTCCGCGCTTGAGGTCGGTTGCGGCACCGGGCGGGCAGTGGCCTTCCTCGCTCAACAGGGTGTGAGAGCAACCGGGGTCGATCTCTCTCCCGTTATGGTCGAGCGTGTCGCGGAGCGGTGGGGGCACACGGGAGCGCGATTCATCTGCGCCAGTGTTCTCGACCACCTCCGGGACAGCACTCAGTCCTATGACGCCATCTATTCGATCTTCGGCGCGGTCTGGTTCACCGATCCCGTACGGCTGCTTCCACTGATCGCTCGGCGTCTCAACCCGGGAGGAGTTCTCGTCTTCTCGCAACCTCCGGCCATCCCCGGAGCTTATGGACCCCAGGGGATGTACAAGGGCGGCTTCGCGGGGAAGGCGATGTTCACCTACCGGTACAGCTATACGCCTCGAAAGTGGCTGAGCCTTCTCGACAGGAGCGGTTTCGCGCATGCCGAGGCGGAGATTCTGGACGCTCCGAAGTCCGGCCACATCGGAACACTCGTTGTACGCGCCACGGTCACCTGACTGGGGTGTCACGCCCGGAGGACCACCCGGGGACGGGTCGTGCGGGTGGTGGCCAGGTGGAGTTTGGTGAGGACCGCTGTGGTCAGTTCTTCCGGGTGGTCGCGGACCAGGGTCGGCGTCACGCTCAGTACTCCCACGCCGTGGGATTCCAGGAGCAGGCGGCGGCGGAGGGTGGCGCGGTATTCCGTGATGCCCAGGTGGTACTCCGCCGAGTCGACCTCCAGCGCGACGCCCTCGTAGGGCCAGTAGGCGTCCGGGCGGGCCAGGAAGGTGCCCGACGGGGTGTGGAGCGTGGGGTTCCAGAGGGGGTCGGGGATGTCGGCGCGGAGCAGGGTGTCGCGGGCTTCGCCCTCCGCGATGGAGCGGATGCCGACGCGGAGGTCGTCCAGCACCGCGCGGGCCGCGGGGTTGCGCAGGGCGTGGGACGCGTGGAGTTCGGCGAGGAGGTCGTCCGGGTGGCAGCGGCCCCGCTGGACCGTGTTCACCAGGAGCGCGCGGATCCGGTCGGGTGAGGGCTCGTGGGCGGCGAAGTCGGAGGCCGCGCGGACAGCGCGGACGCAGGGGATGCCCTCGCCGCGCAGGGTCGGTGGCCAGCGGCGGGTGGGGTGGAGGCGGACGTACGAGCGGTCGCGGAGCCGGCGGCCCGCGCCGACCAGGACGTCGGCCCGGTCGGTGCGGGCGCCGCGTACGCCGTAGATGGCCAGGACCGCCTCGCCCGTGAGTGCGGCGGTGTGGCCCGACATCACGGAGGCGCCCCTGGCCGCGAACAGGACCGCCGCCAGCAGTTGTTGCCAGCGGTCCGGCTTGCCTGTCTGTATCAGGACGACCCCCGGCAGCAGCCGTTGCCATCGGCCGCCCGGTGCGCAGCGGCGTGCCGCCGTGCTGGTGGCCAGGCCGGTGGCGCGCAGTTGGCCGGTGGTCGCCAGCCGCAGCTGGGTGCGGGCCAGGCGGTCGATCGCCGCGTTGTTCGCTGTCGTGGGTGTCGGCATGGACGAGTTCTGCCCGCCCGTGACTCTGTGTAGCTGAAATCGCGGAATGTTGTTGTCTTGTGTGGTGTGGGCTGCGTTCAGCGCCCGTTCAGCGCGGGGAGCAGATGCTTCTCCTCGTACGTGAAGTGGTCGTCCAGGTCCGTCGCCAGCCGTTCCAGCTCCTGCCGCAGGGCGTCGGCCGTGGCCGGCGGATCCAGCCGGAGCTTCGTCAGCGCCGCCGAGACCGCGCGGTGTTCCGCGCGCAGGCGCTCCAACACCGGTGCGAGCTCCGGGAATTGCGCGTCGAACGCCGAGAACGCGCCGTCCTCGGCGGTGTGGTGCATGCTCAGCGACTCGCAGAAGCTCAGGCAGTGCAGCAGCAGCCCTTCGTCGAAAGAAGAGGAAGACGAGGGGGTGGCGCGGAGCGCTGCCAACTCGGCTCGCAGTTGAGCGTGGACGCGTACGAGTTCCTCGCCTATCGCCCTGTTCCGCGCCGGGTCCGTCAGGCTCAGCGGGTACAGGGCGATCACCGGGATCGTGCGGCCGGTGCCCGCCTGGTACGCCGCGAAGCCCGGGTCGCGTGCGGCCTGGAGAGCGAACTGGTGGTCGCGCTCCTCGCCCTGGAGCGGTTCGGCACGGGCCGAGAACGTGTCGACGCCGCCCTCCCGCGTGCCGATCTCGACGGTCACCCGGTTGTCCGCGAGCAGGTTGAAGTACCAGCCCGGATGCGTCGGGCCGCCCGCGTTGGACGCGAAGACCAGCAGCCGTTCGCCGTCGCGCGTGTACGCGGTGGGGTTCGTGCGGCGCTTGCCGGTCTTCGCGCCCAGCGTCGTCAGCAGGACGAGCGGCGCCCCCTCGAACATGCCGCCCACCCGCCCGCCTCTGGCCCGGAACTCCTCGATGATCAGCTGGTTGAACTCCTGCGGTGTGGTGGGGGGATGCGGCGGGGCGTCCCGCTCCCCGCCCGGTGGCTGTCGCGGTCGATCTTGGGGCTCGGTCATGAGGCGGCCTCTCCGGATACGCTCGGCGCTCGACCAGAATACGCATTTGCTTTGCAAGCAAAGATGCTTTGAACTCAAAGCTATGGAGAGGGCGGTACGGATGTCAACCGGCAGCCGGCACGACGACGAGCCCAACGGCCCCGACGGCCTCGGCGTCGAGGACGGGATCCGTACGTTGTTGCTGCTCATGCCCCGGATGGTCGGGCGCGTCAAGCGGATCAGGATTCCCGCGGAACTGGAGTCGTTCTCCCTCGCCCCCCGCCATCTGTCGCTCTTCGCCTTCCTCCTCTTCGACGGCCCGATGACCGTCAACACGCTCGCGGCGCGCCTGGAGGTCGCCCCGGCGACGGTGAGCCTGATGGTCGGCGAGCTGAGCCGGCAGGGGATTCTGCGGCGGGAGGCCGACGAGAGCGACCGGCGCCGGACGATCGTCAGCATCAGCGACGAGCACCGTCCCGCCATCGACGGCTGGCTGGCGCGCGGTGCCGGGGCCTGGCGCAAGGCGCTGGAGCCGCTGACGCCCGCGCAGCGGCGCATGTTCGTCGACACCCTTGAGGCGTACGAGCAGGGGCTGGACAGCCCGACGGACGGGCCCTAGGAGGGCGCCGGGCGCAGGAACCGCTCGATCAGCGTGTGCAGTTCCGCCGGTCTGTCCAGGTGTACGTCGTGGCCCGCGCCCGGCACGACCTCGACCCGCGTCCCCGCCGGGCGGCGCACGCGCATCTCCTCGGCCTCCGACGCCGGCATGGCGCCCGACCCGCCCCGCACCACCAGGGTGGGGCAGCGCACCTCGTCCCATTCCCGCCAGAACGAGCGGACCGCGCTCTCCGCCACGCAGTCCACCATCACGTCCCGGTCGACGCGCGGATACAGACCGTCGGTGCGTACGTCCAGACCCGCCGCCCAGGCCCGGCCCGCCGGGCCGCCGCCGAAGAAGCGCGCCGCCGCGTCGGGCGACTCGAACGGGACCGGCCACGAGTCCAGCCAGGTCCCGATCTTGCCCGGCAGTTCGGGAGCCGGGCCCTTCGGTCCGGCCTCCACCAGCACCAGCGCGCGGACGAGGTCGGGGTGCGCGGCGGCGGTGAGCAGGGCCGTGAGGCCGCCGAGGGACTGCCCGACCAGAACGGGGCGGGGCAGGGCCAGTTGCTCGATGACGGCCACGACGTCGCGTACGTGCGCCGCGCGCGAGACGTCCTTGGGAAGACGCTCGCTCATGCCGTGGCCCCGCGCGTCGTATGCGACCAGGCGGTGGCCGGGGCCGAGCAGCCCCGCCAGTACGTCCCACTCCGCCGTATGGCCCGCGAGGCCGTGCAGCAGCAGGACGGGGACGGCGTCCCCCTCGCCGGAGGGCGCGTACTCCGTGCAGGCCAGCCGTACGCCGTCGTCCGTCGTGAGCGTCGTACGACGTACCCGTGGCATACCGTTCGCCCTTTCGCTGAACGTCTTCCTACCGAGGTACGTACGTGAGGGCACTCCCCCGTGGTTGCTGGGTGTGTGGGCCGGGCGGTCCGGTTCACACACCCAGCCCGGGATCGCCGTCAGTGGACGACGTCGAAGACGTTCTTCTGCAGGCCGTTGGCGTACGTCTCGTGCTCGACGAGCCGCAGCTTCTGGGCGTCCTTGTCCGTGTCGCTGAACAGCCGCTTGCCCGCGCCGAGCAGGAGCGGGAAGACCAGCAGGTGGTACCGGTCGATCAGGCCGGCGTCCGAGAGATTCCGGTTCAGGGTGGCGCTGCCGTGGACGATGATCGGGCCGCCCTCGGTCTTCTTCAGCGCGGCGACCTCGTCCAGCGACCGCAGGATCGCGGTCGGGCCCCAGTCCGGAACGAGCTTGTCGTCGGTGAGGGTGGAGGAGACCACGTACTTCGGCATCACCTTGTACTCGGCGAACTCCTCCATGCCGGGCCAGACCGGGCTGAACGCCTCGTAACTGGTTCTGCCCAGCAGCATGGCCGCGGCTTCCTGCTGCTCGCGGCCCTTGATCTCGTACGCCTCGGGGAGGAACTCCACGTCCTTGAAGGTCCAGCCCGAATTCCGGTAACCCGGCTCGCCGCCCGGGGCCTCCACGACGCCGTCGAGCGAGACGAAGGCGGTGGTGATCAGTGTGCGCATCGAAGGTCTCCTGGGTGTGTGGTGCGGTTGTGTCTGTCTGACCGGGCACCGCGGCGAAACTCATCGGTCATCGCGGGATCCGCGCCCTAAGGGCTGTCCCGTAATCCCCGGCGGGCGCACGACGACAGCTACGGCACCTCGCCGCGTTGTCGGATCGCCCGAATACGCCCGGTATGAGGACGACCCTCCGTCTTGCGATGCACCGCATCTGACGCCGCGCGCTGATCCACCGGGTATTACGGGACAGCCCTTAGCCGGACAGCGCATGCGAGATCGTGTAGATCAACAGGCCAGCCAGCGCACCCACCACCGTGCCGTTGATACGGATGAACTGAAGGTCACGACCGATGTGCGCCTCGATCTTCTTCGACGTGTGCTTGCCGTCCCAGCTCGCGACGGTGTCGGAGATGAGTGACGTGATCTCGCCCCGGTACGTCGTCACGACGTAGTCCGCCGCGTCCTCCACCCAGCCCTCCAGCTTCCGCTGGAGCCTCTCGTCCGTCGCCAGGCGGGCGCCGAGCGAGAGGAGGGAGGCGCGGGCGCGCAGGCGCAGTTCGCTGCGGTCGTCCTCGGCGGCGGCGATGATCATCGCGCGTACGGAGGACCAGGCCGACGCGATGATGTCCTGCACCTCCGGGCGGGCCAGCAGGTCCGACTTGAGGCGCTCGACGCGTGCCCGCGTCTCCGTGTCCGACTGGAGGTCGGTGGCGAAGTCCTTGAGGAAGCGGTCGATCGCGCCCCGCGCCGGGTGGCTCGGCATGTCACGCATCTCCGTGACGAAGCGCAGCAGTTCCTTGTAGACGCGGTCGCCGATCCTGCGGTCGACGAAGCGCGGCGTCCAGCCGGGCGCGCCGCCCTGCACCGCGTCCATCACCGAATCGCCGTGCTCGACCAGCCAGTCGTGCGCACGGGAGCAGATCAGGTCGACGGCGCGGTGGTGGGCGCCGTCCTCGACCACGCGTTCCAGCGTCTTCCCTATGCCGGGGGCGATCTCCGCGGCGTCCGCGCGGCGGGTGATCGCCTCGCCCACGACCGCCTGGACGTCGCCGTCCCGCAGGACGGTCAGCGCGCCGCGCAGGGCCGTGGCCAGCTCGGCCGTGACGCGGTCGGCATGGGCGGGTTCGGCCAGCCAGGCGCCGAGCCGGCGGCCCAGGCCGAGTCCGCGCAGCCGGGTCCGTACGACGTCGCCCGAGAGGAAGTTCTCCCCCACGAACGAGCCGAGCGAGGCGCCGAGTTGGTCCTTCTTGTTCGGGATGATCGCGGTGTGCGGAATCGGCAGGCCGAGCGGGTGGCGGAAGAGGGCCGTGACGGCGAACCAGTCCGCGAGCGCGCCCACCATGCCGGCCTCGGCCGCCGCCGCGACATACCCGGGCCAACCGGTGACGCCCGAATTCTCCGCCCAGGTGGCGAGGATGTAGATGACCGCGACGAGGAGCAGCAGGCTGGTCGCGGTGGCCTTCATACGGCGGACGCCGCGCCGCTTCTCCTCGTCGGCGTCGGTGAAGCCGAGCGGGGAGAACGGCGAACGCTTGCCGGGACCGGCGCCTTGGGCGGTGGCCCCCGCTCCAGCCCCAGCCCGCGCTCCCGAGTCGGCTCCGGCGCCGGCCCCGGAGCCCGGCTCCGCGCCCGAGCCGTCCGGACGCGCGGTGATGGCCGCCGCCGCCCCGCCCGCCACGGGCGTCCCGGGCGCCCCGCCCGCCGGGCCCGCGCCCGTCGCCCCGTCGCCGGCCCCGGACCCCGTCGTACCGTCCGGATCAGCCGGATCGCGTCGTTCCATTCACTCCACCCATCCGCGTACGTGCCGCCGTGACCTACCGTCCCGTACCCAGAACCGGCCCGCCAACAGGACCCCTCACCCATCTGTGCGCATTGTCCCTACCTCTGGTACTCCCGGGGCGCATCCCGAGTTCCCGCGCCATGCCGGATGATGTCCTTTGTACGTAGGTGAGGGAGTCACGGGGGACATGAACAGACAACGGGGATTCGTCCTGCTCGCGGGCCTTATGACGGTCGTGGCACTGGTGTGCGCCACGATATTCGCCGGGGTCGGCGCACTGGGCGGCGACGGGGGCTCCGACGAGGACGGCGGTGACCTGGCCGCCGCGTCGGGAAGTGGGGCGGGCGCCCGCGCGCCCGCGGCGCCCGCGTCCGCCGACGCGTGGATCGGGACCTGGGCCGCCGCGCCGGCGGGGATCGAGCCCGGCGTACCGAACGGCCACGTCGGGCGTTCCATCCGTAACGTCGTCCACACCAGCATCGGCGGCGCCGCCGCCCGCATCACGCTCTCCAACCTCTTCAGCCGCGAAGCCCTGCTCATCGGCCACGCCTCGATCGCCGTCGCGGACGGCGGCCGGCATGAACACCCGAGCGCCGCGCCCGGCACCATGCGCCTCGTCACCTTCGGTAAGAAGACGTCCGTCGTCGTCCCGCCGGGCGGGCGCGCCGTCAGCGATCCCGTACGGCTGCGGGTGCCGCCCGACACCGACCTCCTGGTGACGGTCCACACGCCCGCGCCCGGCGGCCCCGTCACGTACCACCCGCGCGCCCTGCGGACCTCGTACACGGCCGTCGGCGACCGTACGCGGGACGCCGGCGGCGCCGCGTACACCGGGCGCGCCCCGGTCTGGCGCTACCTCACCGCCGTCGACGTGCTCAATCGGCGGGCGCGCGGCTCGGTCGTCGTGATCGGTGACTCGATCACGGACGGCATCGGCTCCTCGTACGACTCCGACCACCGCTGGACCGACACGCTGGCGGACCGGGTGCGCGGCAGCGGTCTGGGCGTGCTCAACGCGGGCATCAGCGGCAATCGCGTCCTGCGCCCGAGCCTCGCCACCGGGAAGGGTCCAAGCGCTCTCTCCCGCTTCGGGCGGGACGTCCTGGGGCAGGCGGGGGCCGAGGTCGTCTTCGTCGAGCTGGGCATCAACGACATCATCCGCCGGCCGAACGAGACCGACCCGGACCGGATCACCGCCGGTCTGAAGACCCTCACCCGGCAGGCGCACGCCTGGGGGCTGCGGGTCGTCGGCTCGACGCTCACGCCCTTCGGCGGCAACCCACGCCACACCGACCGGCTGGAAGCCGTACGGGACCGGGTCAACGACGCCATCAGATCGGGCGACGTCTTCGACAGGACCGTCGACTTCGACCGGCTGCTGCGCGATCCGTACGCCCCCGACCGGTTGCGGCCCGACTACGACTCGGGCGACGGTCTGCACCCGAGCGACGACGGCTACGCGGCCATGGGGCGCTTCGTCGACATCGAGGACCTGGTGGGCAAGGAGCCCGCGCGGCTCTGAGCGCCCGGTGATCCCCTGCCACGGACGTCACGCGCCCCGTCCAAAGGAGATCAAAGGAGATCAGTCGAGTTCCTTGCGGAGCCTGTCCTTCTCCAGCTCCGCCTTCTTGCGCTCCTCCTTGAGACGGCGCTTCTCCACCGACCTCATCTTGCGCTCCACGCCCACGCCACCCATCAGCGCGAACCCCGTGATGATCACCCGCGGCGATCCGGGGCTCATCTCCGTGGTCTCCCCGCTCTCCCCGAACCCGCCCATCAGACTCAGGCCGCGCACCGTGACTTCCATGTCCGGCGGCACGACCACATGGATGCCGCCCATCAGCGCGAAGCAGCGGATGGTCGCCTCCCGCTCCTCGAACCGCGCCTCACGCAGGTCGATCTGGCCGCCGCCCATCATCGTGAAGGCGTGGAAGCGCCGGCCCACCGTCCAGGTGCCCTTGCGGTTGAACCCTCCCCAGAAGGAGAGGGCGGCACGGGACGTCGCGCGTCCGCGTCCGATCCACGTCGCCCACCGGCCGGCGCCCTCAACGGTGCCGGCGGTGCGGGCGGGCGACAGGTCGGCGGTCGAGCCCGCCGCGGGCAAGTCACTGACCAGCGGCTGGAGTTCACCGCGCGTACGGGCCTTGTACGTCGCGTCCAGGCGGGTGTCGAACTCCTCCATGTCGATGCGCCCTTCGGACAGGGCATCGCGCAGCAGTTCGGCAACGCGTTCGCGCTCGGAGTCCGAAGCGCGCATCTCGGGAAGTTCACTCGTCATGTTGTCAGCCTAGTCAAAGGTGAGTCGGACGTCACAGCGCAGTGCGCTCAGTGGCCTCCTCGCTCACCGCGGGGTCCGGGACCTTCCTCCTGGAGAGCATCTTCGCGATGACCGACTCGATGTCCGGCTCCCGCACGGACAGGTCCATCAGGGGGTACTCCGCCGCGATCCGTGCCACCAGCGGCGCCGCCGACGCCGCGGCCGGGAAGGCGAGCCACTGCCGCGGCCCCTCCACCTTCACCACCCGTGCTCCCGGCAACTCGACCGGCGGCAGTTCGCGTTCGAGGTCGACCACCAGGGTCCGCTCGCTCTCGCCCACCTCGTGCAGTCCGGCGAGCGCCCCGTCGTACACGAGCCGGCCGTGGTCGATGACCATGACCCGCGCACAGAGCTGCTCGATGTCCGTGAGGTCGTGCGTGGTCAGCAGGACCGTCGTACGGCTCTCCGCGTTCAGATCCCGCAGGAACTCACGGACCCTGGCCTTGGAGATCACGTCCAGGCCGATCGTCGGCTCGTCGAGGTACAGCACCTCGGGGTCGTGGAGGAGCGCCGCCGCGATGTCGCCGCGCATCCGCTGGCCGAGCGAGAGCTGCCGTACGGGAACGTCCAACAGCTCGCCCAGTTCGAGCAGTTCGACGCAGCGCTCCAGATTCTCCCGGTACCGCTTGTCGGGGATGCGGTACATACGGTGCACCAGCCGGTACGAGTCGATCAGCGGCAGGTCCCACCACAGGGTCGTGCGTTGGCCGAACACCACGCCGATACGGCGCGCCAGCCTCGTACGCTCCCGCGACGGGTCGATTCCGGCGACCCGCAGCCGCCCCGCGCTCGGCGTCAGGATGCCCGTGAGCATCTTGATGGTGGTGGACTTTCCCGCCCCGTTGGGGCCGATGTAGCCGACCATCTCGCCGCGTGCCACGCGGAAGCTGATGCCGTCGACCGCGCGCACCTGGTGCCGCTCGCGGCGCAGCCGGCCGGCCTTCCGCCGTACGTCGAAGACCTTCTCGATGCCGTCCAGTTCGATGAAACCGGAACCGTCCGAATCCATTGCGCGTTCCTTTCCCGTCCTCGGCCCAGTCCTCGGTCCAGCTCCGCGCCCCGTGCTCCAGCGGGCCCTAACTTCCCGTGCTGCGGTACGCCCGCAGCCCCACCCGCCACGCCAGACCCGCCAGCGCGCAGCACCCCACGGCCACCACCGGCGGCAGGAACGCGGCCCATTCCGGGAGCCCCAGCGGATCCTCACGGCCCATCACGTACAGCGCGGGCATCCAGTTGACGAAGGCCAGCGGGACCACGAACGTCACCCCGCGCACCAGGTCCTTCGCGAAGACCGTGGGCGGGTACTGGAGCAGCGTGGTCCCGCCGTACGTGAAGGAGTTCTGCACCTCCGCGGCGTCCTGCGCCCAGAACTGGAACGCCCCGCCCGCCACGAACACCGCCGCGAAGATCGCCGCACCGCTGAGGATCATCATCGGGATCATCGCCACCTTCAGCGGCGTCCACGCGATGTCGAGCGTCACCAGCGCGTATCCGAGCACCAGCAGGCCCTGGGTGATCCGGCCGAGCCGCCGCAGCGCGAACCGGTCCGCCGCGACCTGGGCGAGCACCGGCGCCGGGCGCACCAGCAGGGTGTCCAGGGTGCCGTCCCTGACCCGGCGGCCCAGCCTGTCCATCGAGCCGAAGGCCAGGTCGGCGAGGCCGAAGGAGGCGCCCGCGGCGCCGTACAGGAAGGCGACCTCCGGCAGCGAGTAGCCGCCCAGCCGGTCGACGTGCGAGAACATCAGCAGGATCGCGACGAAGTCGAATCCGGTCGCCGCGAAGTTCCCGAAGGCCGTCATGGCGAACGACGCGCGGTAGGCCATCGTCGACCGGATCCACATGGCCACGATCAGGCCGTACGCACGCAGCCCCTCCCACAGAGGCGCGCGCGACCACTCCCCCTCGGGCGCCCCCTCCGACACCCGTTCGGACACCCCGTCAGCCACCCTGCACCACCACCCGTCGCGTCGCCACGGACTGGAGCAGCCGCCCGAGCGCCAGCAGTGCCAGCGCCCACCCGGCCTGGAACGCGAAGGCTCCGAACAGCCCCCACCCGGTGTGCCGGCCCAGGAAGACGTCCGCCGGGACCTGGAGCAGCGAGGACCACGGCAGCACCCTCGCCACCTCGCCCAGCAGTCCGGGGAAGAGCGTCAGCGGCAGCAGCATCCCCGAGAAGAACATCCCCGCCAGGAAGGTGATCTGGCCGACGCCCGCGCCGTCCAGCAGCCAGAAGGCCGACAGAGCGACCAGAAAGCGCAGGGCGAAGCTGACCAGGACCCCCAGGAAGACAGAGAGGAGGAACGCGACCCAGACCAGCGGATTCTCGGGCAGTGTCAGGTCGAAGACGAGCGCGCCGAGCGCCATCGGTACGATCCCGCGCCCCAGCAGATGGAACGCGGCGCGCCCCAAGTCGCTCGCCAGCCACCACAGTTGGAGATCGGCCGGCCGGTAGAGATCGATCGCGACGTCGCCGGTGCGGATGCGGTCCATCAACTCGTCCTCGAAGCCGCCGCCCATCATGGCGCACGTCATGAGCAGAGACTGGCCGAGCCAGACGTAGGTGACCGCTTGCGAGAGGTCGTATCCGCCGAGCTGGGGCCGCTGCTCCCAGAGCGCCGTGTAGGTGTACGCCACGATGAAGCCGAAGACGGTGTTGGTGAACACCCCCGCGGCCGTGGCGGTCCGGTACGTCGCGTGGCGGCGGAACCCGCCCGCCGCGACGACCGCGTAGAGACGCACGTCAGCACTTCCCCCTCGGTCCCGTTACGTGTGGTCTCCCCGCGCCGTTTCCGCTGTACGGCACCAAAGCGCACGAGCCTAGCCCAAGGGGGTCAGCCACCGCGATCGGTTATCCGGTCGGCTGCCCCGGTGCCGGTTCGACCGTGTTTCATGGTGCCGCACACGAATCACCCGGATAGCCCGTAACTCCCGATTTGACCCGGCCGAGGAGCCTCCGCACACATGAGCGACGCGCAGCAGCAGGGCTGGCCCCCGCGCGACCCGACCGACCACGGCCTCGGCACGGGGCCCGGCAGGGGCCCCGGCGGCGGGAAAGGCGCCGGCGGACGGGCCGCCCGCAAGGCCCGCCGTAAGCGTTCCGGCTGGCGTCGGATCTTCCCCACCTGGCGGATGCTGCTCGGGGCGTTCCTGTTCTGCGCGCTCGTGGTCATCGGCGGCTTCATCGCCGGCTACACGCTCGTCCAGATCCCGGCCGCCAACGTCGCCGCCATCGCCCAGTCCAACGTGTATCTGTACGAGGACGGCAGCCAGCTCGCGCGCGACGGCGAGGTCAACCGCGAGAACGTACCGCTCTCCCACATCCCGAAGAGCGTCCGCCGCGCCGTACTGGCCGCCGAGGACAGGGACTTCTACAACGAACCCGCCATCGACCCGCAGGGCATGGTCCGCGCCGCCTGGAACACCGCTACCGGAAAGGGCACCCAGGGCGGTTCCACGATCACCCAGCAGTACGTCAAGAACTACTACCTCGCGCAGGAACAGACCGTCGTCCGCAAGGGGAAGGAGTTCTTCATCGCCATCAAGCTCAACCGCGAGGAGAGCAAGGCGCAGATCCTGGAGGGCTACCTCAACACCAGCTACTTCGGGCGCAACGCGTACGGCATCCAGGCCGCCGCCCAGGCCTACTACAGCAAGGACGTCCAGGACATCGACACCGCGGAGGGCGCCTTCCTGGCCGCGCTGCTCAACGCGCCCAGCGCGTACGACGTCGCCCTGCACCCGGAGAACACGCCGCAGGCGGAGGCCCGTTGGAACTATGTCCTCGACGGCATGGTCAAGGAGAACTGGCTCTCCCCCGCCGACCGCGACGCCATGGTCTTCCCGCTGCCCGGCAAGGCCAAGCCGTCCACCGGCCTGTCGGGGCAGCGCGGCTACATCGTGCAGGCGGCCGAGGACTACCTCACCAAGAACAAGATCCTGGACGACAGCACCCTCGCCTCCGGCGGCTACCGCATCACCACCACGCTCCGGCGGCCGACACAGAAGGCACTCGTCGACGCGGTCGACGAGCAGGTGACGTCGAAGGTCGACGCCAAGCGCGCGGCCGACCGCAACGTACGCGTCGGCGGTGCCTCCATCGACCCCGCCACCGGCGAGGTCGTCGCGATGTACGGCGGCATCGACTACACCCAGCAGTACGTCAACAACGCCACCCGCCGCGACTACCAGGTCGGCTCCACCTTCAAGCCGTTCGTGTTCGCCGCCGCCGTCGAGAACGGTTCGCACACCCAGGACGGCGAACAGATCACCCCCAACACCGTCTACGACGGCACCAACAAGCGGATGGTGGAGGGGCCGAACGGGTCCACCGGGTACGACCCGGCCAACGAGGACGACGTCTCGTACGGCCCCGTCAGCGTCAGCGAGGCCACCGACAAGTCCGTCAACGCCGTGTACGCGCAGATGGCGCAGGACGTCGGCCCCGGCCGGGTCCGGGACACCGCCGTCCGCCTCGGCATCCCCGACGACACCCCCGATCTCACCGCGTCGCCGTCCATCGCGCTCGGCCCGGCCACGGCGAGCGTGCTCGACATGACGGAGGCGTACGCGACGCTCGCCAACCACGGCAGGCACGGCACGTACACGATGGTCACGAAGATCACCAAGGACGGTACGACCGTTGAACTGCCGCGCGAGCGGCCCGCCCAGGCCGTCAGCCGCCAGGCGGCCGACACCACCACTGCGATCCTCCAGAGCGTCGTGGAGGGCGGTACGGGCACGGCCGCCCAGTCCGCCAACCGCCCGGCGGCGGGCAAGACGGGGACGGCCGAGGACGACAAGGCGGCCTGGTTCGCCGGCTACACGCCCGACCTGGCGACCGTCGTCGCGATCATGGGCGCGGACCCCGAAACGGCGCGCCAGAGGCCGCTGTACGGCGCGCTCGGCCTGGCGCGCGTCAACGGGGGCGGGCCGCCCGCGCAGATCTGGGGCCAGTTCACGGCGGCGGCGCTGGAGGGCACCGACGCCACGGACTTCGAACTGACCCTGGAGGACGGCGTGGACGAGATCTCCCCGCCGGACGACGAGTCCGGCTCGCCCGAAGTGTCGGCGTCGCCGGGGCGGTCGGAGAGCCCCGGTTCCTCGGACCAGCCCGCCACGCCGGGCCGGGCGGGGGGACAGAACGCGGGCTCGGCGCAGGGCCGGAGCGAAGGCGCCGACACCGGCGGCAACCAGGGCCAGTCGCAGGGGCAGACGCAAGGACAGACCTCGGGCCGGACCGGCGGCGGCGGGGGCGGTACGGACGGCGGCCAGGGCGACGGCGGGTCGCAGGGGCAGGGCGAGGGTCGGACGAACGGCCTGACCGACGGGCTCATCGGAGGCGGCGGCCGAGGCGACAGCGGGGGCGGCGGCGCGGCGGACGGAGGCACGGGCAACGGCGCGCCCCGCACCTCACGCCCACAGGAGTAGCACCCGTGCCCGCCGCCCCCGCCCCGGGACACGCCCTAGTGGCCGGACGTCGCCTTCAGACCCACCACGGCCACGAGCAGCAGACAGACGAAGAAGATCCGGGCGGCGGTTGTCGGTTCGCCGAGCGCGACCATGCCGACAACGGCCGCGCCGGCGGCCCCGATCCCGACCCACACGCCGTAGGCCGTGCCGATCGGCAGCGTCTTGGCGGCCACCGAGAGCAGAAGCATGCTGGCGACGATTCCGGCGCCGGTGAAGAGACTCGGCCACAGCCGGGTGAATCCCTCGGTGTACTTCATCCCGATCGACCAGCCGACTTCGAGCAGACCGGCGACAACGAGCAGGACCCAGGCCATGACGGCACCTCCGAGCGAAACGCGGGCAAGGGGTGCGTCGTCTTTCGCTTGACCCGGTACGGCGCGTCTCGTCGGGGTCCCTCAAACGTAGCAAAGAGACGCCGGAAGGGCCCGGTGACGATCGTCACCGGGCCCTTCCGTGCGGCGGTACGGCAGCATTAGAGATAGAGCCCCGTGGAGTCCTCCGACCCTTCGAACCGGTCGGCCGCCACCGCGTGCAGGTCGCGTTCCCGCATCAGTACGTAGGCCACGCCCCGGACCTCGACCTCGGCACGGTCCTCGGGGTCGTACAGCACCCGGTCCGCGGGCTCCACCGTCCGCACGCTCTGCCCGACGGCGACCACCTCGGCCCAGGCGAGGCGCCGCCCGACGGCCGCGGTCGCCGGGATGACGATGCCGCCGGACGAACGCCGCTCGCCCTCAGGGATGTCGGTCCTGACCAGCACCCGGTCGTGCAGCATCCGGATGGGCAGCTTGTCATGGGAGGTGTCGTGGGAATTGTCGCTCACGGCCACGAATTTACCCGCCCGAGGCCGCGCCGTACGCCGGAGGGGTGGTCCCGTCAATCCCGCCCGTCCCGTCCGTCCCGTCCATCCGGGCCGTCCGTCCCGTCCTCAGCCCCGGCGGCGGCGCGGGCGGCGCGCCGACACCGCGAGCAGCCCGACCACACCGACGACGACCAGCGCCACCGGGACGAGCCGCTCCAGCCGCGGCGCGCCGTCGTCCGAGACGAACCTGCCCTTCATACCCGCCACCGTGCGATTCACCGCGACATACGCCTTGCCCGCGGTCTGGTCCACCCGGGAGACCATCCGTGCCTTCGCGTCGCCCACGATCGTCTGCGGGTGCACCCGCACCCCGATCTCGTCGAGCGTCTCGGCGAGCTGGTCGCGCCTGCGGACGATGTCCGCCTCGATCTGCGCAGGGGTCCTGGCATCCGACACCGCTGCCTCCGTCGTCATGTCCGGTTGGTTGGTCTTTCGGTCCTTCGCCTACCCCGACAGTCTGTCAGCTAGACCGCTCTCGCACCCAGCGGCGCCCCTACTACGCTCGGGCCGATACACCCGGGCGCCCCTGCCCGCCCCGTACCGAGGAGAACCATGAGCGACCGACTTGAGCCCGGCGACACCGCCCCCGCCTTCACCCTGCCCGACGCCGACGGCAACGACATCTCGCTCGCCGACCACAAGGGGCGCAAGGTCATCGTCTACTTCTTCCCGGCCGCGCTGACGCCCGGATGCACCAAGCAGGCGTGCGACTTCACCGACAACCTCGACGTGCTCGCCGGCGCGGGCTACGACGTCATCGGCGTCTCGCCCGACAAGCCGGAGAAGCTCGCGAAGTTCCGCGACAAGGAGAACCTGAAGGTCACCCTGGTCGGCGACACCGACAAGTCCGTCCTCACGGAGTACGGCGCCTTCGGCGAGAAGAAGCTCTACGGCAAAACGGTGACGGGTGTCATCCGCTCGACGGTCATCGTCGACGAGGAGGGCAAGGTCGAGCGGGCGCTGTACAACGTCCGGGCCACCGGCCATGTCGCGAAGATCATCAAGGACCTCGGCATCTGAGGGTCCGGGACGCCCGCGCGGGGCGTGAGCCGGAGCCGCCCGTTCCGTGGCTCCGGCTTGCGGCCGTCACAGCGGTGCGGAGGCTTTCCCTGAGGACTGACGTCCCCGAGGAAAGGAAACCGGCCCATGACGGCACCCGAGCGCGACCAGGCTGCCGACTCCCCGGCGGTCCGACGTCACCGGGCGCTCTTCCGCGCGCTCCAGCGCCGTAAGAACCCCCCACTGCGCAGGTCGGACATCACCGTCACCGACGAGGCGGCCGTCAAACGGGCGGTGAAGGCTGCCGCGCTGGGCAATGCCATGGAGTGGTTCGACTTCGGCATCTACAGCTATCTGGCCGTCACCATCGGCCATGTCTTCTTCCCCTCCGGCAACGCCACGGTCGAACTGCTCTCCTCCTTCGCGACCTTCGCGGTGGCCTTCCTCGTACGGCCACTCGGCGGAATGTTCTTCGGCCCTCTGGGTGACCGCATCGGCCGCAAGAAGGTCCTGGCCATGACCATGATCATGATGGCGATCGGCACCGGCACGATCGGGCTGATTCCGTCGTACGCGTCGATCGGCTTCTGGTCCCCCGCTCTGCTGATCCTCTTCCGGCTGGTCCAGGGCTTCTCCACCGGCGGCGAGTACGGCGGCGCGTCCACGTTCATCGCCGAGTACGCCCCCGACAAACGGCGTGGCTTCTTCGGCAGCTTCCTCGAATTCGGCACCCTCGGCGGCTACATCGGCGCGGCCGGGCTCGTCACCGCGCTCACCGCCGTACTCGGCTCCTCCGGCATGGAGGCCTGGGGCTGGCGCGTACCGTTCCTCGTCGCCGCGCCACTCGGGCTCATCGGCCTCTACCTGCGGCTGAGGCTGGACGAGACCCCCGCGTTCACGAAGATGGAGCAGGACACGGTCCGGGCGACCGAGGCCGCCGATCTGGTCGAGACCAGCACCGCCTCCGACCTCGGCAGGATCTTCCACGACCACTGGCCGAGACTGATCCTCTGTATCTGCCTCGTCGGCGCGTACAACGTCACGGACTACATGCTGCTGTCCTACATGCCGACGTACCTCTCCGACCAGCTCCACTACAGCGACACGCACGGCCTGCTCATCCTGCTCGGCGTGATGGTCGCGCTGATGGCGATCATCAACCAAGTGGGCCGCCTCAGCGACCACTTCGGCCGCAAACCGCTCCTGATGGCGGGCATGCTCGGCTTCTTCGCCCTCTCCCTTCCGGCGTTCCTCCTCATCCAGCAGGGCGGCTATCTCGCGATCATCGCGGGGATGGCGATGCTGGGGCTCTCCCTGGTCTGTCTCCTCGGGACGATGTCGGCGGCCCTGCCCGCGCTGTTTCCCACGAGCGTCCGCTACGGCTCCCTGTCGGTCGGCTACAACCTCTCCGCGTCCCTCTTCGGCGGCACGACCCCGTTCGTGATCACGGGGCTCATCAGCCTCACCGGCGACAACCTGATGCCCGCGTACTACGCGATGTTCGCGGCCCTGATCGGCGTGGGCGCGGTGGCCTTCATGGCAGAGACGGCGGGCCTGCCGCTGGAGGGTTCGCCGCCGTCGGTGGAGACGAAGGAGGAGGCGGCGGAACTGGTCCTGGAGCAGGCCCTGGCCCAGGCTTCCGTGCGGCCGTCCTGAGGTGGGAAGTGCGAGCGATCACCGGCGCACGACCGGTAAGATACGGGCGTCTCGCGGCGGTGGCGCAGTGGCGACGCAGCAGACTTAGGATCTGTGGCCCGTGAAAAGGCTTGAGGGTTCGAATCCCTTCCGCCGCACAGAGCGAACGGCCCGCGCATCGAAGCCCACGGGACTCGATACGCGGGCCGTTTCTCGTACGCGGCCGGCCCCCGGCACACGGATGTCAGCCCAGCAGCTCCCGCACCGCCGGTACCAGTGCGCGGAATGCCTTGCCCCGGTGGCTGATCGCGTTCTTCTCCGCCGGGGTCAGTTCCGCGCAGGTGCGGGTGTCGTTGTCCGGCTGGAGGATCGGGTCGTAGCCGAAGCCTCCCGTGCCCGACGGGGTGTGGCGCAGGGTGCCGTGGAGCCGGCCCTCGGCCACCCGTTCCGTACCGTCCGGGAGCGCGAGGGCCGCCGCGCAGGCGAAGTGGGCCGCGCGGTGCGGGGGCGTGATGTCGGAGAGCTGGGCCAGGAGCAGGGCGAGGTTGGCCGGGTCGTCGCCGTGGGTGCCTGACCAGCGGGCCGAGAAGATGCCGGGGGCGCCGCCGAGGACGTCGACGCAGAGGCCGGAGTCGTCGGCGACGGCCGGGTGGCCGGTCGCGCGGGCCAGGGCGTGCGCCTTGAGCAGAGCGTTCTCGGCGAAGGTGACGCCGGTCTCCTTGACGTCCGGGATGTCGGGGTAGGCATCCGCGCCGACGAGGTCGTGGGTGAGACCGGCGTCGGCGAGGATCGCCCGGAGTTCGGTGATTTTCCCGGCGTTGCGGGTGGCGAGGATCAGGCGCGTCATGCGTCGATTATCCGCCCGAGGCCGGGTGGTCCGTTACGGGGTGCAGACCTTGCCGATCTCGGTGGCCGCGTCCGTCACGGGGCTGAGGTCGGGGCTGGCGTCACCGTTCTCGATGGACTCGCGGACGGTGCCGACGCCGGTGGTGAGTTCGTCGACGGCCTTGCTGAGGTCCGCGTTGTCGGTCTTGTCCTGGAGCTTGTCGAGCTCGGTGTCGATGTCGTTCAGGGCCTCTTCGGCCTGCGTCGGGTCGTCCGCCGCGGTGGAGACCGCCTGCTGGAGCTTGTCCACGCTGGTGGCTATGGCGTCGGCGGTCTGGACGCAGTCGAGTGCCTTGTCGAGTGCGCCACAGCCGGCCGCTCCGGTGAGCGTGAGCAGGACGGCGGCTATGGTCACCGCGGTGCGTCGGCGCGAGGCCATGGGTCGGTTCCCTCCCTTGGTGCGGAAGGGCGTACGGGCAAGTCCGTACGCCCCTGAGTCGCGACTGTAACGACGCCGCACCGGCGCACTTGGTTGCTTCTTTACCTGTCGAGGGCTTCTTCGAGCACCGCGGTCTGGAGGATGGCGAGTTCGGCGCAGCCGCTGGTGGCGAGGTCGAGGAGGGTGCCGAGTTCCTTGCGGTCGAAGGGCTCGGCCTCGGCGGTGCCCTGTACTTCGACGAAGCGGCCGTCGCCGGTGCAGACGACGTTCATGTCGGTGTCGGCGCGCACGTCCTCCTCGTAACAGAGGTCGAGCAGGGGCGCGCCGTCGACGATGCCGACGCTGATCGCGGAGACGGTCCCGGTGATGGGCACCCGGCCGGCCCTGACGATCTTCTTGGCCCTGGCCCACTCGACGGCGTCGGCGAGGGCGACGTACGCGCCGGTGATGGCGGCGGTACGGGTGCCGCCGTCGGCCTGGAGGACGTCGCAGTCGAGGACGATCGTGTTCTCGCCGAGGGCCTTGAAGTCGATGACGGCGCGCAGCGAGCGGCCGATCAGGCGGGAGATCTCGTGGGTGCGTCCGCCGATCTTGCCGCGTACGGCTTCGCGGTCACCGCGGGTGTTGGTGGAGCGGGGCAGCATCGAGTATTCGGCGGTGACCCAGCCTTCGCCGCTGCCCTTGCGCCAGCGCGGGACGCCTTCGGTGACGGAGGCGGTGCAGAAGACCTTGGTGTCGCCGAAGGAGACGAGTACGGATCCTTCGGCGTGCTTGCTCCATCCGCGTTCGATGATGACGGGGCGGAGCTGTTCGGGGGTGCGGCCGTCGATTCGGGACATGGGTGTGAGCCTAACCGGACCCGACGACAGACCCGAGTTCCGGTTCCCCGCCGTACGTACGGTGGTTGTCCGGATCGGGTCCCTCGGCCGCGCGTCGGTGACTGGGTCCTCGGATCGCTCAGTTCACATCATGTCTTCGATGTCGGCGGCGATCGGGTCGGCGTCCGTACCGATGACAACCTGGATCGCGGTGCCCATCTTGACGACCCCGTGCGCGCCGGCGGCCTTCAGCGCGACCTCGTCGACCTTGCCCGGGTCCACGACCTCGGTACGGAGGCGGGTGATGCAGCCCTCGACCTCTTCGATGTTCTCGATTCCGCCGAGCCCGGCGACGATCTTCTCAGCCTTGCTGGCCATGTCCTGCTCCCTGCTGTCCAAGGGGTGATGTCCCGGTTCACCGTGGGTCCGATTTTTCACGTTAACGCACAGTTGGCCCATCTTCACGGGCGGGTAACCGACCCATACCGAAAGATAACGGTCACCAGTGGTACGCCCTCCGGGGCCCGGCCTCGGGAGCGTATCGCAGCTGGTCTACACCACTGTGCCACGGGAGGACGCTGATGAGTTCGACGGGTGCCGACGCGTCAGCCCTCCCCCCGGTGCCCCGGCGACGATGGTGGAACGGCCTCTTCCAGGGGCTCCAGAAAGTCGGGCGCAGCCTCCAACTGCCGGTGGCCGTGCTGCCCGCGGCGGGTCTGCTGGTCAGCCTGGGCAATCTCTTCGACGCGTATCTGCACGGCGCCTTCTGGGACAGGACGACCAAGGTCTTCCTCCAGGGGGGCAACGCCATCCTGGACGGGAGCTTCGGTCTGCCGCTGCTCTTCTGCATCGGCGTCGCGATCGGCTTCGCCAAGAAGGCGGACGGATCCACCGCGCTCGCCGCCGTCGTGGGCTTCATCGTCTACCACAACGTGCTGGTGGCGTTCCCCGCCGACGGCACGGTCACCGACGAACTGCCGGAGGGCAACCCGCAGAACCCGGGTGTGCTCGGCGGCATTCTGATCGGTCTGCTCACCGCGGTGGTCTGGCAGCGTTTCCACCGTACGAGGCTGGTGGACTGGCTCGGCTTCTTCAACGGCCGTCGCCTGGTGCCGATCCTGATGGCGTTCCTGGGGGTGATCCTCGGGGTGGCGTTCGGGCTGCTGTGGCAGCCGGTGGGTGACGGGCTGACGTCGTTCGCGAAGTCGCTGATCGATCTGGGCGCGTGGGGCGCGGGCATCTTCGGTGTCGCGAACCGGCTGTTGATCCCGATCGGTATGCACCAGTTCCTGAACACCTTCTTCTGGTTCCAGGCGGGCGAGTTCACGACGAAGGACGGGACCGTCGTGCAGGGCGACCTGACCCGGTTCTTCGCCCAGGACCCGACGGCGGGGCAGTTCATGTCGGGGTTCTTCCCGATCATGATGTTCGGCCTGCCGGCCGCCGCGCTCGCGATCGCGCACTGCGCGCGGCCGGAGCGGCGGAAGCAGGTGACGGGTCTGATGGTCTCGGTCGCGCTGACGTCGTTCGTGACCGGTGTGACAGAGCCCCTGGAGTTCTCGTTCATGTTCGCCGCGCCGCTGCTGTACGGGCTGCACGCGCTGCTGACGGGTGCGTCGTTGGCGATCACCTGGGCGCTGGGGGTGCACGCGGGCTTCAGCTTCTCGGCGGGCCTGATCGACTATGTCGTCAACTGGCATCTGGACACGAAGCCTTGGCTGATCATTCCGATCGGGCTCTGTTTCGCGGTCGTGTACTACGTGATCTTCCGGTTCACGATCACGAAGTTCAACATCCCGACCCCCGGGCGTGAGCCGGAGGACGTGGAGAAGGAAGTGGAGAAGGAGAACACGGAGAGGTGAGCGCGGCAGGGCCCCGCCCACCGCCGTAATCGGGGAGCGCACAGCACCTCGGACGAACACCGCGAGGACCCCCGGGCCACCTTGGTCCGGGGGTCTTTTCGCGCGCCCGCCGGACACCCTCCGCCACGCGCTCACAGCAGGAAGCGCCGAGTCCGGATCGAAAGATTACGAAGGTTCCTTATTCAACCCCCACCATGCTACAACTGGTCTACACCACTCATAGGTGTAGACCACACGGCCTCGCGCCGTGTTTCCCCCGGGTCGCCGCCACTCCCCGTCTTCCCTGCTCACGGCAGTGCCTTGTCTTCTGGAGGAAGTTGATGTCCACGGCCAGCGCCGCCCCCGCGGCTCCGAAAAAGGGCTCCGGCGTGATGTCCGTCATGCAGCGCATCGGCCGCAGCCTCATGCTGCCGGTCGCCGTACTGCCCGCCGGTGCTCTTCTGGTACGCCTCGGCAACCCCGACATGCTCGGGCGCGAGTCGTTCCCCACCTTCATCACCAAGATCGCCGGTTACATGGCCGCGGGCGGCGGCGCGATCCTCGACAACATGCCGCTGCTCTTCGCCGTAGGCATAGCCATCGGCTTCGCCAAGAAGTCGGACGGCTCGACCGCGCTCGCCGCGGTCACCGGCTACCTGGTCTTCCAGAAGGTCCTGGCCACTTTCACGGACGGAAACCTGCCGCAGGTCGCGAGCGTCGTCGACGGCAAGATAGTCATGTCGGACGCCCCCGTGAACGCGGGCGTCCTCGGCGGTGTCGTGATGGGCATCGTGGTCGCCCTGCTCTACCAGAAGTTCTACCGGACGAAGCTCCCCGACTGGGCGGGCTTCTTCGGCGGACGTCGTCTCGTCCCGATCCTCTCCGCCTTCGCGGGTCTGCTCATCGGCATCGTCTTCGGTCTCATCTGGCCCGTCCTCGGCGCCGGGCTGCACAACTTCGGTGAGTGGCTTGTCGGCTCGGGCGCGGTCGGCGCGGGCATCTTCGGTGTCGCGAACCGCGCGCTGATCCCGATCGGCATGCACCACCTGCTGAACTCGTTCCCGTGGTTCCAGGCCGGTTCGTACGAGGGCAAGAACGGCGACATCGCGCGCTTCCTCGCCGGTGACCCCTCGGCCGGACAGTTCATGACCGGCTTCTTCCCGATCATGATGTTCGCGCTGCCCGCCGCCTGTCTCGCGATCGTCCACTGCGCCCGTCCGGAGCGCCGCAAGGTCGTCGGCGGCATGATGTTCTCGCTCGCGCTCACCGCGTTCGTCACCGGTGTGACCGAGCCGATCGAGTTCACCTTCATGTTCATCGCGCCGGTGCTGTACGCGATCCACGCCGTGCTGACCGGTGTCTCCATGGCGCTGACCTGGGGGCTGGGTATGAAGGACGGCTTCGGCTTCTCGGCCGGTGCCGTCGACTTCTTCCTCAACCTCGGGATCGCGACCAACCCGTGGGGCCTGGCGCTGGTCGGGCTCTGCTTCGCGGCCGTCTACTACGCGGTCTTCCGCTTCGCCATCGTCAAGTTCAACCTGCCGACGCCGGGCCGGGAGAGCGACGAGGAACTGGCCGAACTCCAGAAGGCCGAGGCCAAGTAGCCTCCGGCGCGACACGAACGCGACGGTGCCCCCTGCCCTTCCCGGCCGGGGGCACCGTCGCGTTCACATCCCGACAGCGGCGCGTCGGCGTTCAGATCTCGTACACCGCGCCAGGCGTGGCCAGTTCGGCCGGTCCGCCGTACTCCGCCCGCGCGTCGCTCAAGTTCCGCTCGGCGTCTGTCCACGGGGGAATGTGCGTGAGGACGAGCCTGCGCGCCCGTGCGCGGGAGGCGTGCTCGCCGGCCTCGCGGCCGTTGAGGTGGAGGCCGGGGATGTCCTCCTTGCCGTAGGTGAACGCGGCTTCGCAGAGGAACAGATCCGTGTCGTGGGCCAGCTCCACCAGGGCCTCGCTGACGCCCGTGTCGCCGGAGTAGGTGAGCGACCTGCCGTCGTGCTCGACGCGGATGCCGAAGGTGTCGACGGGGTGGGCGACCTTCTCCGTACGGACCGAGAAGGGCCCGATCTCGAAGGAGCCCGGCTTGAGCGTGTGGAAGTCGAAGACCTC
Source organism: Streptomyces sp. NPDC051217 (assembly GCF_044455465.1). Classification (NCBI taxonomy): domain Bacteria; kingdom Bacillati; phylum Actinomycetota; class Actinomycetes; order Kitasatosporales; family Streptomycetaceae; genus Streptomyces; species Streptomyces sp. NPDC051217. The sequence goes on from NZ_JBITEV010000003.1 coordinate 683,881, forward strand.
ACTCATGGACTTGTCCGTCGGGGTGTCGGCGTGCGCGGTGGTCAGGCGCTGTTCGGTGCCGTCGGGGCCGTAGACGGGGATGGTGTCGCAGCGTCCGCCGTCGTGGCGGTAGTAGCGGACGACGAAGTAGCCGCACATGTCGATGCAGTGGTCGGCGTGCAGATGGCTGAGGAAGATGGCGTCGAGGTCGTAGAGACCGCTGTGACGCTGCAACTCGCCGAGGGCACCGTTGCCCATGTCGAGGAGCAGCCGGAAGCCGTCGGCCTCTACGAGGTAGCTGGAGCAGGCCGATCCCACGGAAGGGAAGGAGCCCGAGCAGCCGACGACGGTGAGCTTCATGGAGCGTGAACCTCCGTGGCGTGGAAGGGGGGCGACGGGGGTCGTTCGGTCTGTCGAGCGTAAGGCGCTAAAGGGCTGGTCGCTCCTCCACACCGGCCTGTTGTGGGGGAACTCACCTGCTCTGTCACCGGTTCGGGCGGACCCCGCCGCCGGGTGACGGGCCGGGGATCGCACGGCGCCCGCGCGGGGCGGCGACGGTACGGTCTGGGGCATGGACACGTCCTGGTGGGTGGCGCTGATCGTCGTGGTGGTGCTGGCGATGGTCGCCACGGTCGTGGACGGGCGGGGCCGGAGCCCGAGACCTCCGCGCGGGCGCTCCCGGCCGCCGGGCCGGAGGCCCGCCGGGACTAAGCCGGGGACGAAGGCCGGGGGCCGGGCCGGTGGCCGGGGGCCGAAGCCGGGCGAGATCTGGTGGGCGATGGTGCCGTACGAGGACGGAACCGGGAAGAAGGACCGGCCCTGTCTGGTGCTCTCCGTACGGGGCCGCGCGGTGCTGGTCGCGAAGATCACCAGTAAGTTCCATGAGGAGCGCCCCGGCGTGATTCCGCTGCCGCCCGAGGTGCTGGGCGACACGGAGGGACGTCGGAGCTACTTGGAGACGGACGAGTTGCGGAGGGTGGATTCGCGTGCGTTCCGCCGTCGGGTGGGCGCCGCGGATCCGGGGCTCTGGCGACAGGTCCGGCATCTGGCCGGCTGACCCGCGAAGGTCCGCCGGACAGGGCCTAGGGCAGCGGCGCCGTCGGGTACCGCGGCGGGATGTGCGGGTGGGGGACGCGGCGCGTCAGGGCGATGGCCACGAGCATCGCCGCTCCGGCCGCGAAGGAGCTGGTCAGGCTCCAGCCGACGGTGGCGTCCCGGTAGTAGTCGGGGAGCCGGTCGTACTCGACGCCCGCGAGGTCGCGCAGCTGGAGGTACGCGGCGATGCCGAGCAGCGCGAGCGCCGCGCCGCGGGCCGCCGGGGTGTCGCGCAGGAGCAGGACGCCGACGACCAGGAACGCCGCGATGAGCGCGCTGTGGTAGAAGGTGAAGCCCGCCGAAGTCCCGTATCCGCCACGGGCGTTGATGTTGAGCAGTTCGTGCCACCACTCGGAGAATGCGCCCCGGCCGCCGCCCGGCGCGACGGCCTCGTTGAACTCCCGCAAGTTGCGTGCGTACCAGAATCCCTGCACCGCGCCCATGAGGATCAGCAGGACGCCCGCCGCGCGCCGGCCGCCGGTCACGGGCTCGCGAGATACGTCGCGCTCGCGGGCGACCAGCATCAGCGTGATCACGGCCGCGGCGGCGAGGAAGGCGAACACGTAGGTGAGCACGATCAGCGCGCCGTGCTGGGTGGCGAACATGACGTCGCGGTACTCGGTCCTGGTCAGACCGCCGATCTGGCGTGCGCCGACGCCGAGGAGCAGGAACGCGAGGAGCAGCGCCGCGCCGCGTGCGAGGCGGCGCCGGGCGAGGGCGGCGATGCCGACGACGAACAGGGCGACGGTGAAGGCCCATTCGTGGGCGGTGAAGATGAGCAGGGGCCGGGCCGCGTCGTTCATGACGAGGCTTTCGAGGAGCCCGTCCGCGTCGACGTGCACGTTGATCGCCGTGTCGGCGATCCAGGCGCCGAGGACGCAGGCGAAGACGATCAGCAGGATGCCGGAGGCGACGTACGCGCCCAGGTACCGGCGGGCCGCACGGCCGGCTGATTCCGGCGGCGCGAAGGGCTCGGGCGGGCCGAAGCCGGGGGGGCCGTAGCCGGGGGGGCCGTAGCCGGACTGCCCGTAGCCGGAAGGGCTGTATCCCTGGCCGGGGCCGTAGCCGGGCGCGTCGGCGGGGCCACCGGTGTTCCCCGGGCCGCCCGTACCGCTCCAGCGGTCGTCCATCTCTGTCCCCCGTTGTGTCGGTGCGCGTGGATCGACACCGATCGTCACCGTCGGCAACGGTGGTGCGACAGCCCCCGCACGAGGACTGTTGCACCACTGTTGCCCGGCGGCGGAGGGGCTCAGGCCCAGAGCTGGCCCTGAAGCGTCTCGATCGCCTCTTCGTCCGTGGCCGCCGTGTAGACGCCCGTGGAGAGGTACTTCCAGCCTCCGTCGGCGACGACGAAGACGATGTCGGCGCTCTCGCCCGCGGCGACGGCCTTCTTGCCGAGGCCGATGGCCGCGTGCAGGGCGGCGCCGGTGGAGACTCCCGCGAAGATGCCTTCCTGCTGGAGGAGTTGGCGGGTGCGGGTGACGGCGTCGGCGGAGCCGACGGAGAAGCGGCTGGTGAGGACGGACTCGTCGTACAGCTCGGGGACGAAGCCCTCGTCGAGGTTGCGCAGACCGTAGACCAGGTCGTCGTAGCGCGGTTCGGCCGCGACGATCTTGACGTCGGGCTTCTGCTCGCGCAGATAGCGGCCGACGCCCATGAGGGTCCCGGTGGTGCCGAGGCCGGCCACGAAGTGGGTGACGGACGGCAGGTCGGCGAGGATCTCCGGCCCGGTGGTGGCGTAGTGGGCGCCCGCGTTGTCCGGATTGCCGTACTGGTAGAGCATCACCCAGGTCGGGTTCTCGGCGGACAGTTCCTTCGCGACGCGTACGGCGGTGTTGGAGCCGCCCGCGGCCGGGGACGGGATGATCTCGGCGCCCCACATGGCGAGCAGTTCGCGGCGCTCCCGCGAGGTGTTCTCCGGCATCACGCAGATGATTTTGTAGCCCTTGAGCTTCGCGGCCATCGCGAGCGAGATACCGGTGTTGCCGCTGGTGGGCTCCAGGATCGTGCAGCCCGGCGTGAGCCGGCCGTCCTTCTCGGCCTCCTCGACCATGCGAAGCGCCGGGCGGTCCTTGATGGAGCCGGTCGGGTTGCGGTCCTCCAGCTTGGCCCAGATCCGGACGTCCTCCGACGGGGACAGGCGTGGCAGCCGTACGAGGGGGGTGTCGCCGACGACCGCGAGCGGGGAGTCGTACCGCATCAGAGCGCGGGCATGTCGGGCATCGGCATCTCGCGTGCGCCGCCCGCGACGGCGGGGAGGATGGTGACGCTGTCACCGTCCGAGAGCTTGGTGGAGATGCCGTCCAGGAAGCGGACGTCCTCGTCGTTGAGGTAGACGTTCACGAATCGGCGCAACTGATCGCCGTTCTCGGCGTCGACGATGCGCTCGCGGATGCCCGTGTGGCGGGTTTCGAGGTCGGTGAGCAGCGCTGCGATGGTGTCACCGCTGCCCTCGACGGCCTTGGCTCCGTCGGTGTAGGTGCGGAGGATGGTCGGAATACGGACCTCGATGGCCATGGCGTGGGCTCCTGTCGGAAAAGAGGCGTGACGGGCGCGCGGCTCTGCCCCCGCGCGGGGGGTGGTGCTCGGGACGGGCGTCCTGCCGCGGCTCAGGCGGCAGCGCCGGCCGTACACATGGCGCTGGCGAGTCGGCACAGATCGACGTGCAGGCGCGCCACCAGCAGATCGCCTGGTGTCTTGTCGCTCACGTCGTGGGAAACCATGGGGTCATCGTATCGATTCCCGGTCCGCATCCCGGTATGTGATCTCGGATGGTGGACGTTCGGCGTTCGTCAGATGGACGTGGCGGGGGAACCGGCACGCGGGGCGTCGGTGACGCGGGCGGATGGACCACGGTGGGGGCGCCCGTCCGGGGGTGGGGCGTGACCTCGGCCGCCACCTCGTAGACGTCGGCGAGTGTGTCAGACGACTTCTACCTCTTCCTCGGTGACCTTGCCGTCGACGATGCGGTACGAGCGGAACTGGAACGGGCCCATGTCGTCCGTGTCGGCCGTGGAGACCAGGACGTAGTGGGCGAACGGCTCCATGGCCAGGTCGATGTCCCGGCGGGAGGGGTACGCCTCCGTCGCGGTGTGCGAGTGGTAGATGACCACCACGTCTTCGTCGCGCTCGCGCAGCTCGTTGTCGAGCTGCTTGTGCTCGGTGGAGTCGAACTCGTAGAACGTGGGCGAGCGGGCCGCGTTGAGCATGGGGATGAAGCGCTCGGGCCGGTCGCTGCCCTCCGGGCCCGCGATCACGCCGCACGCCTCGTCGGGGTGGTCGGCCCGCGCGTGGGCGACGATCTGGTCGTAGAGCGCCTGGGTGATGGTGAGCATGGATCGAAGGATAAACGGGTGGCCTCCGCTGTTGAGACGCGGAGGCCACCTGATGAGACGTCCGGCGGTGCGCCGGTGAGACGCACCGCCGGAGGGGCTGCCAAAAGCCCCGTCGACCGAGCCCGTGTCAGTCCGAGACCTTCGCGTACTCCGGCTCGTACGGGCCCTCCGGCTCGCCTCCGCCGCCCGCCGGCTCCGGGGCACGGCGCCCCAGCAGTGCCCAGCCGCCGACCAGGAAGACCGCCCAGACCGCGCCGACGTACAGCGAGATGCGGGCGTCGGAGTCGTACGCGATCAGACAGGTCACGAAGGCCAGGAAGACCAGCGCCACCCAGCTCAGCGCCGCGCCGCCGGGGGCCGGGAACGAGGACGCCGGCAGCCGCCCGGCGACCACGGCGGAGCGGTACTTGATATGGCTGATGAGGATCATCATCCAGGTCCAGATACCGGCGGCGGTGGCGACCGAGGTGACGTACAGGAACGCCTTCTCGGGGACGACGTAGTTGAGGACGACGCCGATGCCCATCAGCGCGACGGACGCCGCGATGCCGGCCGCCGGTGTCCGGCGGGCGTTGAGCTTGCCCAGGACCTGTGGGGCTTCCTTGTTGGCGGCGAGGTCGCGCAGCATCCGGCCGGTGGAGTACATGCCGGAGTTGCAGGACGACAGGGCCGCCGTCAGCACCACGAAGTTGACGATTCCGGCGCCGAGCGGGATGCCGATCTTGGCGAAGGCGTGCACGAACGGGCTCTCGCCCTCGGTGAATTCGGTCCACTTCACAACGGCGAGGATGACGGTGAGCGCGCCGACGTAGAAGACGATGATGCGCCAGGGCAGCGTGTTGATCGCCTTGGGGAGCGTCTTCTCCGGGTTCTCGGACTCGCCCGCCGTGACGCCGACGAGTTCGACGGCGAGGTAGGCGAACATCACGCCCTGGAGGGTCATCAGGCTGGAGCCGATGCCGTTGGGGAAGATGCCGCCGTGCTGCCAGAGGTTGCCGGTGGCGGCGGTTTCGCCCGCGTCCGAGAAGCCGAGGGTCAGGACGCCGAGACCGATGACGATCATGCCGATGATCGCGGTGACCTTGACCATCGAGAACCAGAACTCGACCTCGCCGAAGATCTTGACGGAGATCAGGTTGACGCCGAAGAGCACCACGAGGAAGACCAGGGCGCTGACCCACTGCGGGATCGCGGGGAACCAGAAGTGGATGTAGATCGCCGCCGCCGTGAGTTCGGCCATGCCGGTCACGATCCACATGAGCCAGTACGTCCAGCCGGTCACGTATCCGAAGAACGGGCCGAGGAACTCGCGGGCGTACTCCGCGAACGAGCCGGAGACCGGCCGGTAGAGCAGCAGTTCGCCGAGCGCCCGCATGATGAAGAAGATCACCACGCCGGCGAGGGCGTACATCAGGATGATGCTCGGCCCGGCCTTGGCGATGTTCGCGCCGGCGCCCATGAACAGGCCGACGCCGATGGCGCCGCCGATCGCGATCATCTGGACCTGGCGGCTGCCGAGTCCGCGTTCGTAGCCCTCCTCCGAGGTCTTTCCGGAGGGGCTTTCCGAGGTGTTGTCGACCTGTGGGGAGGTCATGGTGATGCGCCCTTTCTCCCTGCCTGTGCCGGTGGTCGTGAAGATTTACCACGGCTCCGGCGGCGATCCACGGAGGTCGCTGTGGCGCGGTCCACAGGAAGAAGCGGACAAATCACTTCCCGAATCGCAAAGGTCGCGGTGGCGGAGACGGGATCGTTATATGGAGTTGAGCGTCCGTTGAGGAAACGGAAGGTATCCGTCCGGAGACCCTGTGAGGGCGCGTGGGAGCGCGGCGGAGACCGTGTGACGGCGTGGCGGAGACGGCGGGGCGCAGACGCCGTGACGCAGACGCCGTGACGCAGACGCCGCGAGGGGCCGTCCCCCCGTCAGGGCATCATCGTCTCGACCAGCGTCTCCTGGAGCGCCCCGAGCCACAGGTACGCCATCACCATCGGCTTGCGCGGGTCGTCGTCCGAGAGCCGGTACAGGCTCTCACCCTCGTCCTCGTCGGAGATATCCAGCCGGTTGCCGATGGTCAGGCGCAGGTCGTTGAGCGCGCCGAGCCAGTGCCGGCAGTCGTCGGGCGCCAGTTTCAGTACGGCCCCGCCCTCACCCGTGGCGGAGAGCGCGTCCAGGGTGCGGACGACGGCGAGGCCGTCCTCGCGCTTGCGGGTCCGCAGGTCGTTCTCGGTGAAGCGCCTGAACTCCGCCGCGTACTCCCGCAGTTCGTCGTCGGTGTCGTCGCCGAAGCCGTACGCGTCCGGGAACAGCCGGGCGAGCGCGGGGTCGGACGGCGGCTTGCTGGGCCCCTCCGCGAAGAGCGCGGCCAGGGGGTCCTCACCCTTGGCCGGTTCCTCGCCGGGGCCGATCAGCTCCAGGAGTTGGACGGCGAGCGAGCGCAGGATGGAGATCTCGACCGCGTCGAGCGCGACGGCTGCGCCACCGCCGCGGATCGGCTCGAACTGCCCGGCCATCAGGCGTGGTCCTGGGAGAGCGTTGCCCACAGGCCGTATCCGTGCATCGCCTGCACGTCGCGTTCCATCTCCTCGCGGCTGCCGCTGGAGACGATGGCGCGGCCCTTCTGGTGGACGTCGAGCATCAGCTTGTGCGCCTTGTCCTTGGAGTAGCCGAAGTACGTCTGGAAGACGTACGTCACATAACTCATGAGGTTGACAGGGTCGTTGTGGACGATCGTCATCCACGGCACGTCAGGTTCCGGGACGGTGAACGTCTCCTCGGCCGACTCGGGAAGTTCGATCTCTGTCGGGGCAACACTCACGGTTCGGGACGACCTTCTTCTCCGCCGGGGGTCCCGGGGTGCGCCCCGGGATGCACAGCCTTAACGACCCCATGCTGCCACCCGGAGGGGTCTGTCGCACAAACGGCGGCCCGAACACCGGTTAGAAATCGTCACTCTGACGAGATCCGCTGTAATATTGTCGGTATGAACTCTGCGGACCTTGAGAAGGGCCTTGCGAAGGACGAGGGCGGCAGGCGGGTCGGTGTTCCGTCGACCGCGCTCTTCACCGATCAGTACGAGTTGACGATGCTCCGGGCCGCGCTGCGGGCGGGGACGGCCGAGCGCCGTTCCGTCTTCGAGGTCTTCACCCGGCGGCTGCCCGAGGGACGGCGCTACGGAGTCGTCGCCGGCACCGGCCGACTCCTCGACGCCGTCGAGAACTTCCGCTTCGACCCGGACGTCATCACCTTCCTGCGCGAGCGGGAGATCATCGACGGGGCGACGCTCGACTGGCTCGCCGACTACCGCTTCAGCGGCGACATCTGGGGCTACCGGGAGGGCGAGGTGTATTTCCCCGGCTCGCCGATCCTGCGCGTCGAGGGCTCCTTCGCCGAGTGCGTGCTGCTGGAGACCGTGGTCCTGTCGATCCTCAACCACGACTCGGCGATCGCCGCCGCCGCGTCCCGGATGTCGTCCGCGGCCGGCGGACGCCCGCTGATCGAGATGGGCGCGCGCCGCACGCACGAACTGGCCGCCGTCGCCGCCTCGCGCGCCGCGTACGTGGGCGGTTTCGACACCACCTCCGACCTGGCGGCCGGGTTCCGTTACGGCATCCCGACGGTGGGCACCAGCGCGCACGCATTCACACTCCTGCACGACAACGAGCGGGACGCGTTCCAGGCGCAGGTCGACGCGCTCGGCAGCGGTACGACGCTGCTCGTGGACACCTACGACGTGGCCGAGGCGGTCCGTACCGCCGTGGAGGTCGCGGGGCCCGAGCTGGGCGCCGTACGCATCGACTCCGGCGATCTGCTGCTCGTCGCGCACCGGGTGCGGCAGCAACTCGACGAGCTGGGCGCGGTGAACACCCGGATCGTGGTCACCTCGGATCTGGACGAGTACGCGATCGCCTCGCTGGCCGCGGCCCCGGTGGACGCGTACGGGGTCGGCACCCAGCTGGTCACCGGCAGCGGGCACCCCACCTGCTCGATGGTGTACAAACTCGTCGCCCGTGCCCACTCCGCCGATCCGAAGGCGCCGCTGCACGCGGTGGCGAAGAAGTCGCTGGGCGGCAAGACGTCGATCGGCGGCCGCAAGTGGGCGGCGCGACGGGTGGACGCGGAGGGCTACGCGGACGCCGAGGTCGTCGGCACCGGCCCGGTGCCCGCCGACCTGCTGGACCGGCAGCTGCTGGTGGAGCTGGTCAAGGGCGGTGAGGTGGTCGCGCGCGAGCCGCTGGACGCGGGGCGCGACCGGCACGTCGCGGCGCGGGCCGGACTGCCCATGTCGGCGGTCCAGCTGTCGCGCGGCGAGCCGGTCATCCCTACCGTCTACATGTGACGTACACGAGGGATGGATGAGGTGTGGAAGGCATGAACGGAGAACCACCGGGAACGCCAGGCTCCGACAGACCGGCCCCCGGCCTGATCGACAAGACACCCCCTAGGCTCAGTGGCCCCCGCCCGCTCCCCACCGAAGGACACCCGTCATGCACCGCGCGTTGATAGTCGTGGACGTTCAGAACGACTTCTGTGAGGGCGGCAGCCTCGCGGTGTCCGGCGGCGCCGACGTGGCCGCGGCCATCACCGATCTCATCGGCCAGACCACCGCCGGTTACCGCCATGTGGTCGCGACGCGTGACCACCACATCGATCCCGGTAACCACTTCTCCACCAGGCCCGACTACGAGCACACGTGGCCGGTCCACTGCGTGGCGGGCACCGAGGGGGTGGGCTTCCACCCGAACTTCGCGCCCGCCGTCGCCTCCGGGTCGATCGACGCGGTCTTCGACAAGGGCGCCTACTCGGGTGCGTACAGCGGCTTCGAGGGCGCCGACGAGAACGGCGTGACGCTCGCGGAATGGCTGAAGGCGCGCGAGGTCACCGAGGTCGACATCGTCGGGATCGCCACCGACCATTGCGTACGGGCGACCGCCCTGGACGCCGCGCGTGAGGGATTCACCACACACGTGCTGCTGGACCTGACGGCGGGCGTCGCCGAGGCGACGACGCAGCGGACCCTGGAGGAACTGCGGGCGGCGGGCGTACGCCTGACCGGCAAGCCGGTCGTGGTCTAGATCCTGTCCGCCGGATCTTCGTGGATCAGCCCGGGGCGGCTGGTGCGGTGCATCGCAAGGCGGAGGATCGTGCTCGTACTGGACGTACTTGGACGAGTCCGACAACGCGGCGAGGTGCCGTGCCAGGCGTCCCGGGCCCACGAAGATCCGCCGGACAGGGGCCCGGGTCCTGTCCGGCGGACAGGACCTGGGTCGGGTCCGCGAAGTAGCGCCGTCCGCCCCCGACCCGGGAGTCGCCCGCTACGCGGCGCTCAGGTCGCTCCCGCTGCCCCTCGGCAGCTCCGAGCGCGGCGGCGTCTGCGGTGCCGGCCGGATGCCCGGCGGTACGCCCCTCGGTACGCCCGTGCGGCCGCCGCGCGGCTCGGCGGACCCGTAGCGCCGAGCGGGGCGCAGCAGGGCCCGTATGGGCTGCCAGAGCTCCTGTGCGCACTCCGGCGTGGCCCGCCAGAGCAGGCCGTCCGGGTGGTGCAGCACCGCCGTGATCTCGTCCGGTGTCGGCGGTTCCGCGTTGCCGCGGAGATAGACGGCGCGCAGCCCCAGATTCCGCAGCCTGGTCAGGGCGCGGGCCCGGTTCATCGCATGGACCAGGATCCGGACCGTACGACCTTCGGTCACCGGGCTGGGCACGGTCAGCGCCACCACCACGGTGCCGTTCGGGAGTCTGCTGAAGCCTCCACCTGCCATATGTCCTCAATCCCCCCGTAAGACGTCGTGTCAATAAGAGTCGGTAGGACGCACCTAAACACGATCGGCCGCCGCCCCGCTAGGGGGCGACGGCCGATCATGGTTTGACCTGCGACGATGTCCGTTACTTGGTCGAGCGGTCCACCTTCACCGTCATCGTGGAGCCACTGAGCGGCTCGCTCACGATGGAGATCTTGGTGTTGGTGTCAGGAACGTCGACAGAACCGGTCGGGTTCTCCTCGTACCAGTAGGTGCCCTTGCGGTCGTCGAAGACCGGCTTGCCCGCCTGGGGAAGGATCCACTGCGCCTTGTCGGCGTTGTGGAGCTGGAACAGGTCGGTCGGGTACTTGCTGAAGGACGAGTCGAACGTCTGGATCTTGTTACGGATCACCGTGCCGTTCGCCCACTTCAGGGGCTTGGCGTGCGCGTCGACCGGCAGGACCAGGCCCTTGCCGGGGTGGACGCTGGTGTTGTTGTCCTTCTGCGAGGTGTCCCAGAGCCAGACCATGAGGCCGTTCTGGTACGCGTAGTGCTCGACCCAGCCGTCCTTCGGCGCCTTGAAGCCGAAGTTGTACGGGCCCGACTTGAGGGTCTCGTCGTAGCTGACGTACTGCCGGTTCTCCGCGATGTAGAACTGGCCGTAGTCCTTGGTGAACGACTCCTCGATGCGCGAGAAGCCCTTCGAGGTCCAGCCCGCGTCGTCCGCCTCGGCGTTGTCGGTGAAGAGCGGGGCGCCGTCGGCGACGACGCTGATCGCGTCGGCCGCGAAGCCCTTGCCGCCGGCGCCGCCGTCCGTCTGGTAGCGGAAGCGGACGTCGATCTTCTTGCCCGCGTACGCGTCCAGCGGGTAGACGAGCTTCTTGTACGCGCCGGACGGACCGGTCAGGGCCGGCTTGTCGCCCGCGTCACGGGTGATGGCCTTGCCGTCGGCGGTGCCGTCGACCGGGGTCCAGTTGATGCCGTCCTCCGACACCTCGGCGTACAGGTAGTCGTAGTTGGCCTCGATGTCCCACCAGCCGTCCAGTTCCAGCGACGCCTTGGCCTTGCCGGTGAGGTCGACGGGGCGGCTCAGGGTGTTCTTGAGGTCGTCACCCATGTCGCTCCACCACTGCTTGGAGCCCTCGGCGGGCTTCACGACAGTCGTGGTGACCGGCTTCTTCGGCAGCTCGACGACGAGCGCCTGCGGGTTCTCCGTGTTGTACTCCGACACGCCCAGCTTGTGGGTCGACGCCGTCGCGGCCTTGGCCTCGTCGTAGTCGAGCCAGCCCAGCTGGAGCTTGTCCCAGGCGGTCATGTCGCCCGGCAGGTCGCCGATCTCGCCCTTGCCCCGGCCGAGCCAGGAACCGGCGGACATCAGGGTCCAGTAGCCGGTGGAGTTCTCGCCGCCCGCGGTGTCGTACAGGTCGGGCAGGCCCAGGTCGTGGCCGTACTCGTGCGCGAAGACGCCGAGTCCGCCGTTCTCCGGCTGCATCGTGTAGTCGCCGACCCAGATGCCGGTCTCACCGATCTGCGCGCCGCCGGACTTGTTCTCCGCGGGGCCCGTCTTGCCGGCGTCCGTGCCGTACGCGTACCAGCGGTGCGCCCACAGGGCGTTCTCGCCCTCGGCGCCGCCGCCGGCCGACTCGTCCTCGCCCGCGTGGACGATCTGGAAGTGGTCGATGTAGCCGTCGGGCTCGTTGAAGTTGCCGTCGGCGTCGAAGTCGTAGCGGTCCCACTCGTCGTAGCTCGCGAGGTCCGCCTTGATCTCGGCGTCCGTGCGGCCCTGGGCCTTCTGGTCGGCGGCCCAGGCGGCGGTGCCGTCGCGTACCGCGTCCCAGACGTTGGCGCAGTTGCTGTCGCCGCAGTAGTTCGAGCCGTAACGGGCCTCGTTGTACCTGACCTTGACCCAGTCGGAGACCTCACCGTCGACCGAGTAGCGGCCGGACGAGGTCTTCTCGTAGTAGGTCTTCAGCGACTCTTTCTGCTGACCCTTGCTGTCCTTGCCCTCACCGAAGTAGAGGTCCTGGAAGTGCTGCTGGTTGTAGTCGGCCTGCCAGGCGGTGGAGTTGTCCACCTTCCGGTCCGGCTCGGCTATCTCGTTGTGCTGCGGGCCGGGCTCGCCGCCGTACTTCTTGATGGGAGCCTCGGGGCCGTCGGCACCGTCCGGGTCGTACGTGGTGGTGTCGTCGACCTCGTCGCCGAACTCCACCAGGATCGTGAATATCTTGTCGGTCTTCTCCCGGCCCAGCTCGACGTACTTCTTGTCGTCGAGCTTCACGACCTGGGAGCCGCCGCGCTTCATGATCTTGGCGTCACCCGAGATCACCTGCTCAAGTGCGGCCTTGCGCTGCTGCTCCTGCTGCTTGCTGAAGGGGCCTTCGAGGTCGTGCTCGACATCGCCCTTCCGCGGCGCCGGATCGCGGCGCTCAATGCTCGCCGGACCTGCTGTGGGGTTGCCCTCGGCCTGGGCCGGGGCGAGCGCCGACGCCGTCGCGGCTGCCGTGGCGAGAGCCACGAGCACCGCGGACGCTCTGATCGCCCGTCGATTGGTGGTCACTTGATGGTGTCCTCTCCCCGCACCCGGAGTCCGCGGACCGGCTGTGTGGGGATCCGCGCGCGGGGTGCGCGTCACAAGTGACGACATTCGACCGGAGTTGAAGGAGAAAAGACAGTCCTTGACTTGCACAGGCCAAGTGCACTATGCACACGTTCCGTTCCGCCATCCGGACGCCCCGAAGACCCGCCAGTGGGCGCATCGATGTGTCATATAGCGGGGGCGCGTGACTCCGTGCGCCCCCCATGCTCCGGCGTCGTGGGTTAGGTCACGCTTACTGTCGGTTCCTGCCGGGCATCCACCGTCGTAGGGTCGTTTGACAGTGCGACTCCGCGCAGACACGCGAGACACCCCCAACACCCCCGAAACCAAACCCGATTGCCCCGAGGGACGGATCAGCCATGCCGCGTCCGACTGCCGCACAGCTTGCCTACGGTTCCGCCACCGTCGTCCTCTCCACACTCGCGATGCTGCTGCTCTCCGGCATCACATCGGTCGTCGGCATCGCGGTGATCGCACTCGTCGCCCTCTGTCTCGGCGTTCTCGTATCGGTGAAGGCGGTGCCGCCGCGCGCTTCGAGGACGGCGCAGCCGGTCCGTACGAGTCCCGCGAGCCACTCCAGCGCCTCTGCCGTCGTCCCGTCGCCGTCCGCCGCCGAGACCCGCGTTCCGGCGTCACTGCGGCGCTGACACCACGACAGTTCTCGCCGCCTTGTCGTGCAGGCCCTGCCGGTAGGGCCGGTCGAGCAGCAGCAGGATCAGCAGGAGCAGCGGCCAGAGGCAGGCGCAGCAGATCAGCGCGGGCAGCCACAGCACGACGGCCCGCAGGAACGAGGCACGGGAGTCGGGCACCCGGCCGTCGTTGAGCATCGCGACACGGATCTTGAAGAGCTTTTTGCCGATGGTCTGGCCGCGCCACTGCGTCATCGCCATGTCGTAGCCGACGTAGGCGATGATCGTGATGATCCGGAAGACCCACTGGCCGCCGCCGTTCATGCCGTTGACCGTGTCGTCCCAGCTGTCGGACTCGTCCGACCAGTGCCGGTAGACGCTGAACGGGATGGCGATCACCGCGAGCGGGATCGCGACGATGATCCAGTCGACGATGCGCGCGAGGACGCGCCTGCCCACGGACGCGAGCGGCGGCATCCCCCGGAGCGGATCGTTCGCGCCGAACGGGTCACCGGGGGGCGGAGGAGCCGATCCGCCGTACGGGTCACCCGGAGGTGGCGGGTTGGCGCCGCCGTACGGCTCACCGTAACGCGGCGGCGTACCGCCACCCGGGGGCGGGCCACCGGGCGGCGGCGTCTCACCTGGCGGCGGCTGCTTGCGGAACGGGTCGTCCTCGGGCGGCTGACCGGGCGGCGGCTGATCGTTGCTCATGGGGGCAGTGCACCGCGCCGCGTGGACGCCCGCAACGGATCACCCGCCGTTCGGGGGAGCCCCCCGGCCACGGGTGACCCGGCGTCATCGCGCGCGTGCCACGCCGCCCCGACTTACCCCGCGACGAAGGTGCGCGCGATCTTGTCGTGCCAGCACTGCCGCCACGGCCGGTCGAAGAAGCACCACAGCACATTGACGATGCCGACCACGAGCACCCCGAGCACGCCGTACACGAGCCAGCGGCGCAGGGCGGAGCCGAAGGACGGGGACTCGAACGACTCGATGTCCCGCACCTCCAGCCCGAACAGTTTCTTGCCGAGCGTCCGGCCCCACTTGGCGGTGGGCAGCGCCTCGTACAGGACACCGATGACCAGCAGCGCGGCGAGCACCCCGCCGAAGTAGCCGGCGGTCGTGCCGTCGATCAGCCAGACGGTGACGGTCTCGCCGGTCTGCTTCGCCGCCTCGACCTTGTCGTCGATGTGCGCGAGCGCCTTGGACACCAGCGGTACGGAGACGGCCCCGACGACCCCCAGCAGAACGACGGTGTCGATCAGCCGGGCGGCGAACCGCTTGCCGAGCCCGGCCGGGCGGGCCGCCGCCTGGGCCTGCGCGGCCCGCAGGAACGGGTCCTCGACCGGCGGCTTCCACGGCACGACCGGCTGCCCGGGGTCGGCCCCGGTGGGAGGCGTCGACGGTGGCTGCGCGAGCTGGTGCACCTGCTGCGCCCAGGAGGCCGAGCCGCCGCCGGGGCCGGGTGCGACCGGGGTGGCGGGGGGCTGCATCGACCGGGAGCCGAGCACGTCGGGCTGCCCCGGGGTCTGGGGCGGCTGGGGGGTGTGGGGCTGAGGGGTGTGGGGCCGGGGCTGGGCAGGCGGGGCGGGTGCCGGGCCGGAGGAGCGGGGCCGCAGGGCGCGCAGCGCCATGGTGCCCTCGGTCTGGCCGGTGCGGCCGGTGGCCTGCCGGCCCCGCGGTACGCCGCCGACCGGGCCGGCGGCGGCGCCGTCGGCGGGCGCCTCGCCGGTACGGGCCTGGCCGCCCTGGCCGCCCTGTGGCTGGCCCTGGCCTCCGCGTCCGGGGCGCGGGACGCGGATCGCGACCGTGCCCTCGTTGCGGGGTGAGTCCTCGTCATCCGCGCCCGGCCCCAGGGACCGTACGCCGGGCAGCGCGCCGCCCGTGGGGTCGGCCGCCGGTTCCGTGGCCTGGCCGGGCACCCGGGGGTCGCGCGTGTCCCGGGCGTACCGGGGGTCCCTGGCGTCTTCCGGTTCCGGTGTGCTCTGCGGGCCCTGCGCGCCCTGTTCGCCGGGCCGGCCGCGGGAGTCCTGCGGGCCGTCGCCCCAGGAGACCCGGGCGTCGCGCTCACCACCGAAGCCGGTCTGCCGCCGGGTGTCCGCCTGCCAGACGGAGGCCGGTTCCTGGCGGGGCTCCTCGGCCGGGTCCTCGTCGAAGAACATCGGCCCCGTCTCCTCGACCGCCGGGGTCGCGGGGGCCGGGGTCCGCCGGGCCGGGGGCGGAGGGGCAGCCGGTGCCGCTCCCTGGGGCGGCTCCGGCATGGCCTCGCCCGCCTGCGGCGCGGGCCGGCTGGTGCCGGGTACCCAGGAGCCGCCGTTCCAGTACCGGACGTATCCGGGGATGGAAGGGTCCGGGTAGTAGCCGGGGGAAGGGCTGCCGTCTCCGGTTGCCGAGGTCGGGGCGCTCATCACCGTGGTCCCGTATCTCTTCGATGGGGCTCAGTTCAAGGGTCCACATCTATCAGACCACCGCATGGCCCAGGACCCATCCAGCCGTTTGGACCTCGATCGGTCACGAAAGAGTCACGGTAGGTCGCGGGAGCAAGTTCTTGCCCGAAGTCGCGTAATGGCGGCGGGAGTCGGCGCTCTCCATCGGTACGGCCCACTCCCGGGCGTCGTACGAGGAAGGAAGCACCTGACATGCACACCGTGGTGGAACGCGAGCTGGAGCTCAATCTGGTGCTCTCGCCCGAGCGCAGCATCCCTGTCCCTGCCAGGCTGACGTACCGCACGGAGGACCCGTACGCGGTGCACATCACCTTCCACATCTGTTCGGACACGCCCGTCAACTGGACGTTCGCACGCGAACTTCTGGTCGAAGGGGTGTTCCGGCCGTGCGGCCACGGTGACGTACGGATCTGGCCCACGAAGGTCGACGGCCGCACCGTCCTGTGCGTGGCGCTCAGCTCCCCCGACGGCGACGCGCTCCTGGAGGCTCCTTCGGCGGCCGTCTCGGCGTGGCTGGAGCGGACGCTGCGGCTGGTGCCCCCGGGCACCGAGACCGACCGGCTGGGGATCGACGCCGGGCTGGCCCGGCTGCTCGCCCCGCTGCCGGCCGACGATCTGTGGCTGCGGAACCCGTGGCCCTCGGACGAGTCCGCGGACGGTGAGTGCTGAGGATCAGAAGAGCTTTCCCGGGTTCAGGAGGTCCAGCGGGTCGAAGGTCTTCTTGATGCCGCGCTGCAACTCCATGCCGACCGGGCCCAGTTCGCGGGAGAGCCACTCCTTCTTCAGGACGCCGACGCCGTGCTCGCCGGTGATGGTGCCGCCCAGTTCCAGGCCCAGCGCCATGATCTCGTCGAACGACTCGCGGGCGCGCCGGGACTCGTCCGGGTCCGAGGCGTCGAAGCAGACGGTGGGGTGGGTGTTGCCGTCGCCCGCGTGGGCGCAGACGCCGATCGTGAGGTCGTACTTGACGGCGATGCGGTCGATGCCCTCAAGGACCTCGGCGAGCCGGGAGCGGGGGACGCACACGTCGTCGATCATCGTGGTGCCCTTGACGGCCTCCAGCGCGACGAGCGCCAGCCGCCGCGCCTGGAGCAGCAGTTCGGACTCGGCGGCGTCGTCGGCGGGGACGACCTCGGTGGCGCCGGCCGCTGTGCAGAGTTCGCCCACGGCGGCGAGGTCGGCGGCCGGGTCGGCGGTGTCGAAGGCGCAGAGCAGCAGCGCCTCGGTGGTCTCGGGGAGGCCCATGTTGGCGAGCGAGTTGACGGCGCGGACGGTGGTGCGGTCCATCAGCTCCAGCAGGGAGGGGGTGTGGCCGCGCTCCATGATCTGGCAGATGGCGTCGCAGGCGGCGGACGCGGAGGCGAACTCGGCCGCCAGGACGAGTTGCTGGGGCGGCGCCGGCTTGAGCGCGAGGACGGCCTTGACGACGATGCCGAGGCTGCCCTCCGAGCCGACGAACAGCCGGGTGAGGTCGTATCCGGCGACGCCCTTGGCGGTGCGGCGGCCGGTGGTCAGGAGGCGGCCGTCGGCGAGGACGACGTCCAGGCCCAGGACGTACTCGGCGGTGACGCCGTACTTCACACAGCACAGGCCGCCGGACGCGGTGCCGATGTTGCCGCCGATGGTGCACGTCTCCCAGCTGGAGGGGTCCGGCGGGTAGTACAGACCGTGTTCGCCGACCGCGCGGGAGAGCACCGCGTTGACGACGCCGGGCTCGACGACCGCGATCCGGTCGACCGGGCTGATCTCCAGGATCTTGTCCATCTTGACGAGGGACAGCACGATGCAGCCGTCGGAGGCGTTGGCCGCGCCCGACAGTCCCGTACGGGCACCCTGCGGCACCACGGGGACGCGCAGGGCCGTCGCCGTGCGCATCACGTGCTGGACCTGCTCGACGGTCCGCGGCAGTACGACCACCGCCGGGGAGCCCGCCTCGCAGAAGCTCGCCATGTCGTTCGCGTAGGAGGCCGTGATGTCGGGGTCGGTGATCAGGGCTTCGGAGGGCAGACCGGCTCGCAGCTGGGCGAGTAGGTCGTCCGTGGCGACGGTGGCTGGGGCGGTGGTGGGCGCGGCCGCGACGAGATCATCCATGATCCCAGCGTGGCACCCCGGGGCCATCGGTGTGAACCCGTCTGCGATCCACATCCACAAGGACGGGTGTGGTCTTCGTATTGACGCACAGTAATTACATGGACGCCAAGAACACCGTGAACACCCGGCACATGAGGCACATCAGGAGGGCCGCGCTGGCCGTGGGTGTGGGAGCGGTACTCGTGTTGGGCGTTCTGGTGTTCGTACCGGACGGGGACGAGGCGCCACCCCCACCCGGCCCCGAGGCACGGGCACGGGCCGCCGTCGGCGCGGGCGGTCCCACCTCGCTGCCGGACGTGGCGGCGCTCATCAGGGACCGGGAGGCGTGGCTGCGGAAGAACCCGAAGGACGCCGGATCCTGGGCGGTGCTGGGCGCGGCGTACGTGGAGCGCGGCGGGCTGCGGGCGGACACGGCGTACTACCCGAAGGCCGAGCGGGCGCTGCGGCGCTCGCTCGCCGTCACCCCCGGCGAGCGGCGCAACCCGGCGGCGACGACGGGCCTGGCCGCGCTGGCGAACGCGCGGCACGACTACGCGGCGGCCAGGAAATGGGGTGAGGCGGTACGGAAGGTGGCCCCGGCGCGCTGGACGACGTACCCGGTCCTGATCGAGGCGTACAACGGGCTCGGTGACTACGCGGCCGCCGGCGGGGCCCTGGACAAGCTGCGGTCGCTGCGCTCCGGCGTGCGCGTGCTGTCCGTGTCGTCGCTGGTCTACCGCGACCGGGGCTGGCGCGAGGACGCGGCGGCGAAGGCGGACGAGGCCGCGGGGAAGGCGGCCACGCCCGCCGAGAAGGCCGGCGCCCTGAACGCTCTCGGCGGGCTCGCCTGGGAGCGCGGCGAGCCGAAGGAGGCGCTGCGCTACTACGACGCGGCGCTGAAGGTGGCGCGGGACCACCATCCGTCGCTGGCGGGCCGGGCGCGTGTCCTCGCGGCACTGGACAGGACGGAGGAGGCATGCCGGGACTACCAGGCGGCTCTCACGGAGCGCCCGATGCCCGAATACGCCCTGGAGCTCGGCGAGTTGTACGACTCGCTGGGGCTGGACGGGGACGCGCGGAGCCAGTACGGGCTGCTCCGGGACCGTGCGGCGAGGGCTCAGGCCGACGGCGTCAACGAGGAGCTGACGCTGGCCCGTTTCGAGGCCGACCACGGCAGTCCCCGGGCGGCGGTGGAGCGGCTGGAGGCGGAGTGGCGGCGGGGCCACCGGAGCATGCAGGTGTCCGACACGCTGGCGTGGGCGCTGTACCGGGCGGGTGAGGCGGAGAAGGCTCTGCCGTACGCGAAGAGGGCGACGGAACAGGGGATGCGGAGCGCGCTCTTCTCGTACCACCGGGGAGAGATCGAACGCGAACTCGGGATGGAGGGCCCGGCCCGCCGCCATCTGGACGAGGCCCTGCGGACGAATCCGCGCTTCTCTCCGCTGCTGGCGCCGAAGGCCCGTGCGGCGCTGGCGGAGCTGGGTGAGCTGCCGGGCGGCGGCCCGAAGGACATGTACGGCGACGGCGAGAGCACGCCGCTGACGGCGGAGCCCACCGCGCCGTCGAGAAGCACCGCACCGTCGAGAAGCACGGTGCCGTCGGCGTCACCGTCCACACGTGTGTCACCGCCCGCGCGGTCGGTGGCACCGTCGGCGCCGGCGGTGCCGTCCGCGTCGCCCGACCGGTCGGAGCCCGTATCCACGCGCACAGGGCCCGTGTCGGTACCCTCCGGCGCCCGAAGTTGAAGGATCACCTCCGGGTGGGCCCGTAACTGGGCCCTGAGGCCCTGCGTCTGGGCCCTGCCTCGTCCTTAGTCTCCCTTTCACTCGGGAAACGGGTGACGGCTTGGGCGAGGAGTCCGGATGAACGGCACGGAGTGCGTACCGAGGTCGCGTCGGGCTCGCGACAGGGGCCAGGGCGGTGTCGAGTACGTCGCGCTGATAGGTGTCGTCGCGGCGGTCGTCGCGGGGATCGTGGCGCTGACCGTCCCGGCCGACACGGCGGTGGGCCTTCAGGACGCGGTGTGCCGGGTCGTCAACGCGGGTGACGGCGGCGAGGGCTGCGACTCCGGTGGCGGGAGCGGCGACGACGGCGGAGGGGGAGGCGGCGGGGACGGCGACGACGGCGGGATACCCGGCGACCCGTTCCAGCCCGCGAAGTGCCTGCTCGCCCAGGAGCAGACGAAGGACACGGTCGTCGTCCAGATCGCCTTCATCAAGATCAGCGGCTCCGAGCAGGTCAAGCTCCAGCAGTGGTCCGACGGCACCGTCACCCTCGAACGGGTGGGCGAATCAAGCCTCGGGGCGACCGCCAGCGTCTCCGCCGGTATCCCGGGTCTGAAGGACTGGGGCGGCAGTGCGTCGCTCAGCGGCAGCTACATGAAGGGCAGCGGCAGCGGCGGCCAGTGGCTGTTCAACGGCAACAAGACCGGCGACCCGCAGAAGGACCTGGAGCTCAATCTGGAGGACGCCAGGAAGTTCGCCGCGTACCTCAAACAGAATGACGGTTGCCGCTACCAGAGCGGCTACAACCCCGGGGCGGCGATGGGAGCCTGCCAGCAGGACGCGGCCTCCAAGAAGCCGGACCTCGAACCGGAGTTGGCGCCGGACGTCGACATCACCAAGACCAGCACCGAGGCGGCGGGCAGCGTCAGCTTCGGCAAGTCCTTCACCAAGGGCAAGGGCGGCAAGGACAAGGACGGCAAGCCGACCGAACTCGGCAACATATCCGGTGAGTTCGGGACCGGCACCATGACCGAGGACGTCGTCGTCATGCGCGCCAACACCGGCCCCGACGCCGGCAAAATCACCTTCATCTACACCTTCAGCGTCGACGCCAAAGGCGGCGAACTCGCCCAGGGCAAAGCCACCCGGATGCAGCAGGTCGCCGTCACCTACGACGCCGCCACCTACGACCAGGAAGAGAAGGACGGCAAGGAACACCGCCCGGAGAAACTCGTGATCACCACCAGCCAGGAGAACGGCGCAGGCGCCGGCGTACAGGCCGGAGCGGGCGCCAACATCCCCGGAACACCGGTCACCATCGACGTCGGCGGCGGTGGCGGCACCATCGAGTCCAAGATCCACACCGAGTCCGCCGAACTGGTCCTCGACAACGACGGCGACAGCGAACTCGTCGAGGACTGGCTCCGCGGCCGCGGCGACTTCCCCGCCAGTGACGCCCTGCCCACCCCCTCGGAAGCGGCCGAGGCACCCGGCAGCGACGCCGGACCACTGGAACGCCTCCTGCACGACAAGGCCAAACTCTCCCGCCTCGACTACAACGCCAACACCGACTGGTGGAACGCCTCACTCGGCATCGGCTTCGGCATCTCCGCCGGACAAGTCACACTCGGCTTCAAACTCTTCGGCATCGACATCACCCACGAAGAGAAGAACCAGACCATCACCGGCGACCCCACCTACGCCACCGGCCCCAAGAACGGCGGCGCACGCCCCTGGGTCGAGTGGAAGAACTGCACGCAGACAACGCCGATCGTGTAGCCACGTCGAACCTGTCCGGAGGAGACATCCGGCACCTCCGATGGCAAGATCTGCGCAACTCACACACCCTGTGGGCTGTCGTCCGTCCCACGCTTGGAGGCGTCTTGTCCCCGCGCACCGCGTTCGTGTTGCCCGTAGTAACCACCGCCGCCGCCCTCGTCGCCATGACGGGATGCACGAGCACCGAGTCCACCGTTTCCGACGGCTCGAAGGTGGAGCTGGTGAAGTCGGGAAAGCTCACGACCTGCACCCATCTGCCGTACGAACCCTTCCAGTCCCGCCAGGACAACAAGATCGTCGGCTTCGACGTGGACCTGGTGGATCTGGTCGCCAAGGAGCTGAAGGTCACTCAGGAGATCGTCGACACGCCTTTCGAGGGCATCCAGACGGGTGAGGACCTCAACGCCCGCAAGTGTGACGTCGCCGCCGCCGGCATGACGATCACCCCCGTACGTGAGGAGAACCTGGACTTCTCCGCCCCGTACTTCGAGGCCACCCAGGCACTCATCACCAAGAAGGGCGCCGGCTACGACTCGCTGGCGAGCCTGAAGGGCAAGAAGCTGGGCGTCCAGCAGGGCACGACCGGCGAGGAGTACGCGAAGAAGAACGGCGCCGGCGTGGAGACCGTCCAGTTCGAGGACCTGGCGCTGCTGCTGACGGCCGTGAAGACCGGCCAGGTCGACGGCGCCGTCAACGACAACGGCGTTCTCTTCGAGTACGTGCGCAAGAATCCGGACACCGAGGTCACGGCCGAGTTCGAGACCGGCGAGAAGTACGGCGTGGGGGTGCGGACCGGGAACGACGCCCTGCGCGAGGAGATCAACAAGGTGATCAAGGCGGCCCAGTCCGACGGCCGTTACGACGCCATATACAAGAAGTGGTTCCCCGCCGCTCCCAAGAATTGAGGAACCACCACCGATGTCCATGTCCCGCCGACAACGGACCCGCGTCATCAGGGGCGTTCAGTACGCCGTGCTGCTCGCCGTGGTACTCGCCGTCGCCCTGGCCGCCGACTGGGGCGAGATCCAGCGGGCCTTCTTCGATGTCGAGGTCGCCAAGGCCCAGTTCCCCGACATCATCACGACGGCGCTGGTCAACACCGTCATCTACACCCTGCTCGGCTTCGGGTTCGGGCTGACGCTGGGGCTGCTGCTCGCGCTGATGCGGCTGTCGCAGGTGCCGCCGTACCGCTGGGTGGCCATCGTCTACATCGAGTTCTTCCGGGGCGTTCCGGCGCTGCTGGTCTTCATCGCCCTCGGGTTCGGTGTGCCGCTGGCCTTCCAGGTCGCGATCAATCAGTACGTGACGGTGATGCTGGCCCTGGGCCTGGTCGGCGCCGCCTACATGGCGGAGACCATCCGGGCCGGTATCCAGGCCGTGCCCAAGGGGCAGACGGAGGCGGCGCGTTCGCTCGGTATGTCGCAGAGCCGGGCGATGGTCTCGATCATCATTCCGCAGGCCCTGCGGATCGTACTGCCGCCGCTGACCAACGAGTTGATCCTGCTGACGAAGGACTCGTCGCTGGTCTATCTGCTGGGCCTGTCCCTGTCCCAGTACGAGCTGGCCAAGTTCGGCCGGGACGCCCTGAACCAGAACCGCAGCCTCACGCCGATCCTCATCGCCGGTCTCTGCTATCTGGTGATCACCCTGCCGCTGGGCCATCTGGTCCGGCGGCTCGAAGCACGTACGGCAAGGGCGAGGTGAGCGGGGTGCGGGAACCGGTGGACAAGTCCTCGACGACGGGCCCGGCCCCGGACGCGGAGGCGTCCGGGGGAACGGGAGCGTCCGGGGGAACGGGAGCGTCCGGGGAGGCGCCCGCGATCGAAGTACGGGCGCTGCACAAGTCGTTCGGCTCACTGGAGGTCCTCACCGGCATCGACTTCACGGTCGCGCGCGGCGAGGTGGTGTGCGTCATCGGCCCGTCGGGGTCCGGCAAGTCGACGCTGCTGCGCTGTGTGAACCGGCTGGAGGAGCCGACGTCAGGCACGATCCTGGTGGCCGGCGCGGAGGTCACCGACCCGGACGTGGACATCGACAAGGTGCGCCGCGGCATCGGGATGGTCTTCCAGTCGTTCAACCTCTTCCCTCATCTGACGGCGCTTCAGAACTTGACGCTTCCTCAGCGCCGGGTACTGGGACGCGGCAAGGAGGAGGCGGCACGGGTCGCCCGCGAGCGGCTGGCGCGGGTCGGTCTGACCGACAAGGAGTCCTCGTATCCCGCCCAGTTGTCCGGCGGGCAGCAGCAACGGGTGGCGATCGCACGCGCGTTGGCGATGGACCCGCAGCTGATGCTCTTCGACGAGCCGACGTCCGCGCTCGACCCCGAACTCGTTGGTGACGTCCTCGCGGTGATGCGCTCGCTCGCCGACGAGGGGATGACGATGCTCGTCGTCACGCACGAGATGTCCTTCGCCAAGGAGGTCGCCGACCGGGTCGTCTTCATGGACGGCGGGGTCATCGTCGAGGAGGGCCCCCCGGCCCGGGTGATCGGCGACCCGCGCCACAGCCGCACCAAGTCCTTCCTCTCCCGCCTCCTCGACCCGGCCGCCGCCGGGCTGAGCGAGGACAAGGCGCGGGGTACGAAGGAGTAGGGCCTCCTGAGGGTCCCGGTGGTGGGGGGGGGGGGGGGGGGGGGGGGGGGCCCCCCCCCCCCCCCCCCCCCCCCCGCCCCCGGGGGGGGGGGGGGGGGGCCCCCGCCGGGCGGGGGGGGGGGGGGGTGGGGCCCCCCCCCGGCGGGCGGAGGGGCGCCCCGCCCCCC
>NZ_JBITEV010000004.1:0-26127 GCF_044455465.1 Streptomyces sp. NPDC051217
ACGGCTGGCAGAAACCAACATTGTGAAGGAGGTCGCATGACGACCGCCTCTGCTGGTCCCGGGCCGCGCGCCGGTCCGCCCCGCTCCCAAGGGGTCGCTTCCCGACTCTGATGGAGACCATGCGGAGGGCAGAGCCGCCGGCAAGACAGCCAAGACCGAGGACCGACCGGGATACGGCGGGCGCCAACGGGCACCGCCTCGACCTGAACAGCACCGCAACTGCCATTCGTTCTGGGCCGGTTGGCTCGACACGCCGCCCAGGGCATTCGACGCCCGCTCACGTACTTCCCGGAGACTCCACCATGCGCACCACGATCGCTGACGCAGACAGCACGACCCCCGTCCAAGAGACCACCGACACTCTCCGCGCCGCATTCCGTCAGCACGACCTTGCCGTCCCCGGTCTGTCTGTGGTCCGGGGCAAGGTGGAGCTGGGCGAGGTCACCGTCCCCACCGCCGACCGGCTCGCCTGTCTCCTGGGCGCTCCGGCACAAACGGTC
The DNA here is from genome assembly GCF_044455465.1 of Streptomyces sp. NPDC051217. Lineage (NCBI taxonomy): Bacteria > Bacillati > Actinomycetota > Actinomycetes > Kitasatosporales > Streptomycetaceae > Streptomyces > Streptomyces sp. NPDC051217. The sequence continues at coordinate 501 of NZ_JBITEV010000004.1, forward strand.
GAACGGAACCTGGAGGAATGGCCCGAGGTGCGGCAGGTCATGCGCCGTCTCGGCGCGGCCTTCGCAGCAGTGACCGGCGGCGGCTTCCTCGATCTGTACTTCCACCACGACTGTGTCCGCTGCGACAGCGACGCCGCCCTGGCACTCAGCCCCATCGACGCACAGGCCGCGCGAGGTCTCCTGGCCGCTCTCCGATCGCGAGCATGACCACCCCGGCCGCCGTACCTGTTGAAGGAGGAACCCGTGTTAACTCCACCTGTCTATCCGGACTTTGAGCGCGCGTATCTGGATGTGCTCGGTCATCTGGTGGATCGGTTCGAGTACCGGAACGCGCCGCGTGGGAATGCCGCGCGTGAGCGCGTCGGTCTCAGTTTTCAGATCGCCGATCCGCGTGCGCGTCTTCCGTATCTGGCCGAGCGGAAGGTCAATCCGGTCTGGCACTTCGCCGAGGCGCTCTGGTACCTGGCCGGTCGCAATGATGTGGAGATGCTGGCGTATTACGCGCCGCATGTAGGGCAGTTCTCGCGTGACGGGCGGACGATGGGCGGCTCTGCGTACGGCTCGCGCATGTTCAACCCGCCCACGGACGACGGCACATCACCGTTCGACCGGGTCCTGGAGCTGCTGCGTACGGAGCGGGACAGCAAGCGCGGCCTGCTGCCGATTTTCACCGCCGACGAACTGGCCGTGGCCGACAACCCCGACATGTCCTGCGTGGTCGCCCTGCACCTCCTCGTACGCGAGGGCCGACTCCACATGGTCTGCTACATGCGGGCCAACGACTGCGACCGCGGCCTGCTGTCCGACACGTTCTCCTTCACGATGATCCAGGAGTTCGCCGCCGTACAGCTCGGTCTCGAACTGGGCACGTACACCCATCACATCGGTTCGGCGCACGTTGGCGAGCGGGACGTCCCGCGCATCAGGCGAGTCCTGGCCGAGGCCGAACTGGCCACGTCAAAGCGGCGGTTCCCGTTCCCGAAGATGCCGGCCAGCACGTCCTTCTCAACCATCTCCGACCTGCTCATGCACGAGGAAACGCTGCGCTCCGGCCGGGGCCGCCAGCAGCCGCGGGAGATCGCGTCGCTCGGCTTCGACCCGTACTGGCAGCAGGTGCTGCTGCTGTTCGAGGTCCACCGGCAGATCCGCCACTGCCCGGCGGACCCGGTCGACGAGAGCGTGCTGCACGCCCTGGACCCCGGGTTTCGCTGGCTGGTGACCCATCGCTGGCCCCAGCGCATGCCCGGGAAGGAAGTGCGGTCATGACGATGGCCGGGAGGCCGTCGTGGAGCGGCGGTGTGGTCGACGGCGTCGACTGGGACCGGTGGACGGTGATTCTCTGCAAGCCGGACTGCGTGGCAACCGGCCTCACCGACCGCGTTCTTGAGCGGATCGCTGCCTGTGGCGTCACCGTCCTCGGCCGGCTCGACCTGACGGCGAGGGCGTGGCAGGGCCCATGTGCACTACTGGGATCTGCTGGTGGACGCCGACTGGTTCACCGGTCGTGACATTCCCGCCGCGCTCGATGCCCTGTACGCGGACAAGCCGGTGACCGTCGCCCTCGCCCACGGGGATGCCGGTATCCACGGCAGGGTGCGGGACCTGCTCGGTCACTTCGACCCCACGCAGGCCGCCAAGGGGACCATCCGCGGGGACCTCGGTCGCGACAGCCTGGAGGCGGCGCTCGCCGGCGGCCGGCTGGTGAACAACCTCGTGCACACCTCGGACGACCCCGACGCCGCGCGCCGTGACTTCGGCACCTGGTACGGCGCCCGCCGCCGCAAGTTACTCACCCCACCGCCGCAGCACCCACCGCACCAGCGTGCGGCAACCGAGCACCCGCTCCGCCACACCCCCGACTGGAGGTCCACATGAACACACCCGTTGCTCCGTTACGCCGGGCCCTGCCCATCCTGACCCCCGACCAGATCGGCGGACTCAAGCCGGAACTCGCCGACGTGATCGAGTACCGCAAGTCGGGGCTGTCGCTGAACTGGATCGTCGGCTGCCCGCTGGAATGCGGATACTGCGTCCGGCACCTCTTTGACAACTTCGAGATGAAGGCCCCCCGGCGCCTCATGTCGGACGCGGAGGCCGTCACCCGCCTCGTGGGGCACCCGTACTTCCGGGCGCACAAGACGCCCGTCCAGCTCCTGAACCGGGCCACGGACCCCATGCTCCCCATCGTCAAGCCGCACGTGTTCAAGGTGCTGCGGGCCCTGGACGAACAGGGCCTGACCAACCACGTACTGATCATCACGCGGTGGCGGGTGACGCCCGAGGACTGCGCGATCCTCAACAGCTTCACCCACCTGCGACTGACCATCCTCGTCACCCACTCCAACATCGCCAACCCCGCGATCGAACCCGTCGACTCGACCATCGCCGCGCGCAGCCTGCGCACCCTGTACGAGCACGCCGAGCGCTACCGCACCGTCCTGTACTGGCGCCCGATCGTGCCCGGCCTCAACGACTCCGCCGCCGACATCGAACGGGCACGTGAACTGTCCCGGCACGCGCACGCGACCGTCTTCACCGGACTGTTCTTCCGCGAGGAGATCGCCTCCTACTACCAGGCGCACGGGCTGCCGATGCCCTACGACGAGACGGCACGGCGGAAGATCATGCCCGAGGTCGCCGAGCAGCGGATTCTCGACGCCTTCCAACAGGACGGCACGTGGGGGGCGTTGTTCCGCAAGACGAGCTGCGGGGTCGCGTACGCGCACGGAGAGGCCGACTACAACGGCCACTTCGGCATCCGGGAACTGTGCGACATCTGCCCCGAAACCCAGATCGCGCGATGCCAGGCAGTCTGGGTCAAGCCGGATCCGGCCACCGTCACGGCCGAAGCCCAAGCACTGGGCGCGACGGGCGTGGTGGAGGTCAACGACCGTGCCATCGTCGTGGAGGGACTGGACGAGCCGCCGCGCTACTTCCTCCAGCACGGCTTCGGCTACCAGTGCCACGACCGCACCAAACCCCATCACCACCGCCGGCACGGCCGAGCCCCCATCGGCTGGACGGCGGAGAACGGAACCACCCCCACATGAACTTCTCCTCCTGGCCCCCGCTCCTCGTGGTCGACGTCGAAGGCAACGGCGCCAACCCGCCCGACCTCGTCGAAGTCGCCGCACTCCCCGTACGCGAAGGACGGCCCGACACCAGCACGGCGGGCGCGTGGCTGACCAAGCCCCAGCACCCCGTGACCCCGTTCGCCGCCCGCGTCCACGGCCTGACGAACGACCGGCTGGATACCGAGCCAGGCTGGGAAGAGATCGCCGACCAGGTCCACACCCTCCTGGGCACCTCATGGATCTGCGCCCACAACGCACACGTCGACCACCGGGTGCTCGCCGCGCACCTCCCGACGTGGCAGCCGGCCGGAGTCCTCGACACCCTCCGCCTGGCTAAGGCCACCCACCCCGGCCTGCCCAAGTACACCCTCGACGCCCTGATCGAACACCTCCGCCCGGACCTGACCACGGCCCCCGCACACCGCCACCGCGCCACATACGACGCCTACGCCACCGCCCAGCTCCTGATCCTCTTGGCCGACCACTACGACACCTGGGACCAGCTCGCCGCCGCAGCCGTCCCGCCCGGCCTGCCCGGAGCCCCCGAACCAGACAAGGACCCCACCCTGTGGTGACCACCCCTCAGCCCATCCGCATCGGCATCATGGGCACCCACTCCACCGGCAAGACCACCCTCCTCAAACGCATCGAGATGGAACTACGCGCCCACGGAATCCCCGTAGCCCGCACCGGCCGCCTCGGAAAACGAGCCGCACTCACCGGCCTGCCCAAGATGCAGCACCACACCGCCACCTCCACCGAATGGATCATCACCCAAGGCATCGCCGACGAAATCGCCGCAACCGCCCGCCCCAACCCCGAACCGATCCAAGTCGTCCTCGCCGACCGCGCTGCCTGGGACGCCCTCGCCTACTTCCACGCCGCCCAGCACTGGCGACAGGCAACCCCCGACCCGCTGGAGTGTGAACGGCTACGGCTCCTGGCTTCCACGCAGGCGCAGAAGTACCACCTGCTCCTGGCCACGGTCCTCGACCAGGCACTACCGGTCGAGAGCAAGCACGACTACGACGCCCGCTACCGCGCATTGGTCGACCATCACACGCACGTGCTCCTCGCCAAAGACAAGATCCCGCACCAGCCCGTCACCAGCGACCCCAACAGCCAGACCCGTGCCGTCGAACGGGCACTCCAACTCTGCCTCAACCAGGCCACGCCATAAGCATCACCCGGCAGGCAGTATCACCATGACCACCTCGGCCTCAGTTCAGGAACCAAAGCTGGAAAGAGGGACGCGTCGGCAAGCCGGCAGAGACTTGGGGCCCGTGACCTATGTCTCGTACTTCTCCGTCGCGGCCCGAGCCGACTTCGCGTTGGAAGTTGCGTTGAGACGGGCTACCTGCGCGCGTTGCGAGACTTCGCCCCCGAAAGAGGACCACCCGAAGAGAGAAGCGAGCAGTTCGGCTGCAACAGCCGCTGCTGTCGTCAACGCTGCCATCACCCCGCACATGGACGCGGGGGGCCTAGCAACCCATCGGCCTCGGCTTCTTGCAGCCGCGATGGCGCATTGCTCCGACCAGAGCTCAAGGACCTGAGCGAGACGGGCGAAGCAGGCTGCCGCCGCAGCCAAGCAAATATAGAAGCTAGTGAGCCCTCCGCCGATGCGCGCAGCGATACCAGGAGGCGGTCCTTCGTCGCTCCAAGGCCAACCCATGACGGAATAGACGACGGCCAGACCGGCCGAAGCTGCTATCCATGCAGACCCGAGCAGAGACTCCAGGCGGCCCTCGTAGTCATCCTCTTCCTTGTCATCCTGCTTGGGCTGTCGTTTAGTCGACGCAGGTTCGCCGGACGTCTTTTTTCCTGAGGGCGGAAGAATGATCTGCCAAAAGCCACCGTGGACGTCGCCGCCCACAAACGTGCCGGAGCCGTGGTTGTGCTGTTCCCGGTGCTCAGCGTCCGCCATCTGACGCCCCGCCGTAGTTGAATGTCACGCCACCGTGCACGTCACCACCGATGAACGTGCCAGTGCCAGTGTTGTGTTGGTTCCAGACATTCGAGACCGGCGGGTCAGGCACTGCGAGTTCGTCCACCTCGCTCATGGCGTCGCGGTGCTCGTCGAGATAGTGAGCGATGAGCTGTACCCAGGCAGTCGCTGCGAGCGCCTGAGCTTCTGGAGAGAGCGAGGTGAGCTGCGCTGCGGTGTCATCCACTGCCTGGGCAGCGGCGCGCTGTTGATCCGGGGCCGCCCGGCGGAAGAAACGCGCAACTCTCAAGCGCATCTTCTCGGAGCCCGATGTGGCTATGGCTGCGACCAGCGTGCCAGCTGCACCAGTGGCCACAGCCATTAACTCGGCGTCGTACATGATCGATATCTCCCCATCCGTGATGACGTGCCCCAGCAGAACCTACCGGGCACCACTGACACTCCGACGGGACAATCCGCAGTCACAGACTCCGACACGAGCACTCGGCCAGCTGAGCCAGACTCGGCCGCTGGCCGGCGCGTCGCATGGGATCGGATGCAGTACTTGACCAGGCAGAACGGAGGGCACCCCGGTCTCAGTTGTGGTCTCATTCACCCAGTCCGCCGCCGTCCCGGAACCGGACCACCACCCGCCCCGTCCCAGGTCAGAACGTGCCCGTCCCCGTCGGCCACTCCAGACGAGGATCTGGAGTGGCCGACGGGGACAACCCTCACGAGTTCGAATCTCGCACCCCCGCGCCCGTCCATCAGGGCGGAAGAGCCCGACCGCTATGGCCTCGGGCCCTTCTCAGTTCCGTAGTTGCAGTTCGCATGGCGGACGTAGCCGGAGGATCTCGACAGAAGGTCCCATATCAGCTTCTGGGCACCGCTCGCAACTTCGACCGGGTTTGTCAGTGGTGGGTGGTAAGCCTGTTCTCCTACCGATCGGCTTCTCGGGTGAAGGGCAAACAGCTATGGCGAGAGAGCGTTACGTCGACCATGAGGTCCTCAAGGCATTCGCGCAGAGCAAGGTGAATGTGCCGAAGGAGGAGGCGAAGGAGCGCCGCCGGCAGGTGAACTACCTGCGGACGCGGCTGGAGGAGTACATCGCCGCGCACCCGGACTTCGATCTGGTGAAGCTCCGTGCGTCCGGTAGCACGGCCAAGCACACAGCGATCCGTCGAAGGAGCGGCACGGGGTCTGACGCGGACGTTGCAGCGTACTTGCGCGTCGGGGACCCCGACGTCGACGTCTCGACCGTACTGGCCTGGCTGGAGGAGCGGTGCAGGGAGGTCTACGGCAGGACGAAGGTCGCGGAGGACTTCAAGCCCTCCGACCACGCGGTCGGTATCACTATGCGGGGCTCTGGCTTGAAGATCGACGTGGTGCCGGTGCTCTACACCGGCGAGCCTGACGACCGGGGCTACTTGGTCACCAGCGGCGGCATCAAGGTGCTCACCTCGGTCACGCTACATCTGCGCTTCATCGAAAAGCGCAAGGCGGAGGCCGGTGACGGCTACCGGGAGCTAATCCGCCTGCTGAAGGCGTGGATCCGCGAGAGCAAGGGGGGCGACCCGCAGCTGCGCTGCAAGTCGTTCCTGATTGAACTCCTTGTCGCGCACCTGTGGGACGTCGGCTGGAACGGCCAGCCTCTCCAAGTCGACGATTACCCGCAGGCGATCGAGCAGACGCTCTCCTACATCGTTCGCACCGGCCTGAAGACGCCGATCATCTTCACCGACTACTACACGGCCGACGAAGTGAACGCGACGACCGATCCCATTCAAGTCTGGGACCCGGTCAACCCGGAGAACAACGTCGCCTGCGGCTACACCGAGTTCGACCGCCAGCGGTTGGTGAGCCACGCCAAAACCACTCTCGACACCCTCACGATGGCTGCCTACGCGGCCACGAAGGGTGAGGCGCTCGACCTCTGGCGCGAGCTGTTCGGCCCCAGCTTCCCAGGAGAGTGACCATGACCGGCTCGTACGCCAGATCCGCCTCAGCCTCGTTCACGATCACCGATGCCCGTTACGTCGGAGGCAGAGTCGGCGCCGACCTGCGTCTGCTGTACAACCTCTACGGCGAACCCTCTCTCGACCGAATCGACGACTTCGCCGAGGAGGTTGCGCTGCTCCTGCGCGACGGCTACCTCGGCACTGTCGACTACGGATTTCGCAACACGGCCACCAACGCTTGGAAGTTCCGCCTGCGCTACAAGGCCACGGCCGGCGGCCAGCTCACCGACTCTCGACCCGGTAGCCTCCCGGACCCGCTCGATCTCACCGGCTACACCTTCCACAGTTTCCTGACCTACAGCTCTGCCTTCGGGCTCCTGACCAGCAGCCAGCAGGCAGGGGTCAAGGAGGTCCTGCCGATCTCCCGGACGACCGGCACCGCCCCGAGCGCCCTCGCGGGCACCAGCACCACGGGGCACGGCTACGCCCGCAACGGCGCTGGCGTTCACCGCGACGTCTACGTCGCCCACTAGTCCAGCACCATCAGCAGGAGGAATGAGCACGTGACCAGCCAGGACGACCTGTTCCACCCCGTCATCGAACTGCCCGAGCCCACCCGACGCGCCCGCTACAACCGCCTGGTCGGCCTGGACGAGATGAAGCTGCGCCTACGCAAGGAGGCCGCGCTGCTGGCCGATCCGCGCCGGCTTCGGTCCTGGGCCGCGCAGCACCACGGCGGCGACGTCGCCGCTCTCGCCCTGTTCGTGGATCGGGCGCCGCTGTTCGTTTTCGCAGGCGACGTAGGCTCCGGCAAGTCCGCGTTGGCCGAATCCTTCGGCTGTGACCTCGCCGACTGGCTCGATCTGCCGGTGTACCTGTACCGGCTCAAACTCGCCACCCGCGGCAGCGGCCTGGTCGGCGAGATGACCTCCCTCATTGGAGACGCCTTTACCCACATGCACACGATGGGCAAGCGCGCGTCGGGCTTCGAGGGAGCACGCGCAGTGCAGATTCTTGTCGTCGACGAGGCCGACGCCCTGGTGCAGTCCCGCGAGGCCCAGCAGATGCACCATGAGGATCGGGCTGGCGTCGACGCGTTCCTGGCCGGCATCGACGGCTTGGCCGGCGCCGGGCTCCCAGTTGTCATTGTGCTGTGCACCAACCGGGTCGGCGCCCTCGACCCAGCCGTCATGCGCCGCGCCGCAGCCACATTCACCTTCACCCGCCCCGGCGACGAGCAGCGCCACGCGGTCCTCACCCAAGCGCTCGACGGACTCGCCATCCGGCCCGAGACCGTCCGCAAGGTCGTCGAGCTCACCGGCCCTACAGAGGACCGCCCCGGCTACACCTTCTCCGACCTCACCCAGCGCCTGGTCCCGGCAGCGGTCTTCCGAGCCTTCCCCGACCGGCCCGTTATGGACGAGGACTTTCTCGCCCTCGCCGAGGAACTGGAGCCCACCCCCATCTTCACCGAGGAGCGCTGATGGCCCACCTCCCCGCCCCTGGCCCCACCAGCGTCCGCACCACCGGCGACTACTACCAATGGCTCGTCGCCTGGGAGGCATGCCTGACCCTCCTCCGCGAGAACGCCGCCCGTTCACACAACCCTGTGCGCGCCGTCGGCGTCGAACTTGACGGCGTCGGCAATCTCGACGACGTCGTCCTGCTGCGCGATGGTCCCCCGAACACCTACAAGCAGGTCAAGTACGCGGTCGACAGCGCCACACCAGTCAACACGGAATACCTGACCAAGCCCAGCGCCAGCGGCGGCCCGTCGATTCTCAAGAAGATCGCCAGGACCTGGCAGCAGTTAACCGCAGACGGCGGCAACGTCGACCTGCACCTGGTCACCAACCGGGCCGCCGACCCCGCCGACGATCTGGTGAAGGTCTGCGATGCCCGCACCGGGCTCCTGATGCCCAAGGCAGCCATCGGCGGGGACAAGTCGGATCGCGGCAAGGCCCGTGCCCGATGGGCCGAGGAAGCAGGTCTGACCGAGACCGACCTTCTCGACCTGCTGTCGGTGCTGCACTTCGACCTGGCGGTGAACATGGTCAAGTACCAGGAGCACCTGCAGCTGTCGATGGCCGTCGCGGGTCTGCACAACGACCAGCGGGCGTTGGAGGCGGGGGCCGGATGGGTAGCCAAGATGGTCCGCGACGGCCAGCGCGAACTCACGCTGGCGATGGTCGAGAGCGCCGTCGCCGAGTTGGAATTGCAGGCCGGCCTTGCTCGGGCCGTACTGTCGATCGCCACCCTCAAGCCGGACTCGATGGCCCCGGACGCCGACCACGCCATTGACTGGGTCGACCGCTTCGAAAGCGACTCCGAATACACCAAGCGTCGACCTATGTCGCCGAATACCTGGGCCCAGCTACAGGCGGACATTGAGGCCGCACCTGGACGCCTGCCCGCTGGTACGACCGCCATCTCCGTCACGGGCAGCATCCGTCTAGCGCCAGCCTTCCTGGTTGGTACCACCTTCCGCATGGTCACCGGGACCGACCTCGCAGCGCTGCAGCGGGGGAGGGCCGGCAGCCAGCTCTGGTCCACCAACGACCCCTTTGAGACCGCCTCGGCCCCGGAAGTCGCTGAGTACGAGATTGGCCAAGGCGACGAGATCGCTGTCGCCATCTCGGTCGCAACGGAGATCACCAGGGACGTCCTGGAGTACCTGCGCGGGCAAGACCTCCCGGTCGGTAACCTCATCGTCCTAGCGCCGCCGAGCGGCAAAGCGAACGACGGCTCCGTCCCCGGCAGCACCGCCGCCAACGCCTTGGCAGTGGGCATCCGCGATCACCTCCGCCACTCCACACGCCGAGTCCAACGCATGCACCTCTTCCTCGCCTGCCCGATGGGACTTGCTCTTCTGCTGGGCAACCGATGGAACCGGCTGTGTCAGACCGTCGTGTACGAGGACATCAAGATCGACGACGGATATGAAGCGGCATTCACGGTAGAGGCGTGAGAGGCCAAAGCCCAATGTCACCAAACCGCGATATCTGGAGCGTCGCGGATACGCTTCGCAGCGTTCCGACTGTTGGGGGTCCGAACCCACATGGCAGGAACCGACATGACCATTACCTTGCGGATCCACGCAGAACTGCGGATCAAGAGGGCGAGTGTGGGGACGTGCTCAGCACGCTGTGCCGGATCGTCTCAATGTGGGCTTCGCTGCTTTTCCGCTTCGTTGGAGTTGTCGTCTTGGCTGTCTCCTGGCAGACCGGCCACCCCGTGCACGACGCCTACGTCGTACGTCGTCGCCCTTCCCGCCGCGGCGCGCGCTATGGGGTACTTCTACGCTCCCGAGGAGCAGACGGTCTGCGCCTGCGCATGCGATGAACCGATTCCGGTTGGCAGGCACTTCGCCAGCGGACACGACCAGACAGCCCTGCACGAGTGGGTCCGCCAGGTGGGTAGTGTCATCGACCTTCATTGCCTGGTTCGACCGTGCCCGTGGCTACTGGCCCGACATCAACGTCGTCTACGCGCCCAGTCAATCCGAAGGTCGGCGGCCTCACGGGTACCCGCCCGCCCGAGCGCGCCACCGGCTGGGAAGCGCCCACTTCTGCATCGACGAGGGCGGACGGGCCATCAGCCGCCCCCCGACTCGCCTCCGCCGAGGAAATGACGAGCCTCCGGCCCTGCGAGACCTGCCAGGATGTTTCCGCGAAAGAAGCTGCCCAAATATAGCGACCGTCGTCGGAACGGCCAGGGCCTGAGTGCACTTCTGGTTGCATTTACCTCCGTGCAGCACCGTTCAGGCAACCCTTCTTCACCTTCCCTATCACAGGTCAGAATGCTCCTGTATGCCCCAGGCTTTGGACGACCATTTGGAAAGCGTGTGGGGGCATCCTTATGAGTTGGGGCCCTACCGTTCAAGGCGGGCCTTCCGCGTGCGTGCTTTGCAGTTGGGTCTGAAGGAATGGCCTCTGGATAGCTGCCGCCGCACACAGCGACCGAACCAACCAACGAGGGCCGCTACCCCGGCAGTGGGGTAGCGGCCCTCGCAGTGTTTCTGACGGCACGTCAGGGAATCGGTCCGGCGGTGCACACTCGGTGCACAAGGGGGTGGAAAGCGAGCGGTCACTGTGAGAACTGGTGAGAAGTGTTCTCGCAGGTCACAGCTCGTTTTTGAGTCTTCCGCCCAAGTGGCCGGACCCCGCGGTTTAGATGTCGAAGTACAGCTCGAACTCGTGCGGGTGCGGGCGAAGTTGGATCGGGGCGATTTCGTTCGTGCGCTTGTAGTCGATCCACGTCTCGATCAGGTCCGACGTGAACACGCCGCCCGCCTGGAGGTACTCGTTGTCCGTCTCCAGGGCCTCGAGGACCGCCGGGAGGGAGGTCGGGACCTGGGCCACGCCCGCGTGCTCCTCCGGGGCCAGTTCGTAGAGGTCCTTGTCGATCGGCTCCGCCGGCTCGATCTTGTTCTTGATGCCGTCGAGGCCCGCGAGGAGCAGGGCCGAGAAGGCCAGATACGGGTTGGACGACGGGTCCGGGGCGCGGAATTCGACGCGCTTGGCCTTCGGGTTGGAGCCCGTGATCGGGATGCGCATCGCGGCCGAGCGGTTGCGCTGCGAGTAGACCAGGTTGACCGGGGCCTCGAAGCCGGGGACCAGGCGGTGGTACGAGTTCACCGTCGGGTTCGTGAACGCCAGCAGCGACGGCGCGTGCCGGAGGATGCCGCCGATGTAGTAGCGGGCGGTGTCCGACAGGCCCGCGTATCCCTGCTCGTCGTAGAAGAGCGGGTCGCCACCGGCCCACAGGGACTGGTGGACGTGCATGCCGGAGCCGTTGTCGCCGAAGATCGGCTTGGGCATGAAGGTCGCGGTCTTGTTGTTGCGCCAGGCGACGTTCTTCACGATGTACTTGAAGAGCATCAGGTCGTCGGCCGCGGCGAGCAGCGTGTTGAACTTGTAGTTGATCTCGGCCTGGCCGGCGGTGCCGACCTCGTGGTGCTGGCGCTCGACGTCGATGCCGACGCCGTCCAGCGCCAGGGAGATCTCCGCGCGCAGGTCGGCGAAGTGGTCGACCGGCGGGGTCGGGAAGTAGCCGCCCTTGTAACGGACCTTGTAGCCGCGGTTGTCCTCGGTCGAGCCCGTGTTCCAGGCGCCGGCCTCGGAGTCGACGTGGTAAAAGCTCTCGTTCGACGTCGTGTTGAAGCGCACGCTGTCGAAGACGTAGAACTCGGCCTCCGGGCCGAAGTACGCGGTGTCCGCGATGCCGGTGGAGGCGAGGTACGTCTCGGCCTTCTTGGCGATGTTGCGCGGGTCGCGGCTGTACTGCTCACCCGTGATCGGGTCGTGGATGAAGAAGTTGATGTTCACCGTCTTGTCGCGACGGAAGGGATCCACCCGAGCGGTCGACAGGTCCGCGCGAAGCGCCATGTCCGACTCGTGGATCGCCTGGAAACCGCGGATCGACGAACCGTCGAAGGCCAGCTCGTCATCCGGGTCGAACGCCTTCGCCGGGATCGTGAAGTGCTGCATCACGCCAGGCAGGTCGCAGAACCGGACGTCTACGAACTTCACGTCCTCGTCCGCGATGAACTTCCTGGCGTCGTCGGCGTTCTGGAACATCCAGCTCCTCCTCCTCCCGTCCCCGGGGAGGGGCGGGGGTTTATCGCTACTGGTCGTGCGGCCAGTGCGGTGGCACACGCAGGACCCGACCATAGGTTTGCGGGATTTCTCAAGCATGACCCATTTGTTTCGCCGAAGTTAACCGGCCCGGGTGTGCGGCTTTCCACAGACGGGCCACGGCGGCCTGAAACAGCCGTACGGTCTGCGCCACGCGACGGGCGCTCCGCCCCGCACCTCTGGTCTCTCTTGTACCCCGTGCCCCGCCCCGTACCCCCGGGGCCCGGTGTACGGATCCCCGCGCAGTACCGTGGTCGGGTGGACAACAGGCAAGCAATCGGATCGTGGCTCTCCGGACCGCGCGCGACGGCCGAGGAGATGGGCACGGACTTCGGGTACCGGGGCGAGCGCCTCGGTCTGCCGAAGGAGGGCCCCGGTTCCGCCGCCCCCGTCGGGCGGCGTCTCGGCGCGCTCTTCCTCGACTGGGCGCTGTGCACGCTGATCGCGTACGGGCTCTTCGCCCGCGACGCCCAGACCGCCGCCAACTACGCGCTCGGCGTTCTCCTCGTCCTGAACATCCTCACCGTCGGGACCGTCGGCTGCACCCCCGGCAAGCGCCTCTTCGGGCTGCGGGTCATCTCCGAGGGCCGCGAGCGGCTCGGCTTCGGGTGGGCCCTGGTCCGCAGCGCCCTGCTCTGCCTCGCCCTGCCCGCCCTCATCTGGGACCGCGACGGGCGCGGGCTGCACGACCGGCTCGGCCGCGCCGTCCAGGTCAGGATCTGACGCAGGAGTCCTGGGAAACGCAGAGTCATAGGAAACGCAGAGTCATAGGAGAGGGCGGCGAAGGAACTCGCGTTCCTTCGCCGCCCTCCATGTGTCCGAAGACCGGAGTTGTCCGGTCAGCGCATCTTTCCGCCCCGCGGCATCCGCATGCCCTTCGGCATCGGGCCCTTCGGCAGCGGCATGTTGCTCATCAGGTCGCCCATCGCCCGCAGCCGGTCGTTGGTCGCCGTCACCTGCGGGCCGGAGAGCACCCGAGGCAGCTTGAGCATCGTCGTACGGACCTTCTTCAGCGGCACCTGGCCCTCGCCGTCGCCGACGATGATGTCGTGCACCGGCACATCGATGACGATGCGCGCCATCTTCTTCTTCTCGGCCGCCAGCAGGCTCTTCAGCCGGTTCGGGTTGCCCTCGGCCACCAGGACGATGCCGGCCTTGCCGACCGCGCGGTGGATCACGTCCTGGCTGCGGTTCATCGCGACCGCGGGGGTGGTGGACCAGCCACGGCCCACGTTCTCCAGCACGGCCGCCGCCGCTCCCGGCTGGCCCTCCATCTGCCCGAAGGCAGCACGCTCGGCGCGGCGTCCGAAGACGATCGCCATCGCGAGGAAGGCCAGAATGAAGCCCAGAATGCCCAGATAAATGGGGTGACCGACCAGAAAGCCGATCGCGAGGAGGACGCCGAAGGTGACGATGCCCACGCCCGCGAGGACGAGACCGACCTTCTTGTCGACCCGTCGGGTCATCTTGTAGGTAAGAGCGATCTGCTTCAGTCGCCCAGTTTCCGCCGCAGTGTCTGCGTTTTCCTTCCTCGCCATAACCGAAGTTTACGTGGCTCAGGAAGTGCGGCCCGACACGGCCTCCAATACGTGCTGCGCCTCGACCCGGTCCTTGGCCCTGCGGCGGTCTTCGAGGACGGCCGTCCAGGCATTCCTACGGGCCGTGCGCTGGCCGCCGCTCATGAGAAGCGACTCCACGGCGCGCAGGGCGTTGGAGACGGAGGGCAGGGCGTTGGGGCGGCTGGCTGCCGCCATCACCTCGGTGACGGGTCGTACCGGCGCGGCCTGCATGGTGGCTGTTCCCCCTAGGAACGAGTGCGAGTGCGAGTGCGAGTGGCGGTGCGGGTCCGGCCCCGGGTCGGGGTTCGGGGCGCGAACCGGAATTGCGCGGGGCGTCATGCGGTGCGTAATAACGAGGGTTCCCTCTTGGTGTTACCAGTGCGTGACCAAGCGGTCAAACGGCCGTGAATGCCTGAAGCCGTACCTCCGAATGGCGCCGCGGCCCGTACTCGACCCCTTACCTGCGGGGAGAGTACGGGCCGCGGCGGTGCGGCGTTACTGTCAAGTAGCCGCTTGTGCTCGGATTCACACAGCGGGCGCGCGCAACAAGTCGGCGGAAGCCGCCGGATTCACACCGCCTGGCGGACAGAGTCCGCGCCGCGGCGCTCCATCGCCTGCTGGAACAGCCGCCCCGCGCGGTACGAGGACCGGACCAGCGGTCCCGACATCACACCGGAGTAACCGATCGCGTCGGCCTCGTCCTTCAGCTCCACGAACTCGTGCGGCTTCACCCAGCGTTCGACGGGGTGATGGCGCGCGGAGGGCCGCAGATACTGCGTGATCGTGATCAGCTCGCAGCCCGCCTCGTGCAGATCGCGCAGCGCGTCGCTGACCTCTTCGCGGGTCTCGCCCATGCCGAGGATCAGATTGGACTTCGTGATCAGGCCGGCCTCGCGGGCCCGGGTGATGACGTCGAGGGAGCGCTCGTAGCGGAATCCGGGACGGATCCGCTTGAAGATCCGCGGCACCGTCTCGACGTTGTGCGCGAGCACCTCGGGGCGCGAGGAGAAGACCTCGGCCAGCTGCTCGGGCTCGGCGTTGAAGTCGGGGATGAGGAGTTCGACCTTCGTACGGCCGGCCGGGCGCTCCGCGGTCTGCGCGTGGATCTGGCGCACGGTCTCCGCGTACAGCCACGCGCCGCCGTCCTCCAGGTCGTCGCGTGCGACGCCGGTGATCGTGGCGTAGTTCAGGTCCATCGTCACGACGGACTCGCCGACCCGGCGCGGCTCGTCGCGGTCCAGCGCCTGGGGTTTGCCGGTGTCGATCTGGCAGAAGTCACAGCGCCGCGTGCACTGGTCGCCGCCGATGAGGAAGGTTGCCTCGCGGTCCTCCCAGCACTCGTAGATGTTGGGACAACCGGCCTCCTGGCACACGGTGTGCAGACCCTCGCTCTTCACGAGCTGCTGCATCTTGGTGTACTCGGGCCCCATTTTCGCCCGGGTCTTGATCCACTCGGGCTTGCGCTCGATGGGGGTCTGGCTGTTCCGGACCTCCAGGCGCAGCATCTTGCGTCCGTCGGGTGCGACAGCGGACACGTCCGGCACCTCTCTCTGCTGGCGCGGCATTCGAATCTTCGGCGAACACCAGAGTACGCCCGTTGATTGCTTGGTACTGCGTGGCCATGGCGTCGCATGGCGTTGGCTGGCGTCGTACGGCGTTGGCTGGCGTAGGGACAACCTGGGGTCGGTGAGGGGCATTCCCCCGAGAAAGGTGCCGGGCGGTGGCGGGTCAGGCGCGTGCCGGCTGCCCGACGGGGTCGGCGCCCGCCTCGGACTTGGCCACGGCCTCGGACTTCTCCTCGGCCGCGGCCCTGAGAGCCGCCTCCGCCTCGATGTCGCGCGGCTTCGGCTCCGCCTGCTCCAGTACGTTCCGCAGGTGGTGCTCCACCACGGGAAGCACCTCGGTGACGGTGAGGTCGTGGCCCAGTTCGTACGAGAGTGAGGTGACGCCCGCGTCCCGGATCCCGCACGGCACGATTTTGTCGAACCAGGTGTTGTCCGGGTTCACGTTCATCGAGAAGCCGTGCATCGTGACGCCCTTCGCGACACGGATGCCGATCTGGGCGAGCTTGCGGTCCTCGCGGCGCTGGCCCGCGTTGGAGGGGGCGTACTCCGGCCCGTTCAGCCGGGGGTCGAACTCCCCGTCGGTCATCCGGGGATCGAAGTCCAGCGACAGACCGCCCAGGGCCGGGCGCTCCTCCACCGGATCGCCGAGCACCCACACGCCGCTGCGGCCCTCCACCCGCGTCGTCCGTACGCCGAAGTCGGTCGCCGTACGGATCAGCGCCTCCTCAAGACGGCGTACGTGCGCCACCACGTCCACGGGGCGCGGCAGCTTCACGATCGGATAACCGACAAGCTGGCCGGGGCCGTGCCAGGTGATCTTGCCGCCACGGTCGACGTCCACGACAGGAGTGCCGTCCAGAGGCCGTTCACTGTCCTCGGTACGCCGCCCCGCCGTGTAGACCGGCGGATGTTCGAGGAGCAGGCAGGTGTCGGGGATCTCGTCCGCGTAGCGCGCCGCGTGGACCTCGCGCTGCTTCTCCCACGCCTCCAGGTACTCGACGGCGTCCTCGCCGAAGCCCAGATGGACGAACCGCAGCTCACTCACGGCGTTGCCTCCTTCGTCTGCGCCCGGTATCCGGGGGTGTGATCCGGGGGTGTCCCCGCGACAACCGGGCACGTGCACATATCGCGCCTCAGCCACTGTACGGCCGCGTTCCGCGGAGTGGTCCGGCAGGCCCGCGGGGGCCAGGAGGCCGTACAGAACCGGTGGGTGCGGTACGTCAGCTAAGCCCGCAATCCTCACACGATCGGATGAATGTGGGACGAACGTGACGGTGCGGGCAGCTCCGACCGCTAAATTCGCGCCGTTCCATGAGGGCTGCTCCCGGGGCCCGGAAGGCAGGAGACCGTACAGCTGATGTCGGAACGACCTCCGCAGCGCATCCCCAACCGCCAGCTCGCCGCGCTCATCGCAGAAGCCGGTTTCTCCAACGCAGGTCTCGCCCGCCGGGTGGACCAGCTCGGGCTGGAACACGGCCTCGATCTGCGGTACGACAAGACATCCGTGACCCGGTGGCTACGCGGTCAGCAGCCACGCGGCACCACGCCCGCGCTGATCGCGGAGGTCTTCACACGCCGGCTCGGCCGCCGGCTCTCCGCGCAGGACCTGGGGCTGGACGCCTGCGCGCCCGTGTACGCGGGGCTGGAGTTCGCGGCGACCCCCGAGGAAGCCGTCGACATCGTCGGCGGGCTCTGGCGCAAGGACTCGGGGAGCCACGCGGAGCTGCGGAAGATCGCGTTCACCCCGGCGGGGCTCGTCGTCCCCAGCCGCGACTGGCTGATCGGCCGCGCGGACGAGCGTGTCGGGCACGACGGGTCCGCCGCGACGGTGGCCGCCGGACCGGGTCAGGTGCCGGGCCGGCCCTCCGGTCACCAACTGGCGGCGGCCGGGGGCGCGGGCACGTCGTCGTACGGGACGTCGCCCTCCTACGGAGGCGGAGGCGCGGGCGGAGGCGCGGGCGTGGGCCGGGCGGTGGGCGCCGCGGGCACCCGGGTGCCCCTCCAGGGCCGCGCCACCGTGCCGCGTCAGGCCGTCCCCGGCGGGGTCCTGCCCGCACGGCAGACGGACCGCGTCGCCGGGCAGCGGGTGGGCAGCGGCGACGTCGCCGCCCTCCGGTCCGTCAGCGAACTGTTCCGCACCCTGGACCAGGCGTACGGCGGCGGCCACGCCCGCCAGGCCCTTGTCCGGTATCTGGAGCACGAGTGCGAGCCGATGCTGCGCGGCGTGTACGGCGAGTCCACCGGGCGTCGGCTGTTCGCCGCCGCGGCCGATCTGACCAGGCTGGCCGGCTGGACCTCGTACGACATCGCCGCGCACGGACTCGCCCAGCGCTACTTCGTACAGGCGCTGCGGCTTTCCCAGGCGGCGGGCGACCGGGCGTACGGCTCGTTCGTGCTGATCACCATGAGCCGCCAGGCCGTCTATCTCGGGCACGGCCGGGAGGCGGTCCAGCTCGCCCGGGTCGCCCAGCAGGGCGTCGGCTCCTCCGCGCCGCCCGTGGTGCAGGCGCTGCTGCACTCCGTGGAGGCGCGCGGGCACTCCGTGCTCGGCGAGGCGCGGGCCTGCACCGCCTCCCTCGCACGGGCCGAGCGTGCGCTGGAGTCGGCGCGGCCCGGCGACGAGGTGCCGCACTGGGCGAGCACCTTCGACGAAGGACAGCTCGCCGACGAGTTCGGGCACTGCTACCGGGATCTCCAGCAGTACCGCGCGGCCGTCCAGCACGCGGAGCGCTCGCTCCAGTTACGGTCGCCCGCGTTCGCGCGCAGCCGGCTCTTCTGCCGGGTGGTGCTGGCCTGCGCCCGCCTGGGGCTCGGTGAGCTGGACCAGGCGTGCGCCCTGGGAGCGGAGGCGGCGCAGCAGGCGACGGAGATCCGGTCGGCGCGCGCCGTGGACTACGTACGGGACTTCGAACGGCGGCTGGAGCCGTACCGGGAGGCGGCCGCGGTACGCAACTACCGTGACCGGATCGCGGCGTTCGGGTGAGCGGGGCGCTGTTCGTGGAGTTGAGGGCGCGCTCGGTCGCGGTGACGGCCAGGGCGTGTGGTGAAAGTGGAGTCCCCCGCAGGGCGGGGCTCACGCCCGCCGCGGAGCGGCTGACGACTCGTTGGTGCGTGCGATCGCAAGGCGGAGGATCGGCGTGGTGGATGGACCGTGCGTACTCGGGCGACCCGACAACGCCGCGAGCGTGCGTGCCGGGCGTCGTGAGCCAGCGGGACTTTCACCACACGGGTCAATACACCTAGGCCGCCGTGGGGAGCTGGACGGGTCCGTCGCCGGGCCGTACGCCCAGGTCGTCCAGGATCGCGTAAGCGGCCCTGCGGCCCGACGAGAGCGCGCCCTGGACGGTGCTGGTGTCACGGTGGTCCCCGCACACGTACAGCCCCGACAGCAGCCGTACCTGGCGGCGCAGATCGTGCGGTGCGGGCATGGCGGGGACCGCCTCCGGGTCGTGCTGGACGGCCAGCAGCTCCCAGTCGGCGGTGGACGTGCCGTACAGCGTCGCGAGATGCGCGCGGACCCCGGCGTCGAGTTCCGCCCCGGGAGGCGGCGTACGGAGCCCGAGCACCGTCGAGGAGATCAGCGACCGGCCTGCCGGAGCGCGCGACGGGTCCACCGCGCTCATGACCGCCGTGTGGGCGACGGGGCCGCCGCGCCGGTCGCCGTCCAGGAGCAGTGCCGGTTCGGTCATCGGGGGCGTGGGGGCCGTGTGGTGAAGGACCGTCACGGGGTGGAAGTCCGGCACCCGCAGACCCGGCAGCAGCTCGGCGGCGGCGCGGGCGCCCGTCGCCACGAGCAGGGAGCGGCAGGAGATCTCGCCGTGCTCCTTCGTACCGACGGAGCTGATCGACGCGTCCGTCACGCACACGCCCGTCCGCACCGTACCGGGCGGCAGCGTTGCCGCCAGCAGCTCAGGGAGGGCGGAGGCGCCGCACTCGGGGACGCACAGCCTGCCCCGGGAGAAGCTGCGCAGGGCCAGGTCGGCGCAGCGGCTGGAGGTGGTGAGGTCCGGGTCGCAGAGCAGCGCGGACAGCAGCGGGCGTACGAAGCCGTCGACCGTCCGCGCGGGCAGTCCGCGCGCGGACAGCGCGGCGAGGGCGGGGCGTTCGGGGCGGGCCAGCAGTCGGTTCACCGGCGTCGTCGCGAGGCGGCCGAAGGCCGCGTGGAGGCGGGCCTGGTCGAGCGCGTTGCCCAGCGGGGGGCGGGAGCTGAGCCGGGCGGCCCTGGCGCCGCCCGGGACGCGGCTCCGTGCCGTCCTGGCGCGTGGGGCGCTTGCCAGGGCGCGTGCGGCGGTGAGTGCGCCCCGCGCGCTCCCCGCGCTGACGGTGACGCCCGCGCGGTGGTGCCGTCCCTCGCTGTGGACGAGCACGCCCGGCGAGAACAGCCGTAGTGCGGCGTTCGTCAGCGCGGGTGTGCGGAGCAGTTCCGGGTACGAGGTGTTCAGCAACTGGCCGATGCGGTCGAGCCGGAAGCCGTCGAGGTGGTCGGTGGCCATCCTGCCGCCGATGTAAGGGGCGGCCTCCAGGACGGTGACTGTTACGCCGGCGCGGGTGAGCTGATGAGCTGCGGACAGTCCTGCGATTCCGGCGCCAATGATGACGACGTCCGCGTGATGTTCAGTGGTGAGCACGTGCCCCTCCCCGAGGTCGGCGCGGCTGTACGGTCCGGGGGGCTGGTGCCCCGCCCCACTCAGGGAATACCCGAGTGCGGGTCGAGACTAGGAAGGGAACCGGCCGTTCGCAGTCGCGCAGTGGCGGGGGCATCGGTGCGTACGGGGCGCACGCGGGGTGCCGTCCGGCGGTTGCCGTCGCCGGGTCCGCCCGGCGGCGCACCCGCTACACGCGAACCGCCGCCGCGATCGATTCGTCGATCTTGGGGAACGCGAACGTGAACCCCGACTCCAGCAGCCGCCCCGGCAGCACCCGTTGGCTGCCCAGCACGTCCTCCGCGAACCCGCCCAGCGCCACCCGCAGCGCCACCGGCGGTACCGTGAAGACCGTCGGGCGGTGCAGTACGCGGCCCATCGCCGCCGTGACCTCGCGGTTCGTCACCGGCTCCGGGGCCGTGAGATTCACCGGGCCCGACAGGGACTCCGCGTCGATCAGATGCCGCAGCGCCGCCACGTGGTCGTGCAGGGAGATGAAGCTCCAGTACTGCCGCCCGTCGCCCAGCCGGCCGCCCAGCCCCGCCCGGAAGATCGGGAACAGCCGCCCCCACGCGCCGCCTTCGCGGGCCACGACGAGCCCCGTGCGGCCGAACACCGTCCGTACGCCCGCCTCCGACGCCGGGGCCGCCGCCCCCTCCCACTCGACGCACACGGAGGGCAGGAAGCCCTCGCCGGGCGGTGCCGACTCGTCCACCGGGCGGTCGCCCGTGTCGCCGTAGAAGCCGACGGCCGAACCGCACACCAGGACCTTCGGCGGGGTGTCGAGGGACGCCACGGCCTCGGCGATCGCCGCCGTACCGAGGACCCGGCTGTCCCTGATCTTCTGCTTGTACGCCTTGGTCCACCGGTGCTCTCCGACCCCCGCGCCCGCGAGATGGACGACGGCCTCGCAGCCGTACAGTCCGCTCACGTCCACGTACTGGCGCACGGGGTCCCACTCGACCTCGTCTCCCGCGCGGGACGGGTGCCGGACCAGGCGGACCACCTCGTGCCCGTCGGAGCGCAGGGAGCGCGTGAGCGCCGTGCCGATGAGCCCGGTGGAGCCGGTGATCGCGATCCTCATGAAAACCATCCTGCCGGTACCGGCCCACATGGGACAGTTTCCGGTATGCCGGAACCCCTCATACGTGGCGCTCTGCCGTCGGACGACGAAGCCCTGAGCCGCCTCGACCACGACACGTGGTCGACTCTGCACGCGGTGACGCCCAGGCAGGAGCCGCCGTTCGAGCCGTTCTTCGACGCGCGTCACCGGCCGCGGGACTATCTGATCGCGGAGATCGACGGCAGGAACGCCGGCTACCTCCGGCTGGTGCCGCCCACCCCGCTCGCCTGCAACGCGCATGTCCGGCAGATCCAGGGGCTCGCCGTGTACGAGTGGGCGCGCGGCCAAGGTGTGGCGCGGCGGCTGCTGCGCGCGGCGATGGAGAAGGCGCGCGGTGAGGGCGCGGTGCGGATGACGCTGCGGGTGCTCGGGCACAACAAGCCGGCGCGTGCGCTCTACGAGTCGGAGGGCTTCGTCGTGGAGGGCGTGCTGCCGGGGGAGTTCCTCCTGGACAAGCGGTACGTCGATGACGTGCTCATGGGCCGTTCGCTGGACGTCTGAGGCAGGGGCGCGGGCGTCAGTCGACGCCGAACCGCTCCCAGAGGCGGGGAAGCCGGTCGGCGAGTGCCTGGGAGTCCTCGAAGTCGATCGGCGTGCCCTCGGGCTCCGGGGCCTGCGGGCCGACGCCAAGGTCGGGCGCGACGGCGCCGGTGAGCTGTTCGTACGCCTCGTCGGCCGCGTAGCCCAGGTCCTCGCCGTCGCCGTCGATCTCCTCGTCGAACTCGCCGATCAGGTCCGCGAGGCTGTCCGGATCGTGCACCGCGCCCTCGAAGACCTCCCGGCCCTGGCCGATGAGCCAGCAGCGGAAGTAGTCGAACGCGTCGTCGCTCGCGCCACCGAGCAGAATCGCGGCGGCGGCCCACAGGTCCCATTGGTACGCGCGGTTGTAGCGGGTCTCGAAGTGCCGGGCGAAGTCCAGGACCGAGTCGGGGTCCAGTTGGAGCAGCCTCTCCACGAGGAGATCGGCGTGCTCGTCGGGGTCACCGTCGGCCGCGTCGCGCGTGGCGTCGATGATCTCCCAGAACTCCGTCTCGTCGGTCACGGGTACAGCATCGTGCTTGCCGGAGGGCGGCGCACGCGGAGCGCGGAAAGCGGGCGAGATCCGCGCCGGGCGGCCGAACGGAGTCGGCCGGTGGAAGCCGGACAGAAGATGTCTCCTTTCCGTGGAACGGTCACAGGGAGAGACCGACAGAGAGAGGGAACCGCCTGATGACCGACAACCGCGACAAGCCACTGACAGGGAAGATCGCGCTGGTGGCCGGGGCCACCCGGGGCGCGGGCCGCGCGATCGCCGTGGAGCTGGGCGCCGCCGGGGCGACCGTGTACGTGACGGGGCGCACCACGCGCGAGCGGGTCAGCGAGGTGGGGCGGGCGACGGAGACCATCGAGGAGACCGCCGAACTGGTCACCCGCGCGGGCGGCGAGGGCATCGCCGTACCGACCGACCATCTGGAGGCCGAGCGGGTACGGGATCTGGTGGAGCGGATCGACCGGGAGCAGGGCCGGCTGGATGTGCTGGTCAACGACGTGTGGGGCGGGAACAAGCTTCTCGACTTCAACACCCCCGTGTGGGACCTCGACCTGGAGCGCGGGCTGCGGATGCTCGACCTCGGGGTGAAGACCCATCTGATCACCAGCGCTCTCGCGCTCCCGCTGCTCGTACGGCGGCCGGGGGGCCTGGTCGTCGAGGTCACCGACGGCACCGCCGAGTCGAACCGGAAGCCGCGCGAGAACTTCTACTACGACCTCGCCAAGAACGCCCCGATCCGGATGGCCTATCTGCTGGCCGAGGAGCTGAAGGGGGTGGGCGGCACGGCGGTGGCCGTCACGCCCGGCTTCCTGCGCTCCGAGGAGATGCTGGACGGCTTCGGCATCACCGAGAAGAACTGGCGGGACGGAATCAAGATCGAGCGGCACTTCGCGCTCTCGGAGACGCCGGTGTATCTGGGGCGGGGAGTCGCGGCGCTGGTCGCCGACCCGGAGCGGGAGCGCTGGGCCGGGCAGGCGCTCTCCAGCGGGCAGTTGGCGAAGGAGTACGGAGTCACGGACGTGGACGGCAGCCGGCCGGACGTGTGGGCCTACATGGCGGCCGAGGCGGCGGCACCCGGCACGGAGATCGCCATGGACGGCTACCGGTAGAGACGCGCGGTGCGGTCGGCCGAGTCGGCGAAGCGGGAACGCAGCTCCGCCGGCTCCAGCACCTCCAACTCCGGCCCGAGGCCGAAGAGCTGGGAGAAGGCCACGTCGGCCGACTCGACCGGCAGCGTGAGCGTCGTCCAGCCGTCCTCGTCCGGGGGGCCGGCCGCGTCGGCGGCCTCCTGGGCCGAGGCCCGGTCGGTCATGTACGGCAGTCGGCGCAGGCCGTCGGGGGAGAGCCGGAGGACCACCGCCGTACGGAGGATCGACCGGGCGAACTGCGCGGCCCGCTCGTCCCAGAAGGCGGGCAGGTCGAAGGACTCGTCCCGCTCGAAGCGTTCGTCGCGGAGCGTGACCTCCGTGAAGCGGTCGATCCGATAGACCCGGAGGGACGCGTCGACGCGGGCACAGAGATACCAGACGCCCGCCTTGAGCACGAGTCCGTACGGCGCCAACTCCCGCTCCACCTCGGCGTCCTGGCGCCGGTAGCGGGCGACGACGGTGCGGTCGTCCCAGACGGCCTCGGCGACGGCGGGCAGCCACTGCGGCGTCTCGGGCTCGTTGTACCAGCCCGGCGCGTCGAGGTGGAAACGCTGCGCCGCCGAGTCCGACGCCCCGCGCAGGGAGGGGAGCAGCGCCGCCGACACCTTCAGGCGGGCGGCGGACGCGGCGTCCTCCAGGCCCATCTCACGGAGCGCGTTCGGCAGCCCCGAGAGGAACAGGGCCTCCGCCTCGCCCCGTGCCAGGCCCGTGAGGCGCGTACGGTAGCCGCCCACGAGCCGGTAGCCGCCCGAACGCCCCCGGTCCGCGTAGACCGGCACTCCGGCCTCCGAGAGGGCCAGGGCGTCGCGCGTGACGGTGCGCTCGGACACCTCCAGCTCCCGCGCCAGCTCGGCCCCGGTCATGGAGGGCCGCGCCTGGAGGAGCAGCACCATCTTGATCAGCCGGGCAGCGCGCATGGATCCATTGTCCACGGACGCCGCCACGGGCCGGGCGGACCTGCTAGGCGAGAGGCTCCTGGAGCTCCGTCACCCATTTGTCCTTGTCCGCCGGGCATTCGAGGTTGACCTCGCGCGCGTAGCCCGCCGAGCGGTGGCCGCCCGTGTCCATCCAGCGGGCCAGGATCTGCGCCGTCGGCATGATCGTGTCCATCGAACCCCGGTGCACGATCGTCGCGGCCCGCTCGATCGGAGGCAGGTCCAGGATCTCGAAGTCGTGGCCCGGCGCCGGGTCGGCGGCGACCACCACTCCCGCGTGGACGACAACCGCGCCGTTCCCCTCGGGGGCGTCCTCGTAGCGGGCGACGCCGGGGCCCGTCGGGGCCACACCGGCCGCCCCGAGGCGCCGGAACAGCTCCTCGTACAGAGGACCGATGACAGGCCCGATGTCCTGGGGTTCGTAGGTGGCGGCCACGGCGGACAGTTCGGCCACCCGTACCGTTGGAACGTTCTTGACGACGACGTCTTCGGTGGGCATACGCCCCTCGCTCTCGATCGACCGGAGCCTCGCCTCGACCTGGACCAGCGTGGCGGCTGCCGCCGCCATCGCGGCCTCCAGCTCGGCCCGCCGCAGCGTCAGCATCCCGCGCAGCTCGTCCGAGTTCACGCGGTCCTCCAGGATCTCCCACACCTGCTGGAGTGTGAAGCCGAGATCCTTCAGGGCGATGATCCGGTTGAGCTGGGCCGCCGCGTAGTAGCGGTAGCCGCTGTGCGGGTCGGTCCGGGAGGGACGCAGCAGCCCGATCGCGTCGTAATGACGCAGCATGCGGGCCGACACACGGCCGTACCTGGCGAAGTCTCCGATGGTGAACATGACGTCCCCTACTGCACTGCTTCACACGGTGTCAGGGTCAAGCCCGCCGTGGACGTGACCTCATGAGGAAGCGGGGGGGGGGGGGGGGGGGGGGGGGGCCCCCCCCCCGGCGCCCCCCCCCCGGCCCCCCCCGGGGGGCCCCCCGCGGGGCGGAGCGGGCCGGGGCCCCCCGCGCGCGGCGCCCCCCCCCCGGCGCC
>NZ_JBITEV010000004.1:26134-273916 GCF_044455465.1 Streptomyces sp. NPDC051217
GTAGGGGGGGGGGGGGGGGGGGGGGGGGGGGGGGGGGGGGGGGGGGGGGGGGGGGGGGGGGGGGGGGGCGGTGGGGGGGGGGGGGGGGGGGGGGGGGGGGGGCCCCCCCCACCCCGCTTCCTCAGCTTCCTCGCAGAGGACGTGTCGCCTCGCTCGGCTCAGAGGCCGTAGTGCTCCCGCGCTTCCTTGACCGCCGACGCGGGCACCTCGCCGCGCCGCGCGAGCTGCGCCAGCGCCGCGACCGTGACCGACCCGGCGTCGACGCCGAAGTGCCTTCGGGCCGCCTCACGGGTGTCGGACAGGCCGAAGCCGTCCGTACCGAGGGAGGAGTAGTCCTGCTCGACCCACTGGCTGATCTGGTCCGGCACCTGGCGCATCCAGTCGCTGACGGCCAGCACCGGTCCCGGCGCCCCGTCCAGGGCGCGCGTCACGTACGGCGTGCGCTGCTCGCCGCGCAGCAGCGCCTCGTCGCACTCCAGCGCGTCCCTGCGCAGCTCGCCCCAGGACGTCGCCGACCAGACGTCCGCCGTGACACCCCACTCGTCGGCGAGCATCCGCTGGGCCTCAAGAGCCCAGTGGATGGCCGTGCCGGAGGCGAGGAGCTGGAGCCGCGGCGAGTCCGCCCTGGCGGGCACGCCCTCCTTGAAGCGGTACAGCCCCTTGACGATGCCCTCCTCCACGCCCTCGGGCATGGCGGGCTGCGGCATGGGCTCGTTGTAGACGGTCAGGTAGTAGAAGACGTTCGAGTCCTCGCCAGGGCGCGCCGGGCCGTACATCCGCCGCAGACCGTCCTTGACGATGACCGCGATCTCGTACGCGAACGCCGGGTCGTAGTTGAGCGAGGCCGGGTTCGTCGCCGCGAGCAGGTGCGAGTGGCCGTCCGCGTGCTGGAGGCCCTCGCCCGTCAGGGTCGTACGGCCGGCCGTCGCGCCGACGATGAAACCCTTGCCGAGCTGGTCGGCGAGCTGCCACATCTGGTCGCCCGTGCGCTGCCAGCCGAACATCGAGTAGAAGATGTAGAACGGGATCATCGTCTCGCCGTGCGTCGCGTACGACGTGGCGGCGGCGATGAAGTCGGCCATCGAACCGGCCTCGGTGATCCCCTCGTTGAGGATCTGGCCGTCCTTGGCCTCCTTGTAGTACATGATCTGGTCACGGTCGACCGGGTCGTACGTCTGACCCAGCGGCGAGTAGATGCCCGCCGACGGGAACAGCGCCTCCATACCGAACGTACGCGCCTCGTCCGGGACGATCGGGACCCAGCGCCTGCCGGTCTCCTTGTCCCGCATCAGGTCCTTCACCAGCCGGACGAACGCCATGGTCGTGGCGACCGACTGCTTGCCGGAGCCCTTGTAGACGCTCTGGAACGCCTTCTCGGACGGTTCGGGCAGGGCGACGGCATGCACTCGGCGGGCCGGGGCGGGCCCGCCGAGCTCGGCACGCCGCTCCTGCAGATAGCGGACCTCGGGGGAGTCGGCGCCGGGGTGCCAGTACGGCACCAGCTCTTCGTTCAGCTTCGCGTCCGGGATGGGAAGTTCCAGCAGGTCCCGCATGGTGCGGAACTGCTCGCCGGAGAGCTTCTTCATCTGGTGGTTGGCGTTGCGCGACTCGAAGCCGGTGCCGAGCGTGTAGCCCTTCACCGTCTGCGCGAGGACCACGGTCGGCGCGCCCTTGTGGGCGAGCGCCGCGCGGTAGGCCGCGTACACCTTGCGGGCCTCGTGTCCCCCGCGCGAGGAGTGGAAGCACTCGTCGATCTTCGCGTCCGTGAGCAGCTTCGCCATCTCGACGAGCGCGGGCTCGGCGCCGAAGAAGTGCTCACGGATGTACGCCACGTCGCGGGTCGCGTACGTCTGGAACTGCGCGTCCGGTACGGCGCGCAGCCTCCGTACGAGGGCGCCCGTGGTGTCGAGCGCGAACAGCTCGTCCCAGGCGGAGCCCCACAGCGACTTGATGACGTTCCAGCCCGCGCCGCGGAACTGGGACTCCAGCTCCTGCACGATCTTGAAGTTCGCGCGGACGGGACCGTCGAGGCGCTGGAGGTTGCAGTTGATGACGAAGGTGAGGTTGTCGAGCCCTTCGCGGGCCGCCAGGGCGAGTGCCGCCGTCGACTCGGGCTCGTCCATCTCGCCGTCGCCGAGGAACGCCCATACGTGGGAGGAGGACGTGTCCTTGATCCCGCGGTTCGTCAGGTAGCGGTTGAAGCGCGCCTGGTAGATCGCGGAGAGGGGGCCGAGGCCCATGGAGACCGTGGGGAACTCCCACAGCCAGGGCAGCCGCCGGGGATGCGGGTAGGAGGGGAGGCCCTTGCCGCCCGCCTCTTGGCGGAAGTTGTCGAGGTGCTCCTCGGTGAGGCGGCCGTCGAGGAACGCGCGGGCGTAGATGCCGGGGGAGGCATGGCCCTGGATGTAGAGCTGGTCGCCGGAGCCTTCCCCCTCCTTGCCGCGGAAGAAGTGGTTGAAGCCCGTCTCGTAGAGCCAGGCGGCGGAGGCGAATGTGGCTATGTGGCCGCCGACACCGAAGCGCGCGCCACGGGTGACCATCGCCGCGGCGTTCCAGCGGTTCCAGCCGGCGATCCGGGACTCCATCGCCTCGTCGCCGTCGAAGGCGGGCTCGGCGGCGGTCGGGATGGTGTTGAGATAGTCCGTCTCCAGCAGAGCGGGCACCGGGACCCCGGCGCTCTCGGCGTGCTGGAGCGTGCGCCGCATCAGGTACGCCGCACGGTGCGGGCCCGCATGCTCGGTGACGGCGTCGAGAGAGGCCGCCCATTCGGCGGTTTCCTCGGCGTCGCGGTCCGGGAGCTGGTCCAGCTCGCTCGGAAGCTTGCCTACGGGGTTGGGCATGGTCGCCGCCTTCCGGCCAACTGGAGGAGGTGGTGAAGAGTTGCGGAGGAGCCTTGTCTGGCAGGACAGGGCGATGGGCTGGGTGCAGCCCAATGTCGACTGTAAATCGCTGATCGATGATCGATCAAAGATTTGACAGGGAAATTTCACGATCTGAAGAAAATGGCATTCAGTGCCCCAAGGTGGGGCACGCGGTGACGCCGTAAAGCGGCATGAACCGGGCACCGGTTCAGGCGCGCGGCGCGCATCCGAGCACGTGGTCCTTCACCAGTGCGCCGATGAGGGGATCGCGCCGGTGGAAGGCCTCGACCAGCTCCTGGTGCTCCTCGGCGTACGACTGCTGGACAGTGCCGAGCCACCGGATCGACAGCGCGGTGAAGACCTCGATGCCGAGCCCCTCCCAGGTGTGCAGCAGCACGCTGTTCCCCGCGGCGCGCACCAGCTCGCGGTGGAAGTCGACGGTGTGGCGCACCTGCGCCGTCCCGTCGGCCCGCCGGTCGGCCTCGTACAGCGCCGTCACGTGCGGCTCCAGGGCGGTGGTGTCCTCCGCCAGCCGCTCGGCGGCCAGCTCGGCCGCGATCTGCTCCAGACCGGCCCGTACCGGGTAGCTCTCCTCAAGGTCCGCGGCGGTCAGATTCCGTACCCGCACGCCCTTGTTCGGCGCGGACTCGATCAGCCGCAACGACTCCAGCTCGCGCAGCGCCTCGCGCACGGGCGTCTGGCTGACGGCCAGCTCGGTCGCGATCCGCCGCTCGACGATCCGCTCACCCGGCTTCCAGCGTCCACTGACGATGCCTTCCACGATGTGCTCGCGGATCTGCTCGCGCAGTGACTGGACGACGGGCGGGATCATGTCGGTGCTCCTTCGGGTGACCGAGGCCGAGGTTACCCCTCTTGGGGCGCGCTGATCGGTCATGGCTCGGGGGTGGCCGTAGGCGGCGGGCTGCTCGCCAGGACGGCTTGCGGGACTGTGCTCAGGGGCGCGCGCCCGCTGTTACGCGCTTCGCGTGCGGTCCCTCACTCGGGGGCAACACCGCATCCACGCGGGGGAGATGGGGCGGTACGTTCCCGTACACGACGAGGACTCGGCTGTTCGCGCACGCGACGGCGCCCCCGACCGGATCTCTCCGGGCGGGGGCGCCGTCGTGACATGTGCCGGGTGCGAACTAGAGGCCGAGCTCGACCTCGAACTCGCCCGCCTCCAGGATCGCCTTGACCGCGACCAGGTAACGGGCGGCGTCCGCGCCGTCCACCAGGCGGTGGTCGTAGGAGAGCACGACGTGGACCATGTCGCGCACCGCGATGGTCTCGCCGAGGTCCGGGTGGTTGATGACCACCGGACGGCGGACCGTCGCGCCGATGCCCAGGATGGCGACCTGGTTCGGGGGCACGATGATCGTGTCGAACAGGGCGCCGCGCGAACCGGTGTTGCTGATGGTGAAGGTCGCCCCGGACAGCTCGTCCGGCGTGATCTTGCTGCCGCGGACCTTGCCCGCCAGCTCGGCGGTCTTCTTCGCGATGCCGGCGAGGTTCAGGTCGCCCGCGCCCTTGATGACCGGCGTCATCAGCCCCTTCTCGGAGTCCACGGCGATGCCGATGTTCTCCGAGTCGAAGTACGTGATGGTGCCTTCGTCCTCGTTGATACGGGCGTTGACGACCGGGTACGCCTTCAGCGCCTGGGCCGCGGCCTTGACGAAGAACGGCATCGGGGAGAGCTTCACGCCCTCACGGGCGGCGAAGGACTCCTTGGCCTGCGCGCGCAGCCTCATCAGCTTCGTGATGTCGACCTCGACGACCGACGTCAGCTGAGCCTGGCCGTGCAGCGCCTTCATCATGTTCTCGCCGATGACCTTGCGCATGCGCGGCATCTTGACCGTCTGGCCACGCAGCGGGGAGACCTCCAGCTTGGGGGCCTTCGACGCGGCGGGGGCAGGGGCGGCCGTGGGTGCCGGAGCCGCCTGGGCGGCGGCCTTGGCGGCCTCCGCGGCGGCGACGACGTCCTGCTTACGGATACGGCCACCGACGCCGGTGCCCTTGACCGAGGCCAGGTCGACCCCGTTCTCGGCGGCGAGCTTGCGCACGAGCGGCGTCACATACGCGCCGTCGTCGCCGGGAGCGGCGGCTGGGGCGGAAGGAGCGGCCGTGGCGGCGGGCGGCGACGGGGCGGGAGCGGGGGCCGGCGCGGGCGCCGGGGCCTCCTGCTTCGGTGCGGGCGCGGGAGCAGGCGCGGGAGCAGGAGCAGGCGCCGGCGCCGGTGCGGGGGCAGGCGCCGGAGCGGCGGCGGGCGCCGCCGGAGCCGGTGCGGGGGCGGCGGCGGGAGCGGCACCCTCGGCGCCGATCACGGCCAGCTTCGCGCCGACCTCGGCGGTCTCGTCCTCGCCGACCACGATCTCCAGAAGCACACCGGAGACCGGGGCGGGAATCTCGGTGTCGACCTTGTCCGTCGAGACCTCAAGCAGCGGCTCGTCGGCCTCGACCGCCTCGCCGACCTCCTTGAGCCAGCGGGTGACGGTGCCCTCGGTGACGCTCTCGCCGAGCGCCGGGAGGGTGACGTCCGTGCCCGCGGCGGAGCCGCCGGCCGGAGCCTCGGAAGCCGGCGCGGGTGCCGGAGCCTCGGGCGCGGGGGCCGCCGGGGCCTCCTGGACGGGGGCCGGCGCGGGCTCGGCCGGAGCCGCGGCCTGCTGCGGCGCCGCGGGGGCCGCCTCGCCACCGGAGCCGTCGTCGATCACGGCCAGCTCGGCGCCGACCTCGACCGTCTCGTCCTCGGCGACCTTGATCGACGCCAGGACCCCGGCGGCGGGCGCCGGGATCTCGGTGTCGACCTTGTCCGTGGAGACCTCGAGCAACGGCTCGTCGGCCTCCACGCGCTCGCCCTCGGCCTTCAGCCAGCGGGTGACAGTGCCCTCGGTGACGCTCTCGCCGAGCGCCGGCAGGGTTACGGAAACCGCCATGGTCTCAGTTGCTCCTAACGGTGGGATCTCCCCAGCCGGCGCGGAGCGCCGGGCGAGGGGAAGTGAGGTAAAGGTCGTCGCGCCCGGACTGACGCATCAGTCGTGGGAGTGGAGCGGCTTGCCGGCCAGGGCCAGATGGGCCTCACCGAGGGCTTCGTTCTGCGTCGGGTGCGCGTGGATGAGCTGCGCGACCTCGGCCGGCAGAGCCTCCCAGTTGTAGATCAGCTGTGCTTCGCCGACCTGCTCGCCCATACGGTCACCGACCATGTGGACGCCGACCACAGCACCGTCCTTGACCTGGACGAGCTTGATCTCGCCCGCGGTCTTCAGGATCCTGCTCCTGCCGTTGCCCGCCAGGTTGTACTTCAGAGCGACGACCTTGTCCGCACCGTAGATCTCCTTGGCCTTGGCCTCGGTGATACCGACGGAGGCGACCTCGGGGTGGCAGTACGTCACCCGGGGCACGCCGTCGTAGTCGACGGGGACGGTCTGCAGGCCCGCCAGCCGCTCCGCGACGAGGATGCCCTCGGCGAAGCCGACGTGCGCGAGCTGGAGCGTCGGGACGAGGTCACCGACGGCCGAGATCGTCTCCACGTTCGTCCGCATGTACTCGTCCACGAGCACGAAGCCGCGGTCCATCGCGACGCCCTGCTCCTCGTAGCCGAGGCCCTCCGAGACCGGGCCGCGGCCGATCGCGACCAGCAGCACCTCCGCCTCGAAGGTCTTGCCGTCGGCCAGCGTGACGCGCACACCGTCCTGCGTGTACTCGGCCTTGTCGAAGAAGGTGCCGAGGTTGAACTTGATGCCGCGCTTGCGGAACGCGCGCTCCAGGAGCTTGGAGCTGTTCTCGTCCTCGACCGGTACGAGGTGCTTGAGGCCCTCGATGACGGTGACGTCCGTGCCGAAGGACTTCCACGCCGAGGCGAACTCCACGCCGATGACGCCGCCGCCGAGGACGATCGCCGACTGCGGGACGCGGTCCAGCTTCAGCGCGTGGTCCGAGGAGATGATCCGCCGGCCGTCGATCTCCAGGCCGGGCAGCGACCTCGGTACGGAGCCGGTGGCGAGCAGGACATGACGGCCCTGGACGCGGCGTCCGTCGACGTCGACGGAGGTCGGCGACGAGAGCCGGCCCTCGCCCTCGATGTAGGTCACCTTGCGGGAGGCGATCAGGCCCTGGAGGCCCTTGTAGAGGCCGGAGACGACCTCGTCCTTGTACTTGTGGACCCCCGCGATGTCGATGCCCTCGAAGGTGGCCTTGACACCGAACTGGTCGGCCTCGCGCGCCTGGTCGGCGATCTCGCCGGCGTGCAGCAGGGCCTTCGTGGGGATGCAGCCGTTGTGCAGGCAGGTGCCGCCGAGCTTGTTCTTCTCGATCAGGGCGACGTCCAGGCCCAGCTGCGCTCCGCGCAGCGCCGCGGCGTAACCGCCGCTACCGCCGCCGAGGATCACTAGGTCGAAAACGGTGCTGGCGTCGTTCGCCACGTCACGTCCTCCATGCATGTGCGCCGGGCGCGGTCGATGACCGGGCGGCGGCTGGTGTTCGGCCGCTGTTTCGTCGGCCCTGTGGTGGGGGCCCTGTCCTGCCGAGAACCCATCCTCGCACTTGTCGGAGGGCGACGGGACGCGGGGCCGGGGTCTGAGACGGCCGGCCGACCGTCATCAGGGGTTACTGACTCGTACGGGTGCTCGTGCGGATGCCCGTACACACACCGTACGCATGTCGTACACGCGCGACGCGCTCTCCGTACGGATGCGGCCGCGCACTCAACCGGGGGACGGCCCCCCTCAGGAGGCTCGTGCGGACGGCCGGCGTGACGGCGCTTCTCGCCGGGGGCGGAACGGCCCGCCCCGCTGCCCCAGCACTCGACCGGAACCAGCGCGGCGGGTCACGCATTCCCCTTGGGCGGCCGGGGCCGGCCGCGGGTCAGCGGCGCTCCGTGATCAGCCCAGGTCGCCCGCGGCGGTGCGCTCGGCGAGCTTGACGAGCGTGCGGATCGACGAGCCCGTGCCGCCCTTCGGCGTGTAGCCGTACGGGGCGCCTTCGTGGAAGGCCGGGCCGGCGATGTCGAGGTGCGCCCAGGTGATGCCCTCGCCCACGAACTCCTTGAGGAACAGCCCCGCGACCAGGCCGCCGCCCATGCGCTCACCCATGTTCGCGATGTCGGCGGTGGGGGAGTCCATGCCCTTGCGCAGCTCGGTCGGCAGCGGCATCGGCCAGGACGCCTCGCCGACCTCCTCGGCGATCTCGTGCACGGAGGTACGGAAGGCCTCGTCGTTCGACATGATGCCGAAGGTCCGGCTGCCCAGCGCCACGACCATGGCCCCGGTCAGCGTGGCCACGTCGATGATCGCGTCGGGCTTCTCCTCCGAGGCGCGGGTGATCGCGTCCGCGAGGACGAGCCGCCCCTCGGCGTCGGTGTTCAGGACCTCGACGGTCTTGCCGCTGTACATGCGCAGGACGTCGCCGGGGCGCGTCGCGGTGCCCGACGGCATGTTCTCGGCCAGCGCGAGCCAGCCGGTCACGTTGACCTGGAGGCCGAGGCGGGCGGCCGACACGACGGCGGCGAAGACCGCCGCGGCGCCGCTCATGTCGCACTTCATCGTCTCGTTGTGGCCCGGCGGCTTGAGCGAGATGCCGCCCGAGTCGTAGGTGATGCCCTTGCCGACCAGGGCGATCGTCTTCTTCGCCTTGGCGTGCGTGTACTCCAGGCGTACGAGGCGCGGGCCGTGCTCCGAGCCCTGGCCGACGCCGAGGAGGCCGCCGTAGCCGCCCTTGACGAGCGCCTTCTCGTCGGTGACCTGGACCTTGACGCCGTGCTCCTTGCCGGCCGCGGTGGCGATCGCGGCGAAGGTCTCCGGATACAGGTCGTTCGGCGGGGTGTTGATGAGGTCGCGGGCGCGGTTGATCTCCTCGGTCAGGGAGATCGCGCGCTCGACGGCCGCCTTGTGCGCCTTGTCGCGGGGCTTGCCGCCGAGCAGCGTGACCTCGCCGAGCGGCTGCTTCACACCGCTGTCGCCCTTGCCGCCGGCGGACTTGGCGGTCTTCTCGGTGCCGCGGTACGCGGTGAAGGCGTACGCGCCGAGCAGCGCGCCCTCCGCGACGGCCGCGAGGTCCTCGGCTGCCTCCACGGGCAGCGCGAACGCGGCCTTCTTGGCACCGGAGAGGGTACGGGCGGCGACACCGGCGGCCCGGCGGAGGGTCTCGGCGCCGTACGCCTCGTCCTTCTCCGGGGCGGCGCCGAGGCCGACCGCGATGACGATCGGGACCTTGAGGCCGGACGGCGCCGGGAGCTTGGTCGCCTCGCCCTCGGCACCCGTGGCGCCGAGGGACTCCAGGACGGAGGCGAGCTTGCCGTCGTACGCCTTGTCCACGGCCTCGGCGCCCGGCGCGACGGCCGGTCCCTTGGCTCCCTTGGCGACGCCGACGACGATCGCGTCGGCGCGCAATGTCGCCGCGCCGGCTGTGCTGAGAGTGAGAGCAGTCACGGTGGTGAAATCTCGCTTCCATAGAAGTTCATTCGGCGGAAGCCGGTCGTTCGCAGGGCCGGCCGTGCCCACCGCATCGTAATTCGGCCCGCGGAGCACCGGGAACGAGCCTACGCGCGGTGTTCACCATCAGTCGCGGCGCCGGTCGGCCCCGACCGGCGAAGCCGGAGCTGACACACCGTCAGGAGCCTTGTGGCGGGCGCCGGTCGAAGGGCCGTCACCCCAGGGTCAGGACGATCAAAGTCGCGGTCGCCGCCGTCTCGGCGAGGCCGCCGAAGACGTCGCCCGTGACGCCGCCGAAGCGGCGCACGCAGTGAGCGAGCAGCAACTGGGCGGCGCCGAGACCGGCCGCGAGGGCCAGCGTGTGGTGCAGGGCGCCGTAGGCGCCGAACAGGCCGCCGCACGCCGCCGCGGCGACCGCCGCCACGAGCAGCGACGCCGGCACGGCTGCCCGCGCGGGCACGGAACCCGCCACGGCGGCGCCCAGCCCGTCGGGCCGCGCGGGCGGTACGCCCGTACGCGCGGCCAGCGTGAGGGCGAGCCGCGCGGTGACGCCCGCGAGGACGGCGGCGGCGGCGCCGTACGCCCAGCCCTCGTCGTACAGCTCGGTCAGCGCGGCCACCTGCGCCAGCAGGACGAACAGCAGGGTGATCACGCCGAACGGCCCGATGTCCGACTGCTTCATGATCCGCAGCGCGTCCTCGGCCGGTTTCGCGCTGCCGAGCCCGTCGGCGGTGTCGGCGAGACCGTCGAGATGCAGGCCCCGGGTGAGCGCGGCGGGGACGGCGGTGGTGGCCACGGCGGCGAGCAGCGGCCCGGAGCCCGCCAGGAGCAGTCCGCCGCCCGCGGCGGCGGCGCAGAGGCCGACGACGAGACCGGCCAGCGGCGCCGCCAGCATCCCGGCACGGGCGGCGTCGCGGTCCCAGCGGGTGACCCGGACCGGGAGCGCGGTGAGCGTGCCGAAGGCGAACCGTATGCCGTCGGCCGGCGCGTGCGTCGAACGTGGGGCGCTCATCGCGCGAAGGGTAGCGGGGACGGGGTGGGGAGTCCGGCGGGCGTTCAGACGGTAAGTTGCCCATAGGCGTACAAAAAAGGTCAAAGCGGAGGCAGGTGGCATGGGTTCCTGGTTCCACCAGAACTTCGTCGAGCCGGGCAAGATCCCCATGCTGCTCGTGCTGGCCTCCTTCGTGCTGACCTTCGTGATCACGCGGATGATCACCCGGCTGATCCGGGCGGGGAAGGGGCCGTTCGGGAACATCGGGTCCGGCGGGACGCACATTCACCACGTGGTGCCCGGAGTGGTGCTCATGGTGGTCGGCGGCTTCGGCGCGGTCGGCAGCGCCAGGTCCGGAGTCGGGGCGGCCGTGTGCGCCGTGATCTTCGGTATCGGCGCCGGTCTGGTCCTCGACGAGTTCGCGCTGATCCTGCATCTGGACGACGTGTACTGGAGTGAGCAGGGCCGGCAGAGCGTGGAGGTCGTCGTCCTCGCCGCCGCGCTGGCCCTTCTCGTCCTGAGCGGCTTCTCGCCCCTCGGCGTCGACTCGCTGTCGGAGGAGGAACGCCAGGACCGGACGTCGCTGCTGCTGACTCTCAGCTCCAGCTTCGTCTTCGTACTGATCACGCTGTCCAAGGGGAAGCTGTGGATGGCCCTCGTGGGCACGCTGGTGCCCCCGGTGGCGATCGTCGGCGCGCTGAGACTGGCCCGGCCGTGCTCGGTCTGGGCCCGCCGCTTCTACCGGCGCCGCCACCGGGCGCGCGCCCGGATGACGCTGCGCGAGTACCGCCGCGTCCGCCGCTGGTCGGCGCCGCGCCGCCGCGTCCAGAACTGGATCGGCGGCGCCCCCGACGACGAACTGGAGCAGCGGGCCGCCGCGCCCGACCCGCCGCGCTGAGCCACTCGCGGCGCGCGGCGCTCATGAAACGGCCCCGCTACGTCACGTCCTCGATGCCCGCGCTCTCGGCCGCTGCCTCTGCCTTGGCCGCCGCCTCGGGCTCCGGCCGCTCGGGCAGTTCCGCCGCGAGCGCCGCCGCGGCCTGCACCATCGGCAGCGCCAGCAGCGCGCCCGTCCCCTCGCCCACGACCACCCCGTGGTCGAGCAGCGGACTGATCGCCATCCGGTCCAGCGCCTTCGCCTGCGCCGGCTCCCCGCTCACCTGGCCCGCGAGCCACCAGTCCGGCGCCCGGAACGCCGCCCGCTGGCCGACCAGCGCGCACGCCGCCGAGACGACGCCGTCGAGAATCACCGGCATCCGCCGCACCGCGCTCTGCAGCAGGAACCCGGTCGTCGCCGCCAGATCCGCACCGCCCACCGTCGCCAGCAGCTCCAACTGGTCCCCGAGCACCGGCCGCGCCCTGCGCAGGGAATCCCTGATCGCCGCGCACTTGCGCATCCACGCCAGGTCGTCGATCCCCGCACCGCCGCGCCCCGTGACCACGGACGCGTCCGTGCCGCACAGCGCCGCGATCAGGGCGGCGGCAGGAGTCGTACCGCCGACGCTCAGATCGCCGAGGACGACCAGGTCCGTGCCGGAGTCGGCCTCCTCGTCGGCGATCGCCATGCCGAGCCGCACGGCCTGCTCGGCCTCCTCGATCGTCAGCGCGTCCTCGACGTCGATACGCCCACTGCCGCGCCGTACGCGGTGGCGTACGACCTCCGTGGGAAGCAGCTCCGGATCGCAGTCGAGACCGGCGTCCACGATCCGTACCGGCACCCCCGTGCGGCGCGCCAGCACGGCGACGGGGCTCTCGCCCTCCAGCACCGCGCGGACCAACAGATGCGCGCTGCCCGCGGGTCGCGCCGAGACATTGAGCGCGGCGACACCGTGGTCACCAGCGAAGAGCACCACGCGCGGCCGCTCGATGGCGGTGACGGGCACGGCGGCCTGGGCGGCCGACAGCCACTCGGCCAGCTCGTCGAGCCGGCCCAGCGCACCGGGCGGGACGGTCAGCCGCTCGCGGCGTTCCTCGGCGTCACGCCGCAGACCGCCGTCGGGGCGCTCGATCAGATCGGAGAAGTCGTCGAGATTCAGCGAGCTCATTCGCCGAACAGTACCGGCAGGCCGCCCGCTCACACCGGCCCGCCCGCTGTCAGTCGCGGAGGCTCAGGGCCTGGCCCGCCACGACCAGCAGGACGTGTTCGCACTCGGCCGCCACCGCCGCGTTCAGCCTGCCCAGCTCGTCCCGGAAGCGCCTGCCCGACGCCGTCGCCGGTACGACTCCGGAGCCGACCTCGTTCGTCACCAGCACGACTGTGCGCCGCGTCGCGCGCACCGCGCCCACCAGCTCGTCCGTCCGCCCGCGCAGCGCCTGTTCGCCGCCCTCCGCCCACGCCGCGTCGTCCCAGGCGCCCACCCGGTCCATCGCGTCCGTCAGCCACAGCGACAGGCAGTCGATCAGCAGCGGCGGGCCCTCGTCGGTGAGCAGTGGCAGGAGGTCGCAGGTCTCGGCGGTCCGCCAGGAGCCCGGCCGGCGGTCGCGGTGCGCCGCGACCCTGGCCCGCCACTCCGGGTCGCCCTCACGGGCCCCGCCCGTCGCGACGTACAGCACGCCGGGGAAGGCGGCCAGCCGCCGCTCGGCCTCCACGGACTTGCCGGAGCGC
This sequence comes from Streptomyces sp. NPDC051217, assembly GCF_044455465.1. Lineage (NCBI taxonomy): Bacteria > Bacillati > Actinomycetota > Actinomycetes > Kitasatosporales > Streptomycetaceae > Streptomyces > Streptomyces sp. NPDC051217. Next base: position 39,014 of record NZ_JBITEV010000004.1, read on the forward strand.
GCGCCGCCCGTGACCAGGGTGCGGCGCGGCAGGTCGGGTCCGTCGTGGTACTCGCCGACCGTCAGCGTCGTCCCGTCCGGCACCGCCCGCGCGCCCACCGCCGCCAGCCTGCGGTCCAACTCGGCGCCGGGCGGCACGTCGTGGCCGATATGGACGGCGATGACGTCGGTGCCCGGCCCCACCGATCCGGCGGCGCGCAGCCGGGCCAGGGCGTCGGGGCGGCCGGTCACATCGGCGAGGAGCATGTCGTACGGGGCGGGCCCGGCGTCCCGCGCGGGGCGACCCCCGCCGCGGCCATTCCCCTCCCCGTCGCCGTTGCCGGCCGGGAGCCCCGCCGGTGCGCCACCCGGCGGCAGATACAGCAGCCGCTCGCCGTCGGGGGCCGTCACCTCGTACCCCGTACCGGGTGAGTCCATCGGCACCGCCCGCACCCGGTGCCCGCTGATCAGCGTCAACACCCGTCCGTCGGCGACCCGTCCGGCCGTCGGCAGTCCGGCGGGCAGTTCGACGGCCGGCCCCTCGTGCGGGTGCGTGAGCAGCACCTGCCGTACACCGGCCAGCGAGTGCCCGGCCCGCGCGGCGGCGAGCGCCGCACCCGGGGTGAGGTCGAGCAGCACCGCCCCGTCCACGAGCAGCGCGGTCGCCGCACGCGCGAGGGGGCCGCGGGCGGTCGCGCAGGACGCGCAGGGGCAGTGGGCACGGGGCAGTCCGTCGGGAGCTCCGGTACCGAGCAGAGTCAGTTCCACGCGGATGATCCTCCCGTGTCACCGCGCTGGGTGCGCGCCCGGCTACGCTGCGGGCAGCAAACAGATCATTTTGGCGGGCCCCTGGAGGCGGACATGGCGTGGACGTGGCGGTTCGAGAAGGCCGACGGGACGGAGGTCCAGCCGGCCGTGGAACCGGAGGAGTTCACCACGCAGGGCGACGCCGAGTCCTGGATCGGTGAGGCCTGGAAGGAGCTGCTGGAGGGCGGCGCCGACCAGGTGACGCTGTTCGACGACGGCAGCAAGATCTACGGGCCGATGAGCCTTCAGGCCGATCCCGAGAGCGCGCCCGACGAGACCTGACAGCGGGTACGTCCTCGCGCGCCCGGCCACCCGCCCGGCGCTCGGGGACGTACCGCTCTCCCGCCGCCTCCTTGAGGAGGCTTCGGGTTCAGCGGGCCGACGCCGGGAACTGCGTCGCCGCCGGCTCTCCGTACAGAGGATCCTCCCGGACCAGCTCCTCGTGCGTGCCCGCCGCCCGCACCTTCCCCGCCTCCATCACCACGATCCGGTCCGCCGGCGTGACCGGACTCCGTCCCGGCACCGCGCGGTGCCGCGGTCAGTCACCCGCGTACGCCGCACAGATGCAGCAGCGCGGCGACCCTCCGGTACGGCTCCGTACGTCCCGCCCGGTCCTCGGCGGCCAGCAGCAGCTCCAGTTCGGCCGCCGGAGGGAGGTCCCCGTCGTTGGATATGTTGTCGGAGAAGACGCGCACCCCGTACCAGGTGTGCAGCGGCGCCGCGATTCCCGCGAGCGTCGCCGTCAGCGCCGAGAGCCGGTCCGCGCGGACCCGCAGGCCCAGCCTGTTCGTATACGTGGGGGAGTCGAAGGCGTCCAGCGCCCCCGCCCAGTCCCCGGCGATCCCCGGCCGCAGGGCGAGCGCGTCCGCGTTCCGTACGAGGAGCGAGAGCAGCCCGCCGGGTGCCAGCATCCTGGCCAGCCCCGCGAGCATGGCGTCCGGTTCCTCGACGTACATCAGCACGCCGTGACAGAGCACCACGTCGAAACTGCCCGGCAGGAAGTGCACCCCGGTCTGGAGCCCGTCGCCCTCGACGAGTCTGACCCGCTCACGGATCCCCGCGGGTTCGGCTTCGAGCGACTCACGCGCCGAGGCCATCATCTCGGGATCGGACTCCAGCCCGGTCACGGTGTGCCCGGCGCGCGCCAGCCGGAGCGCCTGGGTGCCCTGACCCATGCCGACGTCCAGGACCCGCAGCCGCTGCCCGACCGGGTAGCGGGAGGTCAGCTGTTCGTCGAGCTGACGTGAGACGAGCTCCTGGCGGACGATGTTCCGCAGCCCGCCGAGTCCGGCCAGCCAGCCCGCCGAGCCCCCCGTGAAGCCGGATGCCCCAGTGCTCAGGGCCTGTCTCCGCGCTTGACCTGCGGCTTGGGCAGGCGCAGCCGGCGCATCTGGAGCGTACGCATCAGGGCGTAGGCGATGGCGCCGCGCTTGGACTCGTCCGGGAACCGCTCCGCGAGCTGCTTCTTCAGCCGGATCCAGATGCCGACGGAGTCGACGATGATCAGCACGATGATGCCCAGCCAGAGCAGCAGCGCGATGTTCTGCAGCTGACCGACGCGGACCATGCTCAGTACGAGGATGATCACCGCGAGGGGCAGGAAGAACTCGGCCATGCAGAAGCGCGCGTCCACGTAGTCGCGGACGAAGCGGCGCACCGGGCCCTTGTCGCGGGCCGGCAGGAAGCGCTCGTCACCGCTGGCCAGCGCCTCGCGCTGCTTCGCCAGATCGATACGGCGCGCCTCACGCTGCTTCTTCATCGCCGACTTGCGGTCGGTCGGCGTCGTCGAGGCGCGACGACGCTGCGTCTGGGCCTCACTGCGCTTCGGTGTCGGGCGGCCCTTCGGGGCCTGCGGGTCTCTGGTCTGCGTGGAGAGGTCCGCCGTCACCTTGCCGGTGGGCGCCTTCTCGTCCTTGGAGCGGCTACGGAACACAAAGCCCAAGGGTACGGGGTGATGCGCGGGCGACCCACCCCCGAGGGGAACGATCCGGCAACGGCGGACGTCTGTACTGGTGCAGAGGGGACTAAGCGCCCACTGCCCCCGAAGGTCACCTACTCCCTGCGCCGGAGCGATATGGGGGCCAGTCGTCCTTGGGGATGAGCCCATCCGTGCCCGAACAGTGCGGTAATAGAGGCAGGGCCCGTACTGTGGGTTCTGTTGGAGTGCTGGATCCGGAGTCCGTCAGAAGGGGGCGCGCGAAGCCCATGAGCGGTGTGATGAAACGTATGGGGATGCTCTTCCGCGCGAAGGCCAACAAGGCCCTGGACAGGGCTGAGGATCCGCGCGAGACCCTTGACTACTCGTACCAGAAGCAGCTTGAGCTGCTTCAGAAGGTACGGCGCGGTGTCGCCGATGTGGCCACGTCGCGCAAGCGGCTGGAACTGCAGCTGAACCAGCTCCAGGGCCAGTCCACCAAGCTGGAGGACCAGGGCCGCAAGGCGCTGGCGCTCGGCCGTGAGGACCTGGCGCGTGAGGCGCTGTCCCGTCGTGCCGCCCTCCAGCAGCAGGTCAGCGATCTGGAGACGCAGCACACCACGCTGCAGGGCGAGGAGGAGAAGCTCACTCTCGCGGCCCAGCGTCTTCAGGCCAAGGTCGACGCCTTCCGTACGAAGAAGGAGACCATCAAGGCCACCTACACGGCCGCGCAGGCGCAGACCCGGATCGGGGAGGCCTTCTCGGGCATCTCCGAGGAGATGGGCGACGTCGGCATGGCCATCCAGCGTGCCGAGGACAAGACCGCGCAGCTCCAGGCGCGCGCCGGCGCGATCGACGAGCTGCTGGCCTCGGGCGCCCTGGACGACCACTCGGGGCTGGCGAAGGACGACATCGCCGCCGAGCTGGACCGGATCTCCGGTGGTACGGATGTAGAGCTGGAGCTCCAGCGGATGAAGGCCGAGCTGGCGGGCGGTCCGTCGGCGCAGCAAGAGGCCATCGAGGGCGGCAAGGGTGAGCAGCAGGACGGCGCCCAGCCCTCGCAGAGTCCGAACAAATTCGACAAGAGCTAAGGGCGCGTCATGATCGTACGGATCATGGGGGAGGGCCAGGTGGAGCTCGCGGACAGCCACCTGGCCGAACTGGACAAGCTCGACGACGATCTTCTCGCTGAGATCAACGCGGACGACGGTGACGGCTTCCGCCGGACCTTCCACGCGCTTCTCGACAAGGTGCGCGAGCTGGGCGAGCCGGTGCCCGACGACTCCCTGGAGCCGTCCGGGCTGATTCTGCCCGCCCCGGGCGCCACGATCGACGAAGTACGCGCACTGCTCAGCGACGACGGTCTGATCCCTTCTCCCTGACCCTTGACGCCGTCCGGCACACCACGCTCCAGCACTCCCGATGCCCCGTGCCCGACCGCACGGGGCATCGTGCTGCGACCGGGCCGTGCGCCACGAGAACGGGCGCCGGGGAAGACTGCCGGTGAACGGATATCACCTGTTCGGCCCCACACGTCGTACCGTTCCGGTTGTGACCTCACTCGGAACCGGCTTCGACCGCATAAGGAGCTGGCTGCGGGCCCACCCCCTCGCGTTCGACGCCGGGCTGGCCGCGGCCGTGCTGTTGTGCATGATCGTGGGCGCGTTCGCCGACCCGCGCTCCCGGCACGACGCGCTTCCCGCGTTCGGCCAGGAGGCCCCCGGGCTGCGAAGTGTGGTCCTGATGACCCTCGGGGCGGGCGCGCTTGTCTTCCGGCGTCGCAACCCCCTGCCCGTGCTCGTCTTCACCGGGGCGGTGAGCGTCGCCGAGCTGCTGGCCAACGACGCGGTCTCGCCGGCCGCGATGAGCGCCGTCGTCGCCCTCTACACCGTCGCCTCGCGCACCGACCGCCACACCACCTGGCGCGTCGGCCTCGCCACCATGGCCACGTTGACGGTCGCCGCGATGATCTCCGGACCCACCCCCTGGTACACGCAGGAGAACCTCGGCATCTTCGCCTGGACCGGGATGGCCGGCGCGGCTGGTGATGCCGTACGCAGCCGCCGTGCCTTCGTCGACGCGATACGGGAGCGCGCGGAGCGGGCGGAACGCACCCGTGAGGAGGAGGCGCGCCGCCGGGTCGCCGAGGAGCGGCTGCGGATCGCCCGCGATCTGCACGACGTCGTCGCCCACCACATCGCGCTGGTCAACGTCCAGGCGGGCGTCGCGTCGCACGTCATGGACAGACGCCCCGACCAGGCCAAGGAGGCGCTCGCGCACGTCCGTGAGGCCAGCCGCTCCGCGCTCAACGAACTGCGCGCCACGGTCGGCCTGCTCCGCCAGTCCGGCGACCCCGCCGCCCCCACCGAACCCGCCCCCGGCCTCGCGCTTCTCGACGAACTCGTCGGCACCTTCCGCCACGCGGGCCTGCCCGTCCAAGTGGCCCGCGGTGACGCGGACGCGCGCCTGCCCGCCGCCGTCGACCTCGCGGCGTACCGCATCATCCAGGAGGCGCTGACCAATGTCCGCAAGCACGCGGGCCCCGGCGCGAAGGCCGAGGTGAGTGTCGTACGGGTCGGCCCGACCGTCGAGGTCACCGTTCTCGACGACGGCACAGGGACCGGCGAGCCCGCCGACGGCAGCGGCCACGGCCTCCTGGGGATGCGCGAACGCGTCACCGCGCTGGGCGGCACCCTCACCGCGGCCCCCCGCCACGGCGGCGGCTTCCGTACGCAGGCGATACTGCCGGTCAAAGCCCGCACGGGGGAGGACACATGACGATCAGGGTGCTGCTCGCCGACGACCAGACACTGCTGCGCAGCGCGTTCCGGGTGCTGGTGGACTCGGAGCCGGACATGCAGGTCGTGGGGGAGGCCGCCGACGGGGCCGAGGCCGTGGCGCTGGCCCGTTCCGAGAAGGCCGACGTCGTCCTGATGGACATCCGGATGCCCGGTACGGACGGTCTCGCGGCCACCCGCATGATCAGCGCCGATCCGGAGCTGGACGGGGTCAGGGTGGTCATGCTGACGACCTTCGAGGTGGACGAGTACGTGGTGCAGTCGCTGCGGGCCGGTGCCGCCGGCTTCCTCGGCAAGGGGGCCGAGCCGGAGGAACTCCTCAACGCCATCCGTATCGCCGCGGCCGGTGAGGCGCTGCTGTCGCCCGTCGCGACGAAGGGGCTCATCGCCACCTTCCTGGCCCAGGGCGGCAGCGCGGGCGAGGGACCCGACGCGGCGGCGTACTCCAAGCGGCTGGCCGCCCTGACGGTGCGCGAGCGCGAAGTCCTCGTCCTCGTCGCCGGCGGGCACTCGAACGACGAGATCGCGGAGCGGCTGGTCGTCAGCCCGCTCACCGTCAAGACCCACGTCAACAGGGCCATGGCGAAATTGGGGGCACGTGATCGTGCTCAATTGGTGGTAATCGCCTACGAATCGGGCCTGGTACGTCCAAGGGTGGAGTAGGTCCCGGGGGTCAGTACTCCAGGCGCGGTATGCCACGCGTAAGGAAATGGACCTGGGGTTCGACGGAACGGCCCTGCCGGATGACAGATCGTATAGACGGGCCCCTGCGCCCTTCTGCACGCGTACACCACAGAAGAGAGACCCCATGTCCTGGCTGTCGAGATTCAGCCTCGCGCAACGGGCCCTCATAGGGCTGATATCGATCATCGCGCTCGTCTTCGGGGCGATCGCGATCCCCCAGCTCAAGCAGCAGTTGCTGCCCTCCATCGAGCTTCCGATGGTCTCGATTCTCGCCCCCTACCAGGGCGCTTCGCCCGACGTGGTCGAGAAGCAGGTCGTCGAGCCGATCGAGGCCTCACTCGAATCCGTCGACGGCATCACCGGCGTCACCTCCACGGCGAGCGAGGGCAGCGCCGTGATCATGGCCAGCTTCGACTTCGGCGGTGACGGTTCGCAGCAGTTGGTCGCCGACATCCAGCAGGCCGTGAACCGCGCGGGGCCCCAGCTTCCCGAGGACGTCGAACCGCAGGTCATCGCCGGCTCGACGGACGACATCCCCACCGTCGTCCTCGCCGCCACCTCGGACGAGGACCAGCAGGCGCTCGCCGACCGGCTTGAGCGCACGGTCGTTCCGGCGCTCGAAGACATCGACGGCGTCGGCCAGGTCTCCATCGACGGTGTCAGGGACCTCCAGGTCTCCGTCACCCCCGACGAGAAGAAGCTGGCCGCCGCGGGCCTCAACACCATGGCCCTCTCGGAGGCGTTGAAGGCGGGCGGCGCGACCGTCCCGGCCGGATCGTTCTCCGAGGACGGCAAGAGCCGCACCGTCCAGGTCGGCGCCGGATTCACCTCCCTGAAGCAGATCGAGGACCTGCGGGTCGGCGGCCCGGGTCCCGGCGCTCCCGAGGGCGGGCAGGCCGGTGAGCCGGTACGCCTGGGTGACATCGCCACCGTCGAGCAGGAGCCGTCCGAGGCGACGTCCCTGACCCGTACGAACGGTGAGCCCAGCCTCGCCGTGATGGCCACCATGGACAACGACGGCAGCGCCGTGACCATCTCGGACGCCGTCAAGGACAAGCTGCCGGACCTGCGCAAGGACCTCGGCGCCGGCGCCGACCTGACCGTGGTCAGCGACCAGGGCCCGGCCGTCTCCAAGTCGATCTCCGGCCTGACGACCGAGGGTGCGCTCGGTCTGGTCTTCGCCATTCTCGTGATCCTGGTCTTCCTGGCCTCGATCCGCTCGACCCTGGTCACGGCGGTCTCCATCCCGCTCTCGGTCGTCCTCGCGCTGATCGTGCTGTGGACCCGCGACCTGTCGCTCAACATGCTCACCCTCGGCGCGCTCACCATCGCGATCGGACGCGTCGTCGACGACTCGATCGTGGTGCTGGAGAACATCAAGCGGCACCTGGGCTACGGCGAGGAGCGCGAGTTCGCGATCACCTCGGCGGTCAAGGAGGTCGCGGGCGCGGTCACCGCGTCGACGCTCACCACGGTCGCGGTGTTCCTGCCGATCGGCCTCGTGGGCGGCATGGTGGGCGAGCTGTTCGGCTCGTTCTCGCTGACCATCACGGCGGCCCTGCTGGCGTCGCTGCTCGTCTCGCTCACCGTCGTGCCGGTGCTCTCGTACTGGTTCCTGCGCGCCCCGAAGGCCGTACGCGGGATGGACCCCGCCGAGGCCCGCCGGATCGCGGAGGAGAAGGAGTCCAACAACCGCATGCAGCGGGTGTACGTCAAGGTGCTGGGCTTCGCGACCCGGCGCCGGATCACGAGCGTCGTCCTGGCGTTCGTCGTCCTGCTCGTCACCCTGGGCATGGCACCGCTGCTCAAGACCAACTTCTTCGACCAGGGCGAGCAGGAAGTGCTCACCGTCAAGCAGGAGTTGGCTCCGGGCACCAGCCTGGAGGCGGCCGACGCGGCGGCGAAGAAGGTCGAGAAGACCCTCGACGGCATCGACGAGATCAAGGAGTACCAGGTCACCGTCGGCTCCTCCGGCTTCATGGCGGCGTTCGGCGGCGGTACGGGTGCCAACCAGGCTTCGTACCAGATCACCCTGAAGGACTCGGGGACGTACGAGGAGACCAGCGACGCCATCGACGATGCCCTCGGCAAGCTCGACGGCATCGGTGACACGAACATCACGGCCGGCGACGGCTTCGGCGCCCAGGACCTGAGCGTCGTCGTCAAGGCGTCCGACGCGAAGACCCTGGCGACGGCCGCCGAGCGGGTACGCGAGGAGGTCGCCGGCATCGACGACGTCACCGACGTCCAGAGCGACCTGGCGCAGAGCATCCCGCGTATCTCGGTCACGGCCAAGCCCGAGGCCGCCGAGGCCGGGTTCACCGACGCCTCGCTCGGCATGGCCGTCGGCCAGGCCGTGCGCGGTACACCGTCCGGCAAGGCGATCCTCGGTGACACCGAGCGCGACGTGTACGTCACGTCCGCCGAGCCGGCCAAGACGCTCGCCGAACTGAAGGCGCTGCCGCTCGGCGGTGTGAAGCTCGGTCAGATCGCCGACGTCAAGCTGGCGCCGGGCCCGCTGTCGAAGACCCGGATCGACGGCGCCACCGCCGCGACGATCACCGCCAAGCCCGAGGGTGACAACACCGGCGCGATCGGCACCACGCTCCAGTCGAAGATCGACGCGCTCGACCTGCCGGAGGGGGCGACCGCCTCCATCGGCGGTGTGTCCGAGGACCAGGACGAGGCGTTCCTCCAGCTGGGGCTCGCCATGCTGGCGGCCGTCGCGATCGTGTTCATGCTGCTGGTCGGCACGTTCAAGTCGCTGATCCAGCCGATGATCCTGCTGGTCTCCATCCCGTTCGCGGCGACCGGCGCGATCGGTCTGCTGCTCCTCACCGGTACGCCGCTGGGGGTGCCGGCGATGATCGGCATGCTGATGCTGATCGGCATCGTGGTGACCAACGCGATCGTGCTCATCGACCTGATCAACCAGTACAGGTCGCAGGGGCTCGGTGTGGTCGAGGCCGTCGTCGAGGGCGGCAGGCACCGGTTGCGGCCCATCCTGATGACCGCTCTGGCCACGATCTTCGCGCTGCTTCCGATGGCGATGGGGATCACCGGCGAGGGTGGCTTCATCGGCCAGCCGCTGGCCGTGGTGGTGATCGGCGGTCTGCTGTCGTCGACGCTGCTGACGCTGCTGCTGGTGCCGACGCTGTACACGATGGTCGAACTCCGCAAGGAGCGCCGCGCCGGCAAGAAGGCGGCGAAGCGCGCCCGGAAGTCGGACGACGGGAACACCGAGGGTGGCGGGAGCGCCGGAGGCGGCGTGCCGCCGCACTCCGACGCGCCGCCGGCCCAGCCGGTCAACGTCTGACCGGGTCCGGAGCAGTAACTGAGTAAGGGGCGCCCGCCATTGGCGGGCGCCCCTTACCGCTGTTCCCGGTGCGCGTACGGATGCGCCGTACAGGGATACGCCGCGTACCGCGCCGTACCGCTACGGCAGTGCCAGCATCCGCTCCAGCGCCAGCTGGGCGAAGTCCGCCGTCCGCTTGTCGACCTGGATCCGGTTGATCTCCTTGCCCTCGGCGAGCGATTCGAGCGTCCACACCAGATGCGGCAGGTCGATGCGGTTCATCGTCGAGCAGAAGCACACCGTCTTGTCGAGGAAGACGATCTCCTTGTCGTCGGCGGCGAACCGGTTCGCCAGCCGCCGCACCAGATTCAGCTCGGTGCCGATCGCCCACTTCGAACCGGCCGGCGCCTCCTCAAGCATCTTGATGATGTACTCCGTCGAGCCGACGTAGTCGGCGGCGGAGACCACCTCGTGCTTGCACTCCGGGTGCACCAGCACGTTGACCCCGGGGACCCGCTCGCGGACGTCGTTCACCGAGTCCAGCGAGAAACGGCCGTGCACGGAGCAGTGGCCGCGCCACAGGATCATCTTCGCGTTCCGCAGCTCCTCGGTGGTCAGACCGCCGCCCGGCTTGTGCGGGTTGTAGAGGACGCAGTCCTCCAGCGACATCCCCAGGTCCCGTACGGCGGTGTTGCGGCCGAGGTGCTGGTCGGGGAGGAAGAGGACCTTCTCGCCCTGCTCGAAGGCCCAGTTGAGGGCGCGCTCGGCGTTGGACGAGGTGCAGATGGTGCCGCCGTGCTCGCCGGTGAAGGACTTGATGTCGGCGGAGGAGTTCATGTACGAGACGGGCACGACCCGCTCGGCTATGCCGGCGTCGGTCAGCACGTCCCAGCACTCCGCGACCTGTTCGGCCGTCGCCATGTCCGCCATGGAGCAGCCCGCGGCCAGGTCGGGCAGGACGACCTTCTGGTCGTCGGCCGTCAGGATGTCCGCCGACTCGGCCATGAAGTGGACGCCGCAGAAGACGATGTACTCGGCCCCGGGGCGCGCCGCGGCGTCCTTGGCCAGCTTGAACGAGTCCCCGGTCACGTCGGCGAACTGGATGACCTCGTCACGCTGGTAGTGGTGGCCGAGGATGAAGACCTTCTCGCCGAGCTTCTCCTTCGCCGCGCGGGCGCGTTCGACCAGATCCGGGTCGGACGGCGACGGCAGGTCGCCGGGACACTCCACGCCGCGCTCGCTCCGGGTGTCGGCCTCGCGGCCGAGCAGGAGCAGTGCGAGGGGTGTCGGCTGGACATCGAGATCCTGACGAGCTTGGGCCGTGGTCACGTCACGCACCCTTTCTTCTCTGCGGAGGAGCCTTTTCGTCTAATTGACGTTATCTATCATAACCCCTTCACGTCACTTTGACGATGTCGATAACGTCGATGTGACGCATTCCCGGGAACACGGCACATGCCGCCGCGGAGCCGGGTGTGCGAGCATGAAGGAGAACGCAGAAGCTCGACAGAAGGACGGCAGACGAGGCGAGCGGCGGGGCCCGGAATGAATCCGCGGCCGCACCGGTTGTAGCTGTCGGCAATGAGTCCGTACTTCCCCTGCCTCGGCGGGGAGGCCCCACCCCGGGAGAGAAGCAGATGTCCGTATCGGACGAGACCACCACCGTGAGCGACGGCATCCTCCTGTCCGATGCCGCCGCGGGCAAGGTCAAGGCCCTGCTCGACCAGGAAGGCAGGGACGACCTCGCGCTGCGCGTCGCGGTCCAGCCCGGCGGCTGTTCCGGTCTCCGTTACCAGCTCTTCTTCGACGAGCGCTCGCTGGACGGCGACGTCCTCAAGGACTTCGGCGGCGTCAAGGTCGTGACCGACCGGATGAGCGCCCCGTATCTGGGTGGCGCCTCCATCGACTTCGTCGACACCATCGAGAAGCAGGGCTTCACGATCGACAACCCCAACGCCTCCGGATCCTGCGCCTGCGGTGACTCCTTCAGCTGATCGCTGATAGCTGATCGCAGTCTGAAAGCCTGAAGGCGGCGGCCCCCACCCGGGGCCGCCGCCTTCCGCGTGCGCCGGCGCTTCGAGAGCGCTCCCGCTACTTCCGCAGAGGCACGGCGTCGCCCGTGATCGCGTCCAGGACCTCACGGTCCCCGAGCGGCCGGTCCAGCGTCACCTTCTCGGTGAAGCGCTTGGCCATCGCGATGCAGAGGCGTCCCGGCGGCGCGGAGTCCACCACCTCCACCTCGACCGTGGATCCGCTCTCGTCCGCGCGCAGGGAGTACTCGGCGCACACGCCGCCCACGAAGCGGACGCTCAATGTGCTGCCCTCGGCGCTGTACGTCTCGATCGGCGACCTTTCCCTCGGTTCCTGCCCCTCCCGCTGTTCCTGCCCCTCCCGGGGGTCCGTGGGGGCTTCCCCGGCAGGGGGCGCCTCGCCGTCACGGCTTCCGCCGCCGTCGCCGTCGCCGCCCCGCGTCAGATACTCGGGAAGTACCGCCGTTCGGGTGACCGTCGACACCGGTCCGCCCCCGGTGTCCGCCACCTCGAACCACCACGCCGGTACGAGCGCGGGCCGCCCGTCCACCTGCTGCGCCGACAGACCGAAGACCGCCTTGTCCAGCGGCACCCGCGTGGGCTTCGCCGGCTCCCCGCCCTTGCCCCTCGGATCGCAGGGGGCGGCGGGCTCCCGCCCGTCCTTGTGCGGCACCGCCGACGCGCAGCCGCCGATCCCGCTCGTGCCCGGCGCGCCGGTCGACTCATTCAGCAGCTTCAGGGCCTCGGCCGCACCCATCACCGGATACTCGTCGCCCTTCTCGGGCGCCTTCAACTTCCCGCTGCCGGCGACGACTTGGCCGTCCGCGCCGATCTGGATGCCGGTCGACCAGCCGTACGTCGGCAGCCCGCCGATCACCGGGGCGGCGTTCACCACCCGTACGGCGCCCATCAGTTGGCCCGCGTCGAGTGCCGCGTCCTGCTGGCCGAGCGCCTTCAGCACGGGCGCGGCGGCCTTCTTCGCGGCCGCCTCGCTCACCGGGCCGGCCCCGCTCCGCGGTACGACGGGATTGTCGCCCGCGCCGCCCCCGCCGCTCGGGCACTCCTTGCCCTTGAGGCAGTTGTCGCCGCCCGGTGCGGGACCGAAGCGGCCGAACGTCCAGTTGCCGGGCGCCTGCTTGTCGACGCTGAGCAGCGGGCCCGTACCGTCCTTCTGGGCGCCGACCTTCCAGGCCGTACCGGAGAGTTCGGGCGCACCGGCCACACCCAGGGCCTCGGCGAGACGCGCCACGTCGGCCGCCGCGACGGATCCCCCGGGGCGGTGTACGGCGGCCGAGCCGGGCCCCTCGGGCAGTTTGCCGGTCGCGTGGTACTCGACTCCGTACGGGCTCGGCTCCCCGGGCGCGATACCGAGACCCGGCTCCGGGCCGGACCCCTCCGCCGATGTCGCGGTGTCCGCACCGCCGCCGAGCGCCAGCGGCGGCGGATCCATGTCGCCGCGTGCGGCCCTCCTGTCCTCACCGCCGCCGTCCGACGAGGTCGTGGCGAAGTAGGCACCCCCGCCACCGGCGAGCAGGACGGCCGCCGCCGCCACCGACGCGATCGCGAGGGGGGAACGCCGCAACCCGGGGCGGGCGCCCCCGCGTTCGCCGCTGTCCTGAGGTCGTTCGGTACTGGTCACCGTCTGCTCCTTCGGGCCGGATGGCCCCCGCCGTGGCCGGGACACCGGTGAGACGGGCGCCAGGAGAGCTCGGTTCCCCCGGGACCGTCAGTCGCCGTATTCGGACATGCCGTCGATCAGCCGGGCGGAGTCCGGCGGGACCGTGACGCCATGGATCAGCGACGGAGGGACGGGGTCGGGAGCGTCGGCGGCGGGCCGCACCCAGTCCGGCGCCATCCGCGCGCAGTCACCGCGCAGCTCGGCCAGGCTGGTGTCGGATTCACGGACGGCACGCTCGCGGGGGACGGTGTCATTCCTCATGTACGCACCGTAAGTACGGAGCGGTCGGGAGGAAAGCCGTACTATCGGGTAGTTTGCCGTTTCGAGGCTCCCGGGCCGACCCGATAGCGTGAGCTGTCCACATGTTCTCCTCCACAGGAGCAGTCAGCCGTGAGAATCGCAGTCACCGGCTCCATCGCCACCGATCACCTCATGACCTTCCCCGGTCGCTTCGCCGACCAGTTGGTCGGAGACCAGCTGCACACGGTCTCGCTTTCCTTCCTCGTCGACAACCTCGACGTACGCAGGGGCGGTGTCGGCGCCAACATCTGCTTCGGCATGGGGCAGCTCGGAACCGCGCCGATCCTGGTAGGTGCCGTCGGCCCCGACTTCGACGAGTACCGCGCCTGGCTCGACCGACACGGCGTCGACACCGCGTCCGTCCGGGTCTCCGAGGTTCTGCACACCGCGCGCTTCGTCTGTACGACGGACGCCGATCACAACCAGATCGGCTCCTTCTACACCGGCGCCATGAGCGAGGCCCGGCAGATCGAGCTGAAGTCGGTCGCCGACCGGGTCGGCGGTCTCGACCTGGTGCTGATCGGAGCCGACGACCCGGAGGCGATGCTCCGCCACACGGAGGAGTGCCGCACCAGGTCCATCCCGTTCGCCGCCGACTTCTCGCAGCAGATCGCGCGGATGGACGGCGAGGAGATCCGGCTGCTGCTCGACGGCGCGACGTACCTCTTCTCCAACGAGTACGAGAAGGGGCTCATCGAGGCCAAGACCGGCTGGACGGACGCCGAGATCCTCGCCAAGGTCGGCCACCGCGTCACCACCCTCGGCTCGCGCGGGGTCCGGATCGAGCGCGTCGGCGACGACCCGATCGAGGTCGGCTGCGCGGAGGAGACGGCCAAGGTCGACCCGACCGGCGTCGGCGACGCCTTCCGGGCCGGCTTCCTCTCCGGTCTGTCGTGGGGCGTGGGCCTGGAGCGCGCGGCGCAGGTCGGCTGCATGGTCGCGACCCTGGTCATCGAGACGCTCGGCACCCAGGAGTACACGCTGCGGCGGAACAACTTCATGGACCGCTTCACCAAGGCGTACGGCGACGAGGCGGCGGGCGAGGTCCGTACGCATCTGAAGTAGGAGCCGCCCCGGGGGCGCGCGCCATTCACCGGACTCCCGTTGTGCGGCCCGCGCCCCCGGCATGCGCCTTCGTCACTCCGAGTGCTCCATGTCACTTCGGGCGCGCCTTGGCCCGTCCAACGGCAGGTGTCACTCTTTCAGTACGTTCGGCACGCCCGAAAACAGATGAACCCCTGAATCGCAGCACGTCCGACAGGACGTAGCGGTCGGGGGTTTTCCCATGTCCCGGCGCGCGACGGACACCCGCGATACGGCCACAACGTCCTCGTCCCCCCCACATAGTTGAAGAGGTTCCGGAGTATGGCCCTGCGTACACGTCCCCCCATCAACATCGGCCTTGTCTTCGACTGGCACGCCCAGAAGAGAACACGGACGGTTGTCCATCTCGACCGGCCTTTCGACATCGCGCCGGACGCCGGCACCACCTACGGCGCCGCGCCGCTCGCCGAACTGGTCACAGAGGTGTCGAACTGGCTCTACGCGGCGGGAGTTCGCCACGGTGACCGGCTCGCCGTCGTCAAGGACAACCACTTCGACATGGTCCTGATCGCGGCCGGAGCGGCCCGTATCGGCGCGCTGCCGGTGATGATGGCGCCCGGCCAGGATCTCGACGCCATCCGGACCATGATCACCAGAGCCGGTCCCACCGTGCTGGTCGCGGGTGCGGGTGTGCTGGATCGGGCTGCCGAGGCCGGGGTCGCGCCGGCCGGTCCGGGCGTACGGCTGGTGGTGATCGGCGAGCCCCGGGAAGGGCTGCCGTCCGGTGCGGTGACGCTCGACGACCTGCGCGGGGCGGCCGACGCGCCGGTCCGGGTCCGCGGCGACCACGAGCCGATGATCGTCACGCATACGTCGGGGACCACCGGCGTACCGAAGCTGGTCATGCACTCGCCGTACACCGCGCTCGGGGCGCTGCCCTACCGGCTGGAGTCCTCGCCGATCCCGTTCCTCACCTCGGGCCGCGGCGACGTGGTGGCCAGCGCCATCTCGTTCTGTCACATGCGGGGCCTGTCCTGGACGAGGTCCCAGTTCGCGCTGGCGCCCCGGGCCATGGTGGTGATCTCCGATCCGGGCCTGGAATCGACCGCCAGGGTGCTGGCGAAGCACCGGCCCACCTCGCTCGAAGCGCTGCCCAACATCTTTCAGCGGTGGGAGGAGCTGGCGGACGAACAGCCCGAGCTCTTCTTCCAGGTCCGCCGGTTCATCAGCACCTTCGACGCCGTGCATCCGCGTACGGTACGCACGTTCCTCGCCCTCTCGCGTGCCCGCTTCCCGGTGTGGGCCTGGGGGCTCGGCCAGTCCGAGATCGCCGGCATCTCGGCGAACCTCTTCACCCGCGCGACCGTGCGCAGGGCGCGTACCACCCGCGACGGCGTCACCAACGTGGGCTGGCCCACCCTGGTGCGGGTCAAGGTCGTCGACCAGTACACCGGTCGCCGGCTGCCGAGGGGCGAGCCGGGGCTTCTGATGGTCAACACCCGGACCCGCTGCCTGGATTACCTCGGCGAGAGCGACCGGCACCGGATGAAGACCGAGGGCGACTGGTGGAACACCGGGGACCTCGGCGAACGCACCCGGTTCGGCCGGGTCCGCCTGGTCGACCGCGAGGTCGACATGATCCCCGGCATGAGCTGCATCGAGGCGGAGAGCACCCTGCTCGACCGGCTGGAGCGGGCCCAGGAGGTGGTCGTGCTCAGCGTGCCCGACGGGCTGCCCGTGCCCGTCCTGTGCATGCGCGACGACCGTTTGGAGCCCGAGGAGTGGAAGCGGGCGACAGAGGGGCTGCCGGACTTCGGCGAACCGCGGCTCGTCCCCTGGGAGGACGTGCCGCGTACGGCCACCTGGAAGGTCCGCCGCGCTCTGCTGCGCGAACAACTGCTGGATGAGAAGTGCGGCCGGGGGACCGGCAGATGGACCTGACCGGCGACGGCGACCGGTCGACACGCACCGACCCCCTTACGAGACAAGGAGACCGACAGTGTGGCCATCCCCTTTGTTCGGCGACGAGGGACGGATCCGGCTGGAGGAGGCGCGCGACCTCCCCGACTGGTACTACGTGGGGCTCGTGCTCGTCGTCGGAGCCTTCTGGCTCGCGGCGTACATGTTCGCGATCCAGCGCGCCCGGCTCGACCGCCGGGTGGGCATCCCGGCGGTGGCGGTCGCCTTCAACATCGCCTGGGAGTTCAACGACACTTTCATCGTCCCGCACGCCGGCTGGCAGCGGCCGTTCAACTTCGCCTGGTTCCTGCTCGACATCTACATCGTCACGCAGGTGCTGAAGTTCGGCCTGAAGGACTACCCGTCCTTCACCGCCAAGGAGTTCAAACGCTTCTTCGGCGGCGCCTTCCTCTTCGCGGTGTTCTTCATCCCCGCCGCGGAACTGGAGATCAACGACTTCTACGGCGCCTACGCGGGCCTCGGCGTCAACTGTGTGATGAGCTTGGCCTTCATCTCCATGCTGCGGCGCCGCGGATCGTCGGCCGGCCAGTCGATGTACATCGCGGGCTGCAAGGGCATCGGCTCGGCCCTCGGCGTACTGATGTCCGTCTCGCTCTACCCGGAGAGCATGATGATCCCGGTGCTCGGCGCGACGGTGATCGTCCTGGACATCGCCTACGCGCGGATGCTGTACCGCCGGATCAAACTGGAAGGCCACTCGCCCGCCGCGCTCAAGAGGCCCGCCATAACTCCCGCGGAGGAGCCGGCCAAGGTCTGACGCCTCGACCGGCGGATCTTCGCGGGACACGTCCTACGCGAGGGTGAGGTTCTCGGGATCCACGACACCGTAGATCCCGCTCACCCGGTCGCCCGCCGGTGTCAGTTCGAGCACGACGACGGTGTGCAGCCGGTCGCCGGCGAACAGCAGCACCGCCGGTTCCCGGTGCACATTCACATAGCGGACCGTCAGACCGGCGGGCAGCCTCGGGGCCTTGGCCCGTACGAGACGTACGACCCGGTCACGGCCCTCCACGACGCGCTGCGCGACGTGCAGCGTGCCGGCGCCGTCCGTCCACATCGCCACGTCCGGGGCGAGGACCTCCATCAGTGCGGCGAGGTCCCCGCCGAGCGCCGCCGACATGAAGCGTTCGGTGACGGCCCGGCGCAGCTCAGGTCCCGGCGCCCCCCGGGCCCTGCGTAAGCGCACCTGGGTCCGGGCCCGGCGGGCGGTCTGGCGGACGGCCGCCGGGCTGCGTCCGAGCAGGGTGGCGATCTCGTCGTGGTCGTAACCGAACACCTCGCGCAGCACGAACACGGCGCGCTCCAGCGGCGTCAGCGTCTGAAGCACCACCGTGAGCGCCAGGGACACCGACTCCTCACGGAGCGCGCCGTCCTCGGCGCCGGCCGTGCTGAGGAGCGGCTGCGGCAGCCGGGCGCCCAGGTCGCCCACATGGTCGCGGCGTGCGTGCCGCAGCCGCGCGAGCGCCTGGTTCACCGCGATACGGACCAGATAGGCGCGGGAGTTGGCGATGTGGGAGCGCCGAGCCGAGGCCCAGGAGAGCCAGGTCTCCTGGAGGACGTCCTCGGTGTCGGTGACGGTGCCGAGCAGATTGTGGACCAGCGAGAAGAGCAGCTCGCGGTGGGCGGCGTACACCTCGGTCGCGGCGTCGAGCGTGTCGGGGCCGCAGGAATGTCCGAGACCGGGGCACTCTTCGGGAACGGGGCACTGTCCCGGATCGGTGGTGACCGCGCGACCGATCGTGGGGGAGTCCGGGCGGGCGTCCTGCACAGGCGGTGCCTCCTGTCCGGGCGAGATCGATGTGACGCCGGACACATTATGGCCCGTCACGTCACAAGCGGGGGCCCTCGCTTCTCGTATGCCTGGCGCATGCCGACATCCGTCGATATTACGAGGAATGAGAAGCGACAATGCTGGAAACCCTTGCGGGGCTCGCCCTGCGCAGGCGCAGGGCGGTGGTCGTCGTCGCCCTGCTGCTCGCCGTGCTGGGAGGCGCGGCGGGCTCGACACTGTTCACCAAACTCACCGCCGGAGGGTTCGACGACCCGCAGTCGGAATCCGGACGTGCGGCCTCCACGCTCACGTCGGACTTCGGCCACGCGCAGTCGAATCTGACGCTGCTCGTCACCGCGCCGGACGGCGTGGACAAACCGGCGGCCACCGCCGCCGGCGTCTCGCTCGGCAAGAAGCTGGCGGCCGAACCGCAGATCGCCGACGTCATCAGCTACTGGGGCGCCCGCGCTCCCCAACTGCGCGGTGCCGACGGCGACAAGGCCCTGATCCTGGCCACCATCACCGGCGACGAGACAGAGGTGGAGAAGCGGGTCAAGGAGCTGCTGCCCCGCTACCAGGGCACGCACGACGGTCTCGCCGTCAAGGTCGGCGGCTACGCCCCGCTCCAGCACGAGATCATCGACCAGGGCCAGAAAGACGCCACCAAGGGGGAGATGATCGCCTTCCCGGTGACGCTCGTCCTGCTGGTGTTCGTCTTCGGCAGCCTCGTCGCCGCCGCGCTACCGCTGCTGATCGCGCTGGTCACGGTGCTTCTCTGCATGGGCTTCATGTGGGTGCTCGCCAGTCTGACCACGCTGTCCTCGCTCTCGGTCAGCGTGATCACCCTGCTGGGCCTCGGCCTGGCCATCGACTACAGCCTGCTGATCGTCAACCGCTACCGCGAGCAGCTGCGCGCGGGGCACGACGAACGTGAAGCCGTCCACGGCACCCTGCTCTCCGCGGGCCGTACGGTCGTCTTCTCCGCGATCACGGTGGCCGTGGCCCTCGCGGGCCTGGCCTGGTTCCCGCTGCCCGCCGTGCGATCCATGGCGTACGCGGGAGTGGCGACGGCCCTGCTGGCCGCCCTCGCCTCGGTCACCCTGCTGCCGGCGGTGCTGGTGGCACTCGGCCCCCGGATCGAGAAGGGACGGGTGTTCCGACGCCGCGAGCAGCCCCCGACGACGGAGCTGGAGAGCGGCTTCTGGCACCGTCTCGCGACCTTCGTGATGCGCAGGCCGCTGCCGATCGCGACCCTCGTGACGGCCTTCCTGCTGCTGCTCGGCGCACCGTTCCTGGGCATCAAGCTGGGAATGCCGGACGAACGCACGCTGCCCGAGTCGTCCATGGCCCGGCAGGTCGTCACGGAGATCCGCGCCGACTTCGACACCAGCGAACAGAGCGCGCTCCAGGTCGTCGTCCCCGACGCCCCGGGAGGCGGCGAGATCGCCTCGTACGCCACCGCGCTCTCCCGTCTGGACGACGTGGCGCGGGTGGACACCTCCACCGGCAGCTACGCGAACGGGACCCAGGCCGGGCCGGCCGCCGAGGCGCACCAGCGGTTCCGCGGCGACGGTTCGGTCTTCCTCTCGGTCACGCCCACGTCGGCGGACGCGGATCTGACGGCGGGGCTGGTGCGGGAGATCCGCGACGCGCCCGCGCCGTCCGGGACCCTCGTCGGCGGCACGGCCGCCGTCAACGAGGACGCGACCAGCTCGATGATCCACTGGCTGCCGTACGCACTGGTGTCGGTGGTGCTCGCGATGCTGGTGCTGCTGTTCCTGGTGACCGGCAGTGTGCTGGTGCCGTTCATCGCCGTACTGCTCAGCGGGCTCAGCCTCACCGCGACCTTCGGCGCACTGGTCTGGATCTTCCAGGACGGTCATCTCTCGGGCCTGCTCGGGGGATTCACCGTCACGGGGGACATCGCCGCGACCGTGCCGGTGATGCTCTTCGCGCTGTCGTTCGGTCTGGCGATGGACTACCAGATCTTCCTGCTCGCCCGGATCCGCGAGGAGTACGAGATCACCGGCGACGGGAACGCGGCGGTCGCCCGCGGCCTGGAGCGCATCGGACGGATCGTCACCGCCGCGGCGGTACTGATCTCGGTCGTGTTCCTGGCCTTCGCCGTCTCCGACATCACCCTGTCCAAGGCGTACGGCATCGGCCTGCCGCTCGCCGTCCTGATGGACGCGACCCTGATCCGCGGGCTGCTGCTGCCCGCCCTGATGCGGCTCGGCGGGCGCGCCACCTGGTGGGCGCCCGCCCCGTTGCGGCGCCTGCACGCCAGATTCGGCCTGAAGGAGTCGGACGGCGGACCCCACACCGTCCACGCGATGGCCGAGCCGGCACCGGCGGCACACCGGTAGTGCCGTGAGTTGTCCGTAGCAACCCGAACCGACCGGTCGCCCGAAGGGGCCGGCCCCGGCGCCCTGTGCGCCGGAGCCGGCCCCTTCGGCGTGCCGGAGACCAGCAACGGAAGAGGTAGGGCAGTGACACTGGTGAACGGAAAACAACGACGGCTGCGTCGGCTCGTCGGCGAGGACGGCAGAACGCTGCTCGTCGCACTCGACCACTCGGTGACCACGGGTGTCGCCGGCGGGCTCGCCAACATGGGCGCCGTCATGCGCTCGGTGGTCAGCGGCGGCGCCGACGGCATCGTCTCGCACCGGGGATCGGCCGCCAGGGAGATGCCCGTACAACGGGACACCGCGATGATCGTGCACCTGTCGGGCAACACCGCTCTCAGCGCGCAGTCCGAACTCAAGGCCACCGTCTGCGAACCGGAGACCGCCGCCGCGCTGGGCGCCGACGCCGTCTCCGCGCACATCACCCTCGGCTGCGGCCACCGGGAGGACCGCGACGCGCTCGTGGGGCTCGGTGCCATCGCCCGCTCCTGCGACCGGCTCGGCATGCCGCTGCTGGTGATGACATACATCAGGACCGAGGCGGCGGACATCGGTCCCCAGGTGCTGCACGCCTCACGGATAGCGGCGGAGCTGGGCGCCGACATCGTCAAGGCGGCGCACCCCGGCGAGCAGTACCTCACCGATCTGGCCAGCCAGGTGCCGGTGCCCGTCGTGATCGCCGGCGGGGCCGCGGACGGGACCTGGGAGGACTTCCTCAGCTCCGCCAAGAACGCGATCGGCGCGGGCATCGGCGGTCTCTGCGTCGGCCGGCGGGTGTTCGGCAGCGCGGACCCGGCGGCGGCCACCGCCGAACTGCGCGGCATCGTGCACGGCTCCGGCTGAGCCCGGCCGTACCCCCACCTCCCGGACTCCCACCTCTCAGAAACGGATGGCACGTGGACACGGAACAGGAACTCTGGGCTGACGTCACCGGACTCGGCCCCGACGAGACGGCTGCGGCCCTCGCCCATGCGCGGTCCTCCGCCGCCACGACGGTCCTGCTGCGCCCCGACCAACTGGAGGGCTGGGAGCCGCTGGAGCGGATCACCCTGGCCGCCCTGGTGGACACCGGGAGTGCCGCCGCCGCCCTCGCCGACCAGCGCGTGAGCATCCTGCTGGTGCGGGGACCGGCCGAGCTCGACGCCGTACGGGCCCTCGCCGGGGGCCGCCCGGTCGGCGTCCGCTGCGAGATCGTCGACGGCGACAGCATGAACGCGGCGGCCGGCCTCTGCGGCAGGGTCGACGTGCTGGTGGCCGCCTTCGTCGACGAGACCAACATCCCGCTGGAGCTGCTCCTGGCCCGCGCGCAGGACGGCACGACCCGGGTGCTCAAGGAACTCCTCAGCTCCGCCGAGACTGCCAGTGTCGCCGGTGTGCTGGAGAGCGGACCCGCCGGTCTGGTGGTCCGCGGCGACCAGCTCGCCGACATCGACCGGGTGGGCGAGGCGCTGCGGCTGCGCCGACAGGTCCGCGAGGACCTCGTGCCCCTGGAGGTCGTCCGCGCGGAACCGATCGGCATGGGCTACCGGGGCTGCGTCGACACGGCCACGCTGTTCGGCGAGGACGAGGGCATGATCGTCGGTTCGACGTCGTCCGGCGGCATCCTGGTCTGCGCGGAGGTGCACTACCTGCCGTACATGAACCTCCGCCCCTTCCGGGTGAACGCGGGCGCCGTGCACAGCTACGTCTTCGGCTCGGAGACCACCGCCTACATCACCGACCTCGCCGCCGGGGAGCGCACGCACGCCGTCTCGGCGGACGGCACGTTCCGTGAGGTGGTGGTCGGCCGGGTCAAGGTCGAGCTCCGTCCGCTGCGGCTCGTCGAGGCCGTCCACGGGGACGTCAAGGTCAACGTCTTCCTCCAGGACGACTGGCACGTGCGCGTGATGGGCGCCGACGGCAAGCCGCTCAACCTCACGGAGGTGGTGCCCGGCACCAAGCTCCTGGGCCATGTCACCGAACCCGGCAGGCACGTCGGAATCAAGGTGGCTGAGCAGATCAGCGAATTCTGACTGCCGTCGGCGCTTCTGACGGACCACCGCGACACGGGGAGATTGAGGTGACAGAGAACGGAGCGCCGGCATCCCGCACCGAGATATGTGTGGTCGGTGCGGGACCGCGGGGGATCAGCGTGACCGAGCGCCTCCTCGCCAACGCCCGACAGCGCGGCCCGTCGGCCGGACCACTCGTCGTCCATCTCGTCGACCCGATGCTCGGAGCGGGCGGACGGGTATGGAGCGTCGATCAGCCGGACGTGCTGCTGATGAACACGATCGCCTCGCAGGTCACGATGTTCACCGACGAGACCGTCACCTGCGAGGGACCGGTGGTCCGCGGTCCCAGCCTCTACGAGTGGGCACATTCGCCCCTTACGGCGGAGCCGCCCGACGGGTTCCCGCCCACGGTGCTCGCCGAGGCGGCCGGACTCGGACCCGACGACTACCCGACCCGTGTCTTCTACGGGCACTACCTCAACTGGGTGCTGCGTGAGCTGTGCGCGACGGCTCCCGCGGGCAGCGCGGTGCGCCGCCACCGCACCCGTGCGCTGCGCCTGGACGACGCCGCCGACGGCAGCCAGAGCGTCACCCTGGAGAACGGCACGCGGCTGGCGGGGCTCTCCGCCGTCGTACTGGCCCAGGGGCACATCGACATGCCCGCCGGCGAACAGGAGCGCGCGCTCGGCGCGTTCGCCGACGCGCACGGCCTGCGCTACGAGCCGCCGGCCAACCCGGCCGACCAGGACCTGACCGGCGTGCGGCCGGGCGAACCGGTGGCCCTGCGGGGCCTCGGTCTCACCTTCTTCGACCATCTGACCCTGCTCACCTCCGCGCGCGGCGGGGTCTTCGAGAAGGGCGACGGCGGACAGCTCGTCTACCGCCCGTCCGGCCGGGAGCCACGCCTGTACGCGGGGTCGCGTCGCGGCCTCCCGTATCACGCACGGGGCGACAACGAGAAAGGGGCGTACGGGCGTTACGAGCCGAAGCTGCTCACCCCCGAGGTGATCGGGGGGTTTCGCGCGCGCAGCCGGCGGGGCAGTCCGCCTGCCTTCCTGGCCGAGGTGTGGCCGCTGATCGCCCGGGAGGTGCGGGGCGTCTACTACGAGACGCTGCTGGCCCGGCGGGGGGACGCCCGAGCCGTGGAGTTCTCGCGCCGCTATCCGGCCGTTCCCGACACCGGGGAGGAGGCGCTGCTCGACGCGTACGGCATCGCCCCCGCCGAGCGCTGGAGCTGGGACGCCGTCGCCAGGCCGGCGGCCGGGCTGCGGTTCTCCGGTCCCGGCGAATTCCAGGACTGGGTGCTCGGCCGGCTGCACCACGATCTGGAGGAGGCGCGGACGGGCAATCTGTCCAGCCCGCTCAAGGCGGCGCTCGATGTGCTGAGGGATCTGCGCAACGAGATCAGGCTCGTCGTCGACCACGCCGGGATCACCGGGGACTCCTACCGCGAGGAACTCCAGGGGTGGTACACACCGCTCAACGCGTATCTGTCGATCGGCCCGCCCGCCCTGCGGACCGAGGAGATGATCGCGCTCATCGAGGCGGGAGTGCTGACCCTGCTCGGCCCGGGGGCCTATGCGCGGCCGGCTCCCTCGGGTGACGGCTTCCTCGTCGGCTCCCCGGCGGTGACCGCCTCCGAGGCGCGGGTGACCACCCTCATCGAGTCCCGGCTTCCCGAGGTCGACATCCGGCGGACCAGCGACCCGCTGGTGCGCCACCTGCTCGCGAGCGGTGCCTGCCGGCCGTACGAACTGCGCGAGACGACGGGCACCGCCTACCGGACAGGAGGACTCGCCGTGACCGAACGTCCCTACCATCTGATCGACGCCGCCGGCCGGGCCCACCCCCGGAGGTTCGCCTTCGGGGTGCCTACCGAGACCGTCCACTGGGTCACGGCGGCCGGCATCCGACCGGGCGCGGACTCCGTGATCCTCGGCGACGCGGACGCCATCGCCAGGAAGGCGCTGGCGCTGTCCGCCGGGCCGGGGCACCCCTCCCCGAGCGGGTGACCCGGCCCGGGGTCGGTCAGCGGCCCGACCCCCTCGCGATCTCGGTCAGTTCGCCGATGTCGAACTCGGCGCGGCCGGGAGTTCCGTAGCGCGTGAGCTTCCCCCTGCGTACCCACTGTCTGATCGTCGCCTCCGGAACACCCACGGCGAGTGCGGCCACTTTCGTCGGTACGCGTCGGTGGCGCGGTGGTCTGGTCATGCGGTGCCGGCCTCACCCTTCTGTTCGATACGACTCTGGAGAAGGAACCATTCATGGGTCTTCCAGGAATGTCCCGCCGGGCAGCTGATACCGCGTGAACCGGAAATTCGCTGACCCGGTTCGGCGGCGCTCAGGATTTCCGAGCAGCCGGGTTCCACACAGAGTCCGAGTGTGACGAGCCGGGCGTCCGGTGCGGGATCCAGGGTCCGGCGTGCCTCCGCCACGAGATTCTCCGTCTCGTCGGCGAAGAGCACGGCTGCCAAGTGGCCGGCGAGCCAGGTCAGATGATGGATGAGAAAGTCCGTCAGAGACCGTACGGAAGGTCCGGGGGCCGACACTCCTTTCTCCTCGATCACGGTGCTCGCCCATGAGGTGAGTACACCGGAGATATTGGTGCGGGTCTCGATGGCCGAATCGTTGAGAGGAGCCACGTCCCGGGTTCCCGTCACTCGCTGCCGGGTGGGGTTCCTGGGGGCGCCGAAGACGTGGTCCACGCACTCGTCGTACAAGGCGGGAAGCGCGGTGAGATTCTGCTCTGTCTGTCGTAGACAGGAGCCGCACAGGCGGAGCCCGGGTACGGGCTCCATTTCTAAGAGGTGGTCTCGACGGCAGACTGGTCCGGGCATTCTTCTCCCCCTGGGCATGAACGGAATTCGCCGAAGTGGGTCTGGTCTCACGGGCTTCGGGGTTTCACCGGCTTTACGGCTACCGGTGAAGGGCGAAGAACGTCGGTACGGCTATGCCGACGAACCCGAGGTTGTACGCGATGAGCCCGAGCTTCCTGGCCCGCAGCCACCGGCGCATGACGGGGCCCTGATAGAGCTGCGCCGCGTGCAGGACGGTGGCGGGAAGCGCTGTGAGGAGCAGCCACGACGGCCAGCCGTCGGTGAACGCCAGCGCGGTGAGAAGCCCCGCCGATAGCAGGAAGAACGCGGTCATGGCGGCGTTCTGGACGGCTCTTCCCGTGGTCACGGCCAGGGTCCGCCGGCCGGCCATCCGGTCGCCCGCCACGTCGTTGACGTTGGAGTAGCTGCTGACCATGACCAGCCAGACGCCGAGCAGGAGGGCCTGGGCGACGGCCGGCCAGGTCCATTCACGGTTCACCGCGAGAAAGGGTGCGAGCAGTCCCGCCGCGGTGGAGAGACAGAGCAGCGTCTCGCCGCCGCCCCGCCGGTAACTCACCTTCAGGCCCACCGAGTACTGGACGCTGAAGACGAATCCCAGCAGATAGAGCACATAGGCACTGAAGGGAGAGTCCCAGCCGAGCACCCAGAACGCGGCCGTCCCGGCCAGTACGGCCACGACGCCCGATCCGGCGGCGAAGACAAGAGCCTGCCTCTCGGTGACGGTGCCGGTCAGCAGAGGCTTCGCGCGAATGTCGCGCAGCTGTTCGTCCGACCGGTAGTTCAACAGGTCGCTGCCGTTCCGGAATCCCGCGATGTCGTCACTGGCGCAGGCGCACGCGACGATGGCGACCGAGCCGAGCAGGAAAAGGAACATGGCGGTCGTGGCGCCCGGTCGGCCCAGTGCATCCGGGCTCAGCAGCAGCCACGCGAGAACAAGGCCGAAGTAATGCTGGAATACGCGGATTTTCGAAAGTCGAAGTAATCCGCGAATGACGGTTCTGCTGGATACTCCTGAGGCTGCCTCAGATATTTTGGCAGGCTTGGTTTCCATGCTGGACCCCCGGTTTCGAACTGGCCCGTAGATTCAACTCGGGACAATAAGAAAACGATCGTCCCACGGTCACAATGAGCCTGTCAACGGGACCCCAGGTGGGGGGAGTTGTGACCTGCCGGCGAGTGAGCGCGGGCGTACGCCCGGCGGCGGTGAATTACCTGCACGCAATTGAACCGACTTCTCGGGAGAGAGAGTTTTCGTGGAATTCGAAGTTACTGTCGAGCGGGGTGCCCCGGTGGCGGGCCCGGCACGGAAGAGAGTCGTCCTCGCCGAACCGCGCGGTTTCTGCGCGGGTGTGGTGCGCGCCATCGCGATGGTGGAGCGGGCGCTTGAGGTCTACGGCGCCCCGGTCTACGTCCGCAAGCAGATCGTCCACAACCACCATGTCATCGCGACGCTGGAGCGCAGGGGCGCCCGCTTCGTGGAGTCGGAGGAGGAGGTACCGGAAGGGGCCGTCTGTCTCTTCTCCGCGCACGGGGTGTCACCCCAGGTGCGGGAGGGTTCGGCGGCGCGCGGACTGGAGGTCATCGACGCCACCTGCCCGCTCGTGTCCCGGGTCCACCAGCACGCGCGCCGTGTCACCAGGGACGGCCGGGTGCTCCTGCTGATCGGGCACGAGGAGCACGAGGAGACCGAGGGAACGCGCGGTGAGGCGCCGGAGGTGACGATCGTCGTCGAGTCCGCCGACGACGTGGACCGCCTGGACCTGGACCCCGCCACCCCCGTCGCGTATCTGACGCAGACCACCCTCTCCATGGACGAGACGGCGGGCGTCGTCGAGCGGCTCAAGAGCCGGTTCACCGACATCGTCTCGCCCGCCCGGAACACCATCTGCTACGCCAGCCAGAACCGGCAGAACGGCATCAAGTCACTGCTCGGCCGGGTCGACCTGGTGCTGGTCGTCGGTTCACGCAACTCCAGCAACTCCCTGCGGATGGTCGACGTGGCCCGCGACGGCGGCGTCGCGGCGCATCTGACCCCCGACGTCTCGCACCTGGACGAGAGATGGCTGCGCGGCGTCACGTCGATCGGCGTCAGCTCCGGCGCGAGCGTGCCCGAGATCCTGGTCGAGCAACTCGTCGACCGGCTGGCCGAACTCGGCTTCAGGGACGTCGAGATCGACGTGACCTCCGTGGAGGACGTCACGTTCTCCATGCCCACGCAACTCGCGACGCCCGATGCCGCGACGCCCGATGCCGCGACCACCGGCGGCCCCTGACGGAGACATGCGCCCAAGGGCGGCAGGAAGCACCGCCCCGTGTTCCGACGCGACAGCTTCTAGACCAGGAGACACGTGTGACCACCGAAGTGACCGCCAGGCCCGACGACCACGTGCTGACGACGGACTCCGCCCGCCGCACCACACAGCACCTGCTGGAGCGGGTGGAACACCACCTGCGTGACTTCCTCACCGCCGAGAACGACCTCTGGACCGCTGTCGACAGCCGCGCGACGGTCCCCGTAGCGGCCGTGGCCGACCTGATCGACTCCGGCGGCAAGCGCCTGCGGCCCGCCTTCTGCGTCATGGGGTATCTGGCGGCCGGCGGCGAAGCCGACGCCCCCGGCGTCGTACCGGCCGCCGCCGCCCTGGAGATGCTGCACGCCTGCGCCCTCATCCACGACGACGTCATGGACGCCTCCGGACAGCGGCGCGGCGCGCCCACCGTCCATGTCAAACACTCGGCGAAACACCGGGACAAGGCCTGGCAGGGCGAGGAGCGCCGGTTCGGCGAGAGCGTGGCCATACTCGCCGGGGATCTCGCGCTCGTCTACTCCGACCAGCTGATGGCCGAAGCGCCTTCCGCGGTCGTCCCCGTCTGGAGCGAACTGCGCGCGGAGCTGATCATCGGGCAGTACATGGACGTCGCGGCCGCCGCCGAGTTCGCCGTCGACCCGGAGCTCTCCCGATGGATCGCCCTCGCCAAGTCCGGCCGCTACACCATCCACCGGCCGCTGGTCGTCGGGGCCACCCTCGCCGGATCCACCGCGCTCGGAACGGCCTTCGAGGAGTACGGGGCCACCGTCGGCGAGGCGTTCCAGCTCCGCGACGACCTGCTGGGCGCGTTCGGGAACTCCGCCGAGACCGGCAAGCCCGCCGGGCTCGACTTCACCCAGCACAAGATGACGCTGCTCCTCGGCTGGGCGATGCAGCGCGACGAGCGGGTCCACGACCTGGTCACGACACCCGGCCACGACCCCGGCGAAGTGCGCGACCTGCTCCTCGGGACAGGTGTGCCCGACGACGTCGAGAGGCACATCGCCGGACTCGTCGAGCGCGGGCGCGCGGCGCTCGACGACGCCCCCATGGACCAGGTGTGGCGCGACGAACTCGGCGCCATGGCCCTTCGCGTCGCCTACCGGAAGGCCTGAGCACCGTGGGACAACTCGACAACCTCACCGGACCCGCCGCCCTGAAGAAGCTCAACCACGGCGAACTGCTCGACCTGGCACGGGAGATCAGGGAGTTCCTGATCCACAAGGTCTCCCGCACCGGCGGCCACCTGGGACCCAACCTGGGTGTCGTCGAACTGACCATCGCCCTGCACCGGGTCTTCACCTCACCGCGCGACAGCATCCTCTGGGACACCGGCCACCAGACGTATGTGCACAAGATGCTCACCGGCCGGGCCGACCGCTTCGACGCGCTGCGCAAACGCGGCGGCCTCTCCGGCTACCCCTCCCGTGCCGAGTCCGAACACGACCTCATCGAGAACTCGCACGCCTCGACGGCGCTGTCCTACGCGGACGGCCTGGCCAAGGCGTACGCCCTCCAGGGGGCCACGGACCGCGCCGTGGTCGCCGTCATCGGGGACGGCGCCCTCACCGGAGGCATGACCTGGGAGGCGCTCAACAACATCGCGGCCGGACAGGACCGGCCCATGGTCATCGTCGTCAACGACAACGGCCGCTCCTACGCCCCCACCGTCGGCGGCTTCGCGGCGCACCTCGCCGCGCTCCGCACCTCCCACCGCTACGAGTCCCTGCTGCGGTGGGGCAAGAAGGTGCTGGCGCCCGCGCCGGTGGTCTACGACGCCCTGCACGGGCTCAAGAAGGGGATGAAGGACGTCTTCACCCCGCAGGGGATGTACGAGGGTCTCGGCCTGAAGTACATCGGTCCCGTCGACGGACACGACATCGACGCGGTCGAGTTCGCACTGCGCCGGGCCCACCAGTTCCGCGCGCCCGTGATCGTCCACTGCGTCACCCGCAAGGGAGAGGGCTACCCGCACGCCGAGAAGGACGAGGCCGACCGCTTCCACGCGGTACGCGTGATGGACCCGGAGACCGGGAGATCGGCGCCCGCCCCGGGCACCTCCTGGACCTCGGTCTTCGCGAAGGAACTCATAGCCGTGGGGGAGGAGCGCGACGACGTGGTCGCGATCACGGCCGCCATGCCCGGCCCCACCGGACTCAGCTCCTTCGCCGAGCGCTTCCCCGAGCGGGCCTTCGACGTCGGGATCGCCGAACAGCACGCCGTGACCTCGGCGGCCGGCCTGGCGACGGCAGGTCTGCGCCCGGTCGTGGCCGTCTACTCCACCTTCCTCAACCGCGCCTTCGACCAGGTCCTGATGGACGTGGCGATGCACCGCTGCTCCGTCGTGTTCGTGCTGGACCGGGCAGGGGTGACCGGCGACGACGGCGCTTCCCACAACGGCATGTGGGACGTGCCGCTCCTCACCCTGGTCCCAGGCCTGCGGATGGCAGCCCCGCGCGACGCGGCCACACTCCGCGGCGCCCTGCGCGAGGCGGTGGAGGTGACCGACGGACCTACCGTCATCCGCTTCCCGAAGGGACAGGTCGGCCCCGACATCCACGCCCTCGCGGTGAGCGGCGGGCTCGACATACTCCGGCAGGGCGCACCGGGCGGACCACTGCTGATCGCCACCGGTTCGATGGCGGGCCTCGGCCTCGCCGTCGCCGGCCGGCTCAGCGAGCTGGGCACCGAGGCGACCGTCGTCGACCCCACCTGGATCGCCCCGCTGAATCCGGCGCTCACGGCCCTGGCCGCCCGGCACTCCCTCGTCGCCACGGTCGAGGACAACCTCCGCACGGGGGGACTCGGCGCCGTACTCAACCAGGCTCTCCAGGACATCGGGGCGGCCACCGCGGTCTGCTCCTTCGGCATCCCCCGCCGGTTCCTCGAACACGGCAGCCGCGGCGAGGTGCTGGCCGACTGCGGTCTCACCGAGGAGCACATCGTGCGGACCCTCACCGAGCGGATCGCGGACGGGGCGGTCGGACACCAGGCCGGGCCCGGCCACGGCCACGGACACGAACACACCGAAGCCTTGGACAAGGAGCAGTCATGACGGTGAACCTCGGCGTGCCCGAACTGCCGCCCCGGACCCTCGCCCCCCGACGCACCACCCGTCAGCTGGACGTCGGCACGGTCGGCGTGGGCAGCGACTCACCCGTCTCCGTGCAGTCCATGACCACCACCCTCACCGCCGACATCAACGCGACGCTCCAGCAGATCGCCGAGCTCACCGCGAGCGGCTGCGACATCGTCCGTGTCGCCTGCCCGAGCCAGGACGACGCGGAGGCGCTGCCCGACATCGCCAGGAAGTCCCAGATCCCGGTGATCGCGGACATCCACTTCCAGCCGAGATACGTCTTCGCCGCGATCGAGGCGGGATGCGCCGCGGTACGCGTCAACCCGGGCAACATCCGTAAGTTCGACGATCAGGTCAAGGAGATCGCGCACGCCGCGCGCGACCACTCGACCCCGATCAGGATCGGCGTGAACGCCGGCTCGCTGGACCCCCGGCTGCTGGCCAGACACGGCAGCGCCACACCGGAGGCCCTGGTGGAGTCCGCGCTCTGGGAGGCGTCGCTCTTCGCCGAGCACGACTTCCACGACATCAAGATCTCGGTCAAGCACCACGACCCGGTGGTCATGGTGCGGGCGTACGAGCTCCTCGCCGAGAGTTGCGACTACCCGCTGCATCTCGGCGTCACCGAGGCGGGCCCGGCCTTCCAGGGCACCATCAAGTCGGCCGTCGCCTTCGGCGCGCTGCTGCGTCAGGGCATCGGCGACACCATCCGGGTCTCGCTCTCCGCCCCGCCGGTCGAGGAGGTGAAGGTCGCGACCCAGATCCTCCAGTCGTTCAATCTGCGGCCCCGGAAGCTGGAGATCGTCTCCTGCCCGTCCTGCGGCCGGGCCCAGGTGGACGTCTACAAGCTCGCCGAGGAGGTGACCGCGGGGCTGGAGGGGATGGAGATCCCGCTGCGGGTGGCCGTCATGGGTTGTGTGGTCAACGGGCCGGGCGAGGCCCGGGAGGCCGACCTCGGGGTCGCGTCCGGCAACGGCAAGGGCCAGATCTTCGTCAAGGGTGAGGTCATCAAGACCGTGCCCGAGTCGAAGATCGTCGAGACGCTCATCGAGGAGGCGATGAAGATCGCGGAGGAGACCGCGAGCGAGCCGGGGACGGGGCAGCCGTCCGGCCCTCCCGTGGTCACGGTCTCCTGACGCTCGCGCACGCGCGCGTGCGCACGCAGAGACACGGACACAGGGGTACGGGCACGGGCAGGGGTCAGGAGAGGCGGCGCACCAGGAACGAGGTGCCGTCCCGGCCGCCGTACTCGTGCCCGCGCATCTCGCACCAGGCCGGGATGTCCAGGCGGGCGGCCTCGTCGTCGGACAGAACGGTCACCGTGCCCCCCACCGGTACGTCCCCGATGACCTTCGCCAGCTCGATCACCGGGATCGGGCACAGCTTGCCGAGCGCGTCCACGACCAGCGAGGGAGCGCCGGCGGCGCCGGAGGACTCCGTACGTACGACCGGCGCGCCCAGCCGTTCCCGTACGCGCGCCACCACCCCCGGCAGTACCTCCAGGAAGCGGTCCACCTCCGCCTCGGCCGTACCGGAGGG
Source organism: Streptomyces sp. NPDC051217 (assembly GCF_044455465.1). NCBI lineage: Bacteria > Bacillati > Actinomycetota > Actinomycetes > Kitasatosporales > Streptomycetaceae > Streptomyces > Streptomyces sp. NPDC051217. The sequence goes on from NZ_JBITEV010000004.1 coordinate 71,457, forward strand.
CAGCGACACCCGGACGTTGCCCTCCGAGAGCACCCCCATCGCCCGCAGCACATGGCTCGGCGTCAGCGTGCTGCTCGTGCAGGACGAGCCCGACGACACGGAGAAGTCCGCCCGGTCCAGCTCGTGCAGCAGAGTCTCCCCGTCGACATAGAGACAGGAGAAGGTGACGAGATGGGGGAGCCGGCGCACCGGGTCGCCCACCACCTCCACATCGGGGACCAGTTCCGGCACCCGCGCCCGGATCCGGTCCACCAGTACGCGAAGCCTGGCCGCCTCGTCCGCCGCCCCCGCCCGTACCGCCCGCAGCGACGCGGCGGCGGCGACGATCGCCGGCAGATTCCCGAAACCGGGCACGCGCCCCGACTCCCGCTCGTCCACCGGCCCTTGGGGAGCGAACCGGACCCCCTTGCGTACGGCGAGCAGTCCCACTCCGGCCGGCCCGCCCCACTTGTGCGCGCTCGCGGTCAGCAGCGACCACCTCCCGTCCACCGGCCCCCACCCCAGCGACTGCGCGGCGTCCACCAGCAGCGGCACCCCGGCCGCCCGGCACGCCTCGGCGACGGCCGAGACCGGCTGCACCGTGCCGACCTCGTGGTTGGCCGACTGGAGACAGGCGAGCGCCGTGTCCGCGCGCAGGGCCGCCGCGTACGTGTCCGGGGACACCGCGCCCGTACGGTCCACCGCGACCTCCGTCACGGCCGCGCCGTCCCGGTCGGTGACCCGCGTGTGGCCGGCATGAAGCACCGACGAGTGCTCGACCGCCGAGACCACCACATGGCTCCCGACACGCCGACGGCCCGCGAGCGCTCCCGCCATTCCGGCGTGCACCGCGTACGTCCCCGAAGGAGTGAATACGAGTTCGTCGGGGCGGCAGCCCACAGCCTCCGCCGCGGTCTCGCGCGCGGCGTCCAGCAGCAGCCTGGCCCGCCGCCCCTCCCGGTACAGCCGGGCAGGGTCGGCCCAGCCCTCGTCCAGGGCGGCACGCAGGGCCTCGTGTGCGACGGGGTGCAGGGGCGCGGATGACGCGGAGTCGAAGTAGGCCACGCCGCAACGCTAAGCCTTGCCCGCGGGACAACGCCGCGCGCCGGTATGCCGGACGAGGTCTGGAGAAGCGTCAGAAGTGCCCCGGAGCCAGGCATTCCACCCCTTCGGGGTCCCGGACGGCGCGTTGGGCACCCTCCATGCGCGACCCCAAATTGCGTCCAGTAGGGTTTGGTCCGCATAAACATCCAAACCCCTGCCCGCGTCAGGGCCGGCGACGACCGTGACGGCCGCAGCCGGCCGTGCGGGCGAGACTCTCGGGAAGGCGCTACGTGAGTCCCAACGGCTCCGACCGCTCGTCGCGGCGCCCGATGCGGCGGAAGCTGCCGCAGGTGCTGACCGCGGGCCTGATCCTCGCGACCGCCACCGGTTGCACATACAAGGATTTCCCCCGCCTTGGAATGCCCACACCGGTGACCGAGGAGGCCCCCAGAATCCTCTCCCTCTGGCAGGGCTCGTGGGCGGCAGCGCTCATCACGGGCATCCTGGTGTGGGGGCTGATCGTGTGGAGCGTCATCTTCCACCGGCGCAGCCGCACCAAGGTGGAGGTACCTCCACAGACCCGTTACAACATGCCCATCGAGGCCCTGTACACGGTCGTTCCGCTCATCATCGTGTCGGTGCTCTTCTACTTCACCGCGCGTGACGAGTCGAAGCTCCTCTCCCTGGAGGACAAGCCCGCCCACACCATCAACGTGGTCGGCTACCAGTGGAGCTGGGGCTTCAACTACGTCGAGAACGTGGACGGCAGCTCCACCACCGGCACCAAGGTCCCCTCGGAACTCGCCGACATCCCCCAGAAGTTCCAGGACGACTTCCCCGCCGGCGCCGAAGGCGTCTACGACGCCGGAATCCCGGGCCAGCGGAATCCCCAGAACGGCAACCCGGGTCCGACCCTGTGGCTGCCGAAGGGGGAGAAGGTCCGGTTCGTCCTTACGTCACGTGACGTCATCCACTCCTTCTGGGTCGTGCCGTTCCTGATGAAGCAGGACGTCATCCCGGGTCACACCAACGCCTTCGAGGTGACTCCCAACCGGGAGGGCACGTTCATGGGCAAGTGCGCCGAACTGTGCGGTGTGGACCACTCCCGGATGCTCTTCAACGTCAAGGTCGTCTCCCCGGAGCGCTACCAGCAGCACTTGAAGGAGCTGGCCGAGGAGGGGCAGGAAGGCTACATCCCGTCGGGCATCGAGCTGACGGACCCGGCCAGGAATGCGGAGAAGAAACAACTGTGAGCATCCTCAACGAACCCAAGGGTGCCGCCGTAGCAGCTGACGACTCGTACGAGAACGAGCTGCCGGTGCGGCGCAAGCAGCCCGGCGCTGTCGTCGTCAAATGGCTGACCACCACCGATCACAAGACGATCGGCACGCTCTACCTGGTCACGTCGTTCGTCTTCTTCTGCATCGGTGGTGTGCTCGCGCTGTTCATGCGCGCCGAGCTCGCCCGTCCCGGCACGCAGATCATGTCGAACGAGCAGTTCAACCAGGCGTTCACGATGCACGGCACGATCATGCTGCTGATGTTCGCGACGCCGCTGTTCGCCGGCTTCGCGAACTGGATCATGCCGCTCCAGATCGGCGCGCCCGATGTGGCGTTCCCGCGGCTGAACATGTTCGCCTACTGGCTCTACCTGCTCGGCTCGATCATCGCGGTGGCCGGTTTCATCACCCCGCAGGGCGCGGCCGACTTCGGCTGGTTCGCGTACTCCCCGCTGTCGGACGCGGTCCGCTCGCCGGGCATCGGCGCCGACCTGTGGATCATGGGTCTGGCTCTCTCCGGCTTCGGCACGATCCTCGGCTCGGTCAACTTCATCACCACGATCATCTGCATGCGCGCACCCGGCATGACGATGTTCCGGATGCCGATCTTCTGCTGGAACGTGCTGCTGACCGGTGTGCTCGTCCTGCTCGCCTTCCCGGTGCTGGCCGCCGCGCTCCTCGCCCTGGAGGCCGACCGGAAATTCGGTGCGCACATCTTCGACGCCGCCAACGGCGGCGCGTTGCTGTGGCAGCACCTCTTCTGGTTCTTCGGGCATCCGGAGGTGTACATCATCGCCTTGCCCTTCTTCGGGATCGTCTCCGAGATCATTCCGGTGTTCAGCCGGAAGCCGATGTTCGGCTACATCGGTCTGGTCGGCGCGACGATCGCCATCGCCGGTCTTTCGGTGACGGTGTGGGCGCACCACATGTATGTGACGGGCGGTGTCCTTCTGCCGTTCTTCTCCTTCATGACATTCCTGATCGCGGTACCAACAGGGGTGAAGTTCTTCAACTGGATCGGCACGATGTGGAAAGGCTCGTTGTCCTTCGAGACACCGATGCTCTGGACCATCGGCTTCCTGGTCACCTTCACCTTCGGTGGTCTGACGGGCGTCATCCTGGCCTCGCCGCCGATGGACTTCCATGTCTCCGACTCGTACTTCGTGGTCGCGCACTTCCATTACGTCGTCTTCGGCACGGTGGTGTTCGCGATGTTCGCCGGCTTCCATTTCTGGTGGCCGAAGATGACGGGCAAGATGCTGGACGAACGGCTCGGGAAGATCACCTTCTGGACGCTGTTCATCGGCTTCCACGGCACGTTCCTGGTGCAGCACTGGCTGGGCGCGGAGGGTATGCCACGGCGGTACGCGGACTATCTCGCCGCCGACGGTTTCACCGCCCTGAACACCATCTCCACGATCAGCTCGTTCCTCCTGGGCATGTCCGTCCTGCCGTTCGTCTACAACGTCTGGAAGACCGCCAAGTACGGGAAGAAGGTCGAGGTGGACGACCCGTGGGGCTATGGCCGCTCACTCGAATGGGCGACGTCTTGCCCGCCGCCGCGGCACAACTTCCTCACGCTGCCGCGTATCCGCTCCGAATCCCCGGCGTTCGACCTGCACCACCCGGAGATCGCGGCGCTCGAACACCTTGAGAACGACGGACAGAAGGACGCCGCGCTGCTCGGTGGCAAGGAGGTCGGCAAGTGAAGGTCCAAGGCTGGATGTTCTCCCTGCTGAGCCTCTTCATCCTCGTCGTCGCGATCGTCTACGGCGCGTGGTCGAAGGAGCCCGCCGGCACCGCCGCGCTCTTCCTGGCGTTCGGCCTGAGCCTCATGATCGGCTTCTACCTGGCCTTCACGGCCCGGCGGGTCGACGCGATGGCGCAGGACAACAAGCAGGCAGACGTCGCGGACGAGGCCGGCGAAGTGGGGTTCTTCTCCCCGCACAGCTGGCAGCCGCTCTCGCTGGCCGTCGGAGGGGCGCTCGCGTTCCTCTCCGTCGCCATCGGCTGGTGGCTGCTGTTCTTCTCCTTCCCGGTACTCCTGATCGGCCTGTGGGGCTGGGTCTTCGAGTACTACAGCGGAGAGAACCAGAACCAGTAGGCACGGCGGCGGACAGCCGTACCGCAAGACAAGGGGCCCGGCCCTCCTCACCCCTGAGGAGGATCCGGGCCCCTCGTTTGCAGTCACACAGCGCGCCGTAACCGGACATTCTTCATAACGTGTGCATATGAACCACACGCCGCGCTTTCGCACCGTTCTCGGCTGCACTCTGCTGGTCCTGTCCCTCGGGGCGACAGCGACCGGCTGTGGCGCTCCGGACGGCCACCCGCTGTCCGGCAAGCCCTACGACGCAGCCGACCAGGTCTCCCTCAACGCGCCCAAGGGCGACGCCAAGGCGAACCCCGACAAGCCACTGGAAATCGTCGCCAAGGGCGGTGACGCACGCATCACCGACGTGACCGTCACGGACGCGTCCGGCCACCACCTGGCGGGCGAGCTGGCCGCCGACGGCGCCCGCTGGCACTCCACGGCCCCATTGGCCGCGGGCGCCCGCTACACCGTCAAGGTTTCCACGGAGGACGAGGACGGCGCCCCCGGCAGCCGTACGCTCGATTTCGAGACATCCCCGATGAAGCGGAACCTGTCCGTGAAGCTGGGCCCCAAGGCCGGCAAGTACGGCGTCGGTCAACCCATCACCGCGGAGCTCAGCGCGCCGGTGAAGGAGAAGGAGGCCAGGGCCGTCGTCGAGCGGGGCCTCAAGGTCCGCTCCAGCCCCGCCGTGGAGGGCGCCTGGCACTGGGTCGACGACAAGACCCTGCACTTCCGGCCCCGGGAGTTCTGGCCCGCCAACGCGTCCATCAACGTCAGCAGCACCCTCGACGGCATAAAGGTCGGCAACAAGCTCTACGGCGGGCCGGTGAAGGCCCTCAAGATCTCCACCGGCGACCGGCTCGAAGCCATCGCCGACGCCGGTACGCACCACATGACCGTGATGCGCAACGGTGAGGAGATCAAGACGATCCCGGTGACCACCGGCAAGCCCGGCTTCTCGACCCGTAACGGCATCAAAGTCGTGCTGGAGAAGCAGGCGTTCGTCCGGATGCGCGGTACCAGCGTCGGCATCGCGGCCGGCAGCAGCGAGTCCTACGACCTGCCCGTCCACTTCGCGACGCGGGTCACCTGGAGCGGTGAGTACGTCCACGCCGCCCCGTGGTCCGTCGGCTCACAGGGATCGGCCAACGTCAGCCACGGCTGTGTCGGTATGTCCACCGACAACGCCGAATGGTTCTTCGACGCCGTCCGCGAAGGCGACATCGTCAAGGTCGTCAACAGCGAGGGCGAGGACATGGACCCGTTCGGCAACGGCTTCGGCGACTGGAACCTGGACTGGGACGAGTGGCGCCAGGGCAGCGCCCTGGTGGGCGGGACCAAGGACGGCAGCGGCCCGGTGGAAGCCGCCCGGCTGCGTCCGCAGGTCTGACGCGGGCCGGGTGACCGGTACCCGGTGGAGCCGTCAGGCCTCCACGGCGAGCCTGGTGCGCAGCAGCGCGGCCAGTGCCTCCGGGAAGCCGACCGGCTCCACCGGCAGCGTCACAGCGGCCTCGGCGCGGCTCCAGGTGGCCAGCCAGGCGTCCTGCGGGCGGCCCATCAGCAGCAGCACCGGCGGGGAGTTGAAGATCTCGTCCTTGATCTGCCGGCACAGGCCCATGCCGCCGACCGGCGTGGCCTCACCGTCGAAGACACAGGCGTCGATGCCGCCCTTGTCGAGCACCTTGAGCACGGCGTGCATCGTCGCGCACTCCACGTACTCGACCGGCGGCAGATCGGCGGCCGGCCGGCGTCCCGCGGCCGTCCGCACCTGCTCGCGGGTGTTCGCGTTGTCGCTGTAGACCAGGACCGTGGCGGTCGGCTGCATTGTTCCTCCGTGACATCCGTCGTGACATCCGCACATCCGCGTCTGCGAGGGCTTCAGGGCCTGGGGCCCCTGCGCGGATGCTACTCCGTCGCACACCATGTCAGCACGGGTCCCGCCCCTCCCGCGATGGGCCGTTCGGTCCTGGACCGGATCCCGTCCGAAGCCGCTGACACTCCGAAGGGCACCCCCGGGAGTGAGGGCGGGATAAGCGACCGACATAATGTCGGTCGTGGCGACAGCAACGACAGTAGAAACCGGGCACGCGCACCCGACGGTCAATCGGCCGAACCTCACCAGTGTCGGAACCATCATCTGGTTGAGTTCCGAGCTGATGTTCTTCGCGGCCCTCTTCGCGATGTACTTCACCCTGCGGTCGGTGACAGGGGAGGCGTTCTGGTCGGAGAAGGCCGATTCGCTGAACATCCCGTTCTCCGCGGTCAACACCACGATCCTGGTGCTCTCCTCACTCACCTGTCAGCTCGGCGTCTTCGCCGCCGAGCGCGGCGACGTGAAGAGGCTCCGCTCGTGGTTCGTGATCACGTTCGTGATGGGCGCGGTGTTCGTCGGTGGTCAGATCTTCGAGTACACGGAGCTCGTCAAGCACGAGGGCCTCTCGCTCTCGTCCGACGCGTACGGCTCCGCGTTCTATCTGACCACCGGCTTCCACGGTCTGCACGTGACAGGCGGTCTCATCGCCTTCCTGCTGGTTCTCGGCAGAACGTACGCGGCCAAGAGGTTCACCCACGAGCAGGCAACCGCCGCCATCGTCGTGTCCTATTACTGGCACTTCGTCGATGTCGTCTGGATCGGCCTCTTCGCCACGATCTACCTGATCAAGTAGCGGGCCACAGCGCCCGAAGCGCTTGCGCACAGTCCAGTCCAGAAGCACCGACGCAGAAGATCCTGACACCGGGGTAATCCGTGAAAAAGCTCTCCGCACGACGACGCCATCCGATGGCGGCGGTCGTCGTCCTACTCCTCGCGCTGGCGGCCACCGGGGGGCTGTACGCCGCGTTCGCGCCCGCGGGCAAGGCACAGGCAGACGACACCGCCCAGTCCCTCGCCATCGACGAGGGCAAGAAGCTGTACGCCGTTGGCTGCGCGAGCTGCCACGGCGTCGGCGGTCAGGGCACCACCGACGGTCCATCGCTGACCGGCGTCGGCGCCGCGGCCGTGGACTTCCAGGTCGGCACCGGCCGGATGCCGGCGCAGCAGCCCGGCCCGCAGGTACCCAAGAAGAAGGTCATCTACGACCAGAAGGAGATCGACCAACTCGCGGCGTACGTCGCCTCGCTCGGCCCCGGTCCCTCGATCCCGTCCGCCGAGCAGTCCAACCCGGAAGGGGCGGACGCGGCCAAGGGCGGCGAACTGTTCCGCTCCAACTGCGCGCAGTGCCACAACTTCGGCGGTGAGGGCGGCGCGCTGACGAACGGCAAGTACGCCCCGAGGCTTGAGGGCGTGACTCCCAAGCACATGTACGAGGCCATGCTGACCGGTCCGCAGAACATGCCCTCGTTCCCCGACTCGACGATGCCCGAGCAGCAGAAGCAGGACATCATCAAGTACGTCGAGTCCGTGAACGGCGACGAGTCGTCCAATCCCGGCGGGCTGAAGCTCGGCGGCATCGGCCCCGTCAGCGAGGGACTGTTCTCCTGGGCCATCGGTCTGGCCGCACTGATCGCACTTGCCGTCTGGGTCGCGGCGCACACCGCTAAGGCCAAGAAGTCATGAGTGACAACCGGATTTCAGACGAGAACCTGCCGGCCACCGAGCAGGAATCCGCGCACGGCGAGGTGGAGCGGGCACGAGACCCGTTCGTCGACCCCGGGGTGCCGGCCCACCGGCCGCGTATCCAGGACATCGACGAGCGGGCGGCCAAACGCTCCGAACGCGCGGTGGCGGGACTTTTCACACTGTCGATGCTGGCGACGGTCGGCTTCATCGCCTCGTTCGTCCTCTTCCCCGTCGACAAGATCGTGTACATCTGGCCCTTCGGCCATGTGAGCGCGCTCAACTTCTCACTGGGACTGACGCTCGGAGTCGCCCTGTTCGCCGTCGGGGCGGGGGCGGTCCACTGGGCCCGCACCCTGATGAGCGACGAGGAGCTGATCCAGGAGCGGCATCCGATCGAGGCCACCCCCGAGGTCGCCGCGCAGGCGAAGCGGGACTTCCTCCAGGGTGCGGCGGAGTCCGGCTTCGGGCGCCGCAAGCTGATCCGCAACACGATGTTCGGCGCGCTGGCCATGGTGCCGCTCTCCGGCGTCGTACTGCTGCGTGATCTCGGCCCGCTGCCCGAGGACAAGCTCCGCAAGACGTTCTGGAAGAAGGGCTTGATGCTCATCAACCAGAACACGAACGAGCCGCTGCGTCCCGAGGACGTCACGGTGGGGTCGCTGACCTTCGCCCAGCCCGAGGGGCTGGACGAGCACAATGAGAACTTCAACAATGAGATCGCCAAGGCGGCTCTCATGATCGTTCGCATTCAGCCGGCCGACATCAAGGACAAGCGCGAACTTGAGTGGTCGCACGAGGGCATCGTGGCGTACTCGAAGATCTGCACCCATGTCGGCTGCCCCATCAGCCTGTACGAGCAGCAGACGCATCACGTGCTCTGCCCGTGCCACCAGTCCACCTTCGACCTCTCCGACGGCGCCCGCGTCATCTTCGGCCCGGCCGGCCACGCCCTTCCGCAGCTGCGGATCGGTGTGAACGGTGAGGGTTATCTCGAAGCGCTCGGCGATTTCGACGAGCCCGTCGGTCCTTCCTTCTGGGAGCGCGGATGAGTACAGCGTCTGACGAAAAGAGCCGCCAGGCTCCCGCGGGAGAGCGGGTCGCCGACTGGGCGGACGGTCGTCTCGGGATCTACGGCGCCGCCAAGGGCATGGTGCGGAAGGTCTTTCCGGACCACTGGTCCTTCATGCTGGGCGAGATCGCCCTGTGGAGCTTCGTCGTCATCATCCTCACGGGTGTGTATCTGACGCTGTTCTTCCACCCGAGCATGAACGAAGTGGTGTACGAAGGCAGTTACGTGCCGATGCAGGGTGTCCGGATGACCGAGGCGTACGCCTCGACCCTGGAGATCAGCTTCGACGTCCGTGGCGGTCTGCTGATCCGCCAGATCCACCACTGGGCCGCGCTGATCTTCGTGGCGGCCATGCTGGTGCACATGATGCGCGTCTTCTTCACGGGCGCGTTCCGCAAGCCGCGCGAGATCAACTGGGTGTTCGGCTTCCTGCTGTTCGTGCTGGCCTTGTTCACCGGACTCACCGGTTACTCACTGCCTGACGACCTGCTGTCGGGAACCGGTGTCCGCTTCGCACAGGGCGCCATCCTGTCCACGCCGATCGTCGGCACGTACATCTCGATGTTCCTGTTCGGCGGGGAGTTCCCCGGCCATGACATCGTGGCGCGGTTCTACTCGATCCATATCCTGCTGCTGCCGGGCATCATGCTCGGCCTCGTGGTGGCGCACCTGATCCTGGTCTTCTACCACAAGCACACGCAGTTCGCCGGTCCCGGCAAGACCAACAACAACGTCATCGGCGCGCCGTTCATGCCGATCTACATGGCGAAGGCGGGCGGCTTCTTCTTCCTGATCTTCGGCGTCATCGCGATCATCTCCGCGATCGCCACGATCAACCCGGTGTGGGCGATCGGCCCCTACCGTCCGGACCAGGTCTCCACCGGAGCCCAGCCGGACTGGTATCTGGGCTTCTCCGAGGGCCTGGTCCGAGTGATGCCAGGCTGGGAGATCAACGTCTGGGGCCATACGTTCGTCCTGGGCGTCTTCATCCCGCTGATGATCTTCCCGTTGGTCCTCGTGGTCCTGGCGGTCTATCCCTTCATCGAGTCCTGGGTCACCGGCGACAAGCGCGAGCACCACATCCTGGACCGCCCGCGCAACGCGCCGACCCGGACCGGCGTCGGGGTGGCATGGCTGACCTGGTACTTCGTCATGCTGGTCGGTGGCGGGAACGACATCTGGGCCACTCATTTCCATCTGTCGATCAACACGATCACCTGGTTCGTCAGGATCGCGTTCTTCGTCGCGCCCGTTGTCGCGTTCGTCGTCACCAAGCGGATCTGTCTGGGACTTCAGCGCCGCGACGCCGAGAAGGTGCTGCACGGACGCGAGTCCGGCATCATCAAGCGGCTGCCGCACGGTGAGTTCATCGAGGTCCATGAGCCGCTCGACCAGAGCGCGCTCCACACGCTCACCGCGCACGAGCAGTACAAGCCGGCCGAGATCGGCCCGACGGTCGACGAGAACGGTGTCGAGCGCAAGGCCTCTCCGGCGGAGAAGCTGCGGGTGAAGCTGAGCAAGGGCTACTACGGCGAGGGAAACCAGATCCCCAAGCCGACGGCCGAGGAGTACAACGAGATCACGAGCGGCCACGGCCACCACTGATCCTCCTCACCTGTCAGGCCCCGGCCCGGTCCCTTTCGAGGGGCCGGGCCGGGGCCTTCGTACGCCGGGAGCACGTCCCTCCCACGCACGGCTCCGCCGGCCGGTTCGTCCGCCTTTCGAGCGGCGGGTCCAGGATCCGGGCCGACGCCGATAGGCTGGCGCCCGGCAGCACGGGTCACACGGCCGTGCACCCGTCCACAGACCCCAGGAGCGAGCATGAGCAGCGCTGTCACACCGGCCGGAGGCGACACCATGGCGGCGCGTTCCTGGCCCGGTGTACTGAACCCGCTGCTGCGCGGTGAGGACCTCGACGCCGAGGACACCGCCTGGGCCATGCACCGCATCATGAGCGGCGAGGCCACCGACGCGCAGATCGCGGGCTTCGCCGTAGCGCTGCGCGCCAAGGGCGAGACCGTCGACGAGGTCACGGCGCTCGTCAACGCCATGTACGAGCACGCGAACACCATCGAGGTACCCGGCGACACCGTCGATGTCGTCGGCACCGGAGGCGACCTCGCCAAGACCGTCAACATCTCCACGATGGCGGCGATCGTGGTGGCCGGATCGGGTGGCAAGGTCGTCAAGCACGGCAGCCGGGCCGCCTCGTCCGCGAGCGGCGCCTCCGACGTGCTGGAGAAGCTCGGCGTCAATCTGGAGCTGACGCCGCAGCGGGTCGTGGAGGTCGCCGAGGAAGCCGGGATCACCTTCTGTTTCGCGGCCAAGTTCCACCCGGCGCTGCGGTACGCGGCCAAGGCCCGCAAGGAACTCGGCGCGCAGACCACGTTCAACATCCTGGGCCCGCTCACCAACCCGGCGCGGGTCCGCTCCCAGGCGGTCGGTGTCGCGGACATCCGGATGGCGCCGATCGTGGCCGGGGTCCTCGCGGCCCGGGGCAACTCCTCGCTCGTCTTCCGCGGCGACGACGGTCTGGACGAGCTGACCACGACCGCCACTTCACACGTATGGGTGGTTCGGGACGGGCGGGTCACCGAGCAGTCCTTCGACCCCAGGGACATCGGTCTGGAGATGGTCCCGGTCGAGGCCCTGCGCGGGGCGGACGCCTCGTACAACGCGGACGTGGCGCGCCGGCTGCTGGACGGCGAGACCGGCCCCGTACGGGACGCGGTCCTGCTGAACGCGGCGGCGGCGCTGGTGGCGCTCGAACCGGTCGGCACCACGCTGAACGACCAGCTCGCGGAGAAGATCCAGCGGGCGGCGCGCGCGGTGGACTCGGGCGCGGCGAAGCAGGCGCTGGACCGCTGGGTGGCCGCGAGCAACGCGTAACGGCCTGCCGCCGGGTCGGATGGGCGAGGCGCCGCGGCCGAATCGCGTCCCCCGCCGCGCCGGCCGGTGAACCTCCCCGCTGTCCATCGCCGGACGTGTCGCGTCTGCGGCACGTCCGGCGATCGAGGACGAAACGGCCACCGGGCGGGCCCGGTCGAACCGGACCGGCCTCGGCGCCGGGCCCCGAGGGCGTTCCGTATGGCGGACGCCGGCCGGGCACTCTCGCACCGGTGGGGTAATCTCGCCCCAGGTCATGAGTGACAGCGACTACGGCCCCGGCCCGCTGTCCGGCAACCCTCCGTCCGTGGCGGGGTGCCCCGGGTGAAGACCAGGCCGTAGGCAGCGAGGTCTACGGCAAGCGCGGACCCCTGGACATCGTTCGGATGTCGTCATCCCTGGGGTCCTGGTCCTCAAGGGAGCAGTCTCGTGAGCAAGCGAATGCGATAGGGCCTCCCGGCCCGCCTCCGGCGCCCGTCGTGCGCCGCGAGCAAGGGCCCGAGCCCTCTTCAGTGAGCGCCACCCGCAGAGCTTCCCGCGCCGTCACGGCACCCGCCGTCACGACGACGCGCCCGTCTGCCGGGTCCTGATGCCGTTTCCGCCTTGTCCCGCCGGGAGATACCGACATGTCCGCACAGACCGACACGCCTCACCGCACCACCACCGACCAGCCGCTGCCCGTCCTCGGACGTGACGTCACCGTCCCCCTCGTCACCGGCGGTGAGGTCACCTACGCCGCGCTCGACTACGCGGCCAGCGCTCCCGCCCTCCAGCGGGTCTGGGACGACGTCGCCGCCTACGCCCCGTACTACGGCAGCGTCCACCGCGGCGCCGGATACCTCTCGCAGCTCTCCACCGACCTCTTCGAGAACAGCCGCCGTACCGTCGCCGGCTTCCTCGGCTGTCGCGAGGACGACCAGGTCGTCTTCACCCGGTCCACCACCGACTCGCTGAACCTGCTGGCCGCCGTCCTGCCCGCCGGATGCGAGGTGTTCGTCTTCGAGACCGAGCACCACGCGTCGCTGCTGCCCTGGCGCGACGCGCGCGTCAGCTACCTGAACGCGCCGCGCACCCCCGACGAGGCCGTCGCCACGCTGGAGCGGGCGCTGGCGGGGCGCGACCCCAAGGGCCCCGCGCTGGTCTGCGTCACCGGCGCCTCCAACGTCACCGGCGAGCTGTGGCCCGTACGGGAACTGGCCGCCGCCGCGCACGCCCACGGCGCCCGCGTGGTCCTCGACGCCGCGCAGCTCGCCCCCCACCACCCCGTGGACATCACGGAGCTCGACGTGGACTGGGTCGCCTTCTCCGGGCACAAGCTGTACGCGCCGTTCGGCTCCGGTGTGCTCGCGGGCCGCGCCGACTGGCTGCGGGAGTCGGAGCCGTATCTCGCCGGCGGTGGCGCCAGCCGCAAGGTCGCGCGCCGTACCGACGGGGGCGTGGACGTCGAGTGGCACACCACCGCCGCCCGCCACGAGGCCGGATCGCCGAACGTCATCGGCGTGTACGCGATCGCCTCGGCCTGCAAGGCGCTCACCGAGGCCGGGTTCGACCGGCTCGTGGAGCGCGAGCAGGAGCTGGTGGCCCGGGTGCGTGAGGAACTCGCCGGCGTCCCCGAGGTGCGGGTGCTCTCGCTCTTCGGCGACGACGCACCGCGCGTCGGCGTCATCTCCTTCGTCGTCGAGGGCTGGAACAGCTCCCACTTCGCCGCCGCGCTCTCGGCGGAGTACGGCATCGGCGTACGTGACGGGCTCTTCTGCGCGCACCCGCTCGTCCGGACCCTGCTGGGCGGCGACGCCGGGGACCCGGGGGAGTGCGGCGCGCCGGACGCCGGTCCCGGGGAGAAGTCGCTCAACGCGATCCGGGTCAGCTTCGGGGCCGGTACACCGGACGAGCACGTGGCGCGGTTCACCGGCGCCGTCAGGGAACTCGTCCGGGACGGCGCGCGCTGGAACTACCGCACCGAGGACGGCCGTTGCGTCCCCGACCGCGGCTGACCCGGCCGGCTCGAATCAGGCGTCGAGGCCGATCGCGAAGGCGGCTTCCAGGTCGTGCTGGGAGTACGTACGGAACGCCACATGCGTGTCCGTGGCCTCGACGCCCGGGATCTTGCTGATGCTGCCGGGGATGACGTCCGCCAGGTCGTCGTGGTTGGCGACCCGCACCATGGCGATCAGGTCGTAGGTGCCGGTGACGGAGAAGACCTCGCTGACGCTCTCCAGCGCCGCGATCGACTCGGCGATCTCGGGGATCCGGTCGACGCTGGTCTTGATGAGCACGATCGCGGTGATCACGGTTGACGTTCTCCCTCGGGGGCCGCTGAACGGGACTTCACTCTAGCCGTACGCCGGAAGAGCACCCAGGCGGCGACGAAGCCCAGGGCGAAGCCCACCAGATGCGCCAGATACGCGACGCCGGGCCCCGGCTCGGCGTTGTGGGCCGCCAGCCACTGGAGCACGAACCAGAAGATCAGGACGATCCAGGCGGGGAAGCGCAGCGGCAGGAAGAAAAGGAACGGGAAGAGGCTGGTGACGCGTGCGCGGGGAAAGAGACGGAGGAACGCTCCCAGCACGCCGGAGATCGCGCCCGACGCCCCCACCAGGGTCTGGTCGGAGTCCGCGTTCGCCGCCGCGTAGGCGAGCAGGGCGAGATAGCCGCAGACGAGATAGAAGAGGGTGAACCGCACCCGCCCCATCCGCTCCTCGGCCATCGCCCCGAAGACATAGAGGAAGAGCAGGTTCCCGAGCAGATGGAGCCAGCTGCCATGGACGAAGAGCGCGGTGAGAGGGGTGAGGAGTGCGTGGGAATCACCGCTGGTCAGCTGGTCGGGGATCACCCCCCAGCGTTCGAAGTACGCGCTCTGCGCCGCGAGGAGCGTGTCGCCCGTCCCGTACGCGGGGTTGAACCCCGACAGCGGGCCGGTCAGGAAGGCCAGAGCGCACAGGCCGATCAGACCGTAGGTCATCACCGGCGCTTCGGCCGCCGCCCGCCAATTGATCATTCACGGATCATCCCGTACGCGGACAGACAGTACAGACCGCCTCGCCGCGACACGGGACATGCGGGAGGCCGTAGGGTTACGGGCGCGTACTTCCGCGGAACGGTGCCGTACCGCGGAGCGGTGCGGCAGGCTCGACCTCACGACATCAGGGCTCGACGAAATGAGGACGGCACGATGACGACGGTTCCCTTGCCGACCGAAGCCACCCGGTGGCGCTGCACACTGTGCGGCAATCTCACCAGGTTCGACGTGACGCGCTCGTCCAAGGTGGTGGAGTACGTCCATCTGGACCTGGCCGGGACGTCGAAGGTCGAGGAGCGCGACGTGGTCAGTGAGACCATCGAGTCCGTCCGCTGCCGGTGGTGCAACGCGGTGGATCAGATCGAACTGGTTGACAGGCCGGGCGCCGGTTCCTGAGGGAGCCGCCCGAAAGGGTAGTGGGGTGACGGATCGTGGAGCAGCCCGCAAGTGGCGCTGAGCCGGCCGGTGCGGCCGACGGCGACGCCGAGGCGCTCGACAGGCCGCTGCCCGAGGGAGTACGGCGCCGGGTCGTGGCGCTGGTCTCGGACGCCTTCGGCGGTCTGACCGTCACCGAACTGCCCCCCCAGCTACGACAGTACGCGCGCTTCACACCGACCAGACGGGCCCGGTTCGCGGGCAACGCGATGGCGGCCGCCCTGGAGAGCGACCCGGTGTTCCGGCAGCGGATCGGCGAGCGGTTCGGCCAGGCCGACCCCGAACTGGCCGCCGCGGTGGAATCCGGGTCGCCGCCCCCGGCCGCCGACCCCGTCGACGTGGCGGCCGCCGCCTATGTCCTGCGGCCCGTCGGCTGGGTGAAGCTGGTGGCCGCCGCCGGCGAGGAGGTCCAGCGCGCCGACGCCGAGCGCGTCGACGAGGAGAACCGCCGCGAGCTGGAGCGGCTGCGCGAGGAGCTGGCCCAGGCCCGCGCGGCGACGAGGAGCGAGACGGAGCGGCTGCGCACGGAGCTGGAGAGCGCCCGCAAGGAAGCCGAGTCCACCCACCGTAAGCTGCGCAGCGCCCTGAGCGATGTGAAGCGCGGCGAGGCCGCCCTGCGCCGTACGGCCGCCGAGATCGAGGCCGCCCGCGCGGAGGCCGCCGTCCAGGTGTCCGCGGCGGAGAGCGAGACGCGGCGCCTCAAGGCCCGGCTCGCGGAGGCGGAGTCGGCGGTGGAGGCCGGCCGCCGGGCCGCCCGCGAGGGGCGCTCCGTGGAGGACATGCGGCTGCGGCTGCTGCTGGACACCGTGCTGGAGTCGGCGCAGGGCCTGCGGCGGGAGCTGGCGCTGCCCCCCGCCGCCTCGCACCCCGCCGATCTGGTCGACGCCGTGGCCCCCGGCCGGATGTCGCCCAAGGATGTCGCGGCCCGCGCGCTCTCCGACATGGACCCGGCACTGCTGGACCAGTTGCTCGCGCTGCCGCAGGCGCATCTGGTCGTGGACGGCTACAACGTCACCAAGACCGGTTATCCGACGATGCCGTTGGAGAAGCAGCGGCTGCGGCTGCTGGGCGGGCTCGCGATGCTCGCGGCCCAGTCCGGCGCCGAGATGACGTGTGTCTTCGACGGGGCCGAACTGGCCGCTCCCGTACTGCTCGCGCCGCCGCGCGGAGTGCGGGTGCTGTTCTCGAAACCGGGTGTGACGGCGGACGAGCTGATCCGTCAGCTGGTGCGCGCGGAGCCGCCCGGCCGCCCGGTGGTGGTGGTCTCCACCGACCGGGAGGTCGCCGACGGAGTGGCGCGGGCCGGAGCGCGGCCGGTCGCGTCCGCCTTGCTTCTGAAGCGGCTTTCGCGCGTCTAGTAACTCCTGTGGCCAATGCGGCATTTGGTCACCCCATGTCACACCACAGCGTCAATTGCTCATCACTGTCGGTGCGATGTATGTGAAGAAACCACCTCGCGGCCAAATTTTTTCTCTTCAGGATTTGAACTGATCACGAGAAGGTCACTAGGGTCAGGCCTCGAACCTTCGCGCGGTTGATCACCCATCCGGGGTGGCGGCGAAGGAACCGCCGAATTCGTGTAGTTCAGTCCGGTTGCACCGGATTCCCGGTCCCACCGGGAACGCTGAGCTCATGGAGCCGGGGACCCGCTCCCCACGCACCCGGTAGGCGGCTCGAGGAAGAAGGAGCTCGCCTTCGTGGCGTCCCACCGTCGTCCCAAGCAGCCGAGCCGCGCCCGCGTGACCGTGCTCTCCGCGACCGCAGCCGCAGCTGTCGCTCTGACGTCCCAGGCCGCGCAGGCCGACCCGAAGCCGACCGTCGAAGACGTCAAGGAAAAGGTCGACAAGCTCTACCACGAGGCCGAGGCCTCGACGGAGAAGCACAGCGGCGCCGAAGAGAAGGAAAAGAAGCTCGAGAAGCAGGTCGAGGCGATCCAGGACAAGGTCGCGCGCGGCCAGGACGAGCTCAACGAGCTGCGTACCGGCCTCGGTTCGATGGCCAGCGCCCAGTACCGCTCCGGCGGTATCGACCCGGCCCTCCAGCTCTTCCTCTCCTCCGACCCGGACGACTATCTGGACAAGGCCTCCGTGCTCGACCAGATGGGCGCCAAGCAGGTCGGCGCGCTGGAGAAGATCCAGGCCAAGCAGCGGACCCTCGCGCAGCAGCGCAAGGAGGCGTCCCTCAAGCTGAAGGATCTCGAAGCGACGCGGGTCGAACTGGCGAAGAAGAAGAAGGACGTCCAGACCAAGCTCAACGCGGCGAACAAGCTCCTCAACACGCTGACCGCGGCGGAGCGCGCGAAGATCCAGTCCGACGACGCCAAGCGCGCGGCCCGTGGCAACGAGCGCGTCAACCTCGGCAACGAGTCGGCCTCTTCGGGCCGCGCCGCCGCCGCGCTGGCCGCCGCCAAGACCCAGCTGGGCAAGCCGTACATCTCCGGCGCCGAGGGCCCCAACTCCTACGACTGCTCCGGGCTGACCCAGTGGGCCTACGCCCAGGCGGGCGTGGCCCTCACGAGGACCACCTACACCCAGGTCAACGACGGTGTGCAGATAGGCCGCGGCGAACTCGCCCCCGGCGACCTGGTCTTCTTCAGCGGTCTGAGCCATGTCGGGCTGTACGCGGGCAACGGCCAGGTGATCCACGCCCCGAAGCCGGGCACCGTGGTGCGCTACGAGTCCATGGAGTGGGCCGGCAGCTTCCAGTTCGGCGTCCGCGTCTGACGCACCGCTCGGCGCGGGTGCTCCGTACGGACACCCGCGCACACCCACGGACACGACCGCGACCGCCCGTACGGGCGAATCTTGGTTACTCCCGCTGACGCACGCCCCGCCGGTGACCTGTGATCTCCGGCGGGGCATCACTGTCTGTGCCCGGCGCGGTCTTTGGTCACTCCGTGTCCGCACGGTTACTGTCTGCTGCGCCGCAGCTCCCGGTCATGGTTCCGCCCGTCGGGCGGCAGGGGGCTGCGCAATGCGTCCAGCGGAAGGAAGTGCGGCTTCCTGTGGTGTCCCATCGTCGTTCCTCACACCCCGGCCACAGCCGGGGCACCCGGGTCACGGTCCTGTCCGCCGCGGCTGTCACGGCCGCGGCCGCCCTCGGGACGGCGCCGGCGGGCGCGGACCCGAGGGAGACGACCGAGACGGCCCGGTCGACCGTCGACCGGCTGTACGAGGAGGCCGAGAAGGCCACCGAGCGGTTCAACAAGGCGGGCGAGCGGGCCGGTGTGCTGCGCCAGCGGGTGGACCGGGTGCGGGACAGCGCGGCCCGGGGCCAGGAGCGCGTCAACCGGATGCGTGGCGCGCTCGGTTCGATCGCGAGTGCCCAGTACCGCTCCGGCGGACTCGATCCGGCGCTCGCGCTGCTGCTCTCCTCCGACCCGGACAGCTATCTCGGCAAGGCCGAGGCCCTGGACCGGCTGAGCGACCGCCAGGCGCTGGCCCTGCGCGAACTGGGGCTGGCCCAGCGCAAGCTCGACCGGCAGCGTGCCGAGGCGACGAAGGACCTCGCCGAGCTGGAGCGCAGCCGGGCGGCCGTCGCCCGCCACAAGCGCACCGTCGAGGCCAAGCTCGCGGAGGCGCGGCGGCTGCTGAACTCGCTGCCCGGCGCCGCGAGGGACGCCGACCGGGCCTCGCGCTCCGGGCGCGACGCCGGCCCGCTCTCGTTCGACGGGGAGGCACCCGCTTCCGCGCGGGCCGCGGCGGCGGCCCGCGCCGCCCGCGGCGTCGTCGGCATGCCGTACGTGTGGGGCGCCAACGGCCCCTCGGGGTTCGACTGTTCGGGGCTGACCCAGTGGGCGTACGCGCAGGCCGGGGTCTCTCTGCCGCGTACGTCGCAGGCGCAGCGGTACGCGGGACAGCAGGTACCGCTCTCCCAGGCGAGACCGGGCGACCTGGTCGCCTACCGCGACGACGCCAGCCACATCGGGATGTACATGGGCAACGGCCAGGTGGTGCACGCGCCTTACCCCGGTGCCTCGGTCCGTTACGACCCGGTCGGCATGATGCCGGTCTCCTCGGTCACCCGGGTCTGAGCGCGGTCCGGCCCTTCCGGAGGACCGGTCACCGACGCATCGTCGGGATTCGTCCTCGCGGCGCCCCGTACGATCGGCAGGGTGGCAGGTCAGGGACGTACGACTCGAAGACGTGCGGCGGGTCGCGGGCGTACGCCCACCCGCGGCGCGGTCCGCCGCCGTGCGGCGGTCTCGCTGCTGGGGTGTCTGCTGGTCGCCTCCGGCTGTTCCGCGCCCACCGCGACCGACGCCGCCTCCGGCGCGATCGAGCGGACGCTCGACCAGCGGGCCGACGCGCTCCTCGACCGTGACGAGAGCGGCTATCTGGCCGCCGTCGACCCCGCCGCCGGTGAGCTGCTCGCCGCCGAGCGGCGGACGTACCGCAATCTCAGCGACGTACCCGTGCGGTCGTGGGAGTACGAGCTGCGGGACGTCGAGCGCTCCGGGAAGCACGTGACGGCACGGGTCGAGCTGCGCTTCCGGATAGAGGGCTACGACAGCGCGCCCGTCGCCTCGGCCCGCACGCTGGAGCTGACCGAACGGGACGGGCGCTGGTACGTGACGGCCGACCGGCCCGGCGAGGGCGGCGTACAGCAGCTCTGGCAGCAGGGCGCCGTCGACGTCGTCCACGGCAGGCGCAGCCTGATCCTCGGCGTCGGCCAGGGCAACGACCGGCTGCGCGAGATCGCCGCAGCCGCCGACCGGGCGGTGCCAGCCGTGGACGAGGCATGGCCGGGCGAGTGGTCGGGGCGCGTCGTGGTGCTCGTGCCGGAGTCGGTGGAGTCGATGGCGGGTCTGCTGGGCGCCTCCGCGGCGAGCTACCGGGGCATCGCCGCGGTCACGACCGGTGAGACCCGGCAGGAGGGCTCCTCGCCGGCGGACCGGGTGATCGTCAACCCCGACGCGTACGGCATCCTGGGCGACTTCGGGCGCCGGGTGGTCCTCACCCACGAGACCACCCATGTGGCGACGCGGGCGGACACCTCGAAGGCCACGCCGATGTGGCTGTCGGAAGGTTTCTCCGACTGGGTGGCCTACCGGGACACCAGCCCCATGGACGGCCAGGCCGCGCCGGAGCTCGAACGGTCCCTGCGCCGGGGGGACCTGCCCGCCGCTCTTCCCGAGGACGGTGACTTCGCCTTCGACGCGAAGGCGGACGAGCTGGCGCGCGCGTACGAGGGCGGGCGTCTGGCGTGCGAGCTGATCGCCGAGCGCTGGGGCGAGCGGAAGCTGACGGACTTCTACCGGGCGGTCGGGGAGCACGAGGAGCGCGAGGGCGCCGTCGAGGACGCGATGAACGAGGTGCTGTCGGTGACGCCCGACGAATTCGGCGGGCTGTGGCGGGACCACATGCGCGAGCGGCTGCGCTGAGGACCTGGACCCGCCCCGCTCGGTGCCGTACGGGCCCTGGGTGGGGCTCTCAGGAGCCGAGCAGCCGGTACGTGTCCTCCTTGCTCTCCTCCTCGCTGCCGGCCGCGCCCGCCACCTTCTGGCCTTCACGCGGGCGCGGACCGGGCACCGTCCGGCGCCACAGCCGGCCGCACGCCGACAGCGTCGCGGCGACCAGCAGCCCGTTGCGTACGACGAGCAGGCTCACGCCCAGCCAGTCGCTCGCCGTCACGTTCGAGAAGAACAGCGGGAATTCGAGCACCGTGACCGCCGAGGCCGCCACCACGAGCACCGCGGGCAGCGTCATCGGGCTCGACCGCAGGAGCAGACAGACGGCGGCGAGGCCCACCAGCCAGATCATGTACTGCGGACTGATCACCCGGCTGGTGACGGTGAAGAGCAGGACCGCGACGAACGCCGCGTCGCACAGGGTGCTCGCGGTGAACGTGGTCGCCTTCACCCGCCAGACGAGCAGCCAGCCGAAGGCCGCCACGCTGAGGACCAGGGCGAGCGCGCTGACGAGCGGGACGTACGGCCCCCGGAACTCCACCGAGCCGTAGGAGAACATCACGGCCCCGTCCCAGCCGAGATGCCGCGCCACATGGAAGACCAGCGCCCCCAGCGACTCGACCTCCGTGCCCCGGTCGCGCTGCGCGGTGAGGAAGTCCAGCGCGCCCGGCAGCGCCGCGGACACCATGGCCAGCAGCGCGAGCGCCGTGGCGACGGCGGCGGACCAGGAGAGCCGGGTGGCCCGGCCCCGCGGCGTACCGATCAGCAGCAGCACCGGCCACACCTTCAGCAGCGCCCCGAACCCCGCGAGCGCGCCCAGGAGTTGGGGCCTGCGGAGGCCCACGAGGAGGGCGCAGACGGCCACGGCGGTCACCATCACGTCGTAACGGGCGTACCCGGTGGGCCCGAGCAGCGCCACACCCGCCACCCATACCCAGGCGCCGCGGATCGAGCGTCCCGGGCGTCGTCCCGCGTGGAGCAGCAGCCCGAACACCAGCGCGTCGCAGAGCAGACAGAGGGTGAAGAACGCCGTGGCGTAGCCGAGGAAGGGCAGCAGGGCGGGGGAGAGGATCGCGAACGCGGCGCCCGGCGGGTACTGCCAGGTGACGTCGGACCGCGGGAAGGTGCCGGCGCGCAGGACGTCGTACCAGCCCTGGTAGGTGACGGAGACGTCCGGTGTGACATCGGCGCCCGGTGTGACGAGGATCCTGAGGACGCAGAGCATCAGTACGGTCCTGGTGAGAAGCCACACCGTGACCGGCCAGGCCGCGCGGCTTCCGGTGCCGCCCGCTACCCTCGCTACCCTCGCGGCGGCTCCGACGCGGGAGCGTGTCGTGTCCTCGACCGTCATGAACACCTGCCCGTTTTGACTGATATGTCTTACGTGTTGGCGGGAGCCATCATGAGGGGGAACGGGCGCGGGAACGGTGAGGCGGGGCCGTTCGGTACTGTCGGCGGCGATGCACAAGACCTTGATCGTGACCAACGACTTCCCGCCCCGGCCCGGCGGCATCCAGGCGTTCCTGCACAACATGGCGCTGCGGCTGGACCCCGACCGGCTCGTCGTCTACGCCTCCACCTGGAAGCGCGGCGCCGAGGGCACGGAGGCGACGGCGGCCTTCGACGCCGAGCAGCCCTTCACGGTCGTGCGCGACCGTACGACGATGCTGCTGCCGACCCCGGGGGTGACCAGGCGGGCGGTGGGGCTGCTGCGTGAACACGGCTGCGAGTCCGTCTGGTTCGGGGCCGCGGCCCCGCTCGGTCTGATGGGCCCCGCGCTGCGCCGGGCCGGCGCCCGGCGGATCGTCGCCACCTCGCACGGCCACGAGGCGGGGTGGGCGCAACTGCCCGCGGCCCGGCAACTGCTGCGCCGCATCGGCGAGGGCACGGACACGATCACCTACCTCGGCGAGTACACGCGCTCGCGCATCGCGGCCGCGCTCACGCCGGGCGCTGCCGGGCGCATGGTCCAACTGCCGCCCGGCGTCGACGAGAAGACGTTCCACCCGGGATCGGGCGGCGACGCGGTGCGCGAGCGGCTGGGGCTCGCGGAGCGGCCGGTCGTGGTGTGCGTCTCGCGGCTGGTGCCGCGCAAGGGACAGGACACCCTGATCCTCGCCATGCCGGCGATCCTGGCGCGGGTCCCGGACGCCGTCCTGCTGATCGTCGGCGGCGGACCGTACGACAAGGAGCTGCGGAAGCTGGCGGCGGAGACCGGCGTCGCCGACTCCGTACGCTTCACCGGCCCCGTGCCCTGGTCCGAGCTGCCCGCCCACTACGGCGCGGGCGACGTCTTCGCGATGCCCTGCCGCACCCGCCGGGGCGGCCTCGACGTGGAGGGCCTGGGCATCGTCTACCTGGAGGCCTCCGCGACGGGCCTCCCGGTGGTGGCGGGCGACTCCGGCGGCGCGCCGGACGCGGTACTGGACGGCGAGACGGGCTGGGTGGTGCACGGCGCCCCGCCCGCGCTCGCGGCGCGGGAATCGGCGGACCGTATCGTGACGCTCCTGCTCGACCCCGAGCTACGCCGGCGGATGGGCACCCGCGGCCGCGAATGGGTCGAGGACCGCTGGCGCTGGGACCTCCTGGCGAACCACCTCCGCGCGCTGCTGTAGGCCCCCACCGGCGGGGACTCCCCTGTCAGCCCCGGTACAGCGACTCGATCTCGTCCGCGAAGTGCTTCGCCACCACGCCGCGCTTCAGTTTCAGCGACGGCGTGATGTGGCCCGCGTCCTCCGTGAACTGTGCCTCCAGGACGCGGAACTTCCGTACCGACTCCGCCTTCGACACCGCCGCGTTGCCGTCGTCCACCGCCTGCTGGACCGCCGCCAGCAGATCCGGGTCCTCGTGGAGCGACGCCGCCGTCGAGCCCGCCGGCTTGCCGTTCTCCTTGGCCCAGCGCGCCAGGAACTCCTCGTCGATCGTCACCAGCGCGCCCACGAACGGACGCCCGTCGCCGACCACCATGCACTCGGCGATCAGCGCGTGCGCGCGGATGCGGTCCTCGATCACGGCGGGGGCGACGTTCTTGCCGCCCGCCGTCACCAGGATCTCCTTCTTGCGGCCGGTGATCGCGAGATACCCGTCCTCGTCGAGCGTGCCGATGTCGCCGGTGTGGAACCAGCCGTCGGCCAGCGCCTCAGCCGTCGCCGCCTCGTTGTTCCAGTAGCCCGTGAACACGTGCTCGCCGTGCAGCAGCACCTCGCCGTCGTCGGCGATACGGATCACCGAACCCGGCAGCGGCTGCCCCACCGTGCCGATCTTCTGCCGGTCCCACGGGTTGAACGCGGTGGCCGCGCACGTCTCGGTCAGGCCGTACCCCTCCAGCACCGTGAAGCCGATGCCCCGGAAGAAGTGACCGAGCCGTTCGCCCAGCGGGGCGCCGCCGGAGATGGCGTACTCGCCCCGGCCACCGAGGACCGCGCGCAGTTTGCCGTACACGAGCGCGTCGAAGACCTTGTGCCTGATCCTCAGCCCGAGGGACGGACCCCGCGCGCTGTCCATCGCGCGGCTGTAGTCGATCGCCGTCCGCGCCGCGCGGTCGAAGATCTTCCCCTTGCCGTCCGCCTGGGCCTTGGCGCGCGCCGAGTTGTAGACCTTCTCGAAGACACGCGGCACCCCGAGGATCAGCGTCGGCCGGAACGCGGCCAGCTCCTCGGTCAGATTCTTGATGTCCGGTACGCAGCCGAGCTTGATCGGCGCCATCACGGAAGCCACCTCGACCAGCCGCCCGAAGACGTGCGCGGCGGGCAGGAAGAGCAGGACGGAGCAGTCGCCCGTACGGAACAGCGGCTTCATGCGCTCCACCACGTTGCCGCACTCCGCGAAGAACGCGCGGTGCGTGAGCACGCAGCCCTTGGGCCGGCCGGTGGTCCCCGAGGTGTACACGATCGTCGCCGGATCGTCCGCCTTCGCCGTCGCGCTGCGCCGGTCGACCACCGCTTCGGTGATCTCCGCGCCCGCGGCGGTCAGCTCCGCCACACAGTCCTTGTCGATCTGCCAGATGTGCCGCAGCTCCGTCAGCCCGTCCGACACCGACCGCACGGCCGCCGCGTTCGCGTCGGACTCCACGATCACGGCGGCGGTGCCGGAGTCGCCGAGGACCCACTGCACCTGCTCGGCGGAGCTCGTCTCGTACACCGGTACCGTGACGGCGCCCGCGCTCCAGATCGCGAAGTCGAACAGCACCCACTCGTACCGGGTCCGGGACATCAGGGCGACCCGCTCACCCGGGAGGATGCCGGACGCGATCAGCCCCTTGGCCACCGCCCGTACCTCGGCGAGGAACCGGGTGGCCGTGACGTCCGTCCAGACGCCGCCGACCTTGCGGCCAAGGACCGCGACATCCGGGTGCTGAGCGGCGTTGCGTCTGATGAGATCCGTCAGATTGCCGTCCGAGGGGACCTCGTACAGGGCCGGAAGGCTGAACTCGCGCAAGACTGCTGCTCCTCGTCGGGCGCCGGTGGCGCGGCACTGGGCCGAACCGGCTGCGGTCCACATCGGGCAGGTGCTCTCGGGGGTGAGCACGACGGGACTGCCCGGACGTTACCCACCGGTACACAGTTCCGGATAGAGGGCGCCGGCCAGATGTTCCCTGCGTCACACGTTTTTGACGGTCCTTCGCGCAGAGTAGTCCACAGCTGTGCGGACGTGCGAGTAATCGCAGGTCCGGACCCCTCTACTCAGTCGGAAGGCGGCGATCTAGGGTGAGCGGCATGCGTGGTGGCGGGAACAGCGGCAGGGACAGCGGCGGAAGCGGCCGCGGCGGAAACGGTGGCGACGGTGGGACCGGCGGCAACGGCGGCGTCCGTACCCGCGTCCACGTCGTCAGCGACGTGCACGGCAACGCCCGCGACCTCGCCACGGCCGGCGACGGCGCCGACGCCCTGATCTGTCTGGGCGACCTCGTCCTCTTCCTCGACTACGCCGACCACTCGCGCGGCATCTTCCCCGACCTCTTCGGCAAGGAGAACGCCGACCGCATCGTGGAGCTGCGCACCGCTCGCCGCTTCGACGAGGCCCGTGACCTGGGCCGCGGCCTCTGGGCCGGGCTGGAGGCCGACCGCGAGACGGCCATCGAATCGGCGGTGCGCCGCCAGTACGCCGAACTGTTCGCCGTCTTCCCCACCCCGACGTACGCCACCTACGGCAACGTCGACATCCCCGCCCTCTGGCCCGAGTACGCCGGATCGGGCACGACCGTCCTCGACGGCGAGCGCGTCGAGATCGCCGGACGCGTCTTCGGCTTCGTCGGCGGCGGCCTGCGTACCCCGATGCGCACCCCCTACGAGATCTCCGACGAGGAGTACGCCGCCAAGGTCGAACGGCTCGGCGATGTCGACGTGCTCTGCTCCCACATCCCGCCCGACGTACCGGAGTTGACGTACGACACCGTCGCCCGCCGCTTCGAGCGCGGCAGCCGCGCGCTGCTCGACGCCCTGCGCCGGACGAAACCGAGGTACGCGCTCTTCGGCCATGTCCACCAGCCGCTCGCCCGCCGGATGCGCGTCGGCTCGACGGAGTGTGTGAACGTCGGACACTTCGCGTCCACCGGACGGCCCTGGGCCATGGAATGGTGACCGGCGCGCACGCGATAACCTGCACGCTGCACGGGCGGTACCGGTAAGCGTGACCGTCGCCCCGCACCACCGGGGCGACACCATCTGGAGGAGCACGTCGATGGCGGAACACACCAAGTCGAGCATCACGATCGAGGCGGCACCCGCCGACGTGATGGGCGTGATCGCCGACTTCGCCCGCTATCCCGAGTGGACCGGCGAGGTGAAGGAGGCCGAGGTGCTCTCCACCGACGCCGAGGGCCGCGCCGAACAGGTACGGCTGGTGCTCGACGCCGGCGCGATCAAGGACGACCACACCCTCGCGTACACCTGGACCGGCGGTGACGAGGTCAGCTGGACGCTGGTCAAGTCCCAGATGCTGCGCTCGCTCGACGGCTCGTACCAGCTCGTGCCGACGGACGGCGGGGCGCGCACCGAGGTCACCTACCGGCTGACCGTCGATGTCAAGATCCCGATGCTCGGGATGATCAAGCGCAAGGCCGAGAAGGTCATCATCGACCGCGCGCTGGCCGGTCTGAAGAAGCGGGTCGAGAGCGCCCCCGGAAGCGCCGGGTCCGCCGGAGCGTTCGAGAAGCCCGGCGCCTGATGGCGGAGAGTACGGCCGATACCGCACGTGGGGCACGTACGACGAGGGCGATGCGAACGGTCCTGGTCACCGGCCCCGGCGGCGCCGGCCGTACCACCGTCGCCGCGGCGACCGCCGTGGCCGCCGCCCGGCGCGGCGACCGCACGCTGCTGCTCTGCGCCGACCCCGCGGGCCCCGGCGCCGTCCTTGGCGGGACCGCCGGTCTCGGGGCCGAACCGGCGGAGGTGGCCCCCGGCCTCTGGGCCGCGCGCGTCGACCCCGCAGACTACTTCCGCACCGAGTTCCTCGCCCTCCAGGACCGCGCGGCCACCGTGCTCGACATGCTCGGTGCCCGGCGCCTCGACGGCGAAGAGCTGACCGAGCTGCCCGGCAGCGAACAGTTCGCCCTGCTCCAGGCGCTGCGCCGGGCCTCGGCCGGCGACTGGGACGTACTCGTCGTCGACCTGCCGCCGCTGCGCGACGCCCTGTCCGTGCTCGCGCTGCCCGAGCGGCTCCGCCGGCTGCTCGGCCGCCTCCTGCCCGTGGAGCGGCAGGCCGCGCGTGCGCTGCGCCCGATCATGGCGCAGCTCGCCGGAGTGCCGATGCCCGCGGGCTGGCTGTACGGCGCCGCCGCCCGCAGGGACGAGGAACTGGCCGCCGTCCAGGCGCTGATCGAGGCCGGCACCACGACGGTGCGGCTCGTCGCCGAGCCGGGCCCGGCCGCCGGGGACGCACTGCGCGTGGCCCGCGACGGGCTCAGCCTGTACGGGCTGCGCGTCGACGCCCTCGTACCGAACAAGGTGCTGCCGGCGGACTCGTCCGACGCCTGGCTCGCGACGCTCGCCGCCCAGCAGCAGAAGTGCCTGGACGAGTGGGGCAAGGAGTACGGCTCCGCCTGGCCGCTGCGCCCGGTGCGGCATCTCGGCCGGGATCCGCGCGGAGCCGCGGATCTCGCCGATCTCGCCGATCTCGCCGATCTCGCCGATCTCGCCGATCTCGCCGATCTCGCGGACATCGCGGAGCTCGGTGATCTCGCGGATCACGCCGATCATGGTCCTGACCTGGACGCGGGCGAGGGACCGGGCCCCGCCCCGTACGGCGATCCCTGGTGGGTCGAGGACCGGCGGGAGGAGGACGGCCTGCTGGTGTGGTGCCTGCCCCTGCCCGGCGCCGTGAAGTCGGACGTCGGCCTGATCCGGCGCGGCGACGAACTCCTGCTGACCGTAGGGCCCTTCCACCGCATGGTGCCGCTCGAAGCCGCCCTGCGGCGCTGCACCGTATCGGGCGCCGCGCTCACGGACGGTGTCCTGAAGGTCCGGTTCACGCCGGAGCCGGGGCTCTGGCCGCGCACCCCCTGAACGTCCCCCCGCGGTTCAGGTACCGTCGAAGGTACACAGCCTCCGTTCCGCCCCGGACGAGGCGCCTTGTCCCGATGCGGGAGTAACCCATGAGTGATGCCATCGAGCGTCCCGCCGCCGACCCGGACGCCTGGGCCACGGCCTGCGCCGAGGACCTCGCCGCCGAGAAGGTCCGTCGTCGCGCCGTGCACGGTACGCCGCCCGGCTCGGCCTCCGAGGAACTGCGCAGGTTCGTGGACGCGGTCGCCGACAAGGTGTCCTCGTTCCAGAGCCCGCTGCTCGGCATGGCCGCACAGGGCGCCGTCCAGCAGTTCATCAGTCAGGCGAAGTCCGCCGTCGAGCCGGTCATCGACCGCAATCCGGATCTTTTCGACCATCTCGCGGCGGCCGGAAACGAACTGCTCGCGGCCTACCGCTCCGCGGTCGAGGGCGACGAGCGCCGCTGGACCCGGGGACCGTCGGAGGCTCCCGACATCAGCCTGAACAAGCCGGACGAAAAGGCCAACGACTCCTCGGACCCCCGTGATGAGGGCCCCACTCCCGGTACCCACATCGACCTGGACTGACCAGCCGGGCGCCCGCCCTCGGGTACGGTTGGGCCCAGCGGGGCTCGACCGAAAACTGAGGGACACATGGGACTCACCATCGGCGTCGACATCGGCGGCACGAAGATCGCGGCGGGCGTGGTCGACGAAGAGGGCACGATTCTCGATACGCATCAGGTGCCCACCCCGCCGACCGCCGAAGGCATCGTCGACGCGATCTGCGCGGCGGTGTCCGGGGCCGGCAAGGGACACGACATCGAGGCCGTCGGCATCGGGGCCGCCGGTTACGTGGACGACAAGCGCGCCACCGTCCTCTTCGCGCCGAACATCGACTGGCGTCACGAACCGCTCAAGGACAAGGTCGAGCAGCGGGTCGGTATGCAGGTCGTGGTGGAGAACGACGCGAACGCGGCGGCCTGGGGCGAGTACAAGTTCGGGGCCGGACAGGGCCACGACGACGTCATCTGCATCACGCTCGGCACCGGGCTCGGCGGCGGCATCATCATCGGCAACAAACTGCGCCGAGGACGCTTCGGCGTGGCGGCGGAATTCGGCCATATCCGCGTCGTTCCCGACGGGTTGCTCTGCGGCTGTGGCAGCCAGGGCTGCTGGGAGCAGTACGCCTCGGGGCGCGCCCTCGTCAGATACGCGAAGCAACGCGCCAACGCCACCCCCGAGAACGCGGAGATCCTGCTGCGTCTCGGCGACGGCACACCCGACGGCATCGAGGGCAAGCACGTCAGCGCCGCCGCCCGGGAGGGCGACCCGGTGGCCGTCGACTCCTTCCGGGAGCTGGCCCGTTGGGCCGGCGCGGGCCTGGCCGACCTGGCCTCTCTCTTCGATCCGTCGGCGTTCATCGTCGGCGGTGGCGTGTCGGACGAGGGCGAACTGGTCCTCGACCCGATCCGCAAGTCCTTCCGCCGCTGGCTGATCGGCGGGCAATGGCGCCCGCACGCGCAGGTGCTCGCCGCCCAACTGGGCGGCAAGGCCGGGCTGGTGGGCGCGGCGGACCTGGCCCGCCAGGGCTGAGCCGTACCGGTCCCGTACCGAATCAAGGACGGGTCCGGCAATCCGGATGATCACGCCCGCCGCGCCCCTCAAGGGTGCGGCGGGCGTTGGCCTATCGTGGTTCGGTGACAACTCCGGTGAGTGGACAGGGTGGACCCGTCCCCATGATTTCGCTGCCCGACTCCCGTACCGAGCCCGATGGTTCGGCCGTGATCCGCGTGCTCAGCTACAACGTCCGTTCCATGCGCGACGATCGCGAGGCGCTGGCCCGGGTGATCCGCGCCTGCCAGCCCGACCTGGTCTTCGTCCAGGAGGCGCCGCGTTTCTTCCGCTGGCGCAAGCGCGCCGCGTGGCTGGCCGCCCGGACGGATCTCGTCGTCCTCGGCGGCGGTGGCACGGCCGCGGGCCCGCTGCTGCTCTGCTCGCTGCGTGCGACGGTGGAGCGTACGGAGGACGTACTGCTGCCGCTCACGCCCGGACTGCACCGGCGCGGCTTCGCCACCGCCGTCGTACGGATCGGCGGCGCCCGTATCGGGCTGCTCAGCTGCCATCTGAGCCTCCAGGCCGACGAGCGCCTCGCCCAGGCCGGGATGCTGCTCGACCGCGTCAGGGCGATGAAGGTGCCGCACGCGGTCGTGGCCGGTGACCTCAACGACCGGCCCCAGGGGCGCTCGTTCCGGCGGATCGCCAAGGAGCTTCGGGACTGCTGGGCGGTCAAGCCCTGGGGGAGCGAGTACACCTCGACGCCCGGCGATCCTCATCAGCGCATCGACGCGATCTTCGCGACCGAAGGTGTCGAAGTGCTGGGCTGCGGAGTGCCGTTGGGGCTGCCGGGCATCGAGGAGAGCGACCTGCGGGCGGCCACGGACCACCTTCCGGTGCTGGCCGCCCTGCGCGTACCCGCGTCCTGAACGCCGCTCCCGGGCAGGGGTCCTGAGCCCAGGTCAGGTCTGACGGAGCGTCAAGTCGCTCCGCCGCACGCCCTGTCAGGGACCGGGCCGTCGGACGACTGCTGTCCGGACTACGGCTGTTCGGACCGTCGCTGTTCGGACCGTCGCGTTCAGACCACCGCGCCGCGGCCCGGATCGTCGTTTTCCTCGTCGTCGTGCTGCATCCGCGCCACCAGCGTGACGAAACCGCCCAGGAAGCCGCCGATGCAGACCGTCGTCAGCCACCAGGTCATCTCCCACTGCAACAGCACGGCGAGGAGCATGAGCACCGGGCCGCCGATCACCGCGAGCCAGGCGAACTTCGCCGTGACGTCCGCCTCCGGCAGCGGTGGCGGCTCCGGCGGTACGAAATGGCCCTCGTCGCTGTCGTCGAGGTCTTCTTCCTTGGGCTCCGCCACCGAGTAGTCGCGCGGCCCCCCGCCGGCGACGCCGGGCGCGAAGACGATCGAGCCGCCGAGCGGCGACTTGTCCGGCTTGTCGAACTTGCTCGGTTTGATGGGATCGCCGGTCTCGGTGTCCGCCTGACGCTCGGGCGTGGGCGCCACGACGGATTCGGCATCGGCGGTGCCCGGCGTGATGCCCGGCTTGGTACCCGACGCGGTGTCCGGTCCCGCTTCCGGCACGGCCTCCGACCGGTTCACCGGCCCGAGGTCCGCCTTCGTGGTCCCGGACCCCTTGTCCTTGGGCGGCGCCGGCTCGGAGCTGTTCCGGTCGCTCTCCAGGAGCGCCAGATCCTCGACCGACTTGAAGGGCTTGGCACCCGGCGGATCGGCCGGCTCCTCGCCGTAACCCGCGACGATCGCCGCCCACGCGGCGTCCTCGTCGATCGGCTGCGGCTCGCGGTCCGCGTCATGCTCAGCCACCGGTTGTGCTCCCCTTCTTCCCGACGATCGGAGCGAGTCGGCCGATGAACGCGTGACTCTCCTCGAAAATCCGCTCCGCATCGTGGTCCAACGTCGCCACGTGGTAGCTCTGTTCCAGAATGACTTCACGGATGTCTGTCGAAGAGACCCGGCCGAGGATCCTGGCCGAGTCGGCCGGGGGCACGACATGGTCCTGGGGGCTGCGCATCAGCAGCAGCGGCTGGGTGACCTGGGGCAGCTCCCGGTCCACCAGCCGGAAGAAATTCCGCAGCGAGTGCGCGGCGTGCAGCGGCACCCGGTCGTACCCGATCTCCTCGCTGCCCGGCAGCGCGATGTCGCTGCGCAGACCCTTTGTCGTCCGGACGAGGTGACGCGCGACCGGCAGGGCGTACGCCGAAAGGCCGTGCACCTTGTTACCCGGGTTGACGACCGCGACGCCGGTGACGGCGTGCCCGTGCTTGGCGGCGAGGCGCAGTGCCAGCGTCCCGCCCATGGAGAGACCGAAGACGAAGACCTGCTCGCACCGCTCGACGATCTCCCGCAGCGCGCGGTCCACCTCCGCGTACCAGTCCTGCCAGCCGGTGATCTGCATGTCCTCCCAGCGTGTGCCGTGCCCGGGGAGCAGCGGCAGAGACACGGTGAGATCCCGGGCGGCCAGATACTCGGCCCAGGGGCGCAGCGACTGCGGGGAACCGGTGAATCCGTGGCAGAGGAGGACGCCGACATCTCCGCCCTCGTGGCGGTACGGCTCGGCTCCAGGAAGGACCGGCACAGGGTCTCCTGTTCGTCAGTCTCGAAGTGGTACTTCACCGTACGCGACCGGACCGACACCGACCAGAGCCGTCGGCGCCCCATGACGGAACCCGCGCGTCCCCCGCGGGTTAAGGTCGGTCGACAGCACACAGGAGGCACCCGAGTTGATCTACCGCGCGATGAAGTTCTCCATCGGAGGGCCGCTCAAGCTTGCGTTCAGACCTTGGGTGGAGGGCATCGAGCACATCCCCGAGGACGGGCCGGCGATCCTCGCCAGCAACCATCTCTCCTTCTCGGACTCGTTCTTCCTTCCGGCGGTCCTGAGCCGGAAGGTCACCTTCATCGCCAAGGCGGAGTACTTCACCTCGCCGGGTGTGAAGGGCCGGCTCACGGCCGCGTTCTTCAAAGGTGTCGGGCAGTTGCCGGTGGACCGCTCCGGCGCGCGCGGCGCGGGCGAGGCGGCCGTCAAGAGCGGCATAGCGGTACTTCGGAGCGGCGAGCTCTTCGGTATCTACCCCGAGGGCACCCGGTCGCCCGACGGCCGGCTCTACCGCGGCAAGCCGGGTGGTCTGGCACGCGTGGCGCTCGCCTCCGGCGCGCCCGTGATCCCGGTCGCCATGATCGACACGGAGAAGATCCAGCCGCCGGGCACGGTGATGCCGAAGCTGATGCGCCCCGGGATCAGGATCGGGCGACCGCTGGACTTCAGCCGGTATCAAGGCATGGAGAGCGACCGTTTCATCCTGCGTTCGCTGACCGACGAGGTCATGTACGAGATCATGAAGCTCTCCGGTCAGGAGTACGTCGACATCT
The DNA here is from genome assembly GCF_044455465.1 of Streptomyces sp. NPDC051217. NCBI lineage: Bacteria > Bacillati > Actinomycetota > Actinomycetes > Kitasatosporales > Streptomycetaceae > Streptomyces > Streptomyces sp. NPDC051217. Next base: position 104,667 of record NZ_JBITEV010000004.1, read on the forward strand.
ACGCGACGGCCGCCAAACGCAAGATCGCGGAAGAGGCGAAGGCCGCGAAGACGGCGAAGCCGCCGAAGCCGGGTAAGCCGGAGCAGCCGGAGAAGACAGAGCGGCCGGAGAAGACGGAGCAGCCGAGGTAGGCGGGACAGACAGGGCGGACGGGCTGACCGGGGGATGGGGGAACACATGGCCGGACGCGAACGGGTCGTACGGATGTCGGTCGAGCAGCCGCTGTGGCGTGCGCTCACCGCGTACCGCCTGCTGACCATGGTCTACGCGGCCCTGATCGCCGCCTTCGCGCGCGACAAGTTCGAACGCCCCTGGCTCGCCGCCGGATATCTCGCCGTCCTCGTCGTCTGGACGGTCGCCACGCTGCCCAAGGTGGCCAACGCCGTCAGCTGCACCAAGCGCTTCCTCGGCGTCGATCTCACCATCGCTCTCGTCGGCGTGCTGCTCACCCCGGTCGTCGACGTGCAGGCCCGGTACGCCGACGGCCCCACCCTGCCGAGCATATGGACCGCCGGCGCCGTCCTCGCCTTCGCCGTCAAGGGCGGCTGGCGCTGGGCCGCCTTCGCCTCCTCGCTGGTCGCCGTCGCCAACCTGGTCGGGCGCGGCAACCCCAGCCGCGACACCCTCCACAACGTGCTGCTCGTCTGGGTGGCGTCCATCGCGATCGGTTACATCGTGGAGGTCGCCCGCGCCTCCGAACGCACCCTGGCGCGCGCCCTGGAGATCGAGGCGGCGACCCGGGAACGCGAGCGGCTGGCGCGCGACATCCACGACAGCGTGCTCCAGGTCCTGGCCATGGTGCAGCGGCGCGGAACGGCGCTCGGGGGTGAGGCCGCGGAGCTGGGCCGGATGGCCGGGGAGCAGGAGGTCGCCCTGCGGACGCTGGTCTCCAGCGGCCTCGTGCCCACCACGCGCGCCTCCGAGGACGTCTCGCTGGGCGCGGTGGTGCGCACGGTCGACGACGCGCGGTACGCGGACGGGCCTGGCCCCGGGGACGACGGCGGCTCCGACGGGCCCGAGTTGTGGGATCTGCGTACGCTGCTGGCGCCGTTCTCGGGCTCCGCGGTGTCACTCGCCGAGCCGGGCGCTCCCGTCCTGCTCCGGCCCGCCGCCGCCAGGGAACTGGCCGCGGCCGTGGGCGCCGCCCTGGACAATGTCCGTCGGCACGCCGGTGACGGAGCGCGGTCCTGGATCCTGGTCGAGGACTCGCCGGACGAGGTGATCGTGACTGTCAGGGACGACGGCCCCGGCATCCCGGAGGGCCGTCTCGCCCAGGCCGAGGGGGAGGGGCGTCTGGGTGTCGCTCTCTCGATCCGGGGGCGGCTGCGGGAGTTGGGCGGTACGGCCGAGCTGATCTCCATTCCCGGCCAGGGCACGGAAGTCGAGTTGAAGGTTCCACGGGGGAAGGCGGAGCGATGAGCGAGCAGACGGAGAAGAACGAGCGAGGCGAGGGCGCGGAGGGAGCCGGGGGCGGTCCGACGCGCGTGATGGTCGTCGACGATCACCCCATGTGGCGCGACGCCGTCGCCCGCGACCTGACCGAGGCCGGCTTCGAGGTCGTGGCGACGGCCGGCGACGGCCCCCAGGCGGTGCGCCGCGCGACGGCCACCACCCCCGACGTGATCGTCCTCGACCTCAATCTGCCCGGTATGCCCGGCGTCCAGGTCTGCAAGGAACTGGTCGGCTCCCAGCCCGGTCTGCGGGTCCTGGTCCTCTCGGCGAGCGGTGAGCACGCCGACGTACTCGAAGCGGTGAAGTCCGGCGCCACCGGCTATCTGCTGAAGTCGGCCAGTACGGCCGAGCTGACCGACGCGGTACGACGTACCGCCGTCGGCGACCCGGTCTTCACCCCCGGACTCGCCGGACTGGTCCTCGGCGAGTACCGCAGGCTCGCCTCGGAGCCCGCTCCCGCGGCGTCCGGCGAGCCCAAGGCGCCCCAACTGACCGACCGCGAGACCGAGGTGCTCCGCCTGGTCGCCAAGGGGCTCTCGTACAAGCAGATCGCCGAGCGCCTGGTCATCTCGCACCGCACGGTGCAGAACCACGTACAGAACACCCTCGGCAAACTCCAGCTGCACAACCGCGTGGAGCTGGTGCGGTACGCGATCGAGCGCGGCCTCGACGACGTGTGACGCGCCCCCGTTCCACCCTGCGTACCCCCACTGATCGGCAACCGCCTCCCACCGCCCTCTGGTGTTACGGAAATGACCCTGCGCACCATGCCGGGGTGACCTGTGTCACTCAGGCGTGGCTCAGGTGCGTCACCGACGGCGAAGGGAAGTGTTTCCATGCGGGTCGGAGTATTGACCGGGGGCGGCGACTGCCCAGGGCTCAATGCGGTCATTCGAGGCATCGTGCGCAAAGGCGTCCAGGAGTACGGATACGAGTTCACCGGCTTCCGGGACGGCTGGCGCGGACCGCTGGAAGGCGACACCGTACGGCTCGACATCCCCACCGTGCGGGGCATCCTGCCCCGCGGTGGCACCATCCTCGGATCCTCACGCACCAATCCCCTCAAGGCGGCCGACGGCATCCGCCGGATCAAGGAGAACCTCGCGAGCGGCGGGGTCGACGCGCTCATCGTGATCGGCGGCGAGGACACCCTGGGCGTGGCGTCCCAGCTCTCCGACGTGCACGACGTGCCCTGTGTCGGCGTGCCCAAGACCATTGACAACGACCTTTCCGCCACCGACTACACCTTCGGATTCGACACGGCGGTCGGCATCGCGACCGAGGCCATCGACCGCCTCCACACCACCGCCGAGTCGCACATGCGCGTCCTCGTCTGCGAGGTGATGGGGCGGCACGCGGGCTGGATCGCCCTGCACTCGGGTCTGGCGGGCGGCGCGAACGTCATCCTCATCCCGGAACAGCGCTTCGACGTCGACCAGGTCTGCGCCTGGGTGACCTCCCGTTTCAAGGCTTCCTACGCACCGATAGTCGTCATCGCCGAGGGCGCGATGCCCAAGGACGGCGATGTGATTCTCAAGGACGGGACGCTGGACTCCTTCGGCCATGTGCGGCTGTCGGGCGTCGGCGAGTGGCTCGCCAAGGAGATCGAGAAGCGCACCGGCAAGGAGGCGCGGACCACGGTCCTCGGCCATGTGCAGCGCGGTGGTACTCCGAGCGCCTTCGACCGCTGGCTGGCCACGCGTTTCGGGCTGCACGCGATCGAGGCCGTGCGGGACGGCGATTTCGGCAAGATGGTCGCCCTGCGCGGCACGGACATCGTGCGCGTCCCGATCTCGGAGGCGATAGCGGAACTCAAGACGGTCCAGCCGGAGCTCTACAAAGAAGTCGGCGTCTTCTTCGGCTGACCGGCCCCGGTCCCGGTGGCCCCGGTCCCGGCCGTACGTACGCGCGGTGGCGTACGTACGGCCGTCCGCCGGTCGGTCAGCGCGGGCTCTCCGCCCCGCTGCCGCGCATCGCGCCGGCGAGCAGATCACCGACGATCTCCGGCCCGCGCAGCGTCAGTACGGACTCCGGGTGGAACTGGACCCCGGCGAAGCCCGGCCCGCGCAGCGCGTGCACCTCTCCCGCACCGTCCCGGCCCACCTCGATGCCCCGCGCCGCCAGCGCCGCCGCACCCGCGTCGTCGCAGCGGGCGGTGAAGCTGTTGTAGAAGCCGACGGTCTCCGTCCGGCCGAAGAGCTCGATCCGGGTCTGCGCGCCCTGGTACGGCAGCCGCTTGCGCGCCGTCCTGAGTCCCAGCTCCGCCGCGATCAGTTCGTTGCCGAGGCAGACACCCAGCAGCCCGTGCCGGTGCTCGCGCAGCAGCGCCGCGGCCAGCGCCCGCAGCGTACGCATCCGGGGATCGGTGGCGTCCGACGGGTCTCCCGGCCCCGGGCCGAGCACCACGGGCCCCCGGTGCGCGAGCGCCGCCTCCGTGCTGAAGCCGGGTTCGTCGTAGCGCCGTACGGTCACGTCCAGACCGGCGGAGCGCAGCAGGTGCGCGAGCATCGACGTGAAGGTGTCCTCGCTGTCGACGACCAGCGCGTGCCCCGTCAGCGACGCCGACCGTTCCTGCATCTTCAGCCAGAACGGCGCCAGATGCGCGCGCCGCGAGTCCAGCGCGGAACGTACACGCGGGTCGTCGGCGAGCGCCTTCCGTACGGAGGAGCCGCCCGGCCGCCCCGAGCGCACGCCCAGCGCCGTCAGCACCCCCGCCGCCTTGGCATGGGTCTCGGCGACCTCGCCGGCCGGGTCGGAGTGCCGGACGAGCGTGGCTCCGACCGGCACGCGCAGCCTGCCGTCGGCGTCGATGTCGGCCGTCCGGATCAGAATCGGGGAGTCGAGGGTCCCGGCCCCGCCCGCGTCCTTTCCTACGAGGGCCAGCGCGCCCGCGTAGTAGCCGCGCCCCGTGCCGTCCCGCCCCAGCGGCTCGTACCGCGCGATGACGCGGCAGGCGTTCTGCACCGGCGATCCGGTGACGGTCGCGGCGAACATCGTCTCCCGCAGGACGTCACGGACGTCGAGCGAGGTCCGCCCGCGCAACTCGTACTCCGTGTGCGCGAGATGGGCCATCTCCTTGAGCCGGGGGCCGATCACCACCCCGCCCATGTCGCCGACGGTGCACATCATCTTGAGTTCCTCGTCGACGACCATGGACAGCTCGTCGGTCTCCTTGCGGTCACCGAGGAAGTCGAGCAGCGCCTCCGTGGTCGGCCCCTCGGGCGGATAGCGGAACGTCCCGCTGATGGGATTCATCACGACGGTGCCGCCGCTCATCCGCACATGCACCTCGGGGCTCGCCCCGACCAGGGTCCGACCGCCCTTGTCCCCGGTGTGCACCACATACGTCCAGTACGCGCCCCGCTCACCGGCCAGCAGCCGCCGGAAGAGCGCGAGCGCGTCGGCGCGCCCGAAACCGGGGATCCGGCCCTCGAAGGTCCGCCGGATCACGAAGTTGGCGCCCTCGCCGCGCCCGATCTCGTCCTCGACGACACGCCGGACGATCTCCGCGTATCGCTCGTCGTCGACATCGAAGGCGCCGTCCTCCACGTGGACGCGGTGCGCGGGAAGATGCGCGAGGACCTCCGCGAGCGGCAGCTCGTACGACTCGTCGGCGACCAGCACCGCCAGCGGGGTGCCGTCGTCGTGCGCCTCGAAACCGCGCTCCCGGATCTGCCGGAACGGCACCAGGGCGAGCGAGGGGCGCTCGTCGTCGGCCGGGATGTCGGCCAGCCGCGCCGCCTCGCGCACGTCGCCGACGAGCAGCTCCACGATGTCGTGGTCCCGCCCCGGCGTGCGGCGGCGCAGCAGGGCGAAGGGCGGGCAGCCGTCGTCGAGGAGTCTCGCCAGGAGTGCGCGGGTGTCCGTGCGGGTGGTGTCCATGCGGGGTGGGTTCCTTCCGGAGGAGAGGAACGGCCCCGATTCCCGGTCCGTGTCGGCCGGCGGGCCGGGAAACACGGAAGGCCGCCCCTCGGGCGGCCTTGCGATTCGGTGTCGAGCGCGTGAATCAGCGGACCGCCGGATGTGCGGTCCGCCACCAAGCCTGGTTCAGCTGCGTCGACATGTCGCGGAGCATAACCGACATCCCCCGCCCGTGAAACGACCGTGGACACGCGTCTCAACCACTGAGAGAAGGCATGGACGGCTCCCGGGACACCGTAATGTTGTCCGCGTGACCGTGAACGCTGACACCCGAGCACCCGCCGTGCAGGCGACCTGGCGAGACCTCCCCGCGGCGCAGCAGCCCGAGTATCCCGATGCCGAGGCCCTGCGCGCTGCCGTCGCGGAGCTCGAAAGCTATCCGCCGCTCGTCTTCGCGGGCGAGTGCGACCAGCTGCGCGCCAGGATGGGAGCCGTCGCCACGGGCGAGGCGTTCCTGCTCCAGGGCGGCGACTGCGCCGAGGCCTTCGACGGCGTGTCCGCCGAGCAGATCCGCAGCAAGCTCAAGACCCTGCTCCAGATGGGCGCGGTCCTCACCTACGCGGCGTCCGTACCGGTGGTGAAGGTGGGCAGGATCGCGGGCCAGTACTCGAAGCCGCGTTCCAAGCCCACCGAGACGCGTGACGGCGTGACGCTGCCCACCTACCGCGGCGACTCCGTCAACGGCTTCGCCTTCACCGAGGCGGCCAGGGTCCCGGACCCCGAGCGCCTGAAGCGGATGTACCACGCGTCCGCAGCGACGCTCAACCTGGTGCGTGCCTTCACCACCGGTGGCTACGCGGACCTGCGCCAGGTGCACGCCTGGAACCAGGACTTCGTGAAGTCGTCCCCGTCCGGCCAGCGTTACGAGCGGCTCGCCCGCGAGATCGACAACGCGCTGAACTTCATGAAGGCGGCGGGCACGGACCCGGCGGAGTTCCGTACGGTCGAGTTCTTCTCCTCGCACGAGGCGCTGCTCCTCGACTACGAGTCGGCGCTGACCCGCGTCGACTCGCGCACCGGCAAGCTGTACGACGTCTCGGGCCACATGGTCTGGATCGGCGAGCGCACCCGTCAACTGGACGGCGCGCACATCGAGTTCGCCTCGCGGATCGCCAACCCGATCGGCGTCAAGCTCGGCCCGACGACGACCGTGGACGACGCGCTCAGCTACATCGACCGGCTCGACCCCGAGCGTGAGCCCGGCCGGCTGACCTTCGTCGTCCGGATGGGCGCCGACAAGGTCAGGGACAAGCTCCCCGAGCTGGTCGAGAAGGTCACCGCCTCCGGCGCGACCGTCGCCTGGGTGACCGACCCGATGCACGGCAACACCTTCGAGGCGGCGTCCGGCCACAAGACCCGCCGGTTCGACGACGTGCTCGACGAGGTCAAGGGCTTCTTCGAGGTCCACAAGGCCCTGGGCACGCACCCGGGCGGCATCCATGTCGAGTTGACGGGCGAGGACGTCACCGAGTGTGTGGGCGGCGGCGACGAGATCTTCGTCGACGACCTGCACCAGCGGTACGAGACGGCCTGCGACCCCCGGCTCAACCGCAGCCAGTCGCTCGATCTGGCCTTCCTGGTCGCGGAGATGTACCGGGCGCAGTAGGGCGTCACGGCCGCCGCGGCAGGCAGGCCGGCACGTACGAGAAGTGGGGCGCGGATCGCGATGTGATCCGCGCCCCACCCGTGTACGGGGGCCTGTCCTATGCGCCGGGCGGCGGGTAAGGTTAGGTTTGCCTCACCGTTCAGTACGGGGACGGCGCCTGCCAACGATCCCGCCCGGAGGTGAACCGCGTGTACATCTGCTCATGCTTCGGAATCACCGAGCAGCAGGTACGGGAACACGCGGAGGCGGGTGCGTGCACCCCCCGCCAGATCGCCTCGGCCTCGAAGGCGGGCACGGACTGCGGGTCGTGCGTGCGCAGCATCCAGTCGCTCCTCGGGCGCGGCGGCTGCCCGCGCCGCGAGCTGCTGGGGACGGCGGCGGAGCCCGTGACCGCGGAGACGGCGATCCCTCAGCCTGCGGTTCCTCAGACGGCGATCCCCCAGCCGGTGTTCGCGCGGTCGGGTGCCGTACCGGGCGTGGCCACCTCGGCGGGCCTGGAAGCCGCCTGACGCGCGGACGCTCCGACGGCCGCCGGTCAGCTGTCCGGCTGCTCGATCAGCTGGGCGATGTACAGCGGCTCACCGAGCTTCTCGACCAGATCCAGCTGGGTGTCGAGATAGTCGATGTGGTGCTCCTCGTCCTTGAGGATCGACTCGAAGATCTTCGCGGACGTGATGTCGGACTTCGCCCGCATGACCTCGATCCCGCGCCGCAGACGGTCGATCGCCTCGATCTCGATCTGCCGGTCGGCGTTGAACATCTCGGTGACGGTCTGGCCGACACGTACATGGAAAAGCCGCTGATAATTCGGCAGGCCGTCCAGGAAGAGAATCCGGTCGGTCAGAACCTCCGCGTGCCTCATTTCGTCGAACGACTCGGACCGGGTGTACTTCGCGAGCTTCGTCCAACCGAAGTTCTCCTGCATTTTCGCGTGCAGGAAGTACTGGTTGATGGCGGTCAATTCGGCGGTCAGCTGCTCATTCAGGAACTCGATGACCTCGGGGTCGCCCTGCATCGCAGAGACTCCTTCCGCACGGGGACTGGCAGTTCGCGCATCCTCGCACCGTGCCTGAAAGGCGTCCAGTAAGTCCATCCTTAGTAGTAGTTGCCCGAATCGGGTCGTACCTGGTCATGACCACCCTTCGCGGTCTGTCACCATGGAAGGCATGGGTCAGCCGGAAAGCCGGGAAGAGCGGGAGTCGGCGCAGTCCGGGCTTCCGCCGGGGCAGCGGCTCCAGCGCGGCTGGCCGGTCACCCATTACGGGCCTGTGCCCAAGTTCAAACCGGACCGCTGGGAGTTCCGGGTCTTCGGCGCCACGGCCGACGGTGACAAGCGCTGCTGGAATCACCAGGAGTTCTCGGCCCTGCCGTTCTCGACAGTCGTCGCCGATCTGCATTGCGTGACAAAATTCAGCATGCTCGGGGCCGAATGGGGCGGTGTGCTCGCCCGTACGATCCTGGAACTGGCTCCGCCGGCGACCACCGTGACCCATGTCATGGTCTGGGCCGAGTACGGCTACAGCGCCAATATCCGGCTCGCCGACTTCGCCTCGGAACGGTCTGTCTTCGTCACGCACAAAGGCGGCGAACTCCTCACCGCGGAGCATGGATTTCCGCTGCGGCTCGTCATCCCGCATCTCTACGCGTGGAAAGGCCCGAAATGGGTCCGAGGTGTGGAGTACATGACCGCCGACCGCCGCGGCTTCTGGGAGGAGCGCGGCTATCACAACATCGGCGACCCCTGGGGAGAACAGCGCTACTCCTACCAGGAAGGTCCCGGGGACGGTCCCGAACTCTAGGCCGCGTCTGAGAAATTCCGCCTGGCGTGCGACGCCCGGCACGCACGCTCGCCGCGTTGTCGGACTCATTCACGTACGTCCAGTACGAGAATGATCCTCCGCCTTGCGATCGTACGCGCCGACGAGTCATCAGCCGCTCCGCGGCGGGCGCGCGCCCCGCCCCGCGGGCGGACGGCGCCATGTGTCGGGCATGGCCCAGGCCCTGTCCGGCGGGACAGGCCCTGGAGGGTGTCTTGCCGGGCCCTACGGTTGTCCGTCCTCGCGCAGCTTCTTGAGAAGAGCCACGTCCGCCGCGTGACCCTCCTTGCCGCCGGGGGTCTCGATCACCAGCGGCACACCCTCGGTCGCCGGATGCGAGAACAGCGCCCGGAACGGCCCCTCCCCGACATGCCCCGCACCGACGTTCACATGCCGGTCCTTACGCGCGCCGCAGACGTCCTTGGAGTCGTTGGCGTGGATCAGCCGCAGCCTCCCGGGACCCACCGTCCCCACGAGTTCGTCCAGCGTCCGGTGTGTCCCGCCGGGCGCTGCCAGATCGTGGCCCGCCGCGAAGATATGGCACGTGTCGAGGCAGACACCGAGCTTGGGGTGCGAGTCCAGCGCGGCGAAATACGGACCGAAGTCCTCCGCCAGCGAGCAGAGCGAGGAGCCCTGCCCCGCGGTCGACTCCAGGAGCAGATACGGGTCGTCGTCGTGCGTCAGCTCGTCGAGGAGCGGCAGCAGCCGCTCCCGTACTTGCGCCAGCGCCACCTCGCGCGTCCGCCCGCCGGTCGCCGAACCGGTGTGCACCACCACGCCCGGCGCACCGATCTCCCGGCCCCGGCGAAGGCTGTGCCGCAGCGACTCCACGGACCTCTCGGCCGTCTCCGGCGTGTGGGAACCGAAGTTGATCAGGTAGGGGGCGTGGATGTACGCGGACAGCCCCTCGGCCGCGCACTCCGCGCGGAACAGCTCGTCCTGCGCCGGATTCCCGGCCGGTGTCGCCCAGCCCCGGGGGTTGGCGACGAAGACCTGGACGGTCTCGGCGCCGATGTCACGCGCCCAGGCCAGCCCCACGCGGGCGAGGCCGCCCGCCACCGGAACATGGCCGCCTACGGGATTGCGCGGGCGGTCGGGGAGCGTCAAGCCTCAGATTCCCTTGGTCGTGATGGTGATGGTGCTGCCCTCGGGGGCGTCCTCGCCGCCGTCGACGGACTGCTTCGACACGGTGTCGTCCAGGAACGGGAAGCTCCGGTCGACCTTCACCTCGAAGCCCGCCTCCGACAGCTCGGTCCTGGCGGCGTCTATCGACTTGCCCGTGACGTCCGGGACGGCGATCATCCGCGGGCCCTTGGAGATGGTCAGCGTGACGCCGTCGCCGCGGGCGAGCCTGGTGCCCTCCTTCGCGGACTGCTTGGCCACCGACCCTTCGTCCTCGGGGGAGTTGACCCGCTCGGCCGCGATCTTCACATCGAGACCGGCGTCTTCCAGGGAAGCGGTCGCCTCCTCCTCGGACCGACCGGTCACGTCGGGCATGTGGACCGGACTGCCCTTGCTGACGACCAGCGCCACTCCGGCGTCGGGCCGCAGCTCTGTCCCCGCCTTCGGCTGGGTGCGGATGATGTCGCCCTGGTCGGTCTCCTGGTCGAAGGAGCGGGTGATGACGCCGGGCGCCAGCCCGGCCTCCTTCAGCGCGTCCTTGGCGTCGGCCAGCGACTTGCCCGCCAGATCCGGGACCCGCACGATCTCCGGGCCGCGTGAGATGACGAGGGTCACCGACCCGTTGCCCCTTATCCGCGACCGCGGCTCGGGGTCGGTGCGCATGACCGTGCCGCGCTCGAACGTCCCGCTGAAGTCGTTCTCGACCTTCGCGTCCAGACCGGCGTCGCCGAGGCGCTTCTTCGCGACCTGCTCGGTCTGGCCGAGGACGGAGGGGACACGGGTGAACTGCCCGGAGTTGATGTACCAGACACCGACGCCCACACCGAGCACCAGCAGCGCGGCCACCACGATCGCGACGACGCCCCTGCGGGGCCCTGAGGCGCTCCGTCCGGCCCGGCGGCGTACGGGCGGCCGCTGCGGAGGGGCGGGCGGTCCGGGCGGCGGCATCGTGAGCCGGCTGGTGCGGCGGACCTGGTCGTCTCCCAGGGAGGCGGCCGGGTCGGGCGTACCGGATCCGTCGGGCGAGGCCTGGGAGCGGACGAGGCGCGGAATCACGCTCGTACGGTCGTCGGAGCCGTCGCCGAGGCCATCGGCCGTACCGGTGGCCGGGGCGCCGCCGGAGGGGGCGTACGAGGCGAGGGAGGCGTCCCGCGAGCGCCCGGCCCCGCCGTCGGCGCTGTCGTGGCTGTCCTGGGACGGCTCCGAGGCGGCGCCCACGCTCGCGCCGTCCGTGTCGTCCCTGGCCCCGGCGGCGGCCGAGGTGGTCTTCATCGTGGACGTCGTGGCCTGCGGCGGCATCGCGTCCAGCTGCGCGTCGTCGAGCGCCGCGCGCGTCTCCCGGGTCTTCGCGAGGAGCGCCACCGCGTCCCCGGGGCGGATCTCCGGATTACGGGCGGTGGCCGCCGCGACCAGCTCGTCCAGCTCGACCGCCATTCCGGGCACCGCGGCGGACGGCGCGGGCACGTCCTCGTTCAGATGGAGGTAGAGCACCTGCGCGGGGGTGTCCCCGCCGTGCGGCTTGGCGCCGGTCAGCATCTCGTGCAGGACGACACCGCACGCGTACACGTCGACCCGGGTGTCGGACGTGCCGTACTCGATCTGCTCCGGGGCGAGATAGGAGACCGTGCCGAGGATCGTGCCGGTGGTGTTGGTGACCGAGCCGACGGCCCGTACGAGACCGAAGTCGGCGACCTTCACCCGGCCGTCGTCCCCTATCAGGACGTTCTCCGGCTTGATGTCACGGTGGATGAAGCCGGCCCGGTGCGCGGCGCCCAGCGCGGCCAGCATCGGCTCCAGGATGTCGAGGGCGGCACGCGGCTGGAGGGCGCCGCGCTCGCGCAGGACGTCCCGCAGCGTGCAGCCCTCCACGTACTCCATCGCCAGATACACGTACGCGCCCTCGGCGCCCTGGTCGAAGACGCCCACCACGTTCGGGTGCGCCAGCCGCGCCACGGACTTGGCCTCGCGGATGAAGCGCTCCACGAAGACGGAGTCGGTCGCCAGCGCCGGGTGCATCACCTTCAGGGCCAGGACCCGGTCGAGGCGGGTGTCGACAGCGCGGTAGACCGTGGCCATGCCGCCGACGGCGATGCGCGCGTCGACGCGGTAACGGCCGTCGAGCACCTGCCCGACAAGAGGGTCCTTGACTGTCGTATCCACCCGCCCGAGTCTACGAGCCGCCACCGACACTCCCGCAGCCCCGGGTGAGGCCGGACGCCCCAATGGAGCCGTCTTGTGACAGCACACACACCACATCGCGGCAATCGGCCGACAGCCTTCCGGCCGCCGTCCCTCAGAGCGCCCTCGGACCCCGTCAGAACGCCGTCAGAAGGCCGGCCGCTCCGGGTCCAGCATCGCCAGCCCCTCCTTGGGGGACGAGGCGTCGGCGAAGTGCCGGCGCGGGATGCGGCCCGCGCGGTGCGCCAGCCGGCCCGCCTCGACCGCGTGCCGCATCGCCTCGGCCATCAGGACGGGCTCCTGGGCGCGTGTGACCGCCGACGCCAGCATGACCGCGGCGCAGCCCAGCTCCATGGCGAGCGCCGCGTCCGACGCCGTGCCCGCACCCGCGTCCAGGATGACGGGCACGCGCGCGTGGCCGGTGATCAGCTGGAAGTTGTGCGGGTTACGGATGCCCAGACCCGATCCGATCGGGGAGCCGAGCGGCATGATCGCCGCGCAGCCCACGTCCTCCAGCTTCCTCGCGAGCACGGGATCGTCGTTGGTGTACGGCAGCACGGTGAAGCCGTCGTCCACCAACGTCTCGGCGGCGTCGAGCAGTTCGATCGGGTCGGGCAGCAGTGTCCGTTCGTCGGCCACCACTTCGAGCTTGATCCAGTCGGTGCCCAGCGCCTCACGCGCCAGCCGGGCGGTGAGGACGGCCTCGCCCGCGGTGAAGCAGCCCGCCGTGTTCGGAAGCACCCGGATGCCGAGGCGGTCGAGCACGGACAGCACTGAGCCCTGCACGGTGGGGTCGAGCCGGCGCATGGCGACGGTGGTGAGTTCGGTGCCGGACGCGGTCAGCGACCTTTCCAGTACGTCGAGGCTGGGCGCGCCGCCCGTCCCCATGATGAGCCGGGAGTCGAGGGCGGTGCCGCCGATGACGAGCCTGTCGTCGGACATCTGGTTCAGCCTCCCTGGACAGCGGTGAGGACTTCGACGCGGTCGCCGTCGGACAGGGTGGTGGCCGACCAGCGCCCGCGCGGGACGACGGTCTCGTTGAGCGCGGCGGCGACGCCCGACGGGGCGGGGGTGAGGGTCGCGACGAGGACGTCGAGGGTGACGGGGCCGGCGAGGACGCGGGCCTCTCCGTTCACCGAGACGGTCACGGAGGGGTTCACGGGCGGATCGGCGGAGGGATCGACGCACGGATCAGTGTGCGGGTTCACCGACGGATTCACGGACGGATTCACGGTGTCTGTCATGCGTGCTGCTCCTGACCTACGTCAGACGGCGGGGGAGAGGCCCGGCGAGGGGCGGGGCGCGAAGGCGGGCGAGAAGCGGTCCGGTGTGAAGGGTCGTGCGTCGTCGGGGAGTTCGCCCGTCGTGAGCACGGTGGCCATCACCTGGCCCGTGACGGGCGTCAGGAGCACCCCGTTGCGGTGGTGCCCGGTGGCCAGATGCAGGCCCGGCAGGGCGGTCGGCCCGAGCAGGGGGGCATTGTCCGGTGACGTCGGCCGCAGCCCGGCGCGGGTCTCGGTGAGCGGCAGTTCGGTGATGCCGGGGAGCAGTTCATGGGCGTCGCGCAGGAGTTCGTACACCCCGCCCGCCGTCACCGTCGTGTCCCAGCCGAGCTCCTCGCTCGTGGCGCCCACGACCAATTCGCCGTTCTCGCGGGGCACCAGATAGATGTGGCTGCCGCGGACCTCGGCCCGCAGTGTCCGGGACAGGAACGGCGCGTACGGGCGCGGCACCGTCAGCCGCAGGACCTGGCCCTTGACGGGCCGTACCGGCGGCAGGACGTCGTCCGGCACTCCGGCGAGCCGTCCGCTGAGGCTGCCACCGGCGATGACGACCTGCTCGGCGTCGAGATCGGCGCCGCCGCCGACGGTGACTCCGGCGGCCCGGTCCCGAACCACCCGCAGCCTCTCGGCCCAGGCCCGGTGGAAGACCACCCCGGCCCGCTCGCAGGCCGTCACGAGGGCCGCCGCGAGCCTGCGCGGGTCGATCTGGTGGTCGCCGTCGGCCCGCAGGCCGCCGCGTACGCCCGGAGCGAGCATCGGCTCCAGCCGCCGGCACTCGCGTCCGGTGAGCCATTCGGACTCCAGACCCGACCTCTTTTGGAGGGCGTGGAGTTCACGCAGTCGCGCGCGGTCGTCGGTGTCGAGAGCGACCGCGAGCGTGCCGCAGGCGCGGTAGCCGGTGTCCTGGCCGGTGGCGGACTCCAGCTCGGCGACGAAGTCGGGATAGAGCCGCGCCGAGGCGATGTTCAGTCCCAGCAGGGTCTGCTCGCCGTGGTCGAGTTCGCTGACGGGGGCGAGCATCCCGGCGGCGACCTGGGCGGCCCCGCCGCCCGGCTCGGGATCGACGACGGTGACGCGGAGCCCGCGCTGCGCCGTGCGCCAGGCGGTGACGAGGCCGATGACGCCGCCCCCGACGACCAGGACGTCGGTGTGCCGGGGACCTGGGCCGGCGGACGGGTCCGGAGACCTGCCCGGAGACGGCTCCGGACCGGATTCCCCCAACGGAACGTGAGATGAGCGCATGGGCGTCCAGCTCCTCCCTTCGCCGGCATGACCCGGATCAGGTTCGTACGGTCGGAGGCCGCGTCAGCCTCCCTCTCAGCCCGGTGCGTACGGGCTCCCGCGAGGTGTGAAGTCTCTTGTTCGCTACTGCCGATAAGTGCTTCCGGGTCAGGGTAACCCCCGGTCGCCGTGCCCTGTAAGGGAGTCGTCGTCCCGGCCGGGTCCTTAAGGTGATCAGGTGAACGAGCAGCGGAAGCAGGCGGACGGGCGGCGCACCGTCATCGTCGGCGCGGGCATGGCGGGTGTGCAGACCGCCGTCGCACTGCGCGAACTGGGGTACGGCGGCCCCGTCACCCTCGTCGGAGCCGAGCCCCACCAGCCCTACGACAGGCCCCCACTCTCCAAAGCCGTCCTCCTTGGGACGGCGGAGGGTTCGGCTTTCGACGTGGACTTCGACGCGCTCTCCCTGGAGCTGCGGCTCGGGCTCGAAGTGACCGGCGTGCGCCCCGAGGACCACGAGGTGGACACGGAGGCGGGGCCGGTCCCGTACGACGTACTGGTCCTCGCCACCGGCGCCGAACCGGTCACGCTCCCCGGCGCGAAGGACGTGCCCGGTGTCCATCTGCTGCGCACCCTGGACGACGCCGCGCGGCTGCGCCCCATCCTGGACCGCGGGAACCAGATCGTCGTGGTCGGCGCGGGCTGGATCGGCGCCGAGTTCACCACCGCCGCCAGGGAGGCCGACTGCGCGGTCACCGTCGTGGAGGCCGCGGACCGTCCGCTCGCCGGCGCACTGCCGGCCGAGGTCGCCACTCCGATGGAGGACTGGTACGCGGAGAGCGGCGCGGAACTCCTCACCAACGCGCGCGTGGCGGGCGTCCGGCCCGGCACGGTGTTCCTCGCCGACGGCCGCGAACTGGCGGCGGACGCGGTCGTCGTGGGCATCGGCGCCAGACCCGCCACGGGCTGGCTGGCGGGTTCCGGCATCGTGACCGGCCCCGAGGGTGCCGTCACCGCCGATGACCGGCTGCGTACCTCACGGGCCGACGTGTACGCGGTCGGGGACTGCGCCTCTTTCCCCTCGGCCCGCTACGGCGAGCGGCTGCTGGTGCACCACTGGGACAACGCGCTCCAGGGGCCGCGCACGGTCGCCGCCGACATCGTGGGGGAGGCCCACGAGCCGTACGACCCCGTGCCGTACTTCTGGTCCGAACAGTTCGGCCGCTTCGTGCAGTACGCGGGCCACCACGCGCGGGCCGACACGCTGCTGTGGCGCGGCGACCCGGCGACCGCCGCCTGGTCGGTCCTGTGGCTGCGCGAGGGGGCGCTGGTGGCGCTGATGACCGTCGGCCGGCCGCGTGATCTGGCGCAGGGCCGCAAGCTCGTCGCGTCGGGCGCGCGGATCGACACCGAGTGGGCGGCCGACCCCGCCGTACCGCTGAAATCGACCGTTCTCTGACCTCTGCCGATCCCGCCCCCGCGCTGTCGTCCCCCGGCCGACGCGGTGCCCGGCGACCCGTTCGGTGCCCGGCTCGGCTTCCGACTGTCAGTCCGGGATGGCAGGCTTGTCCTGTGACTGAGATTGACGCAAAGATCGATGCTCTCGTCCCTGCCTGGCTTCACCTGCCCGATATCGCCGAGATGCTGGATATCGAGGTGACGCGTGTGCGTCAGCTGGTGAAGGAAGGCACGCTGATCGCCGTGCGCCGCGGGGAGAACCGCGCGCTTCAGGTGCCGGCCGCCTTCATCGACGGCAACAAGGTCGTCAAGGGCCTCGCCGGGACCTTGACGCTCCTGAGGGACGACAGCTTCACCGACGAAGAGATGCTTGAGTGGCTCTTCACTCCCGACCCGTCCCTGCCGGGCACGCCCGCGCAGGCCCTCAGCGAGAATCGCGGTACGGAGGTGAAGCGCCGCGCTCAGGCGCTCGCCGTCTGACGACACCACCACCGGCCGTACGCGGGGCGGGGCGCTCCGCCCCGCGTACGGCCGGCCCAGAGAACCGATCCGACAGACATTGATCCGCCAGACATTGATCCGAGCACGGCCGTCCGGGGACGCCGATCTGGGCCGTCCGAGGACACCGATCCGACGGGGGAGACCCGCATGCCCGCAGCGCCCAGCGCACTCGATCTGCTGTCCGACGCCCGGCTCTATCTGTGCACGGACGCGCGGAAGCGGCAGGGGGATCTCCCCGAGTTCCTGGAAGCCGTCCTCACCTCCGGTGTGGACATCGTGCAGCTGCGTGACAAGGGCATGGAGGCGGCCGAGGAGCTGGACCACCTCCAGGTCTTCGCCGACGCCTGCCGGCGTCACGGCAAGCTCCTCGCCGTGAACGACCGGGCCGACGTGGCGCACGCCATCGGCTCCGACGTGCTGCACCTGGGCCAGGGCGACCTGCCCGTGTCCGCCGCCCGCGCCATCCTCGGTACGGACCTGCTGATCGGCCGCTCCACGCACTCCGAGGCCGAGGCGATGGCGGCGGCCGGTGAGCCCGGCGTGGACTACTTCTGTACGGGTCCCTGCTGGCCCACCCCCACCAAGCCCGGCCGGCACGCGCCGGGGCTCGACCTCGTGCGGTACGCGGCATCGCTGGCCACCCGGCGCCCGTGGTTCGCGATCGGCGGGGTCGACGCGGGCAACCTCGACGAGGTGCTGGACGCCGGGGCCCGCCGGGTCGTGGTCGTCAGGGCCGTGACGGAGGCGGACGATCCGGCCATGGCGGCGGCCGGTCTCGCCAAGCGCGTTCGCGACCGCGTCGCCTGACACCGGGCGCCCGACATCGAGCGCCTGACCCCCGGCGCCGGAGGCGCGCACCCCGTCCGTCCTCGATCTTCGCTGTCCGCACCGTCCGAGGGATGGACAGGGATGGTGTCAATTGGACAAATCGCCCTGCTCTGGTTGGGTGATCGCCGCGGCCTCGATAGCCTTCGGGTATGGCCCTTGGCACAGCTTCGACCAGGACGGATCACGCCCGTACGGTGCGTGACCTGCTTGCGACCGGCAAATTGTCGTACTCGTTCGAATTCTGGGCGCCCAAGACGGAGAAAGGCGAGCGCAACCTCTGGAACGCGCTGCGCCGGGTCGAGGCGGTCGGCCCGAGCTTCGTCTCCGTGACCTACGGCGCGGGCGGCTCCACCCGGGCCGGAACGGTCAAGGCGACCCAGCGCATCGCCTCCGACACCACCCTCATCCCGGTCGCCCACCTCACCGCCGTGAACCACTCGGTCGCGGAGCTGCGCAACATGATCGGCCAGTACGCGGACGCCGGGATCAGGAACATCCTCGCCGTGCGCGGAGACCCGCCCGGCGACCCGATGGGTGAGTGGATCAAGCACCCCGAGGGCGTGGGGTACGCGGCCGATCTCGTCCGCCTGATCAAGGAGTCCGGCGACTTCTGCGTCGGCGTCGCGGCCTTCCCCGAGATGCACCCGCGCTCGTCCGACTGGGAGAGCGACATCCGGCACTTCGTGGCCAAGTGCCGGGCGGGCGCCGACTACGCGATCACCCAGATGTTCTTCGACCCGGAGGACTATCTGCGGCTGCGGGACAAGGTCGCGGCCACGGGCTGCGACACGCCGATCATCCCGGAGATCATGCCGGTCACCAACGTCCGCCAGATCGAGCGCTTCTCGCAGCTCAGCAATGCCTCGCTGCCCCCGGCGCTGAAAGAGCGGATCCTCTCCGTCAAGGACGATCCCGCCGCTGTACGCTCCATCGGTATCGAGTACGCGACGGAGTTCTGCGCGACGCTGCGCGCGGAGGGTGTTCCCGGACTCCACTTCATTACACTCAACAACTCCACGGCGACGCTCGAAATTTACGAGAATCTCGGACTGCACGAGCAGTCGTGACCGGTCGTACCCGCCCCGCCCCGGGGCGGCGACCGCAGGAGAGGGGCGGGCATGGGCTGGACGGTCCTCTACATCGCGTTCGGCATCGTCGCGCTGTGGCTGCTGGGCGAAGTACTGCTCCAGTACAAGGCGCGGCTCCGTTGGCGGCTCCTCGCCTTCACCGGTTTCGTCGGCGTGGTGCTGGGTGTCCTGCTCGCCTCCGTCCCGGTCATCGCGGTCGGCGCGATCGCGTTCGCGGTCGGCCAGACCTATGTGACGCTCTCGTTCCGCCGCGGCTTCTCCACCGGCTGGGCGATCGGCGGCAGCCCCGGCGCCAGCCGGCGCCGCAGGGCCGGCGGCGGTGAGGCCGAGAACCGCGAACCGAGCCTGGAAGTCTCGGACTTGGAGTACCAGCCCGTCGCCGCGGACCCCGCCCAGGCCGCCGGTCCCGTCCCCGGCGAGCCCCCGTACGCCGCCTCCGTCTACGAGCCGGAGCCCATGCCGGACGAGACCGGGCAGTACGGCGTGTACAGCGACGCCGCCTATCAGGCGACCCAGTACGGCGACTACGACCCGTACCACGGCTACGACGCACCCGCGGGCCAGGACACCTACGCCGGTCACGACGCCTACGCGGGCCAGGGCCCCCAGGACGGATACGGCACCTCCGACGTGTACGGGGCCGCGGACCCGTACGCGAGCCAGGGCCAGGACGTGTACGGCGGCCAGGACGCGTACGGCGCCCAACAGGACCCGTACGCGGCGCAGAACGGCCAGGGCGGGCAGTACGACTACGGCACGGGCCAGCAGCAGTACGCCGCCTACACCGACCCGTACAGCGGCGCGACCACCGGCGGCGAGTCCTACGGCTCGTACGACAGCTACGGCGGCCAGCAGCAGTACGCCGAGCCCTACGGCGACCAGAACGGTCAGAGCGCCCAGCCCGAGTACGGCGCGGAGACGCCGTCCGGCGGGGTCTGGGTCCCGCAGCAGCGCGAGGGTGAGAATGTCCCCCCGATGCCGCAGCAGGAGCCCCAGCAGTACGGCTACGACCCCAACTACGACGAGCAGCGCTACCGTTACTGACCGCTCCTGACGGGCGCTCAACTCCCGCCACGTATTCGCGAGTTCACGCGACGGCGGAGCGATTCAGCGCGAGCCGCGGAAGCCCGCACCCTCGACGATCAGCCCCGCGACCAGCGCTCCGGACATCCCGGCGTGCGCCAGCCCGCCACCCGGGTGCGCCTCACCGCCGACGAGATACAGCCCCGGCAGCCGCGTGGTGTTCGCCGGACGCAGCAGCCGGCCTTCGGCACCCGCCAGCGACGGCGCGGGCACCGAACCTCCGCGCGCCCCGGTCCGGGCCGCCGTGTCCGCCGGCGTACGGACCTCCCGCCAGCGCAGCCGCTCCCGCAGCTGAGGCACGGCGGCGCCGGCCGCCGCCACGAGGACATCGGCGTACCGCTCACGCAGCCCGGGGTCCGTCCAGTCCACCGGACCCTGCGGTGCGACGGTCGCCGTGACGGTGACCGTCTCGTGCCCGCCGTCCGGACGCGCCGTCGGATCGTCGGGCCGCAGCACCGTGACCGTGGGCCGCTCCGCCGTCCGCCCGGAGAAGACGGCGGCGGCCTCGCCGATGCCTGAGGGGGAGTGGACCACCGTACGGTGCGCCGCGCCGTCCGGCCTGCCTCCCCGCAGGGCCAGCAGCACCGTGAACCTGCCGGGAACCGACGGTGTCCCGCCGCCGCCCGTGCCCCCGCCCGGGGGCCTTACGTCGTCGTCCCGCCACAACTCATGGTCCGCCAGGGCGGCGGGAGCCGTGCCCGCCACCACATGGTCCGCCCCGACGACCGCCGAGGGACCGGCCGAGGTCCCCGGCGCCAGCTCGACACCGGCCGCGCGGCCGTCCTTCTCGACGATCCGGGTCACCTCGGCGTGGAAGACGAACTCCACCCGGCGCTCCAGGCACCGCTCGTACACCGCGTGCGCCAGCGCCCGCATCCCGCCCTGTACGTACCAACTGCCGAAGGTCTGCTCCATGTACGGCAGCAGGGCCGCGCCCGCCGGGGTGTGCCGCGGATCCAGCCCGTACGCCAGGGCGTACCCCTCCAACAGCGCGGCGAGCCGCGGATCCGCCAGCTCCCGCGCCCCCACCTCGGCGAGGGTGCCTGCCGGCCGGGGCCCGCGCAGCAGCCTCCGCTGCCGGACGGCGGGATACGGATCGCGGCCCAGCACCTGCCAGTCCTCGCGCAGCGGCTCCTCCAACAGAGGCCGCCGCGACCGGTCCCAGGCGTCCCGGGCCCGCCCCAGGAACTCGCCCCACCGCACGCCCGCGCCCGCGCCGAGCGCGGCGTCCAGGGCCGCGACGACACCGGCGCGCGACGCGTTCGGCAGGGACACATCGGTGCCGTCCGGGAAGACATGACGGCTCGCCGGGTCGACCTGGGTCATCCGCACGCACTCCTCAAGCGGCTTCTTGCCGGTCTTGACGAACAAATCCCGGTAGACGGCGGGCAGATGCAGCAGCCCAGGCCCCGTGTCGTAGGCGAACCCGTCGCGCTCGAACCGGCCGAGGGCCCCGCCGTACGTCGCGGAGCGCTCGTACACCGTCACCCGGTGCCCCGCCACCGCCAGCCGGGCAGCCGCCGCCATCGCGCCCATCCCGGCGCCGATCACCGCAATCCGTGCCATGGAAGTGGACCTTAGCGGCCGGTTTTTCCTCCGTCGCGCGCGGGAGGCGCGGCGGGCGGCGCCGGACTCGGCGGAACGGGACTCGCGAGCGCCGGGACAGCGACCGCCGCGGTCAGAGTGGTGGCCAGGTCGTGGCGAGGCGCCGCTCCGCGCGTCTGCGGGCCCTGCGCCGCCGGAACCGCCGGATCTTCGAGGCCACGAAGAAGATGATCACGATGCCGATCAGCAGGAGGCCGCCCGCGACGACCGCCGCGGCGAGCGGGTGGAAGATCGCGAAGGTGATGATCCCGGCGACGCCCAGGTCCTCCGCGGTGCTGACGGCGATGTTGCTGAACGGCTCCGGCGAGGTGTTGACCGCCATCCTCGTGCCGGCCTTCACCAGATGGCTCACCAGAGCGGTCGATCCGCCCACCGCGCCCGCCGTGATCTCCGGGAGCGAGCCGCTCTCTCCGGCGAGCAGCGCCGCGACCACCGCGCCCACGACCGGTCTGATCACGGTGTGCACGGAGTCCCAGACCGTGTCGACGTACGGGATCTTGTCCGCCACCGCCTCGCAGACGAAGAGCACACCGACGACGACCAGGACGTCGGTCCGCTGGAGCGACTCGGGGACCTCGTCGGTCATCCCGGTCGCGCCGAAGACGCCCAACAGGAGCACCACCGCATAGGCGTTGATCCCGCTGGCCCAGCCGCTGGTGAAGACAAGGGGGAGTACGGACACGGACGCGATCGTAGCCAGAGACTCGGCCGGACGGGTGAGCTCCGGAACGGGGTCGTGAGTATCCGTACCTAGTACATGAGATGAGTAGAGACGCGGATAGGCCCTCACCTGCGAAGACGGAAGAGTGAGGGGCACGGGAGGGGCGCGACGCCGAAACCGCCGGCACGGGGCGGCGGAGCGGCGTGGCACCCCGACCGCTACGGGGGTGGGCAGTGCGCCGCTCCGGTCGGGGCTGGTGAGGAAGCCCGGTCGGAGCGGCGCACTTTCCGTTGCCGGGGCGTCAGCTGCCGCCGACCCGGCCGTGCAGCAGCAGCGAGAGCGCGGAGTGCACGTCGTCGATCGACCGCTCGGGCTGGAACGCCTGCCAGTCCAGGGCCGCCACCAGCACCATCCCCACCAACGCCGCGGCGGTCAGCGGAATGTCGATCTCACGGCTGAGTTCACCGCCGTCGATCCCCTCCTGGAGCACCTTCTCCACGACGGCGACGGCCCGCTGACGCACCACCAGTAACGTCGACTGCCACGCGCGGTTGGTGCGCCAGAGTTCGGCCACGTACAGCTGGGTGAAGGCCGGGTAGCGGTCGATGAAGCCGAGCCCCGCGCGGACCATGGCGTCCAGCGCCTCGACGCTGGTCCCCCCGCGCTTCGCCGTCTCGTCGGCCGCGGTCTGGAGGGAGTCGGTGAGCAGGCCCACGCCGTGCCGCAGAAGCTCCTCGAACAGTTCGTTCTTGTTCTTGAAGTTGTAGTAGACCGTGCCCTTGGCGACTCCGGCGCGTTCGGCGATCTCGTCCACGGTCGTCGCCGAGAAGCCCTGTTCGGCGATGAGCGTCACCGCGGCCTCGTAGAGCTTCTGACGGGTGGCCTGCCTGCGGGTGCTGCTCCTGTCCATGCGCCCGATTCTCACAGGTGTCGGGGTACGCACCCGACCCACAGACTCACTGGGGGATCGGGCCGGTCCAATGTCCCCCATATCCGCTCCGCACCCGCAAGTGATGCAAAAGCGCAGGTCAGGGCCGATTGTCAGTGGCGTACTCCACGATGGACACATACGGCCACAGAGCCGTCACAGAGACGACCAGGAGGTTCGTCATGGCCAGTTCCTACGCCGCAGCCGCACACCGGCGAAGCACAGGCGGCCCTGCCCCCTCACTGACCGGCGCCGCGACCGATGTCCACCCCGTCCTGAGGCGCGCGACCGCGCCGCCCGCCGCCCTCGACCTGCTCGCCCAGGCCCGCTCGGGACTGGACGAGGCCGCCACATTCGACGCACCCAACGAGCGCTACGCCACAGCCCATCTGGCCGCCCTGCGCACCGCGGCGGCGGTCCTCGCCGCCCGTGGCCGTCCCGAGCCCACGAGCCCGCGCCGCAGGCGCATACGGAGCGCCTGGGAAGTGCTGCCCGAGATCGCCCCCGAGCTCACCGAGTGGAGCGCCCTGTTCGCCTCGGGAGCCACCCGCAGGGCGCGGGCGGAGGCGGGCATCCAGGGTGCGGCGAGCAGCCGCGACGCGGACGATCTGCTGCGCGACGTGGCGATGTTCCTGCGCCTCGTGGAGCGGCTGCTCGTGCTCGAACCGGTGCTGCCCCAGCCGAGGGCCGAACAGCCGGAGAAGGGCGGCGCCGTTGGGTGACGGGGACGGCCGACGGAGGCAATAGGCTGTGCGGTGCCTGCACCGTTCACGCCCCGCGACCTGGGGCGGCACCGCGCCGAGGAGTCAACTGCCGTGTCGGACCCTTCCCCTGCCTTCGGTGGAGAGACGCCGTCGCGCCCCCGTAGCTCCCTGCGCACCGCCGTGGTCTGGGAGGTGCTCAAGATCGCCCTCGAAAGCCGCGCCGCAGCGGTGCGTACGGCGGGCCTGGACGTTCTCGACACCGGGGGCGGCACGGGCAACTTCGCCGTGCCCGTGGCCCGCCTCGGGCACCGGGTGACCGTCGTCGACCCCAGCCCCAACGCGCTGTTCGCGCTGGAGCGCCGGGCCGCCGAGGCCGGTGTCGCCGACCGTGTCACCGGCGTCCAGGGCGACATCCACGGCCTGTTCGAGGTCGTGGGGCGCGGCGGCTACGACGCGGTGCTCTGCCACGGAGTCCTGGAATACGTCGACGACCCGGCCGAGGGCGTCCGGAACGCGGTCGAGGCGCTGCGCCCCTCCGGTGCGCTGAGCCTGCTCGCGGCGGGCCTCGGCGGTGCCGTCCTCGCCAGGGCGCTCGCCGGGCACTTCACCGAGGCCCGGCAGGCGCTCACGGACCCGGCGGGACGCTGGGGCGAAGGCGACCCGGTGCCCAGGCGGTTCACCGTCGAGATGCTCAAGGAACTGGTCGACAAGGCCGGTGTCGACGTGGGCGCGGTGCACGGTGTCAGGGTCTTCTCCGACCTGGTTCCGGGTGTCCTGGTGGACACTCAGCCGGGCGCTCTGGAGGCCCTCCTGAAGCTTGAGGCGGCCGCCGCCGAACTGTCGTCCTTCCACTCCGTCGCGAGCCAGTTGCACGTCCTGGGAGAGAAGCGGCCCTGACGGCGGACGCCCCGGAGCACTGATCGCCGGGCTGATCAGCAACGCAGCTCTGGATGGAGTGCGCCACAGGCCCCCCGGCAAAGCCTTCGGCGCCGTATGATCGGGGTACGCCTTCCGGCATGACGGGTCGACTGTTGGGGAATCAACGCCTCAGCGGCCGAGTCGGCATGGCGGCCCGGATTGGCGAAATGGCGTAGAGGGCGGGTTTCACGGGGGCGATTCCCTGCCTATCCTGAAGGGGCCGCATACCGGTCGCCCCCCGCGACCGACGACTAGGAGGACTCCGTGCCGCTCTCGGAGCACGAGCAGCGAATGCTCGAGCAAATGGAGCGAGCGCTGTACGCCGAAGATCCCAAGTTCGCGACAGCGCTTGAGGGAAGCGGGCTGCGTAGGTATACCCGGCGACGGGTCTACCAGGCGGTCGCCGGCTTTCTGGTGGGTATCGCGCTCCTTATGACCGGTATGGTCGCCAAGCAGATCTGGATCGGCGTGGTGGGATTCCTCGTCATGCTGGGCTGCGCGGTCCTCGCGGTCACCGGCTGGCGCAAGGCCCCGAAACCGGGTGAGCAGCAGCCGTCCGGGGAAGCCACGGCCGACCGTCGAGAACCTCGGCAGCGCCGCTCGTTCATGAACCGGATCGAGCAGCGATGGCAGCGCCGCCGTGACGAGCAGGGTCAGTAGTACGGCGCAGAGGTTCCCGAGCCAAGCTTGTAGTAGTGGTGCGGCTGCCGTGAGACACGGCAGATACGGGTGAGGGGCGAACGCGAGAACGCGTTCGCCCCTCACCCGTTTCCGCTTACGGCGCCGTACCCCCGCCCCGTATCTCCGCTGCCCTGCCCCGCCTCGCCGGGGGCCCCGGACCCAAGCACCTGGCCCCGGCCCCCGGTGCCCGGTGCCTAGCCCCGGCCCGGGACCCCGGACACACCACGGGGGCGGGGTACGGGGCCCGAAAGCCGCCTCGTACCCCGCCCCCGTGGACGGTCCTGGCCCCGCCCCGATCAGCCCCGCTGCCGGGACGGTCTGCGGAACAGCGCCGCCGACCGGCGGCCCAGCTCCAGGCGGTGCACTCCCCAGCGGCCCGTGACGGCCGCCCAGCGCTCGGACAGCACCCACATCACCCGAATGGACGAGCGCGGCAGGAGAAGCGCGCGCTGCCGGGTCCAGCGGCTCACCCCTTCGCCCAGGCCCGCGCGTACCCGCTGGACCTCTTCGGCGAGGCCCGTGACGGGCTGTGGCTCCGGCGCGTACAGCACCTGCTCCACCGCACGTGCCACCCGGTGGACGGCGTTGGCGGCCTCACCCTCCAGCCGCCCCAGCCGCACGATCCGGGCCCCCGTCCTGCGCGGGGTCTGCGAATCGTCGGGACGGATGCCGTGGTCCCAGGCGGTGTCGATGATCTCCCGCCAGGCGCCCAGCGCCCGCGCCGTGGCGTCGGCGGGCGTACGGCCCCCGGAACCGAGACGTCGGGACCGGGCCCGGATCCGCCACAGCAGTGGCAGGAGTGGCAGCAGCAGAGCGGCCAGGACGCCCAGAGTGATGCCGACGATCGTCCACGTGGACATACCCGAGTCGGTCGGAGGCAGTGCCCCCGCCGGCGTGGTCGAGCCGCAGTCGCCGATCCTGGCCGCCTGGGGCGGGCAACTGTCCGAGGCGGACGGCTGCGAGCTCGGCGCGGACGATGCGCTGGCCTCGGGCTGGGACAGATCGCTCGGGTCGCCCGAGGGGGCTTCCGGGATGGTGTAGTCCGGTGCGCTGCCCCGGCTCGGCGTCGGCTCGAAGCGGGTCCAGCCGACCCCCTCGAAGTACAGCTCGGGCCAGGCGTGCGCGTCCCGGAGCCCGACGGACATCGTGCCGTCCGACTGCGGGGTGCCCGGGGTGAAGCCCACCGCCACGCGGGCCGGGATGCCCAGCGTGCGGGCCATCGCCGCCATCGAGAACGAGAAGTGGACGCAGAAGCCCTGCTTCTCCCTGAGGAAGCGGGTGATGGCCGAGGCGCCCGTGCCGGACGCGACCTGAGTGTCGTAGGTGAAGCCGCCGTCCACGGCGAACCAGTCCTGGAGCCTGACGGCCCTCTCGTAGTCGTTCGCCGCGCCGTCGGTCACCTCACGCGCGGTGGCTTCGACCTCCTCCGGAAGAACGTCGGGCACCCTCGTGTACTCCCGCACCACCGAGGCCGGTGGCCGCGGCGCCGCCGCGAGCTGCTCACGGGTCGGCTCCACCAGCAGGCTGCTCACCTGGTACTGCGCGCCCCGCGTCGTCTCGCCCCGGTCGCCGACCAGCGTCCGGCCGCTCGGTTCGAAGCGCCAGCGCCCTTCGATGTCCACCTGCGACGCCGGATAGGGCATCGGCAGATAATTCTGCCTGTACCAACCGGCGGCGGAGATACTCGTCTTGATCTCGGTGGTGCTGACGTCGCCGTTCAGACCGGGCGGGTTGGGGAGCCTGTTCGGCACGTCCTCGACACTGCGCTGGGAGAACCGCCAGGACGTACCGTCGAAGTCGTCCAGCGCCATGATCCGCAGGTACAGGTTCTGGGTGCTCTCCGCGTTCGTCCGGTACCGCAACGCCTCCCGGTCCTCGGGCTGGTTGAGGTTGTCCTGGAGCGACACGAGCGGATTGACGGCGGAGATCGTGCCACCGCCGAGACCCGAACCCGCCCCGGCTCCCGTCCCGTTGAGGAGTCCGCCGTTCAACGAAGGCAGCGCCGCGGGCACGACGAGCGCGATTCCCAGGGCCATCACGCCGATCCGGTGGCCCGCGCGGATCGGGGCCGCGGCCCCGCCCCCGGTGTCCATCCCGGCGGCGGTACGGCCCGGGGCGCGCGGAGCGCCGCCGAAGACCCGCCCCCACTGGGAGAGCCGGTCCCGGCCCTCGGCCAGCAGCAACAGCAGATAGCCGCCGGCCGCGAGCAGGAACCAGAGCCAGGAGGCGGCGCCGCCGTTGAGACCGGCGGCGACCGAGTAGAGCGCGAGCAACGGCAGTCCGGCCGGGGCCGCGCTGCGGAACGTCACGGCGAGTGCGTCCACGGCGAGACCGATGACCAGCACACCGCCGACCAGCATCAGCTTGATGCCGTCGGTCGCCGGTGCGGGAATCGCGTACCGCCCGACGTCCTCGCCGCCCTCGTTCAGCAGCTCTCCGAAGCGCTGGAAG
The DNA here is from genome assembly GCF_044455465.1 of Streptomyces sp. NPDC051217. Classification (NCBI taxonomy): domain Bacteria; kingdom Bacillati; phylum Actinomycetota; class Actinomycetes; order Kitasatosporales; family Streptomycetaceae; genus Streptomyces; species Streptomyces sp. NPDC051217. The sequence continues at coordinate 132,173 of NZ_JBITEV010000004.1, forward strand.
ACCTCAGGGCCCGGCAGCAGACCGAGCACGGCGTGCTCCGAGGCGAAGACCACCGTGAGCATCAGCAGCCCGATGACGGCCTGGAGCGCCACGATCAGCGTCCTGGCCAGCGGCACCCGACGGCCGAGCGCGCCCGCCCCGACGAGGACCGCCACCATGAAAGCCGCCTGGAGGAGCCAGGTGGCGGGATCGACCAGTGGCAGCAGCGCGCCCGCCGACATCAGCGTGGCGGCGAACGCGCACAGCGCCAGCCTCGATCGACCGCTCATGACCATCCTCCGGAGAAACCAGCCGAGCCCTGGGTCGCACCCGACTCGGTGCGCTGTTGTGCCGCCAGCTGCCACAGGTCCGGGAGCGCGGACCCGGCCGGCACCGCGAGGGCGGTCCAGCCGGACTCACGCAGCTGCCTCAGCCGGTCCTGCACCCGCGCGGGCGGTTCGCCGCCGTCCTGGAGCCAGCCGGAGCTGTCCAGGACGAAGGCCACCGCGGCGCCGCTGCGGTGCCGCATACGGCCGGCCACGGCCGTCTGCTCCTCGTCGAGATCACCGAGGAAGGCGATCAGCAGCCCCTCGGTGCCGCTGCGCAGCACGTCGTAGGCGCGGGACAGGCCCGCTCCGTCGGAGTGGTCGACGACCGCGAGCGTGTCCATCATCAGTCCGGCGGCGTCGGCGGACTCCTGCGTCGTACCGGCGAATCCGTCGGCGCCCTCGCCGGGCACCGAACTCCCCGTGTCCGTCAGCAGCCGTACGGCGAAGCCCCGTTCCAGCATGTGCACCAGCGCGGACGCCGCGCCCGACACCGACCACTCGAAGGCCGAGTCGGGACCCGCGCCCTCGTAGGCGAGGCGCCGGGTGTCGAGCAGCACCGTGCATCTGGCCCGCTGCGGCTGCTCCTCACGGCGCACCATCAGCTCGCCGTAGCGCGCCGTCGAGCGCCAGTGCACCCGGCGCAGGTCGTCACCGTGCCGGTACCCGCGCGGGATGACATCGTCCTCGCCGGCCAGCGACAGTGAGCGCTGCCGCCCGTCGCCGTAACCCGCGGTCGATCCCGCCAGCCGGACCGGTGGCAGCGGTTCCGTGCGCGGGATGACGGTCAGGATGTCCTGGGCGCTGAAGGAACGCGTCAGCTCGCACATCCCGAACGGGTCGCTCAGCCTCAGCTGGAGCGGCCCGAGCGGATAGCGCCCGCGCAGGTCCGAGCGCACCCGGTAGGAGACCTCACGGCGCCCGCCCGCCTCCACCCGGTCCAGGACGAACCGGGGGCGCGGGCCCAGCACGTACGGCACGTGGTCCTGGAGCATCAGCAGACCGGTGGGCAGCCGCGACACGTTGTCCATCCGCAGATGGACGCGGGCCTCGGACCCCGAGGGCACCCGCGACGGTGAGAGCCGCCTGCTGCCGGCGACCCGGTAGCGCGTGCGGTACAGCACGCCCACACAGACCAGCGGCAGCACGGCCAGCAGCATCCCCACCCGGAGCAGATCCGCCTGGCCGAGGACATAGGCACAGACCGCCGCCGCTATGCCCGCGGCGAAGAACGACCGGCCACGGGTGGTGAGACCGCCCAGCGCCGCCCGCAGCCCGCCCTTGTCCTCGGTCTCCGAGGGGGTGGCTCCGGGCTCCATCACAGCCGCCGGACGCCCGGCTGCTGCCGGTCGTAGAGCGGCGCGGCGACCACGGGAGCCTGCCGGCCGCCGTCGGCCGTCGGCACCGGGACGCGCTGGAGGATCTCCTGCACCACCTGCTCGGCGGTCCGGCGGTTGAGCTGTGCCTGCGCGGTGGGCAGCAGCCGGTGCGCGAGCACCGGGACCGCCAGCGCCTGCACGTCGTCCGGCAGCGCGTACTCCCGGCCGCTCAGGGCCGCGGACGCCTTCGCGGCGCGCAGCAGATGCAGCGTCGCGCGCGGCGACGCTCCCAGTCTGAGATCCGGATGGTTACGCGTGGAGCCGACCAGCTCCACCGCGTACCGCCGCACGGAGTCGGCCACATGGACCTTCCGCACGGCATCGATCAGCTTCACGATGTCGTGCGCGTGGGCCACCGGCTGGAGGTCGTCCAGCGGCGAGACCCCGCCGTGCACGTCCAGCATCTCCAACTCGGCCTCCGCGCTCGGATAGCCGATGGAGACCCTGGCCATGAATCGGTCGCGCTGCGCCTCGGGCAGCGGATACGTGCCCTCCATCTCGACCGGGTTCTGCGTCGCCACCACCATGAAAGGGCTGGGCAGTTCGTACGTCTGCCCGTCGATGGTGACCTGGCGCTCCTCCATCGACTCCAGCAGCGCCGACTGAGTCTTCGGCGAAGCGCGGTTGATCTCGTCGCCGATCACGATCTGCGCGAAGATCGCCCCCGGCTTGAACTCGAAGTCGCGCCGCTGCTGGTCGTAGATGGAGACCCCGGTGATGTCCGAGGGCAACAGATCAGGCGTGAACTGAATACGCCGCACCGAGCAGTCGATGGAGCGTGCGAGCGTCTTGGCCAGCATCGTCTTGCCGACGCCGGGGACATCTTCGATGAGGAGATGTCCCTCGGCGAGCAGCACTGTCAGCGAAAGCCGTACGACCTCAGGCTTGCCCTCGATCACACCCTCCACCGATGCGCGCACACGCTCCGCTGTGGTGGTCAGATCTGTGAGGCTCGCTCGATCGTCATAGGTCGTCACCCGGCCCTCCTCGGCCCGTTCATACGGGCCGAGGCTCTTCTCACGGCCCGGCCCACCCCGAAATACGGACGCCGCGCCCGGATGGTTCCGGAACGCCGCCGTCACTCACGCATTCTTGTAGCCGTTACCGCTTCGTGTCACTCGCCTGTGGATAAGTGGGTGTGAATTGCCGGAGTTGCCGTGCTTCCGGTGCGGGCGACGCGGTCAGTTCGCCGGGTCGACTTCCCGCAGAAGGCCCGTTGACACGTCGAACACGAAACCCCGCACGTCGTCGGTGTGCAGAAGGAACGGAGACGTCCGTACCCGCTGCATCGACTGGCGTACATCCTGGTCCACGTCCCGGAAGGACTCCACGGCCCAGGCGGGACGCTGCCCGACCTCCATTTCCAGTTCGTGCCTGAAGTCCTCGGTGATGGCCTCCAGGCCGCAGCCGGTGTGATGGATGAGTACGACGCTGCGGGTCTGGAGAGCCCGCTGGCTGATGGTGAGTGAGCGTATGACGTCGTCGGTGACGACGCCGCCCGCGTTGCGGATCGTATGACAGTCGCCGAGCTCCAGGCCCAGCGCGTCGTGCAGGTCGAGACGGGCGTCCATGCAGGCGACCACGGCGACGCGGAGCACGGGGCGCGCGTCCATCCCGGGGTCGTCGAAGTCTTTGGCGTAGTGCCGGTTGGCGTCCACGAGTCGATCGGTGACCGTGCCGTCGGTACGGGCCGCGCCGGCGGGTGCCTGGGCGGACTCGGCGGGGAGGTGCGCTGAAGTCGACATACTTATAGACGGTAATACTCACCCGCGCCGGGAGCCCGCTGTACGACAGGACAAACATCGTCAACGAGGCCCGGTGTGAGGTAAGCCACACAGATGTCGTCCGGCCCGCACGTGATCCCCGGATGATCCGTGCCGCCGCTACGCCCGCACCCGGCCGGGCGACGCGCTGGCCGGTTGATTGACCGCGGGGACCTGTGGACTAAAGTGACGCGAAGTTCACGGACACCCCGAACACTTACCGGAACACTCCCCGAATTTCCCCCGCGTGTGCGGCGTACGTGCGGCTCGGCCACCCCACGCTCGGCGGTACGTACAACCACGCCGGACCTGAGAGGGCGCATGAGCGAGCGCAGCCAGCGAACCCGCGAGGCCCGGGTATGACCGCGACCCGGCACGTTCCGGTGATGCTCGACCGGTGCCTCCACCTGCTCGCCCCGGCCCTCGCCGAACCGGGCGCCGTCGTGGTCGACTGCACCCTCGGTCTCGGCGGCCACAGTGAGGCGCTGCTCAGGACCTTTCCCGCCGCGCGGCTGGTCGCGCTCGACCGCGACAAGGAGGCGCTGCGCCTCTCCGGCGAGCGCCTCGCCCCGTACGGCGACCGCGCCACCCTCGTACACGCGGTCTACGACGAACTCCCCGACGTCCTCGACCGGCTGGGCATCCCGCGCGTCCAGGGCGTGCTCTTCGACCTCGGCGTCTCGTCCATGCAACTGGACGAGGCGGAGCGGGGATTCGCGTACGCCCAGGACGCCCCGCTCGACATGCGCATGGACCAGTCGGCCGGGATGAGCGCCGCCGAGGTCCTCAACACCTACGCGCCCGGCGAACTGGTACGGATCCTGCGGGCGTACGGCGAGGAGAAACAGGCCAAGCGCATCGTGTCGGCGATCATCAGGGAACGCGCCGTCGAGCCCTTCACCAACAGCGCCCGCCTGGTCGAACTCATCCGTGACGCGCTCCCTCAGGCCGTCAAGCGCACCGGTGGCAACCCCGCCAAGCGCACGTTCCAGGCCCTGCGCATCGAGGTCAACGGCGAACTGTCCTCCGTGGAGGCCGCCATCCCCGCCGCCGTGGAAGCCCTCGCCGTCGGCGGCCGTATCGCCGTACTCGCCTATCACTCCCTCGAAGACCGCCTGGTCAAGCAGGTCTTCGCGGCCGGCTCCGCCAACACCGCGCCGCCCGGCCTGCCCGTCGTGCCCGAGCAGTACCAGCCGAGGCTCAGACTCCTGACGCGCGGCGCCGAACTGCCCACCGAGGCCGAGGTCGCCGAGAACCGGCGGGCCGCCCCCGCCCGGCTGCGCGGCGCGGAGCGGATCCGGGAGGACGTGCGGTGAGAGGACCGGCCGGACAGCTGAGGGGGCGCGCCGCGCGGCTCGCCCGGCTGATGCCGACGACCGGGGCGAGCACCGCCGCGCGTACGCCCTTCGTCCTGCTGGTCGTTCTCCTCCTCGGCGGCGGCCTGATCACCCTGCTCCTGCTGAACTCCTCGCTCAACGCCGGCTCGTTCAAACTGAGCGAACTCAAGAAGCAGACCACCGACCTGACCGACGAACAGCAGGCGCTCCAGCGGGACGTTGACAATCTCTCGGCGCCCGACGCCCTCCAGCGCCGCGCCCGGCAGCTCGGCATGGTGCCCGGCGGCAGCCCCGCCTTCCTGAACCCGGACGGCAAGGTCAGCGGCGTCCCCTCCGAGGCCGACGCGCTCCCGTACGCCGCGCCTTCCGCCCTGGACGCCTTCCCGCCCGTCGCGCCGAGCCTGCCCGCCTCGCTCGCACCGTCCGTGTCCCCGTCGGCGTCGCCCACGGACACAGCGGCGTCCCCGTCCTCCTCAGGAGGACTCGCGTCCGCGGACCCGTCGACCACGCCGAGCACCCCGCCCGTCCCGTCCGCCTCTTCCGCCACGGAGGGCTCGCGCGGCGCGCCCTCCACCGTGCCCCTCCCCGGACCGACGTCCGGCACGCCCACCACCCCGACGACCTCCGGCAGGTGACGCAGTGCCCCCCGAACAACCACCGCGCCGCCGGGTCCCCGGTCCCGCGCGCTCCGGGAGCGGCGCCCGCCCCCGGCCCGAATCGCGCTCCCCGCGGCGCCCCTCGCCGCGGCCCTCCGGGCGCCCGCGCCGTCCCGACCCGGACCGCCCGCGCCCCGAGGCCGCCTCCCGCGGCCCGCACCGCATCCGGCTCAGCAGCCACCGCCCCCGGCTGCGCCTGGTCAGCCTCGGGCTGACCCTCGTCATGCTGGTCTTCGTCGTCCGGCTGCTCCAGGTCCAGGCCGTCGACGCGAGCGCCTACACCGCCAAGGCCGAGAAGAACCGCTTCACGAGCGTCACGCTGGCCGCCGAACGCGGCGAGATCACCGACCGCGCCGGTGTCGCCCTCGCCACCAGCGTCGACGCGCACGACATCACGGCCGACCCCAAGATGTTCACCCCCGAGGACAGCAACGTCGCCGACGCCCCCGAGCAGGCGGCCGCGCTCCTCGCCCCGATCCTCGACAAGGAGCCCGAGACGCTCGCCAAGCAGCTCTCGGCCCCCAAGTCCCGCTTCACGGTGCTCGCCCACCGTCAGACCCCCCAGGTCTGGAACCAGATCAGCGACCTCAAGACCGTCCTCGCGGAGAAGGCCGACAAGGCGCGCTCCGCCAAGGGCGGCAAGGGCGACGAAGCACCGGCCAGCGTCCTCGCCGGAGTCTTCCAGGAGCCCAGCAGCAAGCGCGTGTACCCCAACGGGGACCTCGCCGCCGGGATACTGGGATACGTCAACGCCGCCGGCCACGGAGGCGGCGGCGTGGAGTCCATGCTCGACAAGAAGCTGTCCGGCCAGGACGGCGAGATCACCTACGCGCACTCCGGCGGCCGCCGCGTCCCCACGGCGGACTCCGAGGAGACCCCGGCCGTCCCCGGTACGGACATCGAGCTCACCATCGACCGGGACATCCAATGGGCCGCCCAGCGGGCCATCACCGACCAGGTCGAGGAGTCCGGGGCCGACCGCGGTTACGTGATAGTGCAGAACACCCGGACAGGCGAGGTGCTCGCCATGGCCAACGCCCCCGGCTTCGACCCCAACGACCTCTCGCAGGCCGACGGCGCCCGCATGGGCAACGCCGCGCTCCAGGACGCGTTCGAACCGGGCTCCACCAGCAAGGTCATGTCCATGGCCGCCGTGCTGGAGGAGAAGGCCGCCATCCCCGGCACCCATGTCACGGTGCCCAACCGGCTGCACCGCGGCGACCGCCTTTTCAAGGACGACATCGACCACCCCACGTGGTATCTGACGCTCAACGGCGTCCTCGCCAAGTCCAGCAACATCGGCACCATCCTCGCGACAGGACAGCTGGGCAAGACACAGCCCGAGGCCAATCAGGTCCTCCACTCCTACCTGCGCAAATTCGGCATCGGCAGCCCCACCGGCCTCGACTATCCCGGGGAGACCCAGGGCATCCTGGCCGACCCGAAGGACTGGTCGACCTCGCAGCAGTACACGATCCCCTTCGGCCAGGGACTGTCGGTGAACGCCATGCAGGCGGCCTCGGTCTACTCGACCATCGCCAACGGAGGCGTACGGATCGAGCCCACCCTGGTCCGCGGCACCCAGGGCCCCGACGGCCTCTTCACCCCCGCCGCCGCCCCCAAGAAGACCCGCGTCGTCAGCGAGGGGACCGCGAAGACGCTGGCCACCATGCTGGAGTCCGTCGTCGGCAACGAGGCCGGCACCGGCACCAAGGCCCGTATCCCCGGCTACCGCGTCGCGGGCAAGACGGGAACGGCCAACCGCGTCGATCCCGAGACCGGGCGCTACAAGGGCTACACCGCGTCCTTCGCGGGCTTCGCGCCCGCCGACGACCCGCAGATCACGGTCTACTGCGCCATCCAGAACCCGACCGAGGGCAGCTACTTCGGCGGCCAGATCTGCGGCCCCATCTACAAGGAGGTCATGGAGTTCGCTCTCAAGAGCCTCCAGGTCCCACCGACCGGCAAGACATCAGATCCGCTGCCGGTCGAGTTCAAACCCGGCGAGTGACCCAGGGAACACCCCAGTGACAACGATCACCCCCGACTCGGGGAACCAAGACGACCCGTCCGTCACCCCACCGGACGGCTCCGGCACCCGGTCCCCCACACTTGGCCCGGCGCCCGGTGAGCCCGGTACGCTCACCGCCGTGCCCCACGCAGATAACCACCGAACCGCCACAAAGGACGCGCCCGTGAATTATCCCGGAGCGCCCCGCCCGGACCATGTCCGGCCGACCTCACTCGTGGACCTGGCCGCCCGGCTGGGTGCCGAGCCCCCGGCGGACGGGGCGGCGACAGGCATCACCCACGACTCGCGAGCGGTACGTGACGGGGATGTGTACGCCGCCCTGCCCGGTGCGCGCTTCCACGGCGCCGACTTCTCGGCCCAGGCGGCCGACCTCGGCGCGGCGGCGATCCTGACCGACCCGGCGGGCGCCGAACGCGCCGCCGCGACCGGGCTCCCGGTGCTGGTGACCCCCGACCCGCGGGGCAGCATGGGTGAACTCGCCGCCGAGATCTACGGCCACCCGGGCGCCGGCCTGCTCCAGATCGGTATCACCGGCACGTCCGGCAAGACCACCACGGCCTACCTCGTCGAGGGCGGGCTGCGCGGCGCCGGACACCACACCGGGCTGATCGGCACCGTCGAGATGCGCATCGGCGACGAGCGCATCAAGTCCGAGCGCACCACCCCCGAGGCCACCGACCTCCAGGCGCTCCTCGCCGTCATGCGCGAGCGCGGTGTCGCCTCCGTGGCCATGGAGGTTTCCAGCCACGCGCTGGTCCTCGGCCGCGTCGACGGCTGCGTCTTCGACATCGCCGTCTTCAACAACCTCAGCCCGGAGCACATGGAGTTCCACTCCGGCATGGAGGACTACTTCCAGGCGAAGGCACGGCTGTTCACGCCCGAGCGCAGCCGGGTCGGCGTCGTCAACTACGACGACGAGTACGGGCGCAGGCTGGTCGACGAGGCGGGCGTGCCCATCACGACCTTCTCCGCCGAGGGCCACCCCGACGCCGACTGGCGTGCCGAGGACGTCGAGGTCGGCTCGCGCGGCAGCACGTTCACCGCCGTCAGCCCCAAGGGCGAGCGGATCCGCGCGGAGGCGCCGCTGCCCGGCCCCTTCAACGTGGCCAACACACTGGCCGCCGTCGTCACCCTCGCCGTGGCCGGAATCGACCCCCAGGTCGCCGCGGACGGCATCGCGAACGTGCCCGGCGTTCCCGGCCGGCTGGAGCGCGTCGACGCGGGCCAGCCGTACCTCGCGGTCGTCGACTACGCGCACAAGACGGACGCGGTCGAATCGGTCCTGCGCTCGCTGCGCAAGGTCACCCGGGGCAAGGTGCACGTCGTCCTCGGCTGCGGCGGCGACCGCGACCGGTCCAAGCGCCCCTCGATGGGCGCGGCAGCCGCCAGGCTCGCCGACACCGCCGTACTCACCTCGGACAACCCCCGCTCCGAGGACCCGCTGGCGATCCTCGCCGCGATGCTCGCGGGCGCCGCCGAGGTGCCCATCCACGAGCGCGGCGACGTCCTGGTCGACGCCGACCGCGCGGCGGCCATCGCGTCCGTGGTGTCCCGCGCGGGCGAGGGCGACACCGTCCTGATCGCCGGCAAGGGCCACGAGCAGGGCCAGGACATCGCCGGGGTCGTACGCGCCTTCGACGACCGCGAGGTGCTGCGCGAGGCCATCGAGCGCTCCTGCCGCGGCAGGAGCGAGAGCACCCACCAGGGATGAGTTCCCCGCCGGCCGCCCGGAGACCCCCACCGGGCCCCGCGCCCCGCCCTCGTCCCCATCCCTCACCCGCCCTCCAATTGCCGGACGGTCCCCGTGATCACCCTCTCCCTCGCCGAGATCGCCACCATCGTCGGCGGGCAGCCGCACGACATACCGGATCCGGACGTCCGCGTCACCGGGCCGGTCGTCATCGACTCCCGCCAGGTGGTGGACGGCAGTCTCTTCGTCGCCTTCGCCGGTGAGAACGTCGACGGCCACGACTACGCCCGCAAGGCCGTCGAGGCGGGCGCCGCCGCCGTCCTGGCCATCCGTCCCGTCGGTGTCCCCGCCATCGTCGTCGAGGACGTCGTCCAGGCCCTGGGCGCCCTCTCCCGCGCCGTCGTGAAGCGCACCGGCGCCACGACCGTCGCGCTCACCGGATCGTCGGGCAAGACCAGCACCAAGGACCTCATCGCACAGCTTCTGCGTCGGGCCGCCCCCACCGTCTGGCCCGACGGCAATCTCAACAACGAGATCGGACTCCCGCTCACCGCCCTGCGCGTCGCCGAGGACACCCGGTTCCTCGTCCTGGAGATGGGCGCGCGCTACATCGGTGACATCCGCTACCTCACCGGCCTCGTCCCACCGAGGATCGGCCTCGTGCTGAACGTCGGCACCGCCCACATCGGCGAGTTCGGCGGCCGCGAGCAGATCGCCGAGGCCAAGGGCGAGATGGTCGAGTCCCTGCCGCCCGCCGACGAGGGCGGCGTGGCCGTCCTGAACGCCGACGACCCCCTCGTACGCGCCATGGCCACCCGCACCAAGGCGCGCGTGCTGCTGTTCGGAGAGTCCGACGAAGCAGACGTACGGGCAGAGAACGTGCACGTCGACCCCCTTGGCAGGCCCTCCTTCCTCCTTCGAACACCCACCGGGTGCAGCGAGCTGACGCTGCGGCTGTACGGTGAGCATCACGTGTCGAACGCGCTCGCCGCGACCGCCGTCGCCCATGAGTTGGGCATGTCCGTCGACGAGATCGCCCTGGCGCTCTCCGAGGCGGAAACCCTCTCCCGTTGGCGTATGGAGGTCACCGAGCGCGCGGACGGCGTGACGATCGTCAACGACGCCTACAACGCGAACCCCGACTCCATGAGAGCAGCGCTCCGCGCGCTGGTCGCCATGGGCGGTGCCGCCAGGGAAACCGGCGGACGCACGTGGGCGGTGCTCGGCCCGATGGCCGAACTCGGTGACGAGGCGCTCGCCGAGCACGACGCGGTCGGACGGCTCGCCGTCCGGCTCAACGTCAGCAAGCTCGTCGCAGTCGGGGGCAGGGAAGCGTCCTGGCTGCAACTGGGCGCCTACAACGAGGGTTCGTGGGGTGAGGAGTCGGTGCACGTGTCCGACGCGCAGGCGGCGGTCGATCTGTTGCGCAGTGAACTGCGTTCGGGAGACGTCGTGCTGGTGAAGGCTTCCAGGTCGGCCGGACTGGAGCGGGTCGCCCAGGCACTGCTCGAGAACGCAGTCGAGGGTGAGGTCTCCGGCCGATGAGGCAGATCCTCTTCGCGGGAGCCATCGGGCTCTTCCTGACCCTGATCGGTACGCCGCTGCTGATCAAGCTGCTGGCCCGCAAGGGTTACGGCCAGTTCATCCGGGACGACGGCCCTCGCAGCCACGGCAGCAAGAAGGGCACGCCCACCATGGGCGGCATCGCCTTCATCCTCGCCACCCTGATCGCCTATGCCCTGGCGAAGGTGATCACCGGCGAGGACCCGACGTTCTCCGGTGTGCTGGTCCTGTTCCTGATGGCGGGAATGGGAGTGGTCGGCTTCCTCGACGACTACATCAAGATCGTCAAGCAGCGTTCGCTCGGTCTGCGGGCCAAGGCGAAGATGGCCGGACAACTGACCGTGGGCATCGCCTTCGCGGTGCTCTCGCTCCAGTTCGCCGACATCCGCGGCAACACCCCGGCCTCCACGAAGCTCTCGTTCGTCACGGACTTCGGCTGGTCCATCGGACCGGTGCTCTTCGTGGTCTGGGCGCTGTTCATGATTCTCGCGATGTCCAACGGCGTGAACCTGACGGACGGTCTGGACGGCCTGGCCACCGGCGCGTCGGTGATGGTCTTCGGCGCCTACACCTTCATCGGCCTCTGGCAGTTCCAGGAGTCCTGCGCCAACGCGCTGACCCTGACCAACCCCGACGCCTGTTTCGAGGTACGAGATCCGCTCGACCTCGCCGTCGTCGCCTCGGCCCTCATGGGCTCCTGCTTCGGCTTCCTGTGGTGGAACACCTCACCCGCCAAGATCTTCATGGGCGACACCGGCTCGCTCGCCCTGGGCGGCGCTCTCGCGGGCCTCGCCATCTGCTCCCGTACCGAACTCCTGATCGCCCTGCTCGGCGGCCTCTTCGCCCTCATCACCATGTCCGTGGTGATCCAGGTCGGTTCGTTCCGGCTGACCGGCAAGCGCGTCTTCAGGATGGCCCCGCTCCAGCACCACTTCGAACTCAAGGGGTGGTCCGAAGTCCTTGTCGTGGTCCGCTTCTGGATCATCCAGGGCATGTGCGTGATCGTCGGACTCGGACTCTTCTACGCGGGCTGGGCGGCCGACAAGTGAGCGACCGTCGGCCGACCGGAACGCCGGCCGGAGATCCGGCCGGCCTCCGGGCCCGGTGGCACGGCAAGCGGGTCACCGTCGCCGGCCTCGGGGTGTCCGGGATGCCCGCGGCCCGCACGCTGAAGGACCTGGGCGCGGTCGTCACGGTCGTCAACGACGGCGACGACGAGCGCGCCCGTACCCAGGCCGCCGAACTGACCGAGGCCGGCATCACCGTACGGCTCGGCGACGGCGCGACCCTCCCCGAGGGAACCGAACTCGTCGTCACCGCGCCCGGCTGGAAGCCCGACAAGCCCCTCTTCCTGGCCGCCGCGGAAGCCGGCGTACCCGTCTGGGGAGACGTCGAACTGGCCTGGCAGCTCAGGGGCCCGGACGCCGCCCCCTGGCTGGCCGTCACCGGCACCAACGGCAAGACCACCACCGTCCGGATGCTCGCCGCGATCCTCCGGGCGGCGGGCCTGCGCACCGAGGCCGTCGGCAACATCGGCGTCTCGCTGCTCGACGCGGTCCTGCCCGACGAGAACGGCCGTCAGAAGTACGACGTCCTCGCCGTCGAACTCTCCAGCTACCAGCTGCACTGGGCGCCGAGCCTGCGCGCCCACTCCGCCGCAGTCCTCAACATCGCGCCCGACCACCTCGACTGGCACGGCTCCATGGAGGCGTACACCGCCGACAAGGGCCGTGTCTACGAGGGCAACACCGTCGCCTGCGTCTACAACGCCGCCGACAAGGTGACCGAGGACCTGGTCCGCGAGGCCGACGTCGAGGAGGGCTGCCGCGCGATCGGCTTCACCCTCGGCGCCCCCGGCCCCTCCCAACTCGGCGTCGTGGAAGGTCTCCTGGTCGACCGCGCCTTCGTGGAGAACCGGGCGGCACAGGCCCAGGAGCTCGCCGAGGTCGGGGACGTCAACCCGCCCGCCCCGCACAACATCGCCAACGCCCTCGCGGCGGCGGCCCTCGCCCGCGCGTACGGCGTCGCACCCGGCGCCGTACGCGACGGACTGCGCGCCTTCCGCCCGGACCCGCACCGTATCGAGCATGTCGCGGATGTCACCGGCGTCAGCTACGTCGACGACTCCAAGGCCACCAACACCCATGCCGCCGAAGCCTCACTGGCGGCCTACGACCCGATCGTCTGGATCGCCGGCGGACTCGCCAAGGGCGCGTCCTTCGACGAGCTGGTCGAGAAGTCGGCGAAGCGGCTGCGCGGCGTGGTACTCATCGGCCGCGACCGTGCGCTGATCGGCGAAGCCCTCGCGCGACACGCCCCCGAAGTCCCGGTCGTGGACCTCGAACAGACGGACACTGGGGCGATGCTGGCCGCGGTCCGTGCGGCGGCGCGCCTCGCGAAGACCGGGGACACCGTCCTGATGGCCCCGGCCTGTGCCTCGATGGACATGTTCGTCAACTACAACAAGCGGGGCGAGGCGTTCGCGGACGCGGTCCGCGCACTCGCCGCCGAGCACGCCTGACCGACCGGCCGACAGCCCGGCGAGCGCGAGCCGTGAGGGCCCCACCGGCCGGTCCGGTCGTGCCGCGCACGACTGGAGGGGACAGCGAAGATGCCGGCCGACGACACCGCGGGGCGACACCCGCGTCCCGCGCGTCCTTCGGGACGCGGACGGTTCCCCGCCGCCGTACAGCCCCTCGCCCTGCCAGGAGTGCCCGCCGGCGCCGTCACGGGGCCCGCGGGCCCGCCGGCACCGCCCGGCCTCGCCCTGCGCGGCCGGGCCCCCGGAGCGGCCGTACGGCGCGCTCCCGCCGTCCGCGGCGGGTCCGCCGGACCCGGCAGCCGAGGGCCCCGCCCGCCGCGCGGCAACAAGGTGCGGCGGCTGTACGAGCAGGCCCGCCGCACCTGGGACCGGCCGCTCACCGCGTACTACCTGATCCTCGGCGCCAGCATGCTGCTCACCGTGCTCGGTCTGGTGATGGTCTACAGCGCCTCGATGATCAAGGCGCTGGAGCTCTCGCTGCCCGGCTCGTATTTCTTCCGCAAACAGTTCCTGGCGGCCGTCATCGGCGCCGGGCTGATGCTGCTCGCCTCCCGGATGCCCGGCAAACTGCACCGCGCGCTCTCCTACCCGCTGCTCGTGGGCGCCGTCTTCCTGATGGTCCTCGTGCAGGTCCCGGGGATAGGGCACGCGGTCAACGGCAACCAGAACTGGATCTATCTCGGCGGCCCCTTCCAGCTCCAGCCCAGCGAGTTCGGCAAGCTGGCGCTGATCCTGTGGGGCGCCGATCTGCTCGCCCGCAAACAGGACAAGCGGCTGCTGACCCAGTGGAAGCATCTGCTGGTGCCGCTCGTCCCGGTCGCCTTCATGCTGCTCGGTCTGATCATGCTCGGCGGCGACATGGGCACCGCCATCATCCTCACCGCGATCCTCTTCGGACTGCTGTGGCTCGCGGGGGCGCCCACCCGGCTCTTCGGCGGCGTGCTCGCCATCGCCTGCGCCCTCGGCCTCATCCTCATCAAGACCAGCCCCAACCGGATGTCCCGGCTCGCCTGCATCGGCGCCACGGACCCCGGTCCCGGTGACCAGTGCTGGCAGGCCGTGCACGGCATCTACGCGCTGGCCTCCGGCGGATGGTTCGGTTCCGGGCTCGGCGCGAGTGTGGAAAAATGGGGTCAACTCCCGGAACCTCACACGGACTTCATCTTCGCCATCACCGGGGAGGAACTGGGGCTGGCGGGGACGCTGTCGGTACTCGCCCTCTTCGCGGCTCTAGGCTATGCGGGTATCCGCGTGGCCGGACGCACGGAGGACCCCTTCGTGAGGTACGCGGCGGGAGGTGTGACCACGTGGATCACGGCGCAGGCCGTGGTCAACGTGGGCGCGGTGCTCGGTCTGCTGCCGATCGCCGGAGTCCCGCTCCCGCTGTTCTCCTACGGAGGTTCAGCCCTGCTGCCGACCATGTTCGCTGTCGGGCTGCTGATCGCGTTCGCGCGAGAGGATCCCGCCGCGAAAGCGGCCCTGGCCATGCGAAGGCCCGGCGTGAGATGGAAGACGATGAGACGGCGCGTCAAAAAGCGTCCGTCCGGAGAGCGGTGAATTTCGGTGCATGTCGTACTCGCCGGTGGGGGGACCGCCGGCCACATCGAGCCCGCGCTCGCCCTCGCGGACGCCCTGCGGAGGCAGGACCCCACCGTGGGGATCACGGCCCTCGGTACGGAGCGCGGACTCGAAACCAGGCTGGTACCCGAGCGGGGGTACGAACTGGCCCTCATCCCCGCCGTCCCGCTGCCGCGCAAACCCACCCCTGAACTGATCACCGTCCCGGGCCGGCTCCGCGGAACGATCAAGGCCGCCGAGCAGATCCTGGAGCGTACGAAGGCGGACTGTGTCGTCGGCTTCGGCGGCTACGTCGCGCTGCCCGGCTATCTCGCCGCCAAGCGGCTCGGGGTGCCGATCGTCGTGCACGAGGCCAACGCCCGCCCCGGCCTCGCCAACAAGATCGGTTCGCGGTACGCGGCGGCCGTCGCCGTCTCCACCCCGGACAGCAAGCTGCGCGGCGCCCGCTACATCGGCATCCCGCTGCGCCGTACGATCGCCACCCTCGACCGGGCGCGGGTGCGTCCCGAGGCGCGCGCCGCCTTCGGGCTCGACCCCAACCTGCCCACGCTGCTGGTCTCCGGAGGCTCGCAGGGCGCCCGCAGGCTCAACGAGGTGGTCCAGCAGGCGGCGCCGTTCCTCCAGCGCTCCGGGATCCAGATCCTGCACGCGGTCGGACCGAAGAACGAAATGCCGCGCGTCGACAACATGCCGGGAATGCCGCCCTATGTCCCGGTACCGTATGTGGACCGGATGGATCTCGCCTACGCCGCGGCGGACATGATGCTCTGCCGCGCCGGCGCGATGACCGTCGCCGAACTCTCCGCCGTCGGGCTCCCGGCCGCCTACGTACCGCTGCCCGTCGGCAACGGTGAACAGCGGCTCAACGCCCAGCCGGTGGTGAAGTCGGGCGGCGGACTGCTGGTCGACGACGCCGAACTGACGCCCGAATGGGTCCAGGGCAATGTGCTGCCGGTGCTGTCCGACCCGCACCGGCTGTACGAGATGTCCCGCGCGGCCGCCGAGTTCGGCCGCAGGGACGCGGACGAGCTGCTCGTCGGCATGGTGTACGAGGCGGTCGCAGCGCGCCGTCAGGCATAGGGAGGCAGGGCCAGTGGCCGGACCGACGACCGCCGAGCGTGAAGCGGAACGCACCGAGTCGGAATCCGGCCGCCCCCGTCCGGGGCGGCCCCGGGGCCGTAGATTCCGGCTTCCCGGCCGCCGTTTTCTGCTTCTTCTTACTTCTTTGATCGTGCTCACCGGCGGGGGAATCTGGTTGCTTTACGGTTCCTCCTGGCTGCGGGTCGAGCAGGTGAGGACTTCGGGACTTGAGGTGCTGAAGCCCGCCGAGGTGGAAGCCGCGGCGGCAGTTCCGTTCGACACCCCCCTGATTTCCGTCGACACCGAAGCGATTGAGCGTCGACTTCGGCAGAAGCTGCCGCGTATCGACTCGGTGGATGTCGAACGGTCATGGCCGAACGGCATCGGTCTGAAAGTGACGGAGCGAAAGCCCGCGCTGCTTATCGAAAAGGGCGCAAAGTTCATCGAAGTGGACGCGAAGGGCGTTCGTTTCGCTACCGTCGAGAAGGCTCCGAAGGGCGTACCGCTGCTGGAATTGACGGTGGATCAGTCCCCGAGTGTGCGACGCTTCACGGCCACTCGTCTGATGTCCGAAGCGGTACGTGTCTGGGACGAACTCCCCGGCAAAGTCGCCGACGCCACCAGCGTGGTGAAGGTGCGTTCGTACGACTCGATCTCCCTGGAGTTGACCGGCGGGCGCACCGTGATGTGGGGGAGCGGCGAGGACGGCGGCGCGAAGGCGCGGGCTCTCACCGCTCTCATGAAAGCAGTTCCCGACGCGACGCACTTCGATGTGAGTGCGCCCACCGCCCCTTCCGTATCAGGGAGTTGACGCGTATATGTGCTGACCAGCACCCTGGTTGGTCAGCCCTGTGCGTGATCACATAGGGTGAAAAGAAAAACGGGAGGTTCGGCGTGTTCGTTGAACGTGCGCCACGTGTCGACTTAGTGTCCTGTTCGGAAGAGTCCAAGAAGCAGACACACTGGTAACCCTAAACTTCAAGGTTAGGGTTCGGGTCGGCGTCCGGACCGTCCCATCGGCATCAGTCCCCGCCTCGCGACAACAGCGAAGCGGCGACACGTAACTCGAGGCGAGAGGCCTTCGACGTGGCAGCACCGCAGAACTACCTCGCAGTCATCAAGGTCATCGGTGTCGGCGGCGGTGGTGTCAATGCCATCAACCGAATGATCGAGGTCGGCCTCAAGGGCGTCGAGTTCATCGCGATCAACACCGACGCACAAGCCCTGTTGATGAGCGACGCCGACGTCAAGCTCGACGTCGGCCGTGAACTCACCCGCGGTCTCGGCGCCGGGGCGAACCCGGCAGTCGGCCGCAAGGCGGCAGAGGACCACCGAGAGGAGATCGAGGAGGTCCTCAAGGGGGCCGACATGGTCTTCGTCACCGCCGGCGAAGGCGGTGGAACCGGTACCGGAGGCGCTCCCGTCGTCGCCAACATCGCCCGCTCGCTCGGCGCCCTCACGATCGGCGTCGTCACCCGGCCCTTCACCTTCGAGGGCCGTCGGCGCGCGAACCAGGCGGAGGACGGCATCGCCGAACTCCGCGAAGAGGTCGACACCCTCATCGTCATCCCCAACGACCGCCTGCTGTCCATCTCGGACCGTCAGGTCAGCGTTCTGGACGCGTTCAAGTCCGCGGACCAGGTGCTGCTCTCGGGTGTCCAGGGCATCACCGACCTCATCACCACGCCGGGACTGATCAACCTCGACTTCGCCGACGTCAAGTCCGTGATGTCCGAGGCCGGATCGGCCCTCATGGGCATCGGTTCCGCGCGCGGCGACGACCGCGCGGTGGCCGCCGCGGAGATGGCGATCTCCTCGCCGCTCCTCGAAGCGTCCATCGACGGCGCACGTGGCGTGCTGCTCTCCATCTCCGGCGGTTCCGACCTCGGTCTCTTCGAGATCAACGAGGCGGCGCAACTGGTCAGTGAGGCCGCGCACCCCGAGGCCAACATCATCTTCGGCGCTGTCATCGACGACGCCCTCGGTGACGAGGTGCGGGTCACCGTGATCGCGGCCGGCTTCGACGGCGGACAGCCGCCGACCCGCCGCGAGACCGGACTCACCTCGGCCAAGCGGGACGACCAGCCGTCCTACCGCTCCTCCGCCCCGGAGCCCGATTCCGGCCGCCCCTCCAGCGGGCTCGGCACAGTCCCCTCGCGCGAGGAGGCGCCCGCCCCCGAGCAGGCGCCGGTGGCCAACGAGAAGCCCCTGCCGCCTGTTTCGCCGCCGCACGTCCCGCCGGCCCGTCCGTACCAGGACACCCAGGCCGAAGAGCTGGATGTTCCGGACTTCTTGAAGTGATAGTCCAGCACAACGCGTTGAGCTCGACCGGCGGCGCCCATTTCGCCTTCACCGACAGGTGGGGCGGGGTGAGCGCCGCTCCGTACGAGCGGCTCAACCTCGGCGGCGCGGTCGGCGACGACCCCGCCGCCGTACGCGCCAACAGGACCGCCGCCGCCGAGTCCCTCGGGCTCGACCCGGCGCGGGTCGTGTGGATGAACCAGGTGCACGGCCGCGATGTCGCCCTGGTCGAAGGGCCCTGGGAGCCGGGCGAGTCGGGCGTGGTCCCGGCGGTCGACGCCGTGGTCACCACGAGCCGGGGGCTCGCACTCGCCGTACTCACCGCCGACTGTGTCCCGGTCCTGCTGGCCGACCCGGTGGCCTCGGTCGCCGCCGCCGCGCACGCCGGACGCCCCGGAATGGTCGCGGGAGTCGTCGCGGCCGCCGTCGAGGCGATGGTCGCGCGGGGCGCCGACCCCTCCCGTATCACCGCCCGGACCGGACCCGCCGTCTGCGGACGCTGCTACGAGGTACCCGAAGCCATGCGGGCCGAAGTCGCCGAAGCCGTACCGGAGTCCTGGGCCGAGACCAGCTGGGGCACCCCCGCCGTCGACGTCATCGCCGGGGTGCACGCGCAACTCGCCGCACTCGGGGTCGAGGACCGGCACCGCTCGGAGATCTGCACCCTCGAATCGGCCGACCATTTCTCGTACCGCCGCGACCGCACCACCGGACGGCTCGCCGGATATGTCTGGCTGGGGGCGTCATGACCGATCGCGCGACCGAACTCGCCGAAAATCTTCACAAGGTGGAGAACCGTATCTCCACCGCGTGCGCCGCGGCCGGGCGGAACCGGGACGAAGTGACCCTGATCGTCGTCACCAAGACCTATCCCGCGAGCGATGTCCGGCTGCTTCACGGACTGGGCGTACGGCACGTCGCCGAGAACCGGGACCAGGACGCGGCACCCAAGGCCGCCGCGTGCGCGGATCTGTCCTTGACATGGCACTTCGTGGGTCAGTTGCAGACCAACAAAGTCCGTTCCGTGGTCGGTTACGCCGACATCGTGCAGTCGGTCGACCGGCTCAAACTCGTCAGGGCGCTGTCCGCCGCCGCGGTGCGCGCGGACCGTGAGATCGGCGCGCTGATCCAGGTCGCGCTCGACGCCGACTCGGGCGCGCGAGGCGAGCGGGGAGGCGTCGCGCCGGACGGAATCGGGGAGTTGGCGGCGGCCGTCGCCGAGGCTCCGGGACTGCGGCTGGACGGTCTCATGACCGTGGCGCCACTCGCCGGACCGTACGCCGGTCGCCAACAGGCGGCGTTCGAGCGCCTGCTGGAATTGTCATCCCTGCTGCGCGCGGACCATCCTGCTGCGAACATGGTGTCAGCAGGGATGAGTGCGGACCTCGAAGCAGCCGTTTCGGCCGGAGCGACACATGTGCGCGTCGGTACGGCGGTACTCGGAGTCCGCCCCCGGCTCGGGTAACGTCGCGAAGCAAGTCGGACCACAGCAGAAAATATGGTCATTTCCGCCGAAAGGTGGACAGACCGCGTGGATCGAGGGCACTTGGTGACGAGGCCGATCCACCACAGAGCGGAGGACTCAGAGCATGGCCGGCGCGATGCGCAAGATGGCGGTCTACCTCGGCCTCGTGGAGGACGATGGGTACGACGGCCGGGGTTTCGACCCCGATGACGACTTCGAACCCGAGCCCGAACCCGAGCGTGAACACCGGCGCCACCAGCCGGTGCACCAGGTCGAACGGGACGAACCAGTACGAGTGGTGCAGCCGCCTCCGCAGCGTGAACGGGAGCGTCAGCCGGTGCCGGTAGCGGCAGAAAGCGGACGTCCTGCCCGAATCGCCCCCGTGGCATCCATCACACCTGAACGCCCCAGCCTGGAGAAGAACGCACCAGTGATCATGCCCAAGGTCGTCTCCGAACGAGAGCCCTACCGCATCACCACACTGCACCCGCGGACCTACAACGAGGCCCGTACCATCGGGGAACACTTCCGCGAGGGGACCCCGGTGATCATGAATCTGACCGAGATGGACGACACCGATGCGAAGAGACTTGTCGACTTTGCCGCGGGACTTGTCTTCGGTCTCCATGGCAGCATTGAGCGCGTGACGCAGAAGGTGTTCCTGTTGTCGCCTGCTAACGTCGATGTCACGGCGGAGGACAAGGCCCGTATCGCAGAGGGCGGGTTCTTCAACCAGAGCTGAGATTCGACACCGGGAACGACCCGGCCACGAGGCCGGACCAGAGAGCCAGGGGAGAGGGAAGCGCGGGATGAGCGTTGCGCTACAGGTGGTCTACATCGCGCTGGTGTGCTTCCTCATCGTGCTGATCTTCCGGCTGGTCATGGATTACGTCTTCCAATTCGCCCGCTCATGGCAGCCCGGCAAGGCGATGGTGGTCGTTCTGGAGGCCACCTACACTGTCACCGATCCACCGCTCAAGCTTCTGCGGCGGTTCATCCCGCCGTTGCGTCTCGGGGGCGTGGCACTCGACCTGTCCTTCTTCGTTCTGATGATCATCGTGTACATCCTGATCTCGGTCGTCAGCGGCCTTGCGAGGGGCATGTGAACGATACGGTCTTGCCGACTGCCGACGACTACGTAGAGGTGAAGAAGAGATGCCGTTGACCCCCGAGGACGTGCGGAACAAGCAGTTCACGACCGTCCGCCTCCGAGAAGGCTATGACGAGGACGAGGTCGATGCCTTCCTAGACGAGGTCGAGGCCGAACTGACGCGCCTGCTTCGTGAGAACGAGGATCTGCGCGCCAAGCTCGCCGCCGCGACGCGTGCCGCCGCGCAGAACCAGCAGCAGCAACAGCAGCAGGGGATGCGTAAGCCGCCGGAGCAGCAGGAGCGGCCCGGTGCGCCCGTCCCCGCCGCCATATCCGGACCGCCGGTACAGCAGCAGCAGCCCCCGCAGATGGGCCAGCCCCAACTGCCCGGTGGGCCCCCGCAGCTTCCCGCCGGCCCCGGCGGACACGGCCCCGGCCCGGGTGGACACCCCGGTCACGGTCCCGGCCCGCAGGGTCAGCACGGTCCCGGTCCCATGCAGGGCGGCCCCATGCAGGGGCAGATGCAGGGCGGTCCGATGCAGGGCCAGATGCAAGGGCAGATGCAGGGCGGTCCCATGGGTGGACCGATGGGCGGACCCATGGGTCACGGCCCGGGTCCCGGCCAGGGCGGCCCCGGCGGCGACAGCGCCGCGCGTGTGCTCTCGCTGGCGCAGCAGACCGCCGACCAGGCGATCGCCGAAGCCCGTTCCGAGGCCAACAAGATCGTCGGCGAGGCGCGCAGCCGTGCCGAGGGTCTGGAGCGGGACGCCCGTGCCAAGGCGGACGCCCTTGAGCGGGACGCGCAGGAGAAGCACCGCGTGGCGATGGGCTCCCTGGAGTCCGCGCGCGCGACGCTGGAGCGCAAGGTCGAGGACCTGCGTGGCTTCGAGCGCGAGTACCGGACCCGGCTGAAGTCCTACCTGGAGAGCCAGCTGCGTCAGTTGGAGACCCAGGCCGACGACTCGCTGGCCCCGCCGCGTACGCCGGCCGCGGCCTCGCTGCCGCCGTCGCCGTCCATGGCACAGGCCGGTGCGGGCGCGATGGGTCACACCATGGGTGGCAACCCGTCCATGGGCGGCGGGCACGGCCCCTCGTCGGGCGGACCGTCGTACGGGAACCAGCAGCAGATGTCCCCGGCGATGACCCAGCCGATGGCACCGGTACGGCCGCAGGCGCCGCAGCCCATGCAGCCGATGCAGCAGGCGCCGTCGCCGATGCGTGGGTTCCTGATCGACGAGGACGACAACTGACGGGCGTTGGGCGCGGTCGTCGCGCACAGCCGTCGGCAGGCTGAAGGGCCGGGCCCGGGGTATCACACCCCGGGCCCGGCCCTTTTCGCGTGGGCGAGGGGCGGGGCGCTGCGCGCGCTCTCCCCCACCCCGCCCCTCCCGAAACCGGTGGCCCGCCCCCGGACCCCCGGCGGGCCGGGGTTGTCCGCCGCTGCGCGGCGGGGCGTTCGGCCTGGCAGCCGGGGTCGCGCCTCCGGCCCCCGTCGCCTTCGGCCCTGGTGGGCCGGGGCCAAGGGCTGCGGTTTTGGACCTTCGCCCCGGCGGGTCGGTCCGCTTGTTTGGCGCTGTGCCGGCCGGTGGCCCGGGGCAGGCCCCGGTCCTACGGGGTCCGGGGGCCCCGCCCCCGGTTTCGGGAAGGGGCGGGGTGGGGGAGAACAAGCCCCCGGGGTCAGGCCTTGCGGAGGTGGAACGTCAGGGACAGGCCCTCGTCCGTGAACGGGGGGCCGAAGCTCGCGTCCGGGGCCGCCGGGGTGAAGTCCACGGCCAGGACCTCGTCCGAGATCAGCGACGCGTGCGTCGACAACGCCGTGCGGGTCTCCTCCGTCGTCGTGGACCAGCGGACGGCGATACGGTCCGCGACGTCCAGGCCGCTGTTCTTGCGGGCCTCCTGGATCAGGCGGATCGCGTCGCGGGCCAGGCCCGCCAGGCGGAGTTCCGGAGTGATCTCCAGGTCCAGCGCCACCGTCGCGCCCGAGTCGGACGCCACCGACCAGCCCTCGCGAGGCGTCTCCGTGATGATCACCTCGTCCGGCGCCAGCGAGAGAGGTTCGCCGTCGACCGTGACCGACGCCGTCCCGTCGCGCAGCGCCGCGGACAGCGCCGCCGCGTCCGCGTCGGCGACCGCCTTCGCCACCGCCTGGACGCCCTTGCCGAACCGCTTGCCCAGCGCCCGGAAGTTCGCCTTCGCCGTCGTGTCGACCAGCGATCCGCCGACTTCCGAAAGCGAAGCCAGCGAGGAGACGTTCAGCTCGTCGGTGATCTGCGCCCGCAGCTCGGGCGACAGGGTCTCGAAGCCCGCCGCCGCGACCAGCGCGCGGGACAGCGGCTGGCGCGTCTTCACGCCCGACTCCGCCCGCGTCGCGCGGCCCAGCTCCACCAGCCGCCGTACCAGCGCCATCTGGCGGGACAGCGCGGGGTCGACCGCCGACAGGTCCGCCTCCGGCCAGGACGACAGGTGCACCGACTCCGGTGCCTCGGGCGTGACCGGGACGACCAGGTCCTGCCAGACCCGCTCGGTGATGAACGGGGTGAGCGGCGCCATCAGCCGGGTCACCGTCTCCACGACCTCGTGCAGCGTGCGCAGAGCCGACTTGTCGCCCTGCCAGAAGCGGCGGCGTGAGCGGCGTACGTACCAGTTGGACAGGTCGTCGACGAACGCGGACAGCAGTTTGCCGACGCGCTGGGTGTCGTACGCGTCCATCGCCTTCGTGCTCTGGTCCACCAGCGCGTGCAGTTCGCTCAGCAGCCAGCGGTCCAGTACGGGCCGCTCGGCCGGCGCCGGGTCGGCCTCGGACGGGGCCCAGCCGGACGTGCGGGCGTACAGCGCCTGGAAGGCGACCGTGTTCCAGTACGTCAGCAGCGTCTTGCGGACGACCTCCTGGATCGTCGTGTCACCGACCCGCCGCGCCGCCCACGGCGAACCGCCCGCCGCCATGAACCACCGCACGGCGTCCGCGCCGTGCTTGTCCATGAGCGGGATCGGCTCCAGGGTGTTGCCCAGGTGCTTGGACATCTTCCGGCCGTCCTCGGCGAGGATGTGCCCGAGGCAGACCACGTTCTCGTAACTCGACTTGTCGAAGACGAGGGTGCCCACGGCCATCAGCGTGTAGAACCAGCCGCGCGTCTGGTCGATGGCCTCCGAGATGAACTGCGCCGGGTAGCGCTTCTCGAAGAGGTCCTTGTTCCGGTGCGGATACCCCCACTGCGCGAACGGCATCGAACCGGAGTCGTACCAGGCGTCGATGACCTCGGGAACGCGCGTCGCGGTCTCGCCGCAGGTCGGGCAGGGGAAGGTCACCGCGTCGATGAACGGACGGTGCGGGTCGAGCGACGACTGGTCCTCGCCGCTCAGCTCGGTCAGCTCCGCGCGCGAGCCCACGCAGGTGAGGTGCCCCTCCTCGCAGTGCCAGACGGGCAGTGGTGTGCCCCAGTACCGGTTGCGGGACAGGGACCAGTCGACGTTGTTGTTCAGCCAGTCGCCGTAGCGGCCGTGCTTGACCGAGTCCGGGAACCAGTTGGTCTTCTCGTTCTCCTCAAGGAGGCGGTCCTTGACGGCGGTTGTACGGATGTACCAGGACGGCTGCGCGTAGTAGAGCAGGGCCGTGTGGCAGCGCCAGCAGTGCGGATAGCTGTGCTCGTACGGCACATGCCGGAACAGCACCCCGCGCGCGTCCAGGTCGGCGGTCAGCGCTTCGTCCGCCTTCTTGAAGAAGACGCCGCCGACCAGCGGTACGTCCGGCTCGAACGTGCCGTCGGTACGGACCGGGTTCACCACCGGCAGGCCGTACGCCTTGCAGACCACCAGGTCGTCCGCGCCGAACGCGGGGGACTGGTGAACCAGACCCGTACCGTCCTCCGTCGTCACGTACTCCGCGTTGACGACGTAGTGCGCCTCCGTGCCCTCGGGGAAGTCGATGAGGGAGAACGGACGCTCGTACGTCCACCGCTCCATCTCACGGCCGGTGAACCGCTCACCGGTCAGCTCCCAGCCCTCCTCGCCGAGCGCCTTCTCCACCAGCGGCTCGGCGACGACGAGCTTCTCGGTGCCGTTCGTCGCGACGACGTACGCGACATCGGGGTGCGCGGCGACCGCGGTGTTGGACACCAGCGTCCAGGGTGTGGTCGTCCAGACGAGCAGCGCCGCCTCGCCCGCGAGCGGGCCGGAGGTCAGCGGGAAGCGGACGAAGACGGACGGGTCGACGATCGTCTCGTAGCCCTGAGCCAGCTCGTGGTCCGACAGGCTCGTCTGGTCGCGCGGGCACCAGGGGGCGACGCGGTGGTCCTGGACGAGCAGGCCCTTGTTGAAGATCTCCTTCAGCGACCACCAGACGGACTCGATGTACTCCGGGTTCATCGTCTGGTACGCGTCGTCCAGGTCGACCCAGTAACCCATGCGGGTCGTCAGCTCGGCGAAGGCGTCCGTGTGCCGGGTCACGGACTCGCGGCACTTGTCGTTGAACGCGGCGATGCCGTACTTCTCGATGTCCTGCTTGCCGGTGAAGCCCAGCTCCTTCTCGACGGCGATCTCCACGGGCAGGCCGTGACAGTCCCAGCCGGCCTTGCGCGCGACGTGGTAGCCGCGCATCGTACGGAAGCGAGGGAAGACGTCCTTGAAGACGCGGGCCTCGATGTGGTGCGCGCCGGGCATGCCGTTCGCCGTCGGCGGGCCTTCGTAGAAGACCCACTCGGGGCGGCCCTCGGACCGCTCCAGGCTCTTGTCGAAGACCTTGTTCTCGCGCCAGAAGGCGAGCACGGCGTGCTCAAGCGCGGGCAGGTCGACCTGGCCGGGCACCTGGCTGTACTGCGGTGGCGTCATGGACGAAACTCCTCCAACGGAACTGCGGCATCTCCGTCGGAGGGACGAGAGCCTCCGGCTCCCGCGGTACCACCCTCCTTGGCCCCGGGCGTCGCCGCCCTCGGCCCCCTCATTGGGGTCGCGCTGCCGGGTCTACGGCCCCGCGTCCTGCCAGGGCTTTCTTCCGGCGGCTCCGGGGTGATGCTTCACTCCGCGCTCTGCCCCCGGGCTCGCACCGTCCCCGGGTCGCTCATGGCCGCTCTCGGAGCTACTCGTCCCCATCCACGCCTCTCGCTCGGCCCATTGTACGGGCCCGGGACGGGCGTGGCGGACCGTTTTCCGGGGCCGCGCACGGCCCGCGACGGCGGTCCCCGGGGCGCGAGCGCGGCCCGTGTGGCGTACGGCCCTGAGCCTGACCCGAATGGACCGGCGGGGCTCATGGACTTCTCCGTGCGGTCCGTGCGGCGGATTACCCGGCGGGGAGCTGGGCACAACCGATGGAGGCTCGCCTTGTCACCGGCGGAGGCGGGTCTCACCGGCGGCGTGCCCCGTTGCCGCGTGGCTGGTGTCGATTTATCGTCCCAGCACGACTCGCGTGCAAGATCACAAAATGTGAAGGGGCCGCGGCCATGGTGGCGAAAAAGACCGCCGCGAAGAGGACAGCGGCCCAAAAGGCCGCTGACAAGAAGACGTCGGCGACGAAGGCACCGGAGCGAGAGACACCGGCGACGCACGCACCGGACGCGGAGGAGACCGTCGCGTCCGAGCCGGAGCACCAGGCACCTGCGAAGAAGACCGCGGCCAGGAAGACGGCGCCTCCTAAGAAGGCCGCCGCCAAGAAGGCCGCGAAAAAGGCCGCGTCCGCGGCCGAGGGGGCGGCCGAGGCCGCGGAACAGACGGGAGCCAAGACGGTGGCAGCGAAGAAGACAGCGGGCAAGGGATCGGCGGCGGCCCCGGGCGGCACGGCGACCGCGGTGCCCCCGGCGCATGGCACCACAGCGGCCGGGGAACTCCCCGTACGGCCAGGCGAGGACCCGTGGACGGAGCAGGAGGTCGCCGAGGCGCGGGCCGGTCTGGAGAGCGAGGCGGCCCGGCTGAACGCCGAGATCTCCTCGTCCGAGCAGGCACTCGCCGGTCTGATGCGGGACTCCGGCGACGGCGCGGGGGACGACGACGCCGACACCGGCACCAAGAACATCACCCGCGAGCACGAGATGGCCCTCGCCGCGAACGCGCGCGAGATGGTGGAGCAGACGGAGCGGGCGCTGCTGCGACTCGACGCCGGTACGTACGGTCTCTGCGAGGTCTGCGGCAAGCCGATCGGCAAGGCCAGGATGCAGGCGTTCCCGCGGGCCACGCTGTGTGTCGAGGACAAGCAGAAGCAGGAACGGCGCGGCTGAGACCGTACGTGGGTGCCGTACCCTCGACCCTAATCGGGATCTAACTTGAGGGACTCACGTGGCAGAGGCGGAGCGCGTCATCGGGACGCCGGATGTTGACGACGAGGGCGCGGCTCCCGCCGAGCCGGTCAGGGGACAGCGCAAGATCGTCGCGCTCTTCTCCGTGGCACTGGTCGCCTATCTGCTCGACCTCGGTAGCAAGATGCTCGTGGTGGCGAAGCTGGAACATCACGATCCGATCAGTGTCGTCGGTGATCTGCTGAAGTTCGAGGCGGTGCGCAACGCGGGCGCCGCCTTCGGTATCGGCGAGGCGTACACCGTCTTCTTCACGTTCGTCGCGGCGACCGTGATCGTGGTGATCGCGCGGCTGGCCCGCAAGCTCTACAGCGGGCCGTGGGCCGTCGCGCTCGGTCTGCTGCTCGGCGGGGCGCTCGGCAATCTCACCGACCGGATCTTCCGGGAGCCCGGAGTGTTCAAGGGTGCCGTCGTGGACTTCATCGCGCCGGCGAACTTCGCGGTGTTCAATCTCGCCGACTCCGCGATCGTCTGCGGCGGCTTCCTGATCGTGATCCTCTCCTTCCGCGGGCTCGACCCCGACGGGACCGTCCACCGCGACTGAGGCCGGGACCGGCAACACCGGGACCGCAACACCGCGACGGAGGCTCCGTTCCGGGGCCGGGGAGGCCGTCCGTGGGAGGCCGGGCCGTGCGGGCAAGGCATACTCGACGGGTGAGCACCGTTCCCGATATCCGCACCCTGCCCGTTCCCGACGGCCTTGAGGGCGAGCGTGTCGACGCCGCCATCGCCCGCATGTTCGGTTTTTCCCGTACGAAGGCGGCCGAGCTGGCCGCCGCCGGCAAGGTGCAGGTCGACGGCGCTGTGGTCGCCAAGTCCGAACGGGTCCGTGGCGGCGCGTGGCTCGAGGTGGAGATGCCCGCGCCCGCCGCCCCGGTGCGGGTGGTGGCCGAACCGGTCGAGGGCATGGAGATCGTGTACGACGACGACGACATCGTCGTGGTCGTCAAGCCGGTCGGTGTGGCCGCGCACCCGAGCCCCGGCTGGACGGGTACGACCGTCATCGGCGGGCTCGCCGCCGCCGGATACCGCGTCTCGACGTCCGGCGCCGCCGAGCGGCAGGGCGTCGTGCACCGCCTGGACGTCGGCACCTCCGGGCTGATGGCCGTGGCCAAGTCGGAGCGCGCCTACACCTCGCTCAAGGGGCAGTTCAAGGAGCGGATCGTCGACAAGCGCTACCACGCGCTGGTGCAGGGACATCCGGACCCGATGAGCGGCACCATCGACGCCCCGATCGGGCGGCACCCCAACCACGACTACAAGTTCGCCGTGACCGCCGAGGGCAAGCCGTCCGTCACGCACTACGACCTGATCGAGGCCTTCCGGTCCGCCTCGCTGCTGGACATCAAGCTGGAGACGGGCCGCACGCACCAGATCCGGGTGCACATGGCGGCCCACCGTCACCCGTGCGCGGGCGACCTGACGTACGGCGCCGACCCGACGCTGGCCAAGCGGCTGGGGCTGACCCGGCAGTGGCTGCACGCGATGAAGCTGGGCTTCGAGCACCCGTCGGACGGCCGGTGGGTGGAGTTCGAGAGCACCTACCCGGACGATCTGCGGAGCGCGCTGGACAAGGTCCGCGCCGAAAGCAACGTATGACCCCGGGGGAGACCGCGGCTCCGGCCGGAGCCGGTGCGGGCCTCGACGGTCTGGCGTACGAGATCCGGTCCGCGACGGGCGCGGCCGACCGCGAGGCGTGTCTCGTGGTCCGCGGACGGGTGTTCGTCGCGGAGCAACAGGTGCCCGAGGACCTGGAGTTCGACTCCCACGACTCCCTGGACGCCGCCGCCGCGCATGTGCTCGCGGTGCGGGACGACGGGCTGCCGCTCGGTACGGCGAGGCTGCTGCACGGGCCGGAGGCGGCGGACCTGACCGACGGTGATCCGGCGGTCGGCTCGCTCGGCCGGCTCGCGGTGGTGAAGGAGGCGCGCGGCCTCAGGGTCGGTGTCGCGCTGGTGAGGGCCGTGGAGGACCTGGCGCGGGAGCGCGGGCTGCGCGTGGTGGATCTGCACGCGCAGACGCATGCGCTGGGGTTCTACGAGCGGCTGGGCTACGAGGCGTACGGCCCGGAGTACGAGTCCGTGGGGATCCCGCACCGAGGGATGCGGCGCGTGGTGTAGCTGGGCCTGGGGGCAGTGAGGTGATCCTGGGTGATCTCTGGTGGTCAATCGTTAGGAAACTTTCCCAACACTCTTGACGGTGATTGGAAACAACCTTAACTTTCACTCACTTGCTGTCATGCCTCTGACAGTTGATCTCCCGTCACGGACCCCACCCGAAGGGAGCACCACCCCCATGCCCCAGCACATCGCCTCCGGCGCGAACCGCGCCTCCCGTATCCGAGGACGGCGCGGCCGAAAGGCACTCCTCGCCGTTTCCGCGCTCGGCATCGTCACCGCCATGCTGTCGCCCATGAGGGCAGGCGCCGCCACCACGACCACGGGCACCGCCCCCGCGTCCGCCGCCGGCGTCGCCTCTCCCATCAGCGACAACGGACAGCTCAAGGTCTGCGGCAACCGCCTCTGCAACAGCCAGGGCCAGGCCGTCCAACTGCGCGGAATGAGCACGCACGGCACCCAGTGGTACTCCCAGTGCGTCACCGACGGCTCGCTCGACGTCCTCGCGAACGAGTGGCGGGCCGATGTGCTGCGCGTCTCCACGTACGTACAGGAGGGCGGCTACGAGACCGACCCGCAGCGTTTCACCTCCCTCGCCCAGAAGTTCGTGGACGGCGCCAACAGGCGCGGGATGTACGCGGTCATCGACTGGCACATGCTCAGCCCCGGTGATCCCAACTTCAACCTGGAGCGGGCGAAGACCTTCTTCACCGCCATGGCGAAGAAGTACAAGGACAGCCCCGGCGTCCTCTACGAGATCGCCAACGAGCCGTCCGACGTGAGCTGGGCGACCGTCAAGTCGTACGCCGAGAAGATCATTCCGGTCATCCGGGCGCAGGACCCCGACGCCGTCGTCCTCGTCGGCACGCGCGCCTGGTCCTCGTTCGGCGTCTCCGACGGGGCCGACGAGAAGGAGGTCGTGAACAACCCCGTCAACGCCTCCAACATCATGTACACGTTCCACTTCTACGCCGCGTCGCACCGGGACGAGTACCTGGCGGCCCTCGACCGGGCGTCGGACCGACTGCCCGTCTTCGTCACCGAGTTCGGCACCCAGAACTACGCGGGCGAGGGCGCGAACGACTTCGGCCAGTCACAGCGCTTCCTCGACCTGATGAAGCGGAAGAACATCTCCTGGACCAACTGGAACTACTCCGACGACAACCGCTCCGGGGCCGTCTTCAAGACGGGTTCGTGCAACGCCGGCACCTTCTCGGGCACCGGCGTGCTCAAGGAGGCCGGAGTCTGGATCCGCGACCGGATCCGCGAGTAGCGGTAGCGGCGCGTTCGTTACGGCGGTGACGGCGCCCGGTGCGAGGTCCTGGCGGCGCGCGGCGAACCCGGCGCGAATCCGGAAGAGGCGGACCGGGTGCTCAGATACCTGGACGTACGCAGCTTTCGGTGAGGCCGACGGCCGGCTGTGGGCGGTGAGCGGTTCTGCCGGACCCGCCGTCACCCACGGCCGGCGCGCGGGTCGCCGTCGGCGTTCTCCGTCAGCGCGGGGTCGGGCTCGTGGTGCGGTCCGGCATCGCCTGCGGCGCCGTTCTTCCCCGGGGCCGGCAGCACCGCCGCCCGCGAGGTCGCTATCCGCGGCAGCGCGTACGGATGCTCGTCCGCCAGCCAGGCGATCAGCTGCTCCCGTACGGTGCAGCGCGCCGTCCAGATGTCGTCCGCGTCCTTCGCCGTGACGACGGCCCGCACCTCGATGGTGCTCGGGGTGGTGTCGGTGACGGCCAGACTCCAGTCCCGGCCGTCCCAGGCCGCGCAGTCCTGAAGGATCTCGTGCAGCTTCTCGCGCATCAGCTTCACCGGCGCCGCGTGGTCGAGCTGGAGGAAGACGGTGCCGGTCATCTGGACCCCGCCGCGCGACCAGTTCTCGAACGGCCTGCTCGTGAAGTACGACACCGGCATCGTGATCCGGCGCTCGTCCCAGGTGCGTACCGCGAGGAAGGTGAGCGTGACCTCCTCGACCACACCCCATTCGCCGTCCACCACGACCGTGTCGCCGATCCGCACCATGTCGCCGAAGGCGATCTGGAAGCCGGCGAAGAGATTGCCGAGCGTGGACTGCGCCGCGACACCCGCGACGATGCCGATGATGCCGGCGGAGGCGAGCATCGACGTACCGATGGTCCGCATGCTCGGGAAGGTGAGCAGGATCGCGGCGACCGCCACCACGACGACCACCGCCGTCACGATCCGCATGATGAGCGTGACCTGCGTACGGACCCGGCGGACCTTCGCCAGGTCCCGGGCCGAGGTCGCGTAACGGGCGTACGTCGATTCCACGACGGCCGACACGATGCGCACGACCAGCCAGGCCCCGGCTCCGATCAGGACCAGCGTCAGCACACGGCCGATGCCGGTCTCGTGGTCCTCGACGATCGACCAGCGCGTCTCGCGGTACGTGGCACACAGCAGGGCGGTGAGGACGACGACCTGGAGCGGCAGCCGGCAGCGCCGGAGCAGCCCCCACAGCGGGGTCTCGGGGTGCCGCGCGTCCGCGCGGCGCAGCATCAGGTCGACGACCCAGCCGAGCAGCAGCGTCAGGACGACAGCGCCACCCAGCACGGTCAACGGTCGCAGTACGTTCTCCATGGCTCCGGATTCGGACGAGGGGGCCCACCTGGCAGGATGGGCGGATGGACGTCGTTCTCTTTCATTCGGCCCACGGCCCGCGCCCGGCGGTGCACGCGGGAGCCGAGCGGCTGCGCGCTGCCGGACACCACGTGCACGTGCCCGACCTCTTCGAGGGCCAAACCGTCGAGACGGTCGAGGAGGGCAGGGCGCTCAGGGACAAGATCGGTTCCGACGAGCTGCTGAGGCGCGCCGTCCTCGCCGTGGCGCCCTACTCGGAGCGCGGTCTGGTGTACGCGGGCTTCTCCTTCGGCGGGTCCGTCGCGCAGACACTCGCGCTGGGGGACTCGAAGGCCCGCGGGCTGCTGCTGATGCACGGCACGTCGGACATCGCCGCCACCGCGTCGGTGGACGACCTGCCCGTGCAGCTGCATGTCGCCGACCCGGACGTGTCCGAGCCGCACGACTGGCTCAACACCTGGTACCTGCGGATGCGGGAGGTCGGGGCGGACGTGGAGATCTACCGGTACCGGGGCGTCGGGCACCTCTACACCGACCCGGACCTGCCGGACTACGACGAGTCGGCGGCCGAGCAGACCTGGCGTACGGGGCTGGCCTTCATCGAGTCGCTGGGCGACCAGCCGTAGCGCCGCCGGCCGGGCTCTTGTCCCTCAGCCGCGGGTGCAGCGGCCGGTGGTGCGGCTGCCGGGGGCCGGGCCGCACAGATACTTGCTGTCGGTCGCCTCGTCGCTGATGTAGCGGCCCACACAGGCGCTGTTCGTGTCCAGGCCACGGGTGCGGCACCAGTCGACGGCGTGCTCACCGCTGTTGAAGCCGGAGACGTAGAACATCCAGTAGCCCGGCTTCAGCGAGGCGTGGTCGTCGCTGTCCAGATAGCGCGCGTTGGTGATGCCCTTGTCGCGCAGGGCGGCCGCCTGCTTGTCGCGGGCGGCGGTGCCCGC
Source organism: Streptomyces sp. NPDC051217 (assembly GCF_044455465.1). Taxonomy (NCBI): domain Bacteria; kingdom Bacillati; phylum Actinomycetota; class Actinomycetes; order Kitasatosporales; family Streptomycetaceae; genus Streptomyces; species Streptomyces sp. NPDC051217. The sequence goes on from NZ_JBITEV010000004.1 coordinate 164,888, forward strand.
GGACTTCTCCGTGGAGGCCAGCTGGGCGACCCAGTTGCCGGTCAGGTCGTCGCCGGACGGTGCGTCCTCGTCGCCGTCGTGCGTGTTGTCGTTCCCGCTCTCGCTGTCGTCCGTGACGGACGGCCTCGGCGGGGCCTCGGGGGAGGGGCTACTCGTCTCGCCGCTCTTCCCGGCGGACGGTGAGCCGGAGTCGTTCCGTAGGGAGATGACCAGCGCGGTCGCCGCCACGAGCGCGACGGCCACCGCGACGGCCGCGACGATTATCGGGATACGGCCGCTCCGCCCGGTGCCGCTCCGCCCGACGCCGCTCCGCCCGGTGCCGCCCGGCCGGCGCCGCGTGCCGGCAGTCCCGTCGTCCGCCAGGGTGTGCGAGCTGACGGGGCGGGTCAGCGCCATCCTGGGATCCGGGGCGGGAGCCGGGGGAGGCGCGGGGGCGGTGAGCGTCGGCAGCTCCCAGTGCGGTGTGGCGCCCGCCTCGACCTGGGCCAGCAACAGATCCAGCTGGGCGGCGTCGGGCCGCGCGGCCGGGTCGCGTACCAGCAGCGCGTTCAGTACGGGCGTCAGGGGCCCGGACCGCACGGGCGGCGGGACCGGCTCGTCCAGCACGGCGGCGAGCGTGGCCAGGGTCGTGGCGCGGCGCAGCGGACTGACGCCCTCCACGCAGACGTACAGCGTCACGCCCAGCGACCACAGGTCGGACGCGGGGTCGTCGTCGTGGCCGCGAATGCGCTCCGGGGCGAAGTACTCGGGCGAGCCGACCAGTTCGCCGGTCACCGTGAGGGAGGTCGAGCCCTGGAGGGCCGCGATGCCGAAGTCGGTGAGCACCGCGCCGCCGTCCTCGCGCAGCATGACGTTGGCGGGCTTCACATCGCGGTGCTGGATGCCGACCGCGTGGGCGGCCCGCAGTCCGGACAGCACTTGGCGGCCGATCCTGGCGGCGTGCACGGGGGCCAGGGCGCCGCGCGCGAGCCGGTCCGCGAGCGTGTCGCCGGGCAGCAGCTCCATGACGATCCACGGGTGCGGCCCCACGTCCACGATGTGATGGATCGTCACCACATGCGGGTGGCTGATCCTCGCCAACGCCCGTGCCTCGCGCAGTACTCGCTCCCGCGGCACATGGGCGCTGCGGGGCGTGGCCGCCGTCATCGCGGGGTCGGGGGACCGGACTTCCTTCAGCGCCACCTCGCGGTGGAGCACGGCGTCACGTGCCCGCCACACCGTGCCCATGCCGCCGCTGCCGAGCCGCTCCAGCAGCTCGAACCGCCCGTCGATGATCCTGTTCTCGTCGCCCCCGGTCATGCGGGTCAGCGTACGGGCCACGGAGGAGTGGCCCGCACGCCGTTACCCCTCGGCCCGGCCCCGGTGACTCCGTACCGTCACGCGGCCAGGGCCTTGGTGATCGCCGCCGTGTACTCCGGCGCCGTCAGCGGGGCGTTCTCGCTGCCCTCCGCGGTGACGGTCTTACCGTCCATGCGGAGCGTCGGGGTGCCCTCGACGCTGCTGCTGTCGAACGTCGCCGACATCTTCATCGCCCAGGCGTCGAATGTCCCGCTCTCGACGTTCTTCTTGAACGCCGCGTTGTCCTTGAGCCCGTCCACCGAGTCGGCGATCTTCAGCAGGACGCTGTCGTCGGCGAACTTGTCGTCGCTCTCGCTGGGGTGGTTCTGCGTCGAGTAGAGCGCGGTCTTGTACGCCGAGAACGCCTCGGGGCTCACGTCGAGCGCGGCGCCCAGCGCGGACAGCGCGTTCTTCGAGCCCTCGCCGTTGTCCGAGTTGTCGATGAACGTGGCGCCGACGTACTTGATCTTGTACTTGCCGGCGTCGACATCCTTCTGGATCGTGGCGCCGACCTGCTGCTCGAACGTCGCGCAGATCGGGCAGCGGGAGTCCTCGTACAGCTCCAGGGTCTTCTTCGCCTCGGGCTTGCCGATGACGACGGTCGTGCCGTTCGTGCCGGAGGTGTGCTTGGGCGCGGTGACGTTCGTCGCGTCCTTGGCCGCCTCCCAGTGCGAGGGTTTGTTGGCCTGGACGACTCCGAAGCCGACACCTCCCGCGATCGCCAGGATCGCGACGGTGGATCCGGCGACGACGATCTGGCGGCGGGCGCGGTCCTTCTTCGCCTGCCGCTCGCGCTGGTCGCGCAGCCTCTCGCGGGCGGCGGCCTTGTTGGCGTTGCTGTTGCGTGCGCTCATGACTGGTCTACTCCGTGTGGGTCGAACGAGACGCGCGGGCGCGGAGAAGCGTGCGCCGCTACGCGGGGGACGGACGGCGGCCGAAGACGGCTGCCGTCGTGCTGCTCAGGCCGGGAGAAGGGCCGAGCGAGGTGGTCCCCGTCGTCCGACGGAGTGCGCGCACAGGCGCGTCCGGGAAGTGTGCGGGTCCGTGGCGGGGCGCGGGAAGCGCCGTACCGTACGGCGGACCGTGCCGGCCACCGCGACGGCGACCAGCAGCGGCCGGAAGGCGAAACCGGCGAGCGCCCGCACCAGGCCCGCCATGGCGGCCTCGCCCCGCCGCAGCCAGAGCGCGGCGAGCAGACCGATCGCGACATGTGCGGCGAGCAGCAGCCACGGGAGCGCGGGATCGGGCGAGCCCAGCAGGGTCGCCGCCGCGCTCTCGGGCGAGGCGACCGACGAGACCCCGGGCAGCGGGGAGCCGAAGCTGCCGCCGCACAGGACATCGAAGCCGACGGAGCGCAGCGGTCCGGCGACCGGACCGCCGGCGGCGCCGTAACAGACGTTCTGGCCGGTGGTGAAGATGGTGTCCGCGGCCAGTTCGAGCGGGACGAGCAGGGCCGCTATGCGCCAGAAGCCCCGCTCCCGGCCCGCGAGGGCGTAGGAGACCGGGAACACGACGGCGCACAGGACGGCGACGACGGAGAGGGGCAGGGGGGCCCGCGACAGCAGGACATGGGAACCGGCGGACAGCGTCACGGCCAGTGCCGTGAACAATGCCGCCCGCAGCGCCCTGAGCCGTGCCGCCGATATGTCCATCCTCGCCGAGTGTGCCACGAGAACCTGTAAGGGGTCCCTAAGGTCGCCGTCGCCCCGGTCGGATCCGACCGGTGGGACCGGGGCGGTGCAAGGTCAGCCGCCGGCGAGCTGTCCGTTGCGGAAGAGGTCCACGAAGATCTGGTGGTCGGCGCGCGCCCGTGCCCCGTAGCTGTGGGCGAACTCCACCAGCAGCTCGGGGAAGCCCTCCTCGTCCGCCGCGATAGCCGCGTCGATGGCCCGCTCCGTGTTGAACGGCACCAGAGAGTGGCCGCTCTCGTCGTCCGCCGCCCCGTGCATCGTCGCCGTCGCCCGGCCGAGGTCGGCGACGACGGCGGCGATCTCGGCCGGGTCGTCGAGGTCCGACCAGTCGAGATCGACCGCGTACGGGGAGATCTCGGCGACCAGCTGGCCCGCGCCGTCCAGCTCGGTCCAGCCGAGCCACGGGTCGGCGTGCGCCTGGAGCGCGCGCTGCGAGATCACCGTGCGGTGGCCCTCGTGCTGGAAGTAGCCGCGCACCCGCTCGTCGGTGATGTGCCGGGAGACGGCGGGGGTCTGCGCCTGCTTGAGATAGATCACGACGTCGTTCTCCAGGGCGTCGCTGTTGCCCTCCAGCAGGATGTTGTACGAGGGCAGGCCCGCCGAGCCGATGCCGACGCCGCGCCGTCCCACGACGTCCTTCACCCGGTAGGAGTCGGGGCGGGTCAAGCTGGACTCCGGCAGGGTCTCCAGATAGCCGTCGAAGGCCGCCAGGACCTTGTAACGGGTGGCGGCGTCCAGCTCGATGGAGCCGCCGCCCGGGGCGAAGCGGCGCTCGAAGTCACGGATCTCGGTCATCGAGTCGAGCAGCCCGAAGCGGGTCAGCGAGCGGGCGTCGCGGAGCGCGTCGAGGAGCGGGCCGGTCGCCGTGTCCAGGGTGAACGGAGGCACCTCGTCGTTCTTCGCGCCCGTGGCCAGCGCGTGGATCCGCTCGCGGTAGGCCGCGGCGTAGATCCGGACCAGTTCGCTGATCTGGTCGTCGCTGAGGGCCTTCGTGTAGCCGATCAGCGCGAGCGACGCGGCCAGGCGCTTGAGGTCCCAGGTGAACGGTCCTACATAGGCCTCGTCGAAGTCGTTGACGTTGAAGATCAGCCGGCCGTTCGCGTCCATGTACGTGCCGAAGTTCTCGGCGTGCAGATCGCCGTGGATCCAGACCCGGCCGGTGCGCTCGTCCACGTACGGCCCGCCGTGCTGCTCCCGTTCCAGGTCGTTGTAGAACAGGCAGGCGGTGCCTCGGTAGAAGGCGAAGGCGGAGGCGGCCATCTTGCGGAATTTGACCTGGAAGGCCGCCGGGTCAGCGGCGAGCAGGGCACCGAAGGCGGTGCCGAACACGGTGAGGATCTCCTCCCCTCGCTGCTGGTCAGCGGCTTCGACCGGGCGCGGGACCGACATCGGTGGTGCCTCCTGGAACATGACGAACTGGGCGGATGAACTGACACGCCACCCGCCTCGGGCGACGGCGCCGCCAGTGACTTGCAACGCACGAACGTACCGGTGCGTGCCCGTCCGGCGCCGGTCGACCCGAAGGTTCGTCACGCCCGGTTCCGACTCGTCGGGACATCGCCGGGACATCGTCGGGAGGCGCTCGGATTGTCAGTGGGCGGTCGTAGACTTCGAGGCTGTCCCCCCAGGGCAGCCCTCGCTCGGCAGCCCCGCTCGTACGCTCGTTTCGCTGGAGGCCTCAGCCGTGACCAAGCCGCCGTTCACGCACCTGCATGTCCACACCCAGTACTCGCTGCTGGACGGTGCGGCGCGGTTGGGGGACATGTTCAAGGCGTGCAATGAGATGGGGATGTCCCATATCGCGATGACGGACCATGGGAATCTGCATGGTGCGTACGACTTCTTCCATCAGGCGAAGAAGGCGGGCGTGACGCCGATCATCGGTATCGAGGCGTATGTGGCGCCGGAGTCGCGGCGGAACAAGCGGAAGGTGCAGTGGGGGCAGCCGCATCAGAAGCGGGACGATGTTTCCGGTTCGGGCGGTTATACGCACAAGACGATCTGGGCGGCGAACAAGACCGGTCTGCACAATCTGTTCCGGTTGTCGTCGGACGCGTACGCGGAAGGCTGGCTGACGAAGTGGCCGCGGATGGACCGGGAGACGATCGCGAAGTGGTCGGAGGGTCTGATCGCGTCGACGGGGTGCCCGTCCGGTGAGTTGCAGACGCGGCTGCGGCTGGGGCAGTTCGACGAGGCGGTGCAGGCGGCTTCGGACTACCAGGACATCTTCGGCAAGGACCGGTATTTCCTGGAGTTGATGGACCATGGCATCGAGATCGAGCGCCGGGTGCGGGACGGGTTGCTGGAGGTGGGGAGGAAGCTGGGGATTCCGCCGCTGGTGACGAACGACTCGCACTACACGTACGCGAACGAGGCGACGGCGCATGATGCGCTGCTGTGTATTCAGACGGGTAAGAATCTGTCGGATCCGGACCGGTTCCGGTTCGACGGGACGGGTTATTACCTGAAGTCGACGGACGAGATGTACGCGATCGACTCGTCGGACGCGTGGCAGGAGGGGTGCGCCAACACCCTTCTGGTGGCGCAGCAGATCGATACGGAGGGCTGGTTCCAGGAGCGGAACCTGATGCCGAAGTTCGACATCCCCGACGGCTTCACCGAGATCACCTGGTTCCGCGAGGAGACCATGCGCGGGATGGCCAGGCGTTTCCCGGGCGGCATCCCGGAGGACCGCCTCAAGCAGGTCGAGTACGAGATGGGCATCATCATCGAGATGGGGTTCCCCGGGTACTTCCTGGTCGTCGCGGACTTCATCATGTGGGCCAAGAACAACGGCATCGCCGTCGGCCCCGGCCGGGGCTCCGCGGCCGGCTCGATCGTCTCGTACGCGATGGGCATCACCGACCTCGACCCGATCGAACACGGCCTGATCTTCGAGCGGTTCCTCAACCCCGAGCGCATCTCCATGCCGGATGTCGACATCGACTTCGACGAGCGCAGGCGCGGTGAGGTCATCAGGTACGTGACCGAGAAGTACGGCGCCGACAAGGTCGCCATGATCGGCACGTACGGAAAGATCAAGGCGAAGAACGCCATCAAGGACTCGGCGCGCGTGCTGGGTTATCCGTACGCGATGGGCGACCGGCTCACCAAGGCCATGCCCGCGGATGTCCTCGGCAAGGGCATCGACCTCAACGGCATCACCGACCCCAAGCACCCGCGCTACAGCGAGGCGGGCGAGATCCGGGGGATGTACGAGAACGAGCCGGACGTCAAGAAGGTCATCGACACCGCGAAGGGTGTCGAGGGCCTGGTGCGGCAGATGGGCGTGCACGCGGCAGGCGTGATCATGTCCAGCGAGACGATCACGGACCATGTGCCGGTCTGGGTCAGGCACACCGACGGCGTCACGATCACGCAGTGGGACTATCCGCAGTGCGAGTCGCTCGGCCTGCTGAAGATGGACTTCCTGGGTCTGCGAAATCTGACCATCATGGACGACGCCGTCAAGATGGTGAAGGCCAACAAGGACATCGATCTCGACCTGCTGTCCCTGCCGTTGGACGACCCCACGACGTACGAACTGCTCTGCCGCGGTGACACGCTCGGCGTCTTCCAGTTCGACGGCGGGCCGATGCGCTCGCTGCTGCGGCTGATGAAGCCCGACAACTTCGAGGACATTTCCGCCGTGTCGGCCCTGTACCGGCCGGGCCCGATGGGCATGAACTCGCACACGAACTACGCGCTGCGCAAGAACGGGCAGCAGGAGATCACCCCGATCCACCCGGAGTTGGAGGAGCCTCTCAAGGAGGTCCTCGGCCTCACCTACGGCCTGATCGTGTATCAGGAGCAGGTGCAGAAGGCCGCGCAGATCATCGCGGGCTACTCGCTGGGCGAGGCGGACATTCTCCGCCGTGTGATGGGCAAGAAGAAGGCCGACGAACTGGCGAAGAACTTCGTCCTGTTCCAGGCCGGTGCCAAGAAGAACAACTTCTCGGACGAGGCCATCCAGGCGCTCTGGGACGTCCTGGTCCCGTTCGCGGGATACGCGTTCAACAAGGCGCACTCCTCCGCGTACGGGCTCGTCACCTACTGGACCGCCTACCTGAAGGCGAATTACCCCGCCGAATACATGGCGGCCCTGCTGACCTCGGTGAAGGACGACAAGGACAAGTCGGCGGTCTACCTCAACGAATGCCGGCGGATGGGCATCAAGGTGCTGCCGCCGAATGTGAACGAGTCGGTGGCGAACTTCGCCGCGCAGGGCGACGACGTGATCCTCTTCGGGCTGACGGCCGTCCGCAATGTCGGCACGAACGTCGTCGAGTCGATCATCCGCTCGCGGAAGGCGAAGGGGAAGTACGCCACCTTCCCCGACTTCCTGGACAAGGTCGAGGCGGTCGTCTGCAACAAGCGCACCGTCGAATCCCTCATCAAGGCGGGCGCCTTCGATGAGATGGGCCACACCCGCAAGGGCCTCGTCGCGCACCACGAGCCGATGATCGACAACGTCGTACAGGTCAAGCGCAAGGAGGCGGAGGGGCAGTTCGACCTCTTCGGCGGCATGGGCGACGGCGACGACGCCTCCTCCGAGCCGGGCTTCGGGCTCGACGTGGAATTCTCGGACGTGGAGTGGGACAAGTCGTATCTGCTCGCGCAGGAACGGGAAATGCTCGGTCTGTACGTCTCCGACCACCCGCTCTTCGGTATCGAGCATGTGCTGTCCGACAAGTCCGACGCGGCGATCTCGCAGCTCACCGGCGGTGAGCACGCGGACGGCGCGGTGGTCACGATCGGCGGCATCATCTCCGGCCTCCAGCGGAAGATGACCAAGCAGGGCAACGCGTGGGCGATCGCCACCGTGGAGGATCTGGCGGGCTCGATCGAGTGCATGTTCTTCCCCGCGACCTACCAACTGGTCTCCACCCAACTGGTCGAGGACACTGTCGTCTTCGTCAAGGGCCGTCTCGACAAGCGCGAGGACATCCCGCGTCTTGTCGCGATGGAGCTCCAGGTCCCCGACCTGTCCTCCAGCGGGACGAACGCGCCGGTCACGATCACCATCCCCACGGTGAAGCTGACCCCGCCCATGGTCAGCAGGCTGGGTGAGATCCTCAGCCACCACCGGGGCAACTCCGAGGTGCGGATCAAGCTCCAGGGCGCACGGAAGACGACGGTGCTGCGGCTCGACCGGCACCGGGTGCAGCCCGACCCGGCGCTCTTCGGTGACTTGAAGGTGCTGCTCGGGCCGTCCTGCCTGGCGGGGTAGCGGTACCCGGCGGGTTGGCGGTGGGGGAACGCGTACGCGCGGAGGGGCACGCCCGGGAGACCGGTCGTGCCCCTCTCTCGTCATGTGCGGCCGACCGCGTGGGCCGACGCGTCAGTTGTGGCCGAAGCGCTTCTGGCGGCCCTTGTGGGCCACGTCGGACGGCGTGACCTGCGACTGTATCTGCTCGGCCTTGGCCTCCGTGGAGGAGGACGAGGGCTGCTCGGCACCACGCTCGGTGGACGAGCGGTCCTGCTGCTTGCCGCGGTCACGGTTCTTGTTCTTGGCCATGGTGCTGCCTCCTGAAGGATGTTGGGGCCAGGGCCGCGACCAGATTCACATATGTCGTGACTCACCGCATTTTGGATCATAGCTGTGTGTAACGGACTATGGTTCGGCCGTCCCTGGGGGTAGCCGGGAGGGACACGCCACGCCGATGATCCAGTTCCGGCCGTTAAGCCAGTTGCGGTCGGGCAGACTCGAAGCAAACCCGTAGCAACTTCCGATCCCGACGTTCCCGAAAGAGGGTGGAACACGTGGACCGCTGCGTCGTCCTGGTGGACGCCGGTTACCTGCTGGGCGCCGCCGCGAGCCTCCTCGCCGGAGAACCGGCCCGCTCACGCATCACCGTCGACCACGCCGCCCTCATCCAGGGGCTGCGCGAGCGCGCCGAGGCCGATACGGAGCAGCCGCTGCTCCGTATCTACTGGTTCGACGGCGCCCCCGACCGTGTACCGCAGCCCGAACACCGCCGACTGCGCGTCATGTCACGTGTCACCGTCCGGCTCGGTGCTCTGACCCGTAGCGACGGGAGATGGGCGCAGAAGGGCGTCGACGCGGCGATGCATGCCGAGCTCACGGAGTTGGCCAGAAATCGCGCCTGCTCGGACGTGGTGCTGGTGACCGGTGACGGCGATCTGCTGCCCGGCCTGATGTCCGCGAAGGAACACGGCGTCGCCGTGCACCTGTGGGCGGTGCAGGCGGCGGACGGCGACTACAACCAGTCCGAGGACCTGGTGGCCGAGGCCGACGAACGCCGGGTGCTCGACCGGGCCTGGATCACCAAGGCCGTACGCGCCAAGGACTTCGGCGGCGTCTGCGCGCCGACCCCCGCGCCGCGCCCCGAGATCGCCGCCATCCTCTCCGCGCCGCTGCCCGAATCGGCGCTCGCCGCGTCCGCCGAGCGGGCGGCCGAGGCACAGGCCGCGGCCGCGCGCAACGGGACGGCGCCGGCGACGACGGACCACGGGCCCGGCGCCGGGCCGGGGCACGAGCACGACCCCGAGACCGCGCAGTCGGCGCCGACGGGCGGCAAGGGCGTCCCCACCCCGAAGGACCTGGCCGCCCTGCGCGCCCCGGGACCCCACGCCGCGCCCGCGCCCCCGCCGGGGAACGCGACACTGCGCTGGTCGTCCGACCGGGGCTGGGTCGAGCGCACGGGGGGCGGGAGCCAGCTCGGGGAGTCGCCCGAGACCGCGTCGCTGCCGACGCTCGCCCAGCTCACCAGCGCGGAGCAGCGCTGGGCCGACCGCGAGGAGGACATCACGACGGTCGGCGGCGACCCCTTCGAGGTGGGCCAGGTGTTCGCCCGGCGCTGGATGGAGCGGCTGCCGGACACGGGCCATGTGCAGAAGCTGTCCACGATGTATCCGCGGATCCCGCACCGTATCGACGGCGAGGTTCTGAGGTACGCGGCCCGCTTCGGGTTGCTCGCGCACAAGGACGACCAGATCGACGAGCACGACCGGTACGCGATCAGGGCGGGGTTCTGGCGTGAGATCGATGTGCGGGCGGCGGCGGAGGGTCCGTCCGCGAAGGGTGGCGGAGCGGCGGAGTAGTGCCCGCCCTCAGGTGCGGGACGGGCCACCAGCCAAGTCCCGCGCCCGAGGGCGGGAGGCCGCCGGGCGCCCCCGGGCGGATTCCGGGCGGTTGGACCCCGTAGGCTCGTCCCTTGTGAGTACGGTGTGCGCGGTGCGGGAGCTGGTCAAGACGTACCCCGCCGCGCGCGGCAGACGTGGGACCCCGGCGACGCCCGAGGTGCGCGCGAACGACGGGATTTCCCTGGACGTGCGGCAGGGCGAGATCTTCGGACTGCTCGGTCCCAACGGCGCGGGCAAGTCCACCCTCGTACGTCAGCTCACCGGGCTCATGCGGCCGGATTCCGGCAGCGTCGACGTCCTCGGCCACGATCTGGTCGGCCATCCCGAACGTGCCTCGCGCCTCATCGGCTATCTCGGCCAGGAGTCCACGGCGCTCGACGAGTTGACGGTCGGGCTCGCGGCCGAGACCACGGGCCGGCTGCGGGGGCTCGGTCTGAGCGAGGCGCGGGCGGAGCGGGACGCGGTGCTCGCGGAACTCGGCCTGACCGAACTCGCCGGGCGCCCGTTGAAGAAGCTCTCCGGCGGGCAGCGGCGAATGGCCTGCTTCGCGGCGACGCTGGTGGGGGAGCGGCCGGTGCTCGTCCTGGACGAACCCACGACCGGTATGGACCCGGTCGCCAGGCGCGCCGTCTGGGCGGCGGTCGACCGGCGCCGGGCCGAACGCGGCGCGACGGTGCTGCTGGTCACCCACAACGTCATCGAGGCCGAGACGGTCCTGGACCGGGTCGCCGTGCTGGACCGGGGCAAGGTCATCGCCTGCGACACCCCGTCCGGGCTCAAGGAACAGGTCGCGGGCGAGGTACGGCTCGAACTCGTCTGGCGCGAGCGCGCCCCGCTCGACGTCCCCGAGGTCGCCGCGCTGCGCGGCTCCGCGCAGGAGTCGGGCCGCCGCTGGGTGCTGCGCCTCGCCCCCGACGAGGCACGCGCGGCGGTGGCGGCCGTGACGGGCGGCGCGGCGTTCGCGGCCCTCGACGACTTCACGCTGGCGACGCCCAGCCTGGAGGACGTCTATCTGGCCCTCGGCGGCCAGGCACAGGGGCTGGTGAAGGCGTGACCCCGAAGAACTCCGGATGTACGGCTCCGATGCCTGCCCGCGCGGCCACCGGGGGCCGCGCGGCGGTATCCGCACGCGCCGTGGCCGCCGAAGGCGGGTTTCCCGCGTTCGGCCGGAACTCGGCCGTCCCTACGGGGCGTTCGGCGCGTTCCGGGCGTATGGCACGCTGGTCGCGGTCGGCCACGTGCGTCACATGGCGTGCCCGTGTCCGTCCGTCCGGAGCGAACAGGAGCTGCGTCAGGTGAGCATCGTGCCCGCGGAGGCCGTCGGTGGGAAGAGCCGGACAGTTCCGGACGCCCGTGCCGCGACCGACCGAGCCGACCGGGCGCCGGCGGCGCTGGCGCCGCGGGCGCGGCTGCTGCCCTCGCTCGCCGCCGTGTACCGCGCGCAGCTGTCGCGGGCGCGGGTCGCCCGGATCCCGCTGCTTTTCGTGGCGACCTTCCAGTCCGTCGGGATCATGATCCTGATGCGCGGTGTCGTCGACGGCGGCGCCGAGGCGCGGGCCGTGGTCGCCGGGTCCAGCGTGCTCGTCGTGGCGTTCGTCGCGCTCAATCTGCTCGCCCAGTACTTCGGTCAGCTCCGGGCCACCGGCGGTCTCGACCACTACGCCACGCTGCCCGTACCGCCCGCCGCCGTGGTGCTGGGCGCGGCCGGGGCGTACGCCTCGTTCACCGTGCCGGGCACCGCCGTGACCGCGGTGACCGGCAGTCTGCTCTTCGATCTGCCGCTCACCCATCTCTGGGTGCTGGTCGCCGTCATCCCGCTCTCCGGCGCCGCGCTGGCCGGGCTCGGGGCGGCGCTGGGGCTGCTCGCGCCCCGTCAGGAGCTGGCCACGCTGTTCGGGCAGCTCGGTATGTCCGCCGCGCTGCTGCTGGGTGTGCTGCCCGCCGACCGGCTGCCGGGGCCGTTCACGTACGCCCGGGATCTGCTGCCGTCCACGTACGGTGTGGAGGCCCTGGCCCGTACCTTCGACCGGCATCCCGACTGGCCCACCGTCGTGCTCGACCTCGCGGTGTGCGCGGCCGTCGGCGTCGTCTCGCTGGCCGTGGCGACGTGGGCGTACAGGCGTGCGGCAGTCCGATGAGGCACCGCCGGGCCACGCCTGGCACGATGGCGGGGTGACAGCTCCTCTGACGCCGCCCCACCAGCCCCCGAACGACGACCCCTGGCAGAAAGCCCGGGGCGCGGGAGCCACGGCCGCCAACCCCGCCGCCGAGGCGGCGGACGCGACCGACACGAGGACCGAGCTGAGGCAGGCCTCCGTCGTGACGCTCGTCGTGGCTGTCTCCGGTGTCCTGCTCGGACTGCTCTGGCTCTGGCTGTCGCCCCGGGTGCCCCTGATCGCCGGTGAGTCGGCCGTGTTCCTGAAGGACACGGAGGGCGAGGAGGCGATCGGCGCGGACGGCACGTTCGTGCTGCTGGCCCTGGGATTCGGCGCCGTCAGCGCGGCCCTGGTCTTCGTCTTCCGCCGGCGCGGCGGTGTCCCGCTGGTCGTGGGCCTGGCGCTGGGCGCGCTGCTCGGGTCGGGGCTGGCCTGGCTGGTCGGCTGGGGGCTGGGCCCGGACGACGTGGTCACGCAGGCGCGCGCGGCGGGAGAGGGTGCGACGTTCGACGCGCCGCTGGAGCTGAACGCGCGGGGCGCGCTGCTGGCATGGCCGGTGGCGGCGATGGTCGTGCATCTGGCGCTGACGGCGCTGTTCGGTCCGCGCGACCCGGAGCCGGAGTGGGTGCCGTTCGGGGCGCCGTACCTGCCGGCCGACCGGGAGGACGGGCCGGAAACCGGACGCTGACCCGCCGGACACGCCCCCGGCCGTCAGGGCTTGGCGATCGGGGCCAGCGTCGCGGCTGTCAGGGAGGTCAGGTCCGACGGGGACAGTTCCACCTCCAGGCCGCGGCGGCCCGCCGAGACGCAGACCGTCGCGTGGGCCCCCGCCGAGGAGTCGAGGACCGTACGGAGCCGCTTGCGCTGGCCCAGTGGTGAGATGCCGCCGCGTACGTAGCCCGTGGTGCGCTCCGCCGCCGCCGGGTCCGCCATCGTCGCGCGCTTGCCGCCCACCGCGGCGGCCAGCGCCTTGAGGTCCAGCGAGCCGGAGACCGGGACGACCGCCACGGTCAGTTCGCCGTCGACGTCGGCGACCAGTGTCTTGAACACCCGGTCCGCCGAGACCCCCAGAGCCGCCGCGGCCTCCTCGCCGTACGAGGGGGCCGCCGGGTCGTGCTCGTACGCGTGCAGGGTGAACTCGGCCTTCGCCGCCGTCAGCGCGACCGTCGCCGGGGTGCCGCCTGCGGTTTTCCTCGCTTGCTTCTTCGCCAAGGGACCTGTTCCTCGCGTCAGTTGAAGAGCCGGAAGAGCTTGGATGTGCCGGCGGAGGTCAGTTCGGGCTCGTCGGGCCCCGGGTGAGGTCCACGGCCGGCAGCGACGGAAGATGCCGGATCACCGCCGTCTCGGCGCGCAGCAGCCTCAGTTCCTCCCGCAGTCGCGTCACCGTGTCCGGGGCCTGGAGCAGCCGCTGTTTCGCCGGGATGTCCAGGACGGCCGCCGCGGCCACCAGATACGAGACGACGGACGGCTCCTCGGGCAGGTCGTCGCCGGTCGACAGCGACCGCTCACGCGCTCCCGCCAGCCGTTTCTGGTAGCTGCGGAACGCCCGCAGGACGCCTTCGGCGAGTGCTCCCGCACCCTCGCCCGAGTCCTCCTCGACCGCCTCGACCTCGGCGGTCAGATAGGGCCCGCTCGTGTCGACGGAGAGCAGCCGGACCCGGCTGGTGCCGGTGCCGAGCACCTCGAAGCTGCCGTCCTGGCGTTCGCGGATGGTGGTCGCGTCGGCGACGCAGCCCACCTGGTGGAAGGCCTTGAGCGGTTCGGTGCCGAAGCCCGCCGAGGGCCCGCGTTCCGGCAGGGACGTGGGGTCGGGCATGCCCGAGGCGGTCGGCGCGACCTCGTGCCCGTCGCGGATGGCGACCACGACGAAGCGTCGCGGTTCGGACTCGTCTATTTTGAGCAGGTCGCGCATCATGGCGCGATACCGCTCCTCGAAGATGTTCAGGGGCATGACGAGGCCCGGGAACAACACCGCGTTCAGCGGGAAGAGAGGGAGATGTGCGGTGGTCACAACGGTCAAGCGTAATGGCCGCGCGGTCGCCCTCGGTCTGTCCGGTTCCACAACGGCATTCCGGAGGCCACCTGGAGGCGTACACCGTCGCGTATCTCCAGGAACTGACCCAGCGGATCGTCGGTCAGCGACGTCCAGGGAAAGGACGTCGCGTACGGGCCTATCAGCCGGAACTGTTCCAGCGCCTCGTCCCATCGGTGCCGTCTGACCAGCACGTACGCCAGCAGATTCCGTACCTCCGCCGGCCAGGGGTCGCCCACCCCGTACATGGACGAGAGCAGGATCGCCTCGTCGCAGGCCGCGTCTATCCGGTCCGTCGTCACGGAGGTGAGGTCACCGCCCAGCAGCCGGCTGAAGGCGGCCCGCATCGGAAGTGCCTTCACGAGCGACCCGGGCAGCGCGTCCGCGGCGGCCTGTTCGGCGAAGTCGAAGCACTCCTGGTGCGAGCCGTGCCACTGGCCGGAGAGGTACTGGAGGGCCGCGACATGGCACCCGTAGTGATGGGAGGAGCGGCGCACCGCCTCGCCCCACAGCGACTCGAAGGCTTGGTGGCCCGCGTGCGTGCCACGCGCGTGGTCCAGGGCGATCCGCCACGGCACCGGGTCGCGCGGGTCGCCCTCGGCCGCAGCGCCGATCAGCGGGCCCATCTCGCCCAGCAGCTCGGCGCGGGCCGGGGACTCCCAGGCTTTGCGTACGCCGAGTTCGGCCTTGACGACGAGCGCGTCCGGGTCGGCGGGCGAGGCGGCGAGCCAGCGGGCGAGCCATTCGTGGCGGTTGTGGGCGAAGGCGGCGAGCCGCATCACGTAGCGGTCGCGGTCCTCCCACTCGGCGGATTCGCGCGTGGTCGCCAGCAGCTTCGCCGCGTGCTCGTACTCGCCGAGTGCGGCGGAGACGAGCGCCGGGGCGAGCCGGTCGTCGGGGGCGTCGAGCAGTACCGCATCGTCCGGCGGAAGTCCCTCGGCGAGTCGCGGGGTGTGCCGGACCATGCGCGCGGTGCTGATCAGGGCGCGAATCAATGACATGGTGCGGACCATTGAAAACCGCAGGTCGCAGGGGCGCCAGAGGGCACATGTGAAGCTTTGGTGGTGGGTGAAAGGTTGTCTCCGGGCAGGTCAAGGGAGAGCAAAGAAAGCCCTTGGACGCTGGGTCAGCCGCGACGCAGGAGACGTGAGGCACCTGCTGCGACTGTTGTGGCGAGGATCCAGCCGAGCAGAATCATCACCGCCGAAAGCCACTGCCAGCCGCCCTCCGGCCGCCAGTGCCCGTCCTGGCCCAGATCGATCACCGGCACCAGCAGATCCAGCACGTACAGCGCCGGATTCCACGCCGGATGCTCCTCGGACTTGATCGGCTCCGGGGCGTGCCGGGCGAAGACGAACGTGCCCGCCGCCCACAGCATGGCCATCCACAGCGCGGCCCGGCCCGGCCGGTAGCCGTACGCCACCGTCCAGTCCTGGATGAAGCCCCACACCTTCCCCGCCAGCGGCAGCGTCTCGCGCCGTCTGCGCTGCTTGGCCAGCAGCACCTCACGGGCGTCCGCGTCCTCGCCGCTGTTGCGCATCACCTGCGCGAGGCGTTCGTACGGCTCCGGCGAGTACTCCGGCGTCGCCGAGTCCAGCCACTCCAGCCGGCGGTTGAGCGGGAAGTGGCCGGACGGCACCACGTTCTCGTAGACGAAACCGCCCATCGCGAGACCGCCGGGGCCCGGCCAGCTCGTGGAGAGATCCATCAGCGTGGTGATCTTCGCGCCGTTGAGCACGACCCGGCCCTCCAGCGGGCGCTCGCACTGGAAGCGGAGCTCCGTCGCCGTTATCCGGCGCAGCGACAGCTCCTGGCCGGCCGACATCAGGAAACGGGCCTGGTGGAGGTCGATCGTGTCGCCGAACCGGCCGTCGTCCAGCCGGACCCCGCCGTAGCACTCGAAGCGCCGGATCTCGGTGCCCGGCGGCAGCGACGCGGGGCGGACGGCGTTGCCGGTGTAGACCGTGCCGTACGGAGGTGTCGAGTTGGCGTTGCCCGTCGCGATGCTCACGACGGCGCCCGTCATATAGAGCGAGCGCTCCACGGTCAGCTGCGGCGCGTTGAGCGCGCGGCGCTCGCCCGCCGCGCGCAGCCGGCTGCCGCGCAGCATCAGCGAGCCCCCGACCTTCGAGCCGCGCAGGCTGAACTCCCCGTGCGTGTCTATCTGTTCGGCCTGGAGGTCCTGGCCGACCGACATCCCGTCGGCGGCTATCGACCGGTTGCTGCTGTCCGGCCGGACGGATATCTGGCTGATCAGCAGGTCCGTGCCGATCTGCGCGTCGGTGAGCCGGATACCGCGCGCGATCTGGCAGCGCGGCAGATGCAGATCGCCCTCGGTGCGCAGCCGGGCGGCCTCCAGGCGCGGGATCACACAGCCCACCAGCCGCAACGTGGTGAAGTGGCACTCCGGCAGTACCAGTTCCCGCTCGAAGCGGCAGTAGGTCAGCTCCACATACGGCTCGACATTGCCGCCCGCGAGATCCAGGGACCCGCTGATGTGGGCCCCGCGCAGCTTGAGCGCGGCGACCCGTCCCGGGCGCGCCGACGGACCGCTGAGCAGCAGAAGCGCGACGACCCGGGCGCGGACGCTGCGGTGTTCGCCCCAGGGTCCGGCCGCAGCCGGATCGTTGAGCAGTGGACTCGGCACACTCAGGTCGTAGGTACTGCCGTTCCGGAACGCCTGCCACATGCCGAGTTCTGTGGCCGAGAGCCAGTCCGGAGCTTCGTCGTCCTGCGGCTCGGACACTGCCGCGCCTCACTTCCCCGTTTGCCGTGCTGTGTGCTGCGCGCCGTACCTCGATGGGTGCCGTACCGCGTGCTCTGTCGTCGTGCGGTCGTATCTCGTGTCGCCGTGCGTCGTGGTCGTGTGACTCCCGGGCAGCCGTCGCCGGGCGGGACTGCTGTGGTGGAGTCGTACGGTCGTTCTTCCCTCTGAGTGACCGATCGAACGCCAATCGTCAACATTAGTAGCCGTGAGTGACATTCAGGGCTCATATCAGCCAGTGATACGGGCGGCCGTCGGCCGGATCGGGTCTGCGAGAATTGACCGCGTGATCTCACGAATCGATCTGCGCGGCGACGCCCTCCCCGAGGGCGCCGCACTGCGCGACCTGCTGCCCCGTGCCGACTTCGACGTGGAAGCCGCCCTCTCGAAGGTGCGCCCCATCTGCGAGGACGTGCGCCATCGCGGCACCGCGGCGCTGATCGAGTACGCATCGAGGTTCGACGGTGTGACGCTCGACCGGGTGCGGGTGCCCGCCGAAGCCCTCACCCGGGCCCTGGAGGCCCTGGATCCCGCCGTACGCGCCGCGCTCGACGAGTCCATCAGGCGGGCCCGTATCGTCCACCGCGCCCAGCGCCGCGCGGAGCACACCACCCAGGTCGTGCCCGGCGGCAAGGTGACCGAGAAGTGGGTGCCCGTCGGCCGCGTCGGGCTGTACGCGCCTGGTGGCCGCGCCGTCTACCCGTCGTCCGTGATCATGAACGTGGTCCCGGCGCAGGAAGCGGGCGTCGCGTCCATCGCCCTCGCCTCACCTCCACAGCAGGAGTTCGACGGCCTGCCGCACCCGACGATCCTCGCCGCCTGCGCCCTGCTGGGCATCGACGAGGTGTACGCGGTCGGCGGCGCCCAGGCCGTCGCGATGTTCGCGTACGGCACCACCGGCCCCGACGGCTGCCCGCCCGCCGACATGGTCACCGGACCCGGCAACATCTGGGTCACCGCCGCCAAGCGCTACTTCGCCGGCCGTATCGGCATCGACACCGAGGCCGGTCCGACCGAGATCGCCATCCTCGCCGACGCGACCGCCGACCCGGTGCACGTCGCCTCCGACCTGATCAGCCAGGCCGAGCACGACCCGCTCGCCGCCGCCGTCCTCGTCACCGACTCCGTCGAACTGGCCGACGCGGTCGAGAAGGAACTGGCGCCGCAGACCGCCGCCACCAAGCATGTCGAGGAGCGCATCGCGCCCGCCCTGGCGGGCAAGCAGTCCGCGATCGTGCTGGTCGACGGCGTAGAGGAGGGCCTGCGGGTCGTCGACGCGTACGGCGCCGAGCACCTGGAGGTGCAGACCGCCGGCGCCGCCGACGTCGCCGCCCGGGTCCGCAACGCGGGCGCGATCTTCGTGGGGCCCTACGCCCCGGTCTCGCTCGGCGACTACTGCGCCGGCTCCAATCACGTACTGCCGACCGGCGGTTGTGCCTGTCACTCCTCCGGCCTGTCCGTCCAGTCCTTCCTGCGCGGCATCCACATCGTCGACTACACGCGAGACGCGCTCGCCGACGTCGCCCACCACGTCGTGACGCTCGCCGAGGCCGAGGACCTGCCCGCGCACGGCGCCGCCGTCAAGGCGCGTTTCGGCTGGAAACTGCCCTCACGGCCGCCCACGGGGGAGGTGCCCATCGCGTGACGAACATCGACGACCTTCCCGTACGCGACGAGCTGCGCGGCAAGTCCCCCTACGGGGCGCCCCAGTTGGACGTCCCCGTACACCTCAACACCAACGAGAACCCGTACCCGCTGCCCGAACCGCTCGTCGAGCGGATCACCGAGCGGGTCCGGGAGGCCGCCCGCGGCCTCAACCGCTACCCCGACCGGGACGCGGTCGAACTCCGCACCGAGCTGGCCGCCTACCTCCGCCGCACCGCCGGCGCCCTCCCGCTGACCGCCGCGAACGTCTGGGCGGCCAACGGTTCCAACGAGGTCATCCAGCAGCTGCTCCAGACCTTCGGCGGCCCCGGCCGCACCGCGATCGGCTTCGAGCCGTCGTACTCCATGCACAACCTCATCGCGCGCGGCACCAGCACCGGCTGGATCTCCGGCCCGCGCGACGAGGACTTCACCATCGACTCCGACGCCGCCGAGCGGGCGATCACCGAGCACCGCCCCGACGTCGTCTTCATCACCACCCCCAACAACCCCACCGGCACCGCCGTCGACGCAGTGACCGTGGTCCGGCTGTACGACGCGGCGCAGGCGGCCAGGCCGTCGCTGGTCGTCGTCGACGAGGCGTACGTCGAATTCAGCCACCACCCCTCGCTCCTGCCGCTGCTCGCGGGCCGGCCGAACCTCGTCGTGTCCCGCACGATGTCCAAGGCATTCGGGGCCGCCGGACTGCGCCTCGGCTATCTCGCCGCGGACCCCGCCGTGGTCGACGCGGTGCAGCTGGTACGCCTGCCGTACCACCTGTCAGCCGTCACCCAGGCCACCGCGCTCGCCGCGCTGGAGCACACCGATACGCTGCTCGGATATGTCGAACGGCTCAAGACCGAGCGGGACCGGCTGGTCACCGAATTGCGGGCGATGGGCTTCGAGGTCACCGAATCGGACGCCAACTTCGTCCAGTTCGGCATCTTCGACGACGCGCACCGGGCCTGGCGGACGATCCTGGACCAGGGCGTGCTGGTACGCGACAACGGTGTCCCCGGCCGGCTGCGGGTCACGGCGGGCACCCCGTCCGAGAACGACGCGTTCCTCGACGCGGTACGTAAATTGACGAAGGAGCAGAGCGCATGAGCCGTATCGGCCGCGTGGAACGAACGACCAAGGAGACCTCGGTCGTTGTCGAGCTCGACCTCGACGGCACCGGCAAGGTCGAGGTGTCGACGGGCGTCGGCTTCTACGACCACATGCTCGACCAGCTCGGCAGGCACGGGCTCTTCGACCTGACGGTCAAGACCGAGGGCGATCTGCACATCGACTCGCACCACACCATCGAGGACACCGCCCTCGCGCTCGGCGCCGCCTTCAAGCAGGCGCTCGGCGACAAGGTCGGCATCCACCGCTTCGGCAACTGCACCGTCCCGCTGGACGAGTCGCTCGCCCAGGTCACCGTGGACCTCTCCGGCCGCCCCTACCTGGTGCACACCGAGCCGGACACCATGGCGCCGATGATCGGCAGCTACGACACGACGATGACCCGGCACATCCTGGAGTCGTTCGTGGCCCAGGCTCAGATCGCGCTGCACGTGCACGTCCCGTACGGGCGCAACGCGCACCACATCGTCGAGTGCCAGTTCAAGGCCCTCGCCCGCGCGCTGCGGTACGCGAGCGAGCGCGATCCGCGCGCCGTCGGCATCCTCCCGTCCACGAAGGGCGCCCTCTAACCCCATGACCGGTCTCAACACCATCCTCATCGTCCTCGGCCTGTTCCTGGCCGGCGGCGTCTACTCCTTCGCCAAGCAGAAACAGCCCACGGGCGTCATCGTCCTGCTCGGCATCTGCTCCGCGCTCTGTCTCCTCGCCGGCATCCTCCGCATCCAGGGACTCTGGGAATGACCAAGAACGTCGTCATCCTCGACTACGGCTTCGGCAACGTCCGTTCGGCCGAGCGCGCCGTGGCGCGCGCCGGGGCGGACGTCGAGATCACCCGTGACTTCGACAAGGCCATGAACGCCGACGGGCTGATCGTGCCCGGCGTCGGCGCCTTCTCCGCCTGCATGGAGGGGCTCCGCGCGGCGCGCGGCGACTGGGTCGTCGGCCGCCGGCTCGCGGGCGGCCGCCCGGTACTGGGAATCTGCGTCGGCATGCAGATCCTCTTCGAGCGCGGCATCGAGCACGGAGTGGAGACCGAAGGGCTCGACGAGTGGCCGGGCACCGTCGGCCCGCTCGTCGCCCCGACCGTCCCCCACATGGGCTGGAACACCGTCGATTCCCCCGCGGACAGCCAGCTCTTCGCCGGGCTCGACGCCGCCGAGCGCTACTACTTCGTGCACTCGTACGCCGTCCACGACTGGACCCTCGAAGTCTCCAACCCCAAGATCCGCGCTCCGAAGGTCACCTGGTCCCGGCACGGCGAGCCGTTCGTGGCCGCCGTGGAGAACGGTGCACTGTGGGCCACGCAGTTCCACCCCGAGAAGTCCGGCGACGCCGGAGCCCAACTGCTGTCCAACTGGATCGGAACCTTCTGATGTCCGGCACACCCGCCTCCGCCTCCGTACCGAGGCTCGAACTCCTCCCCGCCGTCGACGTGCGCGACGGCCGGGCCGTGCGGCTCGTGCACGGCGAGTCGGGCTCCGAGACCAGTTACGGCTCACCGCTGGAAGCCGCACTCGCCTGGCAGCGCGCGGGCGCCGAGTGGCTGCATCTCGTGGACCTCGACGCGGCGTTCGGTACCGGCGACAACAGGGACCTGGTCGCCGGGATCACCGACGCCATGGACATCAAGGTCGAACTGTCCGGCGGTATCCGCGACGACGCCTCGCTCACCGCCGCGCTCGCCACCGGCTGCACGCGCGTCAACCTCGGTACGGCGGCGCTGGAGACGCCCGAGTGGGCGGCCAAGGCCATCGCCGAGTACGGCGACAGGATCGCGATCGGCCTCGACGTACGCGGCACGACGCTGCGCGGGCGGGGCTGGACCAGCGAAGGGGGCGACCTCTGGGAGACGCTGGCGCGCCTCGACGCGGAGGGCTGCGCCCGCTACGTGGTCACCGACATCGCCAAGGACGGCACCCTCCAGGGGCCCAACCTGGAGCTGCTGAAGAGTGTGTGCGCGGCCACCGACCGGCCGGTCGTCGCCTCCGGCGGCGTCTCCTCGCTCGCCGACCTGCGCGCGATCGCCTCGCTGGTGCCCGCGGGAGTCGAGGGCGCGATCATCGGCAAGGCCCTGTACGCGAAGGCGTTCACGCTGGAAGAGGCGCTCGCGGAGGTGGCCCGATGAGCGAGACCCCGGCCAACGCCGACGCCAACCCCACCGCCAACGCCGACGCCGACGCCGACCCGGACGCGAGCACGAGCGCGAGCGCGAGGGCCAACGTGTCCGAGGGCGTACGCCGTATCGCCTCGGACGGCCTCTGGGAGGACGCCTACGGCTACTCCCGCGCCGTCGAACTGCCCGGCGGCCTCGTCCTCGTCTCCGGCTGCACCTCGGTCGTCGACGGGCGGATCGCCGAGGGCGGCCCCTACGAACAGGCCGTCACCGCCTTCGGTGTCGCCGTCAAGGCGCTGGGCGATCTCGGCCTCGGCGCAGAGCACGTCGTCCGCACCCGGATGTACATCACGCACGCGGGGGACGCGGACGACGTCGGGCGCGCCCACAAGGAGGCGTTCGGCGCCGTACGGCCCGCCGCCTCGATGATCGTCGTCGCCGGCCTCATCGACCCCAGCCTGGTCGTCGAGGTCGAGGTCGAAGCCTTCCGCGCACCCTCCGGAGGCCCGGCATGAGCCTTTCCGTCCGAGTCATCCCCTGCCTGGACGTGGACAACGGCCGGGTCGTCAAGGGCGTCAACTTCCAGAATCTGCGCGACGCGGGCGATCCCGTCGAGATGGCGAGGCTCTACGACGCCGAGGGAGCCGACGAGCTCACCTTCCTCGACATCACCGCCTCGTCGGGGGACCGCGAGACGACGTACGACGTGGTGCGCCGCACCGCCGAGCAGGTCTTCATCCCGCTCACGGTCGGCGGCGGGGTCCGTACCACCGAGGACGTCGACAAGCTGCTGCGGGCGGGCGCCGACAAGGTCGGCGTCAACACGGCCGCCATCGCGCGCCCCGACCTCCTCCGGGAGATCGCCGAGCGCTTCGGCCGTCAGGTGCTCGTCCTGTCGGTCGACGCGCGGCGTACGCCGGAGGGCACCTTCGAGGTCACCACGCACGGCGGGCGCCGGGGCACCGGCATCGACGCCGTGGAGTGGGCGCACCGCGCGGCCGAACTGGGCGCCGGGGAGATCCTGCTCAACTCGATGGACGCGGACGGCACGAAGGACGGGTACGACACGGAGATGATCGCGGCCGTACGCGAGCATGTGACGGTGCCGGTCATCGCCTCGGGCGGCGCGGGCAAGCTCGCGCACTTCCCGCCGGCCGTCGACGCCGGCGCGGACGCCGTACTGGCCGCGTCCGTCTTCCACTTCGGCGATCTGCGGATCTCCCAGGTCAAGAAGGAGCTGCGGGACTCGGGCCACGCGGTGCGCTGAGTCACGACCCGGGCCCACTGCCCCGGAACGATCCGTTCCGGGGACAGTCCGCGGTCAGCACCGGCGAACTCGCCGATGCGCGGGAGGGGTTGGCGGCGGGAGGGTGGTTCCCGTCAGCCAGTACGGCGGCCGCCATCCGGCGGGCCCGCGGCCCAGGACGACGGGCCCGGTCCTCGTACGACGGTGCGCCCCCACCGAGAGGACCCCCCTCGGGCAGCAACTCTCCACCGGCGACAGCTCGGCGGGCCGCAGCCGCGCTTCCCGTTTCCACCCGTTATGGCGCCGGCCTGGGCCGCGGCCCGTTCCGGGGGCCCCACCCGGGCCGCGCGGGACTCGTCATGAGCCTGTTCGTCGTCGCCGGCGCGTTCGCCATCGGCGCCATCGCCTTCGTACCCACCGTCGCCCTCGCCGCCGTGGCGGGCCTCTTCGTCGGGCTGCTCGCCGGGCTCGGCGGTGGACTCCGCGGGGGCGCTGACGCAGACCGTCACCGAACCCGAGTACCTCGGTCGGGTGACATCCATGGCCATCCTGTTCACCCTCGGCATCGCGCCGCTGAGCTACCCGGCGACCGGCGAACCGGCGCCCGCCGTCTGCGCGGCGGGCGGCGCGCTGGGCCGGCCCGCGCCGCGCCGAGCGGACCCGGCAGGCTGAACCGGCCTACATCCCGAGCTTCGCGCGCTGGAGCTTGTCGACCGCGTCCTTGTCACCTTCCACATCCACCCGGGCCGCGTCCTGCCGGCCGTAGACGAAGAGCAGCAGCTCGCCAGGCTCCCCCGTGACCGTCACCACCGGAGAGCCCCGGTGCGCCACCGCCGTCTGGCCGTCGGGGCGGCGCAGCACCAGCCCCACCGGCGACTTGCGGCCCATCAGCCGGGCGCCCTTCTCCAGCCGCGCCCACAGGGCGTTGGAGAACACCTTGTCGAGCTCGCGGGGCGTCCAGTCGGGCTGCGCCCGCCGCAGATCCTCGGCGTGGACGTAGTACTCGACGGTGTTCGCCGCCTCGTCGAGCTGCTTGATACCGAAGGGCGACATCCGGGGCGGACCCGTACGGATGAGCTGGATCAGCTCCTCGTACGGCTTCGCCACATACTCGCCCTGCACCCGCTCCAGCCGGTTCCTGAGCGGTCCGATGACCGATCCGCCCGCCGCGTCCGGGCGGCGCTCACGCACCACCACATGGGCCGCGAGATCCCGGGCGGTCCAGCCGTCGCACAGGGTCGGGGCGTCGGGTCCCGACGACTCCAACAGGTCGGCGAGCAGAAGTCGTTCACGCTTTGCATGGGTCGACATACGTGCCAGCGTACGACCGCCGCGCACCGTCCGCCCAGTGGACGCCCCGGGCCCGCGGCCGGACACGCCCGGCACAATGGGCCGTATGACCAGCGCGACCGAGGGCCCAGGCCCCTCCAGTGGCCTCGACCCCGCCATCGCCGCCCGGCTCAAGCGCGGCGCCGACGGGCTGATTCCGGCCGTTGCCCAGCAGTACGACACCGGCGAGGTGCTGATGCTCGGCTGGATGGACGACGAGGCCCTGCACCGCACCCTCACCACCGGGCGCGCCACCTACTGGTCGCGCAGCCGCCGCGAGTACTGGGTCAAGGGCGACACGTCCGGCCACGTCCAGCACGTGAAGTCCGTGGCGCTCGACTGCGACGCCGACACCGTGCTCGTCAAGGTCGACCAAGTGGGCGCCGCCTGTCACACCGGCGACCGGACCTGCTTCGACGCCGACGTCCTCCGGCCATCGACGCCCACGACGGGCCCCGCCGCCGACTAGGCTCCGCTGCCATGGATCTCGACACCTTCCGCAAGCTGGCGGTCGACCGCCGTGTCATCCCGGTCGGCCGCAGGCTCCTCGCGGACGGCGACACCCCGGTCGGCCTCTACCGCAAGCTCGCCGCCGAACGCCCGGGGACATTCCTCCTCGAATCCGCCGAGAACGGCCGCTCCTGGTCGCGCTACTCGTTCGTGGGCGTCCGGTCCGCCGCCACCCTCACCGAACGGGACGGGCAGACCCACTGGCTCGGCACCCCGCCCGTCGGCGTCCCCGTCGACGGAGACCCGCTGGCCGCCCTGCGGGCCACCGTGGAGGCCCTGCACACCCCGCACGACCACGAGGGGGACAGGCCGCCCTTCACCGGCGGCATGGTCGGCTACCTCGGCTTCGACGTGGTGCGCCGGCTGGAGAAGAAGATCGGCGACCACGCGCGCGACGATCTGCGGCTGCCCGAGCTGACGATGCTGCTCACCTCCGACCTCGCCGTCCTGGACCACCGCTCGGGCACCGTCCTGCTCATCGCCAACGCGATCAACCACAACGACCTCGACACGGGCGTCGACGAGGCCTACGCGGACGCCGTCGGCCGGCTCGACGCCATGGAACGTGACCTGGCCCGCCCCGTGGACAGCCTCCCCACCGCGCTGCCGCCGTCCGAACTGCCCCCGTACACCGCGCTCTGGGGCGGCGTCGCCTACCAGGAGGCCGTCAAGGACATCAAGGAGCGCATCCGGGCGGGCGAGGCCTTCCAGGTCGTGCCCTCGCAGCGGTTCGAGACCCCCTGCGAGGCGAGCGCGCTCGACGTCTACCGGGTGCTGCGGGCCACCAACCCGAGCCCGTACATGTACCTCTTCCGCTTCGACGGCTTCGACGTCGTCGGCTCCAGCCCGGAGGCGCTGGTCAAGGTCGAGGACGGGCACGCGATGGTCCACCCCATCGCCGGCACCCGCCCGCGCGGCGAGACCCCGCAGGACGACCAGGCCC
Organism: Streptomyces sp. NPDC051217; assembly: GCF_044455465.1. Classification (NCBI taxonomy): domain Bacteria; kingdom Bacillati; phylum Actinomycetota; class Actinomycetes; order Kitasatosporales; family Streptomycetaceae; genus Streptomyces; species Streptomyces sp. NPDC051217. The sequence continues at coordinate 190,889 of NZ_JBITEV010000004.1, forward strand.
TCGCCGATGAACTGCTCGCCGACCCCAAGGAGCGCGCCGAGCACCTGATGCTGGTCGACCTCGGCCGCAACGACCTGGGCCGGGTCTGCGAACCCGGCACCGTCGAGGTCGTCGACTTCATGTCCGTCGAGCGCTACTCGCACGTCATGCACATCGTCTCGACCGTCACCGGCCAGGTGGCCGAAGGCCGTACCGCCTTCGACGTACTGACGGCCTGCTTCCCCGCCGGCACGCTCTCCGGCGCCCCGAAGCCGCGCGCCCTGCAGATCATCGACGAACTGGAGCCCACACGGCGCGGTCTGTACGGAGGCTGCGTCGGCTACCTCGACTTCGCCGGCGACTCCGACACCGCCATCGCCATCCGCACGGCCCTGCTCCGGGACGGCACCGCCTACGTACAGGCGGGCGCGGGCGTCGTCGCCGACTCGGACCCCGTCGCCGAGGACACCGAGTGCCGCAACAAGGCCGCCGCCGTGCTGCGCGCGGTACACACCGCGAACCGGCTGGAGGGCCCCTGCACGGGCCCGTCCGAGGCGGAGCGGGAGCGGTAGGGGATAGTGGGGCGGGTGAGTGCCGTACCGATCCCCCAGCCCCGCGCCGAGACCACGGCGGACGCCACGAGAAGGCGCGCCGGCCGAAGTCTCGGCATCGCCCTCCTCCTCGGCGCGGCCGGCTCCGCCGTGGTGCTGATCGCCTCCGGCCAGACCTGGGCCGACGGCAGCGCCACCGTGGCGGGCGGCAGCGTGTCGCTCCACGCCGGTGGCCGTGACGTCACCGGCGTCCCCGCCGCGCTCGCCATCGCGGGCCTCGCCGCCCTCGTCGCCGTCTTCGCCGTCCGTACGGGCGGCCGGCTGCTGGTCTCCGCGCTGCTCGCCCTCAGCGGCGCGGGCGTCGCCGCCGCCGCGCTGATCGGCGCGAGCGACAGCTCGGCCCTCGACGACGAGGCCGCGCGTATGACCGGCGACACGGCCGCGACCGTCGGAGCCCTCACCCACACCGCCTGGCCCTACGTGACAGCGGCCGGCGGCGTACTGATCCTCCTCGCCGGGCTGCTGGCACTGCGATACGGATCACACTGGCCCACCATGTCTGGCCGCTACGAACGCGACGGCACCCGGCGCGCCGCCCGCGTCCGCGAGCCGTCCGCCAGGCCCGCCAAGGCCACCGGGCCCGCGGCCGACCCCGACCGGCCCGAGGACATCTGGAAGGCCCTGGACCGGGGCGAGGACCCCACGGGCTGACGCGCCGCCCGCGGCCCGGACCCCTGGGGCGGGGAACGCCGAGGGGTGCGGGACAATGAACGGTGAGCGTTCGGCTCAGCCGGCGCGCGACCCCAGCGCCACAGCAGCGCACCAGCGCAGCACATCAGCAAACGAGGAGCGAATTCATGGCGGGCAGCAGCCACGGACACACCCCGGCCGCCTGGACCGGTGTCACCATCTCTGTCATCGGCTTCGGCATCGCAGGCGTCTTCATGGTGGCTGCCGACCCCATCGGGTTCGTGGGCGGCCTCGCGGTCGTCCTCCTCGGCGGCATCGTCGGCCTCGCCATGCGCGCCGCGGGCCTCGGTTCGGTGAAGGAGTCCGAAGCGGCGAAGCAGGCCCGGGTGGAGGCCGCTCGGGCGTCCCTGGACCGTGCGGAGCACGAGGCCGTACAGCGTGGCGAGGGCCACCCGACCGGTCAGCCGCAGGCCGTGCAGGCGGGCCCGGAGCCGGCCAACCAGACCGCGTAACCGACCTCCCGCGGCCGTACGGAACGTACTCCGCACAGCGACACCAGGCGCAGCCCCGCCACCGCCGGGCTGCGCCTTCGTCGTACGCACGACCCCGGTCGGCGACGCGCCTGCGGGGCTGGCTGCGCTTTCCCGGCCCCACGGGGGACAATCACCCGGTGGACGCCATGCCTGCACCCGCCGCGCCGCCCCCGGCACCCGCCCCGGCGACCCGCGCCCGGCGGCTCCTCGCGCCGCTGGGCACGCTCGCCGGCGTCGTCGCCGCCTTCACCTACGTCGGCCTGGTCGACCCCAACGAGAGCGGCCACTACCCCGTCTGCCCGCTGCTCAGCATGACCGGCCTCTACTGCCCCGGCTGCGGCGGTCTGCGCAGCGCGCACGCCGTCGCGCACGGCGACATCGCCGCCGCCTTCGGTTCCAACGCGCTCGCCGGCGCCGGCTACGCGATCTTCGCGGCGGTGTGGCTGATCTGGCTGATTCTCGTCGCTCGCGGAACACGGCCGCGTGTCTCGGTGCCACCCTTCACGGGATGGGCCGTCGGTGCGGTCGTCGTGGTCTTCACGGTGGTACGAAACCTTCCTTTCGGCTCGTCGCTCGCCCCGTGAAGCGCCAGGTGATGGGAGGCTGGACCGGCGGATGCGGGCGCTCGGCCCTCCTCCGGATACCATCGACATGGCTGATCCTGATCCATGGCTGAATCCGACACCGTTCCCGGAAGGGGGCCGCTCGCGTGAGTGTGCTCGACGAGATCATCGAAGGCGTACGCGCCGACCTCGCGGAGCGGCAGGCGCGCGTCGGCCTCGACGAGCTCAAGGAGCGCGCGGGCAAGGCGCGGCCGGCCAAGGACGGCGTCGCCGCACTGCGCGGCGAGGGTGTCACGGTGATCTGCGAGGTCAAGCGCTCCAGCCCCTCCAAGGGCGCGCTGGCCGCGATCGCCGACCCCGCCGGGCTGGCCGCCGACTACGAGGCGGGCGGCGCCGCCGCCATCTCCGTACTGACCGAGCAGCGCCGTTTCGGCGGCTCGCTCGCCGACCTCGAAGCCGTGCGGGCCAGGGTCGACATCCCCGTCCTGCGCAAGGACTTCATCGTCACGGCGTACCAGCTGTGGGAGGCGCGCGCGTACGGCGCCGACCTCGCCCTGCTGATCGTCGCCGCCCTGGAGCAGCCCGCGCTCGTCTCGCTCATCGAGCGCGCCGAGTCCATCGGACTCACCCCGATCGTCGAGGTGCACGACGAGGACGAGGTCGAGCGAGCGGTCGACGCCGGGGCGCGGATCATCGGCGTCAACGCGCGCGACCTCAAGACGCTGAAGGTCGACCGCGGCACGTTCGAGCGGCTCGCCCCCGAGATCCCGGACGGCATCGTCAAGATCGCCGAGTCCGGGGTGCGCGGACCGCACGACCTCATCGCGTACGCCAACGCGGGCGCCGACTCGGTGCTCGTCGGCGAGTCCCTGGTCACCGGGCGCGACCCGAAGGCCGCGGTGGCCGACCTGGTCGCCGCGGGCGCCCACCCGGCACTGCGGCACGGGCGGAGCTGACCCCCCGATGCCCATCCCCGCCTCCGGACGCCCGGCCGCCGTGCCCGCGCCCCACGCGCCGCTGGCGCGTGGGTGCCGGCCGCGCGGCTGCCGGGCCCCGGCCAGGCGGGTGCACGGGCGGCGGGTGCGGTACGTGATCGGCGACGAACCCGGTCAGGTCAACGGGATGCGATGGCCCCGGGCCGCGCTCCGGCGAGGCCCTTCCGACCGCGACCACCGCGCGTAGGCGGACAACCGCCGCGCAGCCGCGTGGACGACGTGAACACGTCGTCGCGCCGCGGTGACGCGCCCGAAGGGCCGGTCCACGACCCGCGCCCCTCCCGGCCACGCCGGCCACGGGGCCGCCTCGCCCATGGCGCCAACGGTGCACCCCACCCGTCGCTTGTCATGAGGAGATCATCCGTGACGTCCGATTCCACCCTTATCTCCGGTTCTTCCGGGTTCTTCATTCCCGACCCCGAGGGCCTGAGCCCGAACACCGACGGCTACTTCGGCGCGTACGGCGGCAAGTTCATCCCGGAGGCACTCGTCGCCGCCGTCGACGAAGTCGCCGTCGAGTACGAGAAGGCCAAGGGCGACCCCGCCTTCGCCGACGAGCTCAACGACCTCATGGTCAACTACACCGGCCGCCCCAGCGCCCTCACCGAGGTCCCCCGGTTCGCAGAGGAGGCCGGCGGCGCCCGGGTCTTCCTCAAGCGGGAGGACCTGAACCACACCGGGTCGCACAAGATCAACAACGTGCTCGGCCAGGCGCTGCTCACCAAGCGCATGGGCAAGACCCGCGTCATCGCCGAGACCGGCGCCGGACAGCACGGTGTCGCCACCGCGACCGCCTGCGCGCTGTTCGGACTCGAATGCACCATCTACATGGGCGAGATCGACACCGAGCGCCAGGCGCTGAACGTCGCCCGCATGCGGATGCTCGGCGCCGAGGTCGTACCGGTCAGGTCCGGCAGCCGCACCCTGAAGGACGCCATCAACGAGGCGTTCCGCGACTGGGTCGCCAACGTGGACCGTACGCACTACCTGTTCGGCACCGTCGCCGGGCCGCACCCCTTCCCCGCGATGGTGCGGGACTTCCACCGCGTGATCGGCGTCGAGGCGCGCCGCCAGATCCTGGAGCGGGCGGGCCGGCTGCCCGACGCGGCCGTCGCCTGTGTGGGAGGCGGGTCGAACGCGATCGGTCTCTTCCACGCGTTCCTCGCCGACGAGGCCGTACGGCTGGTCGGCTGCGAGCCCGCCGGTCACGGCATCGGGACCGGCGAGCACGCGGCGACGCTGACCGCGGGCGAGCCCGGCATCCTGCACGGTTCGCGGTCCTACGTCCTCCAGGACGAGGAGGGCCAGATCACCGAGCCGTACTCGATCTCGGCCGGACTCGACTACCCGGGCATCGGCCCCGAGCACGCGTACCTCAAGGACAGCGGGCGCGGCGAGTACCGGGCCGTGACCGACGACGACGCGATGAAGGCCCTGCTGCTGCTCTCCCGCACCGAGGGCATCATTCCGGCCATCGAGAGTGCGCACGCGCTCGCCGGGGCGCTGGAGGTCGGCCGCGAGCTGGGGGAGGACGGCCTGATCGTCGTCAACCTCTCCGGGCGCGGCGACAAGGACATGGACACCGCCGCCCGCTACTTCGGGCTGTACGACGAGGAGAGCGCCAAGTGAGCGGGAACATCCAGCTGTTGAGCGACACCCTCGCGGCCGCGCGCGGCGAGGGGCGCGCCGCGCTCATCGCCTATCTGCCGGCCGGATTCCCGACGGTGGACGGCGGCATCGACGCCGTGAAGGCCGTCCTCGACGGCGGCGCCGACGTGGTTGAGATCGGGCTGCCGCACAGCGACCCCGTGCTCGACGGCCCCGTCATCCAGACCGCCGACGACATCGCACTCAAGGGCGGCGTGAAGATCGCCGACGTGATGCGCACGGTCCGCGAGGCGTACGAGGGCACCGGGAAGCCCGTGCTGGTCATGACGTACTGGAACCCGATCGACCGGTACGGCATCGAGCGCTTCACCACCGAGCTGGCCGAGGCGGGCGGCGCCGGGTGCATCCTGCCCGACCTGCCCGTACAGGAGTCCGACGTGTGGCGGCAGCACGCCGAGAAGCAGGGCCTCGCCACCGTCTTCGTGGTCGCGCCGAGCAGCAGGGACGAGCGGCTCGCGAAGATCACCTCCGTAGGCTCCGGGTTCGTCTACGCCGCCTCCCTGATGGGCGTCACCGGCACCCGCCAGTCGGTGGGCGCGCAGGCTCAGGACCTGGTGCGGCGGACCCGCGCCACCACCGATCTGCCGGTGTGCGTCGGGCTCGGGGTCTCCAACGCGGCGCAGGCCGCCGAGGTCGCCTCGTTCGCCGACGGGGTCATCGTCGGCTCGGCCTTCGTCAAGCTGATGCTGGACGCGCCCGACGCCGGGGCGGGGCTGGCCGCGGTCCGCGCGCTCGCCGCCGACCTGGCGGAAGGCGTTCGCAAGCGCTGACGGGTGAGGTAGCTCGTACGGGTGGACATGGGACCGGGGAGGTGCGTACGCGCCTCCCCGGTTCGTTGCTGAGGCGTGAGCGAGAAGAACCGTGAGGCAAAGAGGAGCGCCAGAGAGCGGCTCCAGGAGCAGCGTGAGCAGGAGAAGAGGCGGGAGCGGCGCAGGCGCACCCTCGTCGTCTCGGCGGCGGTGGTGGGCGTGCTGGGCGTGGCGGCGGCGATCGGACTCGTCGCGAGCGACGCGAACAAGGACAAGGGCGAGAGCGGCGCCGCGGGCCCCGTTCTCGCCCCGTCGGGGGCGCAGGGCAAGGACGAGCTGTCGATCCCCGTGGGCAAGGCCGACGCCCCGTCGACCCTCACCGTGTGGGAGGACTTCCGCTGCCCGGCCTGCGCCCAGTTCGAGAACGCGTTCAGGGAGACGATCAAGGAGCTGGAGACCGACGGTCAGCTCAAGGTCGACTACCACCTCGCCACGATCATCGACGGCAACATGGGCGGTACCGGCTCGCTGCGCGCGGCCAACGCGGCGGCGTGCGCGCAGGATGTCGGAAAGTTCGCGCCGTACCACGACACGCTGTTCCAGAATCAGCCGCCGGAGCCCGACGACGCATTCGCGGACAACGCGCGGCTGCTGGAGCTCGCCGACAAGGTCGGCGGCCTGGAGTCGGCCCCCGGCTTCCGGCAGTGCGTCGAGGACGGCAAGCACGACAAATGGGTGATGAATTCGAACGCCGCGTTCCAGAACGGCGGCTTCAGCGGCACGCCGACGGTCCTGCTCAACGGTGAATCCGTCTTCCCCAAGAAGGCCGGCGAGAACATCACCCCGGACAACTTCAAGAGGTGGGTCAGGGAGGCCAACAAGGGCAAGCAGCCGGGCACCGCACCGGCGACGCCGCCGGACACCGGGGCCTCCCCCTCCTGAGCCGGCGGGCCGCACCGGGGCCTTTTCGCGTGTGCTCGTTATCCAGAAGTTGCCGGGCGGGTTGCCGTAGGCCCCGCCCGGCACGGTAGCGTCGGAACCGCCATGGAACTTGCCTATATCCCCAGTCCGTCGAGCGGCGTGATCCATCTCGGACCACTTCCGCTGCGCGGCTATGCGTTCTGCATCATTCTCGGTGTCTTCGTCGCCGTCTGGTACGGCAACAAGCGCTGGATCGCCCGTGGCGGCAAGGCCGGCACCGTGGCCGACATCTCCGTCTGGGCCGTGCCCTTCGGACTTGTCGGCGGCCGGCTCTACCACGTGATCACCGACTACCAGCTGTACTTCAGCGACGGTAAGAACTGGGTCGACGCCTTCAAGATCTGGGAGGGCGGCCTCGGGATCTGGGGCGCGATCGCCTTCGGCGCCGTCGGCGCGTGGATCGGCTGTCGCCGCCGGGGCATCCCGCTGCCGGCGTACGCGGACGCCATCGCACCCGCGATCGTGCTCGCCCAGGCCATCGGCCGCTGGGGCAACTGGTTCAACCAGGAGCTGTACGGCAAGGCCACCGATCTGCCGTGGGCCGTGGAGATCTCCGACGGGGTGAACCGCGAGGGCGGTACGTACCACCCGACGTTCCTCTACGAGTCGCTGTGGTGCGTCGGCGTCGCGCTGCTCGTGGTCTGGGCCGACCGCCGCTTCAAGCTCGGCCACGGACGGGCCTTCGCGCTCTACGTCGCCGCGTACTGCGTGGGCCGGTCCTGGATCGAGTACATGCGCGTCGACGAGGCGCACCACGTGCTGGGGCTCCGCCTCAACGTGTGGACCGCGATCATCGTCTTCGTCCTCGCGGTGGTGTACATCGTGATCTCGGCGCGGACCAGGCCGGGGCGCGAGGAGCTCGTCGAGCCGGACCGGGAGACGCTCCGCAAGGACGGCAAGGACGGCAAGGACAAGACCGAGGACGGCGTGGAGGACGGCGACGCCAAGGTCAGGACCGAGAAGGGCGACGAGCCCGAGACCGTCGGGGCCGGGGCGGATGCCGACACCGACGCCGAGAGCAGTTCCGACGCCGCGGCGGCGAAGAACGTCTGACGGGCGCACGGCCCAGGCACAGGGCTGCCGGACCTCGTGAGAGGTGCGGCGGCCCTTGCCTGTGCCTGGGCCGTGCTTGTCCTCAACCGGCCACCGGACGGATCCGGAATCACCGCACCGGCCGCGCCGCCAGGAGCAGCGTGCGATGGGCCGCCGCCACGACCGCCGCGTCCACGAAACGCCCGTCCGGCAGCGCCACCGCGCCCGCGTCCTCCGCCGCCGCCTCGACGATCTCCGTGGCCGACTCGATCTCCCGCGGCGTGGGGAGATACGCGCGCTCGATCACCGGCAGCTGGCGCGGATGGATCGCGGACCGCCCGAAGAAGCCGAGCGAGCGCCCGTGCGCGCAGGAGGCCGCCAGCCCCTCCAGGTCCCGCACGTCGGGGAAGACGGACTGGACGGGCGCCGGCAGACCGGCGGCCCGCGCCGCCACCACGACCCGGCTGCGCGACCAGTCGAGCCCGGCGTCGTTCCGTACCCCCAGATCGGCGCGGAGGTCCGCCTCACCGAGGGCGATACCGCGCACCGCGGGATGGGCCGCGGCGACGGCGTGGGCGTTCTCGACGGCGAGGGCGGACTCCAGCAGCGCGTACAGCGGGGCGCCCGGGGCCATGACGGCGGCCCGGCGGATATCCGACGCGTGCGTGACCTTGGGCAGCCGCAGCCCGGCGAGGCCGGGGAGGCCGGCCAGCACGGGGATGTCGTCATCGCCCGCGACGCGCACATGGACCGGTGTGGGGCCGGGGGAGGCCAGCAGATCGGCCGTCGCGGCGCGCGCGTACTCCCTGCGGTCGGCGGCCACCGCGTCCTCCAGGTCGACGATCACCGCGTCGGCGCCGGAGACGAGCGCCTTCTGTACGACGTCGGGCCGGTCCCCGGGTACGTACAGCCAGGTGAGCGGGGTGTGCGGCGGGTGCCTCGGGTACAGCGGCCCCGGGGCGGGCATGGGGTGCGGCGGGCGCGGCGCGTGCGGCGCGGGGCGGCTCACAGCGCGCCCTCCTCGCGGAGGGCCGCGATCTCCGGAGCGGAGAGGCCCAGCTCGGTGAGGACCGCGTCCGTGTCGGCGCCGTGCGGACGGCCGGCCCACCGGATGGCCCCGGGGGTCTCGGAGAGCCGGAAGAGGACGTTCTGCATGCGGATCGGTCCGAGGTCCGGGTCCGCGATCTCGGTGACGGTGTCCAGCGCCCGGTACTGCGGGTCGTCCATGACGTCGCGGATGTCGTAGACGGGGGCGATCGCCGCGTCCGCCTTCTCGAACGCGGCCATCGCGTCGTCGCGCGAACGCCGGGCGATCCAACCGCCGACCGCCTCGTCCAGCACGTCGGCGTGGTCGGCCCGGCCGCTGCCGGTGGCGAACCACGGCTCGTCGACCAGTTCCTCCCTGCCCACCAGCCGCATGACGCGCTCGGCGACCGACTGGGCGGAGGTGGAGACCGCGAGCCAGGAGCCGTCGGCGGTGCGGTAGGTGTTGCGGGGGGCGTTGTTACGGGAGCGGTTGCCGGTACGGGGCTGTACGTAGCCGAGCTGGTCGTACCAGAGGGGCTGCGGCCCCAGCACCGTCAGGATCGGCTCGATGATCGCCAGGTCGACCACCTGGCCCCGGCCCGTCGTGGCCCGCCCGTTGAGGGCGGTCATCACGGCGTACGCGGTGGCCAGCGCGGCGATCGAGTCGGCCAGACCGAACGGGGGGAGCGTCGGCGGTCCTTCGGGCTCGCCGGTCATGGCGGCGAAGCCGCTCATCGCCTCGGCGAGTGTGCCGAAGCCGGGGCGCCGGGAGTACGGCCCGAACTGCCCGAATCCGGTGACCCGGGCGAGGACCAACCGGGGGTTGACGGCCGAGAGTTCGGCCCAGCCGAGGCCCCATTTCTCCAGCGTGCCGGGGCGGAAGTTCTCGACGATCACGTCCGCGTCGGCGGCCAGCCGCAGCAGGACGTCCCGGCCGGGCGGGCTGCACAGGTCGAGGGTGATGGTGCGCTTGTTGCGGCCCAGGATCTTCCACCAGAGGCCGACGCCGTCCTTCGCGGGGCCGTGCCCGCGCGAGGGGTCGGGGCGGGAGGGGTGCTCGACCTTGATGACCTCGGCGCCGAAGTCGCCGAGCATCGTGGCGGCGAGCGGGCCGGCGAAGAGGGTGGCGAGGTCGAGGACGCGCAGGCCGTCCAGCGGGGGAGCGGCGGGGGTGGACGCGGCGGACGGGGCCTTCGGGTCGTTGCCGGTGCCGTTGGCGGTGGTCATGAGGCGGCCTCGTCGATCTCGCAGCGGTAGGGCATGGAGGTGGACGCTCCTTGGCGCTGTACACAGAGCGCGGCGGCGGCCGACGCCCAGCGCGTCGCCTCCGCCATCGGTAGGCCCTCGCCGATCGCCACGGCCAGCGCGCCGACGAAGGTGTCACCGGCGGCCGTCGTGTCCACGGCGGTCACCTTCGGCGCCGGGACGGTGACGGGCCCGGCGTCGCGTGCCGCGTACAGACAGCCCGCCGCGCCCAGGGTGATCACGACCTCCGGGACCTGCCGGAGCAGCACCTTCGCCGCCTCGTGCGGGTCGGCGACGCCCGTGAGCTCCGCGGCCTCGTGCTCGTTGGGGACCAACAGGTCGGTGGCGGCCAGGAGTTCGGGCGGCAGCGGCTGGACGGGGGCGGGGGTGAGGATCGTCCGTACCCGGTGCCGCCTCGCCGCCCGCGCGCCGTCGAGGACGACGCTCAGCGGGAGTTCGAGCTGGAGGAGCAGGGAGGCGGCGGTGCTGATGAGGGTCTCCTCGCCGGGGCCGAGCGCGGTGAGGGTGCCGTTCGCGCCCGGGATGACGACGATCGCGTTGCCGCCCTCGTCGTCGACGACGATGTGGGCCGTGCCGGAGGGGCTCTCGGCGGTGTGGAGGAGGTCGGTGTCCACGCCGGACGAGGTGAGCGTGTGCCGGAGCAGTACGCCGAACTCGTCGTCGCCGACCGCGCCGATCATCGCCACGTCGCCACCGGCGCGGGCGGCGGCGACGGCCTGGTTGGCGCCCTTGCCGCCGGGGACCGTACGGAATTCACGGCCCGTGACGGTCTCCCCGTGCTTCGGGGCTCGCGCGACGTACGCGACGAGGTCCATGTTGGTGCTGCCGAGCACCACGATGCCGGTCATGGGCGGAGTGCCTCCTGGGTGAGTCGGGCGAGTTCGTCGAAGCCGATGCCGTCGAATCCGACGACGGAGGTGGCGAGGCGGTTCTTGAGCGGAGCCGTCCACCGCTCGGGCAGCCGGTCCGGGTGGCCGGCGAGCAGACCGGCGACGGAGCCGGCCGTCGCGCCGTTGGAGTCGGTGTCCCAACCGCCGGACACGGCGCGGCAGATGGAGCCGGTGAAGTCGCCGTCGGCGTGGGTGAGGGCGGCGGCGAGGAGCGCGGCGTTGGGGATGGCGTGGACCCAGTGGTGGTGGCCGTGGGTGGCGTGCAGTCGGTCGACGACGGTGTCGAAGTCATTGTGGGCGCGGGCGGTCCCGATCGCGTGGCGGACGGCCTCCGCGAGTCGTGAGCGCGGGGGAACGACGGCGAGACCGGCGCGCAGAGAGGCGTGCACGTCCGCGCCGCCGCCCGCCGCGGCGATCGTGCCCGCGACGAACATCGCGCTGTACACGCCGTTGGAGGTGTGCGTCAGCGTCGCGTCCCGGTGCGCCTGGGCGGCGGCCGACGCGGGGTCGCCCGGGTGCGTCCAGCCGTGTACGTCCGCGCGGATCGCCGCGCCGATCCACTCCCGGAACGGGTTGTGGTGCCGGGCCGTGTCCGGGGGCTCGATCCCCGAGAGCAGATTGCGGTACGCGACGCGCTCGGCGGTGAACGTACGACCGGCGGGCAGCTGGTCGAGCCAGAGGCGGGCGACGTCGGCGGTGCGGAAGCCGCGGCCGTACCGCTGGAGCAACAGCACATTGAGCAGGGGGTAGTTGAGGTCGTCGTCCTCGGGCATGCCGTCGATGTTCTCGGCGAGTGAGCCGGCGGCGGAACGCCGGTTCCAGGGGTGCGCGGCGGCGAGGTCCGCCGGGACGCCCTCGGCGGTGAACCAGCTGTTCAGGGGCCAGTTGCCGGTGGCGCGGGCGAGTGCGCGGATGGCGGGGAGGGTGAGCTTCTCGACGGGTTTGCCGAGGAGACACCCGGCGGCGCGGCCGAGCCAGGCGGCGTGCAGTTGCCGCGCGCCGAGCGGGGTGTGTTCCCCTGTCCCGCCCCTTCCCGAAACCTGGGGCGGGCCCCCGGGCCCCCCGATGGTCGCGTCCGTCGGGCCGGGTGGCGCGCTTCGCGGCGCGGTGGTGGACGGTGTGTGATCGCCGGCACTGCCCGCTCCCGGGTCCGGGGCCAGGCCCCCGGGCCCCCGTGGGGTGGCCGTGCCCGCGCCCGTCCGGTGGCCTTCGACGGCCGTCGGCGACGCCACCGGCCGGGGGCGCTCGCCTGCCTCCGCGGTCGCCGGAGGTGCGGCGCGGGCCGGTGCGGGCGGCTCGGTCGGCCACTCGACGCCGCAGGCTCGCACGATGTCCGGCAGCTCCGTCGGTTCCCTCTCCGCCGACGGGCCCGGCAGGTCCGCCAGTTCGGACAGAAGTGTCAGGGCCAGCGCCCGCAGTTCCGGGGCCGCCGGCAGGGTGGACGCGCCCGCGCGCGGCGGCGACGGGGGGCCGCCGGCGGCGTACCAGGTGGAGGCCACCGCCGTCGGGTCGCGCCCGTCCTCGGCCGCCTGGCGCAGCTCGTGGCCCAGCAGGTCCTCCGGCTGGACCCAGGTCATCCGCAACGGCTCCGTCATCGCGCCACCGTCAGCTCGGCGAACGCCGATTCGTGGGCCCGGCGGCGCGCCGTGTCCTGGGCGAAGATCTCGTACGCCACCTCCGTCAGCGTCCGCCCGGGGCCGTGCAGATCGAGACGGCTCGCCTCCGAGACCTCCTTCGACCAGTCCGGCGGGATCGTCGCCCCGCCGGACAGCGCCCCGGCCACCGCCCCGCTCATTGTGGCGATCGAGTCGCAGTCGCGGCCGTAGTTGACCGAGCCGAGCACCGTACGGCGGTAGTCGCCGTCGCCGATGAGCAACATGCCGAGGGCGACGGGCAGTTCCTCGATGGAGTGCAGCCGGGACGGCCGGCGCGCGCCGAGGGACGGGGCGCGGTAGTCGGGGCCCACCGTGTCGAACGGCGCGACCGCCTCTCGCAGCGGACGCAGCGCCGGCTCGAAGTCCTCGTGGGCGGCGGCCACTTCGCACACCGCCTCGATCGCGGCGCGCGTCCCGTCCTTGGCGAGCGTGAGGCACGCGTCCACGACGCTCGTCGGCGTCGCGCCCGGCGCACACGCCGCGGCGACCGCCGCCGCGAGGACCCCGGCCGCCTCACGGCCGTAACTGGACTGGTGCGCGCCGGCGACGTCGAGGGCCTCCGCGTACGCGGAGGCGGGGTTCGCCGCGTTGACGAGGCCCACCGGCGCCATGTACATCGCCGCACCGCAGTTGACGATGTTCCCGGCGCCCGCCTCGCGCGGGTCCACATGCCCGTAGTGGATACGGGCGACGAGCCACTTCTCGGCCAGGAAGATCCGCTGGAGCGGCAGCGCCTCCGCCTCCAGCTCTGGGATCCAGCGCGGCGTGGAGATCAGGTCGGGGACGAGACGGTCGGCGACGGCGTACGCGTCGAGGTGGTCGCGGACCGTGGCGTACACCCGCACCAGCGCGTGCGTCATCAAGGTGTCGTCGGTGATGTGGCCGTCGCCCTTGTGGTACGGGGCGATGGGCCGCGCCGTACGCCAGTCCTCGTTCCAGGGGCCGACGATGCCGGACACCCGGCCGCCGTGCCGGTCCACGATCTGCTCGGGGGTGTAGCCCTCGACGGGGCCGCCGAGCGCGTCTCCGACGGCCGCGCCGACGAGACTGCCGGTGATCCGGTCTTCGAGTGCGGGCGTCGCGGATGCTCTGAGCGTCGTCATGCCGGAATTGTCCACCCGCGTACGTCCCGTGGGGGTGAAGCTCGCCGCCCGTGGCGCTACGGGGAGTTGTGGTCCGCCGAGGCGAGCGTGCGCGCCAGCAGCCCGGCGAGTTCGACCAGGTCCGTCCCCGCGAGACGCGGCAGCGCGCAGCCCGCCAGGACGCGGCAGGCGTCCCGCCAGGCCGAGGGCACGGCCGCGCCCCCGCCGAGCGCCCCGGTCAGCGCGCCGGCGAGCGCGGGCGCCGAGTCCGCGACCCGCGAGAGGCACGCGGCGGCCGGTACGGCGGCGCAGACGCTCCCGCCGGACGCGAGGGTCAGGGCGAGGGCGACCGGCACGGTCTCGGCGGCGGCGATGCCGTAGCTGTAGACGTGGTCCACGATCTGATGCTCCAGCAGGGGGACGAGCGCGAACGCTCCGGCGGGCTCGTCCGCGAAGTCCCGCGCCAGCTTGACCGCGTGCTGGGCGTTGCGCCCGATCTCGGTGCTGTCCGGCAGCTGTTCGAGCGCGGCGGCGACCGCGGTCGCGGTGTCGGCGCCGCCGAGCGCCGCGGCCACGGCGGCGGCCATGGCGCGGGCGCCGTGCACCCCGTCGCCGTCCTGCGTGTAGCGGGCGTCGAACTCGGCGAGTTCGGCGGCGGCGTGCGGCCGTCCCGGATGCACGACCGCCAGTACGACGGACCGTACGCAGGCCGCGTCGTCGAAGTAGTGCGGGTTGTCGTGGCCGGTCGCGGGCGGGCGCAGACCGGTGGCGAGATTGCCGAGCCCGGCGCGTACGGAGATCCGGGCGCGGAGCGGCAGTACGGCGGACTCCACCTCCGGCGCGCGGTCCGCCGCCGCGGCGATCTCACCGGCGAGGGTGGACCAGGCCAGGTCGACGGCGGCGCGTGTGCGGCGGTCGGCGGGGAGGCCGGCGAAGAGATCACCGAACGCGGTGAGCACGGTCTCGGCGGCGAAGGCCGCCCACTCGGCGTCGTCGGACGGTCCGAGGCGCAGCGGCTCGGGGGGCTGGTTGAGGGCGATGGGGACGGGGAGGGTGGTGGTCGCGTTCTGCTCGGCGAAGGTGTCGAGCTCACGGGTGAGCCGCCGGGTCCACTCGGGCATCCGCGCGGCCCGATGCCGAGCGGCTGGCCACCCGGCGGCATCCCCGGCACCGAGCCCGAGAAGGAGCCCTTCGATCCGGTCCCGGGCCACCCCGGGCCCGGCCGTGTGCCTCAGGTGCTCGCACCGGGGGGCGTCGGCGCCCGGTCGACCGCCACTCGCGGGTCGGCCCGGCATCCGCCCGGCCGCGGGCCCGGTGTCCGCCCCCCGGTCGGCCGGCGCTCGTGGGCCCGGCGTCAGCTCGGTGCCGTCGCCCGCGTAGGTACCGTCCGGGTGGGCGGGGTTCCGGCTGGTGGGCGGTGTTTCGTCATTCTCCGGCCGGCCTGGGTGTCGACCGGTTGACGGACCGTCGCGCGTCGTCGGGCTCGGCCCGTCCGGCGGCCGGGGGCCCGCCTCCGTACCCGCCGACAGCTCCACGCCGTGGCCCTGCCCGCTCATCAGGACCCCTGCCCGTCGTCGTCCGGCGTCAGCAGGTCCGCGATGTCCAGGACGTGGTGGCCCCGCATCGACGGCAGGCAGCTGCCCCGGACCGGGCCGATTGCCGAGGACCATTCCTTCGGGATCGCTTCGGCGCCGGAGACCGCTCCCGAGAGTGCTCCCGCCACCGCCGCCGTGGTGTCCGCGTCGCGGCCCATGTTGACCGCCGTCAGGACCGACGTACGGAAGTCGCCGCGGGCCGCCGCGAACGCTCCGAACGCCAGGCCCACCGCCTCCGGCGCCAGGTCCGTCCATGGGTAGCCGCCGATCACGACCGCCGACCGGACCGCCCGCTCCATGGTCAGCGTGTCGGGGTGGTCGCGACCCGCCGCGACCACCGCGCGGCGCAGCGAGCGGGCCGTCCAGGAGTCCATCGGGATCACCGAGAGCGCGGCGGCCACGACCGAGGCCGGGCCCGCGCCCGTCATCGCGGCGGCGACCCCGGCCGCCACCGCCTGGCCGCCGTAGATGCCCTCGCCCTCGTGGCTGACCGTGCCGTCGACCGCGACGAGCCGGGCCGCTTCGGCCGGCCGGCCGGCCGCGAAGACGCCGAACGGGGCCGCCCGCATCGCGAGGCCGTCGCTCCAGGCGTGCCGGTGCTGGGCGGTGATCGGGGCGGCGAGGCCCCGGCGCAGATTCTCCAGCGTGCCGCGCTCGCTGAACCCGGCTCCCCGGAACGCTCCCTCGTCGAGGTCGGCCAGCCAGTGGTGCCAGGCGTTCTCGACATGGGTGACGGTCAGGGCCGAGCCGTGTCTGGCCAGCAGGAGACCGGAGAAGATCGCGTACTCGGTGTCGTCCGTACCGGCCGGGTTGTCACTGACGAACCCTTCGATACGGCCCCAGCGGCGGCGGATCTCCGAGGGGCGCATGTTCTCGGCGGGGGCGCCGAGCGCGTCGCCGACCGCGAGGCCGAGCAGCGAGCCGCGCGCCCGTTCCCGCAGCGCCGCGAACTCACCGACCCCCGAGCCGACACGAGGACCGGGGTCAGGACCGGCACCAGGACCGGGGCCAAAACCGCAGGCAGTCAACTCCATCGCGGGGCCTTTCGCGCGCATCGGGCCCCAGGGAGGCCACTCTTCCTCCCATACGTCCCACGCCGCGCCCCGCGGGAGTCCCACAAGCGCTTCTGTCACCCGGCTGGTGCCTTGGTAAGCATGGCTTTCCTTGCTGGCGGGAGCCCTGTTTCGTGCGTACTTTCGAAGCCGTGGCGGGGTCTCCCGCCACGCCCGAGCAGCCGGATCAGCCGGATCAGCGGGATCAGCGGGATCAGCAGGAAAGGGGACAGCGTGTCCGTCATGGACAACGAGGCGTCACTCCACGGAGCACACCGTGACAATCACACGCACCGTGATGTGAACGGCGGCTGGCTGCGCCCCGCGGTGTTCGGCGCGATGGACGGACTTGTCTCGAACCTGGCTCTGATGACCGGCGTAGCGGGCGGCTCCGTCGACCGGCAGACCCTCGTCATCACCGGCCTCGCGGGCCTGGCGGCCGGTGCCTTCTCGATGGCCGCGGGCGAGTACACCTCCGTGGCGTCCCAGCGTGAGCTCGTCCAGGCCGAGCTGGAGGTGGAGCGGCGGGAGCTGCGCAAGTACCCCAAGGACGAGATGGCGGAGCTCGCCGGGCTGTACGAGTCGCGCGGGGTGGAGCCGGAGCTGGCCCGCCAGGTCGCGGAGCAGCTTTCGAGGGACCCCGAGCTGGCGCTGGAGATCCACGCGCGCGAGGAGCTGGGCGTCGACCCGGACGATCTGCCGTCCCCGATGGTCGCCGCCGTGTCGTCGTTCGGCTCCTTCGCGGTGGGCGCGCTGCTGCCCGTCCTGCCGTATCTGCTCGGCGCCACCGTCCTGTGGCCCGCCGTGCTGGTGGCGCTGACAGGTCTCTTCGCCTGCGGCGCGCTGGTGGCGCGGGTGACCGCGCGGAGCTGGTGGTTCAGCGGTCTGCGCCAGCTGCTCCTCGGCGGTACGGCGGCGGCGCTCACGTACGGGCTCGGGGCGCTGTTCGGCGCGGCCGTGTAGTCGGCCGCCCGGCCCCGGTCCGGCGCGCCCACCCTCCGGGCGTACGACATATTGCGCGGTCGGGGAGGTGCCGTCACTGTGGTGACGAGCATCCCTCGACCATCCTCCGGCGTTGCCCCACCTGGGTGGGACACTATGCATGGCGTCACATATCCAGCCGTTACCCGGTTGTTTCGAACGCTTGAACTCCGGGCATGAGCCGTAGGCGCTGCGGGCAATGAAGCCCGCTCCGCCACGGTCGGGTGTCCGGCGTCCCGTTCACCCATGACCCCTTCGCCGCTGCGAGCGGCGTCCACATGCTGGATTCAGCTATCCGCTTTCTGAGCAGCCGACCCATCATGTAACCTGCACGAAATTTTGCCCAGGGCCAACGTCGTCCCTCGGTTATCGCATATGCCACGACGACGACGGGAGAGCCGATGCGTTTCGACGCCTGGTCGCCCATGGATGGCCGCCCCGCTGCGCAGGGCATGTATGACCCCCGTAACGAGCACGACGCCTGTGGCGTCGGGTTCGTGGCCACCCTGACCGGTGTGCCCGGCCACGAGATGGTCGAGCAGGCGCTGACCGTGCTGCGCAATCTCGAACACCGCGGTGCCACCGGCTCCGAGCCCGACTCGGGCGACGGCGCCGGCATCCTGCTCCAGATCCCGGACGCGTTCCTGCGCGAGGTCACCGGGTTCGAGCTCCCCGAGGCCGGTTCGTACGCCGTCGGAATCGCCTTCCTGCCCGCCGACGAGCCGGACGAAGCCGTCTCACGGATCGAGACGATCGCCGCCGAGGAGGGCATCGACGTCCTCGGCTGGCGCGACGTGCCGGTCGCCCCGCAGATGCTCGGTGCCATCGCCCGCTCGACGATGCCGGTCTTCCGCCAGCTCTTCGTCTCCGCGACGACGGACACGGCCACGGCCACGGACACCGACACCGAAAAGGACTCGGGCCCGCTTACGGGCATCGCCCTCGACCGCAAGACGTTCGTCCTGCGCAAGCGCGCCGAGCGCGAGGCCGGGATCTACTTCCCCTCGCTCTCCGCCCGGACGATCGTCTACAAGGGCATGCTGACCACCGGCCAGCTGGAGCCCTTCTTCCCCGACCTCTCCGACCGCCGCTTCGCGACCGCGGTCGCCGTGGTGCACTCGCGCTTCTCCACCAACACCTTCCCGAGCTGGCCGCTCGCCCACCCGTACCGCTTCGTCGCCCACAACGGTGAGATCAACACGGTCAAGGGCAACCGCAACTGGATGCGGGCCCGAGAGTCCCAGCTGGCCTCCGACGTGTTCGGTGACGACCCCCGCACGCTGGAGCGGACCTTCCCGGTCTGCACTCCCGACGCCTCCGACTCGGCGTCCTTCGACGAGGTCCTGGAACTGCTCCACCTCGGCGGCCGGTCGCTGCCGCACTCCGTGCTGATGATGGTCCCCGAGGCGTGGGAGAACCACGACTCCATGGACCCCGCCCGGCGCGCCTTCTACCAGTACCACGCGACGATGATGGAGCCCTGGGACGGCCCCGCCTGCGTCACCTTCACCGACGGCGTCCAGGTCGGCGCGGTCCTCGACCGCAACGGGCTGCGCCCCGGCCGCTACTGGGTCACCGACGACGGCCTCGTCGTCCTCTCCTCCGAGGTCGGCGTCCTCGACATCGATCCCGCGAAGGTCGTCCGCAAGGGCCGCCTCCAGCCCGGCCGGATGTTCCTCGTCGACACCGCCGAGCACCGCGTCATCGAGGACGACGAGATCAAGGCGACGCTCGCCGCCGAGAACCCGTACGAGGAGTGGCTGGAGGCCGGCGAGATCGAGCTTGAGGACCTCCCCGAGCGCGAGCACATCGTGCACACGCACGCCTCCGTCACCCGCCGCCAGCAGACCTTCGGCTACACCGAGGAAGAGCTGCGGATCATCCTCGCGCCGATGGCCCGTACCGGCGGCGAACCGCTCGGCTCCATGGGCACCGACAGCCCGATCGCCGCGCTGTCCGCGCGCCCCCGGCTGCTGTTCGACTACTTCACCCAGCTGTTCGCGCAGGTCACCAACCCGCCGCTGGACGCCATCCGCGAGGAGCTCGTCACCTCGCTGCGCTCCACCCTGGGCCCCCAGGGCAACATCCTGCGGCCGTCCGCCGCTGCCTGTCGGAGCGTCACCCTGCCGTTCCCGGTGATCGACAACGACGAGCTGGCCAAGCTCATACACGTCAACGCCGACGGCGACATGCCGGGCATGACCACCGCCACGCTCTCCGGCCTCTACCGGGTCAGCGGCGGCGGCGAGGCCCTGGCCGCCCGTATCGAGGAGATCCGCGCCGAGACCGACGCCGCGATCGAGAGCGGCGCGCGGATGATCGTGCTCTCCGACCGGCACTCCGACGCCGAGCACGCGCCCATCCCGTCCCTGCTGCTCACCGCGGCCGTGCACCACCACCTCATCCGCACCAAGCAGCGCACCCAGGTGGGGCTGCTGGTCGAGGCGGGTGACGTACGCGAGGTGCACCACGTCGCGCTGCTCATCGGCTACGGCGCCGCGGCCGTCAACCCGTACCTGGCGATGGAGTCCGTCGAGGACCTCGTCCGCGCGGGCACCTTCATCGAGGGCCTGGAGCCCGAGAACGCCATCCGCAACCTGATCCACGCCCTCGGCAAGGGCGTCCTGAAGGTCATGTCCAAGATGGGCATCTCCACCGTCGCCTCCTACCGCGGCGCGCAGGTCTTCGAGGCCGTCGGTCTCGACGAGGCGTTCGTGGAGAAGTACTTCAGCGGTACGGCGACCAAGATCGGCGGCGCCGGTCTCGACATCGTCGCCCAGGAGGTCGCCGCCCGTCACGCCAAGGCGTACCCGCCCTCCGGTATCTCCGCGTCGCACCGCGCGCTGGACATCGGCGGCGAGTACCAGTGGCGCCGCGAGGGCGAGCCGCACCTCTTCGACCCGGACACGGTCTTCCGTCTCCAGCACGCCACCCGCAACCGCCGCTACGACATCTTCAAGCAGTACACGGACCGGGTGAACGAGCAGTCCGAGCGCCTCATGACGCTGCGCGGACTCTTCAGCTTCGCCTCCGGCCGCGAGCCCGTCGCCCTGGACGAGGTCGAGCCGGCCTCCGAGATCGTCAAGCGCTTCTCCACCGGCGCCATGTCGTACGGCTCCATCTCCAAGGAGGCGCACGAGACCCTCGCCATCGCGATGAACCAGCTCGGCGGCAAGTCCAACACCGGCGAGGGCGGCGAGGACGCGGACCGGCTCCACGACCCGGAGCGCCGCTCGTCCATCAAGCAGGTCGCCTCCGGCCGCTTCGGTGTCACCAGCGAGTACCTCGTCAACGCCGACGACATCCAGATCAAGATGGCCCAGGGCGCCAAGCCCGGTGAGGGCGGCCAGCTGCCCGGCCACAAGGTCTACCCGTGGGTCGCCAAGACCCGGCACTCCACGCCCGGCGTCGGCCTCATCTCGCCGCCGCCGCACCACGACATCTACTCCATCGAAGACCTCGCGCAGCTGATCCACGACCTCAAGAACGCCAACCCGGCCGCCCGCATCCACGTGAAGCTGGTCTCCGAGGTCGGTGTCGGCACGGTCGCGGCCGGGGTCTCCAAGGCCCACGCCGACGTGGTCCTGATCTCCGGCCACGACGGCGGTACGGGCGCGTCCCCGCTCACCTCGCTCAAGCACGCGGGCGGTCCCTGGGAGCTCGGCCTCGCCGAGACCCAGCAGACCCTGCTGCTCAACGGGTTGCGCGACCGGATCGTCGTGCAGACCGACGGCCAGCTCAAGACCGGCCGTGACGTCGTCGTCGCCGCGCTGCTGGGCGCCGAGGAGTTCGGCTTCGCCACCGCGCCGCTCGTCGTCTCCGGCTGCGTCATGATGCGCGTCTGCCACCTCGACACCTGTCCGGTGGGCATCGCCACCCAGAACCCGGTGCTGCGCGAGCGCTTCTCCGGCAAGGCCGAGTACGTCGTCAACTTCTTCGAGTTCATCGCCGAGGAGGTCCGCGAGATCCTGGCCGGGCTGGGCTTCCGTACGCTCGAAGAGGCGGTCGGGCACGCCGAGCTGCTGGACACCGAGCGGGCCGTGGACCACTGGAAGGCTCAGGGCCTGGACCTCCGGCCGCTCTTCCATGTGCCCGCCCTGCCCGACGGCGCCGTACGGCACCGGATCGTCGAGCAGGACCACGGCCTGGCCAAGGCGCTCGACAACCAGCTGATCAAGCTGGCCGCCGACGCGCTCGCCGCCGAGAGCCCCGAGGCCGCCCAGCCGGTCCGCGCCCAGATCGCGATCCGCAACATCAACCGCACCGTCGGCACGATGCTCGGCCACGAGGTGACCAAGAGGTTCGGCGGCGCGGGACTGCCCGACGACACCATCGACATCACCTTCACCGGCTCGGCGGGCCAGTCGTTCGGCGCCTTCCTGCCCAGCGGCGTCACGCTGCGCCTGGAGGGCGACGCCAACGACTACGTGGGCAAGGGCCTCTCCGGCGGCCGGGTCGTCGTCCGCCCCGACCGGGGCGCCGACCACCTCGCCGAGTACTCGACCATCGCGGGCAACACCATCGCCTACGGCGCGACCGGCGGCGAACTGTTCCTGCGCGGCCGCACGGGCGAGCGCTTCTGCGTCCGCAACTCCGGCGCCACGGTGGTCTCCGAGGGTGTCGGCGACCACGGCTGCGAGTACATGACCGGCGGCCACGCCGTCGTCCTCGGCGAGACGGGGCGCAACTTCGCGGCCGGCATGTCCGGCGGCGTCGCGTACGTCATCGACCTCGACGCCGACAACGTCAACGCCGGCAACCTCGGCGCCGTGGAGACCGACCTCTCCGACACCGACAAGAAGTGGCTGCACGACGTCGTGCGCCGCCACCACGAGGAGACCGGCTCCACCGTCGCGGAGAAGCTGCTGACCGACTGGGACACCTCCGTGGCCCGGTTCAGCAAGATCATTCCTTCCACCTACAAGGCAGTGCTCGCCGCCAAGGACGCCGCTGAGCTCGCCGGTCTCTCCGAGCAGGAGACCACCGAGAAGATGATGGAGGCGGCGACCAATGGCTGACCCCAAGGGCTTCCTGACCACCGGGCGCGAGGTCGCCAAGTCCCGCCCGGTGGACGAGCGCAGACACGACTGGAACGAGGTCTACGTTCCGGGCTCACTGCTCCCGATCATCAGCAAGCAGGCCGGACGCTGCATGGACTGCGGCATCCCCTTCTGCCACAGCGGCTGTCCGCTCGGCAATCTCATCCCCGAGTGGAACGACTACGCGTACCGCGAGGACTGGACCGCGGCGAGCGAGCGGCTGCACGCGACGAACAACTTCCCGGAGTTCACCGGCCGGCTCTGCCCCGCGCCGTGCGAGTCCGCGTGCGTGCTGGCCATCAACCAGCCCGCCGTCACGATCAAGAACGTCGAGGTCTCCATCATCGACAAGGCGTGGGACAACGGCGACGTCGTCCCGCGCCCGCCGGAGCGGCTGTCCGGCAAGACCGTCGCCGTCATCGGCTCGGGCCCGGCCGGCCTGGCCGCGGCCCAGCAGCTCACCCGGGCCGGCCACACGGTCGCCGTGTACGAGCGCGCCGACCGCATCGGCGGCCTGCTGCGCTACGGCATCCCCGAGTTCAAGATGGAGAAGTCCCACATCAACCGCCGTATCGAGCAGATGCGAGCGGAGGGCACCAAGTTCCGTACGGAGACGGAGATCGGCCGCGACATCGACGCGGCGAAGCTCCGCCGGCGCTACGACGCCGTGGTCATCGCGGCCGGTGCCACCGTCTCGCGCGACCTGCCCGTGCCCGGCCGTGAACTGAACGGCATCCACTTCGCCATGGAGTATCTGCCGCTCGCCAACAAGGTGCAGGAGGGCGACCTCACGGTCTCCCCGATCACCGCCGAGGGCAAGCACGTCGTGGTCATCGGCGGCGGTGACACCGGCGCGGACTGTGTCGGTACGGCCCACCGCCAGGGCGCCGCGTCCGTCACCCAGCTGGAGATCATGCCCCGGCCGGGCGAGGAGCGCGCCCCGAACCAGCCCTGGCCGACCTTCCCGATGCTCTACAAGGTCACTTCCGCGCACGAGGAGGGCGGCGAGCGGATCTACTCCGTCTCCACCACCCACTTCGAGGGCGACGAGGACGGCAATGTCCAGTCGCTGCACCTCACCGAGGTCGAGTTCAAGGACGGCCGGCCGGAACCGAAGCCCGGCACCGAGCGGACCATCCCCGCCCAACTGGTCACCCTCGCCATGGGATTCACCGGCACCGACCGGTCCAACGGCCTCGTCGACCAGTTCGGCCTCGAACTGGACGCGCGCGGCAACGTCGCACGGGACGCCGAGTACGCGACCAACGTCGACGGCGTGTACGTTGCGGGTGACGCGGGTCGCGGCCAGTCCCTGATCGTGTGGGCCATCGCCGAAGGCCGTTCGGCGGCGCGCGGCGTCGACCGCTATCTGACCGGAGCGAGCGAACTGCACGCCCCGATCCGCCCGACGGACCGTTCACTCACGGTCTGAGACAAGAGAACGTCCCGTACAACGGCGTACGGACGGTGACGGCCCGGGGGACGTCCCCTGGACCCTCCGCAAGACACGGCGCCCGCCAGTCCCCGACCGGACGACGGCGGGCGCCGTGGCATGTGCGCGCCGTGCTGTGTAGCCTCGACGCACCCCCCTTAGGGGTGTCTTGTCGAGTGAACGGCAACGCTCATGACCACAGCGCCCTTCGCGGCAGGCCCGGCGATCAGCCTCCGCAAGGTCGAGGAGACCGCGCCCGCGCTCGTCGGGCACTACCGGGCGGCGGGCATATCCCTGCACAAGCACGGGATGAGCGGTCAGCGCGCCGCGGTCTATCTGGTCCTCGACTACTCGGGATCGATGCGCGAGTACTACCAGGACGGCAGCGTCCAGGCGTTCGCCGACCGGGTGCTCGGCCTCTCGGCGAATCTGGACGACGACGGTGTCGTCCCCGTCGTCTTCTTCTCCACGGACGTCGACGCCGAGACGGACATCGCGCTCGCCGACCATCGCGGCCGTATCGACCGGATCGTCTCCGGGCTCGGGCACATGGGCAGGACGAGCTACCACCTCGCCATGGACGCGGTGATCGACCACTATCTGGACAGCGGGTCCACCGCGCCCGCCCTGGTGGTCTTCCAGACCGACGGCGGGCCGATCAACAAACTCGCCGCGGAGCGCTATCTCTGCAAAGCGGCCGAACTCCCGTTGTTCTGGCAGTTCGTCGGCTTCGGCAACAAGCGCAGCTCGCAGTTCAACTTCCTTGAAAAACTTGATGAGTTGGCCGTCCCGCAGAAGCGGTCCGTCGACAACGCGGGCTTCTTCCACGCCGGGCTCGACCCGCGCGAGGTGCCGGACGACGTGCTGTACGACCGGCTCGTCGCGGAATTCCCGCAGTGGCTCGGGGCGGCCCGCGCGCGGGGCATCCTGCGCGGCTGACCCGCGCGGACGCCGTTCGATCGGTACCGGGCGTGTCGGATCCGGGTAAGCCCCGGGACCGTGCTAGGCTGACCGCGTTGCAGTTTTGGTACCCATGAACTTTATGTGCGCCTGACGGGAATGTTCCTCAGGCGCATTTTATTGTTTTCGCCGGCTTCTCCGGATGGGGCTCAATGCGGCGACGAGGAATCCGTGAAGTGCGGATTCGTCTCTGCACCTGTTTTAGGAGAATGACATGGCTACTGGAACCGTGAAGTGGTTCAACTCGGAAAAGGGCTTCGGCTTCATCGAGCAGGACGGCGGCGGCGCCGACGTCTTCGCCCACTACTCGAACATCGCCACCCAGGGCTTCCGTGAGCTCCAGGAGGGCCAGAAGGTCTCGTTCGACGTCACGCAGGGCCAGAAGGGCCCGCAGGCGGAGAACATCGTCCCGGCCTAATTTCCGGACGCGTACCTCGCAGCCGGGGCCCGCACCTGCACGGTGCGGGTCCCGGCTTGTGCTGTCCCTAAGGGCTGTCCCGTAATCCCCGGTGGATCAGCGCGCGGCGTCAGATGCGGTGCATCGCAAGTCGGAGGGTCGTCCTCGTACCGGGCGTATTCGGGCGATCCGACAACACGGCGAGGTGCCGTAGCTGTCGTCGTGCGCCCGCCGGGGATTACGGGACAGCCCTTAGGGGGTGCCTTGCCGATCTTGCCGGGCTCGCGGTCCCTGGCACGCACGCTCGCCGCGTTGTCGTCGGTCGCCAGCGCTCCGCGTTGTCTCCCTCCTCCGCCTTGCGATCGCACGCACCAGACCCCGCTCCCTGATCCGGCCTGATCGACAAGACACCCCCTAGGCCCGGGCCGGAAACGCCCCAGGAAGGTTCTTCACCGAATGACTCGCCCCGAACGCCCGGCCCGCGCACCCCGCCCGGCCGGTAAGCGACCGGTCCACTCCCGCGCCAAGAGCCCCACAAAAGGCTCGGCGAAGGCGCCGGTCCGCCGCGTCGCGCGCCCCCAGGAGTTCACGCTCCCGGAAACCATCACCCCCGCGCTGCCCGCCGTCGAGGCGTTCGACGAGCTCGACATGCCCGCGGCACTGCTCAAGACCCTCACCTCCCTGGGTGTGACCGAGCCCTTCCCGATCCAGGGCGCCACCCTCCCGAACTCCCTCGCGGGCCGCGACATCCTCGGCCGGGGCCGTACCGGATCCGGCAAGACCCTCGCCTTCGGCCTCGCGCTGCTGGCCCGCCTCGCCGGCCGTCGCGCCGAGCCGCGCGCGCCGTACGCGATGGTGCTGGTGCCCACCCGCGAGCTGGCGCAGCAGGTCACCGACGCCCTCACGCCGTACGCCACCGCGGTGAACCTGCGCATGGCCACCGTCGTCGGCGGCCTGTCGATCAGCAAGCAGGCCGGGACGCTGCGCCGCGGCGCCGAAGTGCTCGTGGCGACGCCCGGACGGCTCAAGGACCTCATCGAACGCGGCGACTGCCGGCTGGACCAGGTCACCATCACCGTCCTCGACGAGGCCGACCAGATGGCCGACATGGGCTTCATGCCGCAGGTCACCGCGCTGCTCAAGCAGGTACGGCCGGACGGGCAGCGGATGCTGTTCTCCGCGACGCTCGACAAGAACATCGACCGGCTCGTACGGCAGTACCTGACCGACCCCGTCGTCCACTCCGTCGACCCCTCCCAGGGTGCGGTCACGACGATGGAGCACCACGTCCTCTACGTCATGGACGAGACCGACAAGAAGGCCGTCACCATGCGGATCGCGGCCCGCGAGGGCCGGGTGCTGCTGTTCCTGGACACCAAGCGGTCGGTGGACCGGCTGGTCAAGCGGCTGCTGGCGAGCGGCGTACGGGCCTCGGGACTGCACGGCGGCCGGTCCCAGCCGCAGCGCAACCGCACGCTCGACCAGTTCAAGACCGGCGAGGTGACCGTGCTCGTCGCGACGAACGTCGCCGCGCGCGGCATCCACGTCGACGACCTCGACCTGGTCGTCAACGTCGATCCGCCCGTCGACCATAAGGACTATCTGCACCGCGGCGGACGCACCGCGCGCGCCGGTGAGTCCGGCAGCGTCGTGACGCTCGTCCTGCCCGAGCAGAAGCGGGAGATGACACGGCTGATGTCGGACGCGGGCATCGCCCCGAGGACCACCAGCCTCAAGTCGACCGACGAGGAACTGACGCGGCTGACCGGGGCGCGGGAGCCCTCCGGGGTCGCGATCACCATCGAGGTGCCGCAGCCCGCCGTACGGAAGCCGCAGAAGGCGCGCGCGTCGCGCCCGGCGCGGCGGACCAACGGCGCGGGCGCGGGCGGCGGCGGGACACGGCTGGGCGCGGCCGGCGGTTCCGGGCGCGGCAGCCGGGGCGGCCGTCGTGGCCGCCCGCCGGAGCGCGGCGCCGAGGGTGGCCGGCGCACCGCCGCATAGCCGGCTCCGAGTCGTTCGCCGGGGGCCGGACAGGCGGGCAGCCTGTCCGCCCCCGACGACAAACCGGCAACAACGGGCGGATGTCGTGCCCGTACCGACCGGTTGACTTCCCGAAAACTCCACCGACTTGGGATTGACGTGCACACGTCTACGCGCGTCATCATGAGGGCATGCGAATCCCCCCACGAATCGCCCTCATCGGCGGCGCTGCCGCCCTCCTGTCCACTCTCCTCGTCGGCGGCACGGCGGCCGGAGCCGCCACGGCCGCCCCGCTCGCGGTCGGCGACATCTGCTACTCGGACCTGCCGTCCCAGGCGCACGACACCCTTGACCTGATCGACCAGGGCGGCCCCTACCCGTACCCGCAGGACGGCGGGGTCTTCCAGAACCGCGAGGGCATCCTGCCCCAGCAGTCCACCGGCTACTACCACGAGTACACCGTCGAGACGCCGGGCTCTCCCGACCGCGGCGCGCGCCGCATCGTGACCGGTAACCAGCAGCAGGACTACTACACCGCCGACCACTACGAGTCCTTCGACCTGGTCGACCACGGCTGCTGATCCCGCACCGCCCGGCCGGCCGACGACAGACAGGTAGCCTCCGCCCCATGACAGTTACGTATGTGATCCCCGGGGCGGAGGTCACCGGTCTTGAGCGCTTCTGGCAGGTGATCGGCGAAGCCGTGAACGGCCCGGACGGCTACTTCGGCCGTAATCTCGACGCGTTCGCCGACTGCCTCAGCGGTGGCTTCGGGACGCCGGACGACCGGGACTTCGTCATCGAGTGGCGCGACCACGAGGTCTCCCGCCGGGCGCTCGGCCACGAGGAGACCGCCCGGCAGCTCCGGGCCCGGCTGGCGCGCGTTCCCGAGGCCAACAGGGCGTTGGTCCAAGGGCAGTTGGACGAGGCCGAAGCGGGCCGTGGCAGCACGGTCTTCGACTGGCTCACGGAGATCATCGACGAGCGGGCGCCGGGCACCCTGCGGCTGCTCTGAACCGTCGTCAGGGCCACCGGCCCGGGTCACTCGCCGGCCCCGGTGGCTCACCGGCCGCGCGGCAGCAGGCCTTCCAGCCTCCGCCGCACCGCCGCGTCCGGCAGATCGCTCACCGCCTCGGCCGCCGTCTCGCGCGCGTGACCGGCCACCTTCCCGTCGGCGAGCATCCTCGCCAGCGCGTCCACCGCCCTCGGATCCTCCCGCACCGCGAGTCCCCGCGCCGCCTCGGCCGCCGCGACCGCCACCGGGTCCGTCAGCCGCGCCGCCAGTGCCTCGCGGATCCCGGGCGTGTCCGCGTCGGCCGCCGCCAGGGCCGTCGTCGCCCGCTCCCGCACCGAGTTGTCGATGTCCGCGCTGAGCACGGTGAGCGCCGCGATTCCCTCCTCGTGGTCACCCGCCACCAGCCCGGCCAGCGCGGTGGTCACCCGGCGGCGTACCCCGGGGTCCGGATGCCCGGTGTGCCGCAGTATCTCCGGCAGGACGGCCGCATCGCCCTGCGCCCCGAGCGCCGTCACGCAGGCGCCGATCAGCTCCGGCGTCCGGGCCTCGGCGCACAACTCCCGCAGCGGCGGCAGCGCGCGGTCCGCGAACGGCTTGTCCCCGTCCGCCATGCCGAGCCCCGCGAGCACGTCGGCGGCGAAGGCGCGACGCGGCGGATCGTCGCTCGCCAACCAGGCGAGCGCCGCCTGGAACGACTCCTCGTCGCCGCGCCGCCACAGCGCGGCCACCGGCTCCCGCCAGTCGTCCCGTGAGGGCACCCCGCACCGCAGCGCCCGCACCGCCAGCTCCTCGAACGGCGCCTGAAGGCCCAGGGATTCCTCCAGGACCGTGGCGATCGCCCCGTGCCCGGTCTGCCGCTCCAGGCTCGCGACCGGCACACCGTCCTTCAACGTCTCGACGACGACCGTCACCCCGCCGTCCTCCTCGATCCGGCGCACCACCGTCTCGTCGCCCTCACCGGCCATCGGCAGCAGCTCGGCGTGCAGTTCGTGCTCCACCGCCTCCGGCGCGGTCCACCGCCGGGCCTCGGCCAGCGCCTCCTCGCGCGCGCCCGCGCCGTGCCGCAGCAGTGCCCGTACGGTCGACGGCGAGCCGCGCCGGGCGGCCGTCACCAGCGGGGGCTCGCCGTCCGGGGCGCCACCGCCGGGACCGGGGAGGTCGGGGTCCGCGCCGTGCGCCAGCAGAGCCTCCACCGTGGCCGCGTGGCCCTGCCCGACGGCCCAGGCCAGCGCCGTGAAGCCGTACGCCTCACGCCGGTCGGGGTGCGCGCCCGCCGCCAGCAGGGCCAGCACCACTTCCGTATGACCGCCGCACGCGGCCCCGCACAGCGGCAGGTCACCGTCGCCGGGGCCGCTCGCCCGCTCGGGGTCGGCGCCCGCCGCCAGCAGCAGCCGGAGCACACCGGGTTCGTCGCTGACGGCCGCCGCGTAAAGCGCGCTCTGGCCGTCCTGATCGGTCGCCTCGGCGGGAACGCCGGAGCGCAGCAGACGTACGACGGCGTCGTCCCGGCCCTCGTACACGGCCGAGAACAGCTCGTCGTGGGCGTCTTCGGACGCGTCGCCGGGCGCGCCGTCGAAGTCCGCTGTCCGCTCGTCTCTCATCCTTCGACCTTCGCCCGGTGAGGCCATTCACGCCAAATCGATAAATCGACGGACCTCCTCCGGTGCGGTGAAGTCCTGTCCGGTAAGGGGGAGTTCAGGTGTCGCAGTCGAGCACGGTGTGACAGAGCTGGCACCGCGCCCGCACCCGCCCCCTGACCGGCACGCGGATGCGTTGATGGCAGGTGGGGCAGGGGAACGACACCCGCAGTCCGTCCGGCAGTGTCTCGAAGGCGTACGGGCGCCCGGCGTCCCCGGACTCGCCCGGGTGGTCGAGCGCGTAACGGCGGTCCTTGGCGTACCGGTGCCGGCCCGACCAGCCCGCCGTGGTCAGCGGCGGCTGCTGCTCGTCCCGCAGGGCCTGGGCCTTGCCCTTCGTGTACGCGGTGTAGCCCTGCGGGCTGGTGAACCAGATGGCCGGGTCCTCGTTGAACACGATGGCCCGCTTGGCCAGCACGTAACCGAACTCCTCCGGCGTCAGATAGCCGAGCTTCTGGCTGGAGTCCCGGTCCTCCCGGAACGCGTCGAGCAGCAGCCAGCCCGCGCCCAGATACGTCGTCACGGTGTCGGTCAGGATCTCGTTGTCCCGGGTGCCCGGGAAGCTCAGCCCGAGCCGGTGCAGCAGGACATGGGTGATCTCGTGCGCGAGGGCGGCGCCGATGTCCCTGCGGTGCGTCCGGAAGCGGTCGTTGAGTTCGATGAAGTACTCAGGCCCCGCCGTCAGTTCGACACTCGCCGCGTGCTCCATCTCGCGGAAGCTGACGATCATCCGGGCGTCCGGCAGATGCAACTGCTGGACCAGCGCGCGGGCCACCCGCTGCACTCCGAGATGGAGGTCGTCGTCATCGGCGAAGGCGACGTCGGCGGGCGCGACGCTGGTGCCGTACTGCTGGATGCCGTCACCCGACATCCGCCGGTAGAGCGCCGTGATCGCGGCCCGCGCGGTGTCCAGATGCGGATAGCCGTGTACGACCGGGCTGCCGTTCGTCGCGCCTCTGTCCGTCACGCCACTACCCCTTCGTAGGACGGTCGACCGTCCTCAACTGTACGGCGGCGAGCTCCGTAAGGGCGTGGGCGGCCGGGGGTACGGGAGTGTGGTCCGCCTACCGGTCGATGGACGCCGCCCCGCGCCGGTCGCCGGACTCCGCGGGAGGCCCGACCGTTCGGTTGGCTGAAACCTACATCTTGTGCCACGGCTGATTTCCTCCCCATAATCCGGATCACGCTGTGGCGGGCGGATGCGGGCGATCTTTTTGTTTCACTGGTCGTCGGTCGGCTTCGCCATGCGTACGGCACCCCCACGTGCTGAGTGTCATCCGTACACAGCTTCACGCACGACAGCCCCACGCAAGACAACCGAACGCACTGTTTCCCCCCACGAAAGGCAGTCAGTTGAGCTTCCTGCGTGCCCTCAAGAGATGTGCTGTCGTCGGCGCGGTCGTCCTCGCCGGTGTCAGCCTGCAGCCCGCCTCCGCGTCCGCCGCCCCCACCCCGGCCCCGCCGGTCGTCGGCGGCACCCCCGCCGAGCAGGGCGAGTTCCCCTTCATGGTCCGCCTCTCCATGGGCTGCGGCGGCGCGCTCTACGAGCAGGACATCGTCCTGACGGCCGCCCACTGCGTGGACGGCTCCGGGCCCGACACCGGCATCACCGCCACGGCGGGCGTCGTGGACCTGGAGAGCCCGGACGCCGTCGAGGTCAACTCCACCGAGGTCCTCCAGGCCCCCGGCTACAACGGCACCGGCAAGGACTGGGCGCTGATCAAGCTCGCCCAGCCGATCGACCTGCCGACGCTCGACATAGCCACCGACGACAGCTTCAACAGCGGCGACTTCACCGTCGCCGGCTGGGGTGCGGCCACCGAGGGCGGTGGCCAGCAGCGGTACATGCTGAAGGCCGGCGTGCCGTTCGTCTCCGACGCCGACTGCGAGGGCGCGTACGGCAGCAGCCTCGTCCCGTCCGAGGAGATCTGCGCCGGCTTCATCGAGGAGGGCGGCGTCGACACCTGCCAGGGCGACTCCGGTGGCCCGATGTTCCGTGACAACGGCGCGGGCGGCTGGATCCAGGTCGGCATCGTCAGCTGGGGCCAGGGCTGCGCGCAGCCGGGCTTCCCGGGCGTCTACACCGAGGTGTCCACCTTCGCCGCCGACATCCAGTCGGCAGCGGCGGGTCTTTGACGGACGATCGTCCGGCGCGCCATCTGGTAGGCGCCTGACACGCGTGATGTGACACGAACGAGGAGGGGTGGGTTCCGGACCAATTGGTCCGGAACCCACCCCTCTCTCGTGTTTCTCCCGTTTCCGTCAACCACGCGGTTTTCGTCCGTGTGGGCGCCATGTCGGAGGACGCGCGCGCGGCGACCGGCGGTCTGTGCGGGTTCCGGTGTTCGGTGGCCGGACGGCGACCGGAGGCCGACCGTTCGGTTGGCCGAGATTCGTATCTTGTGGGGCCGCTCCTGCCCTCCGGATAATCCGGATCGCGTTCCTGTCGGGCTCATGCCAATGGCGCGCAACGCGCGTCGACCCGTGTGCCGTGACAGGAGCAAATCCCTCAAGCCCCCACGAAAGGCAGACCGTTGAGCATTCAGGGTGTCCTCAAGAGATGCATCGCTGCCGGCGCTGTCATTGCCGCCGCCATCAGCCTCCAGACCACCTCCGCCTCCGCCGCGCCCGTGCCGGACGCGCCCAAGACGCAGGCCGCCGCCCCCCTCGCGCCGCCCGTCGTCGGCGGTACCCGCGCCGCCCAGGGTGAGTTCCCCTTCATGGTCCGCCTCTCGATGGGCTGTGGCGGCTCGCTGTACTCGCCCACCGTCGTGCTGACCGCCGCCCACTGTGTGAGCGGATCGGGCAACAACACCAGCATCACCGCCACCGCGGGCGTCGTGGACCTCCAGAGCACCAGCGCCATCAAGGTCCGCTCCACCAAGGTCCTCCAGGCCCCCGGGTACAACGGCACCGGGAAGGACTGGGCGCTGATCAAGCTCGCCCAGCCCATCAACCTGCCGACCCTGAAGATCGCCACCACCACCGCGTACAACAACGGCAACTTCACCGTCGCCGGCTGGGGAGCGGCCCGTGAGGGCGGCGCCCAGCAGCGCTACCTCCTCAAGGCCACCGTCCCGTTCGTCTCCGACGCCAGCTGCAACTCGTCGTACGGCGGCCAGATCATCGCGAGCGAAGAGATCTGCGCCGGATTCGCCGCCGGCGGCACGGACACCTGCCAGGGTGACTCCGGCGGCCCGATGTTCCGCAAGGACAACGCCGGTGCCTTCATCCAGGTCGGCATCGTGAGCTGGGGCAACGGCTGTGCCCGGCCCAACTACCCCGGTGTCTACACCGAGGTCTCCACCTTCGCCTCCGCCATCGCGTCGGCCGCGGCCACTCTCTGATCCCCCTCCGGTCTCTCTGATCCGAGCGGATCCTCTGATCCGAGCGGATCCGAACCCGTAGAGCGCCCAGCCCCGAGGGCGGGGCAGGTCAGGACACGCCGTCGGCGCGTCGGTCCAAGACCTGTCCCGCCTTTGTCCATGGGCGCACCCGCTCCTCGCGACGCGAATCGACGTGCACGGAACACCGTGGACGAAGAGGAGCGACCTGAACGCCGGCGCAGCAGAACGAGGCCCCGCCGCAGAACCGTCGTGGCCGCCACCGCGGTCGTGGCGGCCGGCGCCGCCCTCGCCGCTCCGGGCGGCGCCTTCGCAGCCGGTGCGGTGCCGGGCACAGGCACCGTGCCGGCGTCCCCCGGCACCCGCGAACCCACCGCCGCCGTCAGCCGGTGCGGCAGCTCGCCGTTCTCCCACTCCGCGCAGATGTACGGCCCCGGCCGCGCCCTCGCCACCCTCACCCCTGGCCAGGGACCGGTCCATGGACAAGGATCAGCGGTGCGTGGACCTACCGGGCACGCGGAGCAGACCGGACACCGTCGGCCGCATCGTCCGCGCCGCCCGGCGCGACAACCCGCTCCTGGAGGTCGAGACCGGCGCCGCCGTCCATGAACTCCTCGTCGCCCTGCGCCGCGCCCGCGCCGACACCAACGCCGAGGGCGACCTCGTCCTCCAGGCCCTCGCCCGCGACGCCTTCCTGCCGCTCTCCGTCGCCGAACACGCCGCCCGGCACGGCATGACCCCCGCCGAACTCCGCAACGCCGTACGCAGGGGCGCCGGATGCAGCCCCAAGGACTATCTGCTGGGCATCAGACTCGGCCGAGCCAAGGAACTCCTCGCCGCCACCGAACTGCCCGTCGCCGCCGTCGCGCGCCGCGTCGGCTACGACGACCCGGCCTATTTCTCCCGGCTGTTCACCCGCCGCGTCGGCACCGCGCCGGTCCGCTTCCGCGAGCGCCAGGGCCGGACCGTCCCCGGCGGCTGGAGCGACCGCGTCCCGGACCCGGACCACCCACCGACGATCACCACACGCTCTCCTTGAGACGCCATCCCTTCCGGCGCCTCGCAGGACCTAAGCTTCCGCACCATGACCACGAGCGACAACGGTGACAACGGCGGCATCGACCAGTCCGTCCAGGCCGAGCTGGACCGGCTCCGCGGGAGTATCGACAACATCGACGCGGCCGTCGTCCATATGCTGGCGGAACGGTTCAAATGCACCCAGCAGGTCGGCCTCCTCAAGGCCGCACACCATCTGCCGCCCGCCGACCCGGCCCGTGAACACCGGCAGATCACCCGGCTCCGGCAGCTCGCCGAGAGCGCCCGGCTCGACCCCGCGTTCGCCGAGAAGCTCCTCAACTTCATCATCGCCGAGGTGATCCGCCACCACGAGACCCTCGCGGACAACTCGGGGCGCACGGAAGGCCGGACCTGACCGACCGGTGACCCGCGGTACGGGCCCGCCCTCCCGTGCCCCACCCGGCGCCCCACCCCGTGCGCTCACAGCGCAACCCCCACACGCTGCGCGGTTCGAGCCCCATCGGGCAGCATGTCCCCATGTCCGTACTGACGCGCGACGAAGCGCAGACCCGTGCCCAGCTCATCGACGTCCACCGGTACACGGTCGCCCTCGACCTGACCACCGGCGACGAGACCTTCGAATCCCGTGCCGCCATCGAGTTCACCGCCCTCGCGGCCGGAGACACCTTCGTCGAGCTGAAGCCCGCACGACTGCGCTCCGTCACCCTCGACGGACAGCCCCTGGACACCGGCGCCCTCACCGAGAACCGGCTCGCGCTCCCCGGCCTCGCCGAAGGCCGGCACGAACTGCGCGTCGACGCCACCATGCGCTACTCCCGCACCGGCGAGGGCATGCACCGCTTCACCGACCCCGCCGACGGCGAGACCTACGTCTACACCCAGCTGTTCCTCGAAGACGCCCAACGGGTCTTCGCCGTCTTCGACCAGCCCGACCTCAAGGCCGTCTTCGAACTTGACGTCACCGCCCCCGAAGGCTGGACCGTCCTCGGCAACGGCATCGCCACCGACGAGGGCGACGGCCGCTGGAGCCTCGCGGCGACCCCGCCCCTCTCCACCTACCTCGTGGCCGTCGCCGCCGGCCCCTGGCACTCCGTCCGCACCGAGCACGCGGGCCTGCCCTTCGGCATCCACTGCCGCCGCTCCCTGGCACCACACCTCGACACCGACGCGGACGAGATCTTCGCCATCACCCGCGCCTGCTACGACCGCTACCACGAGAAGTTCGAGGAGCCGTACCCCTTCGACTCCTACGACCAGGCCTTCGTCCCCGAGTTCAACGCGGGCGCCATGGAGAACCCGGGCCTCGTCACCTTCCGCGACGAATTCGTCTACCGCTCCGCCGTCACCGACACCGAGCGGCAGACCCGGGCCATGGTCATCGCCCACGAGATGGCCCACATGTGGTTCGGCGACCTCGTCACGCTCACCTGGTGGGACGACATCTGGCTCAACGAGTCCTTCGCCGAGTACATGGGCTACCAGACCCTCACCGAGGCCACCCGCTACACCGACACCTGGGTCGCCTTCGGCATAGACCGCAAGTCCTGGGGTTACGACGCCGACCAGCGGCCCTCCACCCACCCCGTCGCGCCCGACACCGAGGCCGTGCCCGACACCGAGTCCGCGATGCTCAACTTCGACGGCATCTCCTACGCCAAGGGCGCCTCCGCGCTGCGCCAACTCGTCGCCTGGCTCGGCGAGAAGGACTTCCTCGCCGGCATCAACACACACTTCGCCCGGCACAAGTTCGGCAACGCCACCCTCGCCGACTTCATCGACTCCCTCGCGGCCTCCACCGACCGCGACGTGCACCGGTGGGCCGAGCAGTGGCTCCGTACGACCGGCGTCGACACCCTCACGCCCACCGTCACCGGCAACGGCTCCGAGACCGGCTGGACGCTCGACGTCGCCCAGGACGGCAGCCGCCCGCACCGTATCGCCGTCAGCACCTACGACCGCGACCTCGTCGACCCCGCCCGACTCGCCCCGCGCGACCGCTTCGAGACCGACATCCCGCAGCAGGACGGCCCCACCGTCCGCCCGGGGCGCCGCCCCGACCTGGTCGTCCTCAACGACGGTGACCTCGCCTACGCCAAGGTCCGTCTCGACGACCGCTCCTGGGCCACCGCCCTCGACTCCCTCTCCGCCATCCCCGGCCCGCTCACCCGAACCGTCGTCTGGAACGCGGCCCGCGACATGGTCCGCGACGGCGAACTGGCCCCCACCGCCTACCTGGAGGCCGCGCGCAACCACCTCCCCCACGAGTCCGACCTCGCGATCGTCCAAGGCGTACTCGGCTTCGCCGCCACCCAGATCGCCGACCGCTACCTCGCCCCCGGAGACCGGCCCGCCGCCCTCGCCACCCTCACCACCATCTGCCGCGCCCTCATCCGCCGCACCGAGGACGGCAACGCGCCCGGCCTGCGCCTCACCGCCGTACGGCACTTCATCTCCGCCGCCACCCAGCCCGACGGCATCCAGGACTGGCTGAACTCCGACAGCGTCCCCGGCGGCCCCGAACTCGACCCCGAACTGCGCTGGCGCATCCTCTACCGCCTCGCCGTCCTCGGCGCCGTCGACGACGCCGCCATCGGCGAGGAACTCGACCGCGACCCCAGCGCCACCGGCCGGGAAGGCGCCGCGCGCTGCCGCGCCGCCCTCCCCGACGGCGACGCCAAGGCCGCCGCCTGGGAACGGCTCTTCCTGACCGACGACCTGTCCAACTACCTCTTCACCGCCACCGCCCAGGGCTTCTGGCAGCCCGAACAGACCGACCTCGTACGCACGTACGTCCCGCGCTTCTACAGCGACGCCGTCGACCTGGCCTCCCGCCGCGGCCCGGCCATCGCCGAGTGCGCCGGCCGTTACGCCTTCCCGCTGCACGCGGTGGACGAGGAGTCGCTGCGCCTGGGCGAGGAATGCCTGGCCGGAGCGGACCTCGTGCCCGCGCTGCGCCGCAAGCTGGTCGACCAACTGGACGACCTGCGCCGCGCGCTGCGGGTACGGGCCGGCTGACGGCGCTGTCTCCGTAAGGAGGACGGGCCGGCCCGTCCTCCTTACGGAGACAGCTCTTCCCGAAGACACACTCTCCTTCAGCGCACGCCGCTACCCCCGCCGGGTTCGGATCGTTGTGCACCGTGGGCACCACCCGACCGACCCCGGACCCCTGGTGTATCTGGCCCACGCGCCCTGAAGGACCACCATGACCGACCTGTCAGCAGACGATCACGACCAGCCGCACGACCTGGTCGGCATCGGCATCGGACCGTTCAACCTCTCCCTCGCCGCGCTCGCCGACGGCGTCCACGGAGGCGTCGCCGCCACCTTCTTCGAACAGCGCCCCGCCTTCCACTGGCACCCCGGGCTGCTCCTGGACGGCACCACCCTCCAGGTGCCCTTCCTGGCGGACCTGGTGACCCTCGTCGACCCGGCGAGCCCCTGGTCCTTCCTGAGCTATCTCAGGGCCTGCGACCGGCTGTACCCGTTCTACTTCGCCGAGCGCTTCCACATGCAGCGCGCCGAGTACGACGCGTACTGCCGCTGGGTCAGCGAACAGCTCCCCGGTCTCCACTTCGGCCACCAGGTCGACGCCGTCCGCTGGAACGCCGAACGCGCCCTCTTCGAGGTCGACTTCACCCAACTCGACAAGGACGGCGAGGTCGACGCGCTCGGCCGCGCGTACACCCGTAACGTCGCGCTCGGCATCGGCACCGAGCCGTACGTCCCCGAACCGCTCAAGCTCCTCGCCGAGACCCCGGCCGTTCCCGTGATCCACTCGGCCGACTACCTCACCCACCGCGAGCGGATCCTCGACGCCGAGCACATCACCGTCGTCGGCTCCGGGCAGTCCGGCGCCGAGGTCTTCCTCGATCTGCTGCGCGCCCGCCCCGCCGGAGCCGAGAAACTCCACTGGCTGGCCCGCACCGAGGCCTTCGCGCCCATGGAGTACTCCAAGCTCGGCCTGGAGCAGTTCACCCCCGACTACACCAGCTACTTCCACGCCCTGCCCGAACGCGTACGCGACGAACTCGTCCCGCGCCAGTGGCAGCTCCACAAAGGCATCGACGCCGGCACCATCGCGGCCATCCATGAAGAGCTCTACCGCCGTACACTGCGCGGCGGCTGGCCCGACGCCGTCCTGACCCCCGGCGTCCTCGTCCGTACGGCTGGACGCGTCGGCGCCACCCGAGTCGAACTGCACCTGGAACACGCCCAGCAGTCCGGCCGCTCCCGGCTCACCACCGACGCCGTGGTCCTCGCCACCGGCTACCGCGAGCGCCCGCTCTCCCGGCTGCTGGCCGGACTCGACCCGTACATGCGGCTCGACACGTCCCAGCGCCCGCGCGTCGACGACCGGTACCGGCTGATGCTCGACCCCACGGTGACCGGCTCGGTGTACGTACAGAACGCCGAACGCCACACGCACGGCGTCGGCACCCCCGACCTCGGACTCGCCGCCTGGCGCAGCGCGACGATCCTCAACTCGCTGACCGGCACCGAGCCTTACCCGCTGCCGCGCCGGACCGCGTTCACCAGCTTCGGCCTCGACGGACAGGAAAGGCACCGGCAGGTGCCGGTGCCCAGGGGTCTCGTGCCGCTCTCCGAAGTGCGCTGACTCCGGGCGCCGGAGCCACGCGCCGACGCTCACAAGGGGGTGCGCCGGCGTGGTGCCGAGGGGACGGCACCACGCCGGCGCGTCATCGCGCGACGAGTCAGAAGACCGGGGTGCCGTCGCGCGTGAGCTTCCAGTCCACCGAGGCGAACGCGGCCGGGTCGACGGTCTTCTCCGTCTGCACCCACGTGATGATCGTGTTCCGGATCTCGTCCGGGTCGGCCCACAGCTGCTGGGCGCCCGCGACATGCGGGAAGTTGCCGCCGCCGCTCGCCCGGTAGTTGTTCACTGCCAGGACGAACTTCGCCGCCGGGTCGAGCGGCTTCCCCTCGAAGGAGAGATTCACGATCCGCGAACCGGCCGGCTCGGCGATGTCGATGTCGTACGTCAGCCCCGACACGACGTCGTAGTTGTAGTCCGGGATGTTGTCGGCGTTCGTCAGCTTCGAGGTGTCCACCGGCGCACCGGCGGGCGTCCGCACGTAGTACTTGGCCGAGAACTCCAGATAGTCCTTGATCTGAGCGCCCGTCAGCAGACGTGCCTCCAGGGTGTTCTCGAACGGGTACAGCGCCGCCGCGTCCTTGATGGTCACCTCGCCCGCCGGGATCCCCGCCGTACGCGAGAAGCACGACGCCTGCGACAGCAGCGGCAGCGCCGCCCACTCACCGCCCGCGAGACCGGCCTTCACCGTCTCCGTCTGCACATGGTTGATCAGGTCGATCAGCGGCTCGTCCCGCCAGGGTGCGTCGGCCGTCGTCATGGCGGCCGTCGACGTCCCGATGACCTGGTTGACGTACGCCACGACCTTGCGGTGCTCGTCGGCGAGCAGCCCCGTGATCTTCCGGTCCTCCTCCACCGTGTTGGAGTTGAGGACCTGCGCGCCCACCTTCTCGACCGACCAGCGGCCCCGCTCCCACACCAGGTCGAAGTCGAACAGCGTCAGCCGCTGCCCCCACTTCAGCGGCTCGGACAGCACCACGTCCTTGCCGGTCTCCTTGTTGGTGACCCGGTACTCCGGAATCTCACTGTGCGCGTGACCGACCAGGATCGCGTCGATGCCCGGCACCTGCTCGGCCACCAGACCGGCCGCGTTCTCGATGTGCGGAAGCTGATCTCCGTAGGAGGACGTGCCGCTCGACCCCGAGTGGGCGGAGACGATCACGACGTCCGCGCCCATCGACCGCAGCTTCGGCACCCACTTCGCGGCCTGCTCCTCCAGCCCCGGGAACGTCATCCTGCCCTGGACGTTCGCCTTGTCCCAGATCGCGATGCCCGGGTTCGTCAGCCCCAGCACGGCCACCCGCACATCACGCCCGTGCGGTGTCCGCAGCCGCTTGATCACATACGGCGGGAACGCCGGCCGCAGCGTCTTCGCGTCCAGCGCGTTGGCACCGAGCAGCGGGAAACGGCACTGCTCCTCGAACTTGCGGAGCACCGGGATGCCGTAATTGAACTCGTGGTTGCCGAGCGCGGCCGCGTCGTAACCGATCGCGTTCATCGCCTGCGCCATCGGGTGCACGGGGCCGCGCTTCGCCGTGATCGGGTCGATCTTGGCGTAGTAGTACGAGAGCTGGGTGCCCTGGATGGTGTCGCCCGCGTCGATGAGCAGAGTGTTGCCCCGGCCCTTCTCCTTACGGATGCGGTTCACCAGGGTGGAGATCTTCGCCAGACCGACGTCGTTGCGGTCCTTGTCGTCGAACTCCTTGTCCGTGAAGTAGTCCCAGTTGAAGACGTTCCCGTGCAGGTCGGTGGTGCCCATCACGGTGAACGAGTACCGCTTCGGACGCCCGTGGCCATGTCCGTGGCCGTCGCCGTACTCCCGCGCCTCCGCGGGCACGACGGCGCCCCCGGTGATCGCCACACCCGCTCCGGCGGCGGCCGACCGGCCCAGGAACGTCCTTCGGTTCAGCGGCATCGCTACTCCCTCGTACTCGTCAAACCGTGCGCACAACGCGCGTAGACAGGGCCGCTAGATTCTGACGCAGGAACGCGGAATCGAACACCCCCAACGGGTTTCGATCCGATGACCACCGAATGTCGTGCCCGGACGGCAGCCGGATGGGAGAGTGGCCGGACGGACCGGGGGAGGCCGTACGCCGCGCCGCCCCCGTCACCCCCACAACCCGCCGTCGTACGAGGGAGAACCCAGCCGTGACCACCGATGCCCCCGCCCCCGCCTCCGCGCCCTACGGCACCCCGGAAACCCCGAGGGTCGCCGTCCGGGGCGAGGCACGCCTGGAGTTCGACCCGGAGATCGCCAGGATCGGCGTCATGGTCAGCGCGCGCGGCACCGACCGGCGCACCGCCCTGGAAGACCTCACCCGCCGCAACAACGAGGCCCTGGCCCTGATCAAGTCGTACGGCGACGCCGTCGAGAAGCTGGAGACCGGCTCCTTCTCCATCAACCCGGGACTCACCCGGCACGGCCGCGGCGAACGCATCCGCGCCTACCACGGCCGCGTGAACATCAGCGCCGAGCTCGCCGACTTCACCGCGCTCGGCGAACTGACCACCCGCCTCGCCGACCTCGACCTCACCACCGTCGACGGCCCCTGGTGGGCCCTGCGCCCCGATTCGCCCGCACACGGCGAGGCCCGCAGGCAGGCGGTCCGCGAGGCGGTCCAGCGGGCCCGGGAGTACGCCGCGGCGCTCGGCGCGAACCTGGCCGCGCTCGTCGAGCTCGCCGACATCGGCGCGGAGAACGCCGTACCGTTCGCCCCGCGCGCTCAGGCGTACGCGGTGAGTTACGGCGGCGCTCCCGAGGCCGCCGGCGCGGCCCCCGCGCTGGACCTCGAACCGCAGCGACAGACCGTCTACGCGCAGGTGAACGCGCGCTTCACCATGACACCGCCGGTTCTCTGACCGGCGCACGCGAAAATCCTCGATAACGCTCATCAGAGCACCCCGGCGCCCACTTCAACACTTGTCAACAACCCTTCATGCAAAGGTTGTTGAGTAGTCATGTGAGACCAATTACCTACCCGGCGGTAAGGTTTAGTCTCGATTCATGCGCCGAGCAAAAATCGTCTGTACCTTGGGGCCCGCCACCGACTCGTACGACCAGATCAAAGCACTGGTCGAGGCCGGAATGGATGTCGCCCGCTTCAACCTCAGCCACGGCACCTACGCCGAGCACGAGGAGCGCTACCAGCGCGTACGCAAAGCCGCCGAGGAAACCGGCCGCAGCGTGGGGATCCTCGCCGACCTTCAAGGCCCGAAGATCCGCCTCGGGCGCTTCCGTGAAGGCCCGGTACTCCTTGAACGCGGCGACGAATTCACCATCACCGTCGAACCCCTCGAAGGCGACCGCCACACCTGCGGCACGACCTACGAAGGACTCGCCGACGACGTGACCGCCGGTGAGCTCATCCTCGTCGACGACGGCAAGGTCACCCTTGAGGTCACAGCGGTCGA
This sequence comes from Streptomyces sp. NPDC051217, assembly GCF_044455465.1. Classification (NCBI taxonomy): domain Bacteria; kingdom Bacillati; phylum Actinomycetota; class Actinomycetes; order Kitasatosporales; family Streptomycetaceae; genus Streptomyces; species Streptomyces sp. NPDC051217. The sequence goes on from NZ_JBITEV010000004.1 coordinate 233,045, forward strand.
CGGGCCCCGCGTCCGTACCACCGTCGTCGAGGGCGGCATGGTCTCGGACAACAAGGGCCTCAACCTCCCCGGCGTCGCGGTGTCCGTTCCCGCGCTCTCCGAGAAGGACGTCGACGACCTCCGCTGGGCCCTGCGCATCGGCGCCGACGTCGTCGCCCTCTCCTTCGTACGGAGCGGACGCGACATCGACGACGTCCACCGCATCATGGACGAGGAGGAACGGCGCGTCCCGGTCATCGCCAAGGTCGAGAAGCCGCAGGCCGTCGAGAACATAGACGACATCGTCGCCGCGTTCGACGGCATCATGGTCGCGCGCGGTGATCTCGGCGTCGAGATGCCGCTGGAGCAGGTGCCGATCGTGCAGAAGCGCGCGATCAAGCTCGCGAAGCGCAACGCGAAGCCGGTCATCGTCGCCACGCAGATGCTCGACTCGATGATCGACAACTCCCGGCCGACCCGCGCGGAGGCCTCGGACGTCGCCAACGCCATCATCGACGGCACCGACGCGGTGATGCTTTCCGGCGAGACGAGCGTCGGCAAGTACGCGGTCGAGACGGTCCGCACGATGAGCCGGATCGTCGAGGCGGCGGAGGAGGACGTCCTGGCCAAGGGCCTCCCCCCGCTCACCGAGCGCAACAAGCCCCGCACGCAGGGCGGCGCGGTCGCCCGCGCGGCGGCCGAGATGGGCGACTTCCTCGGCGCGAAGTTCCTGGTCGCCTTCACACAGTCGGGCGACACGGTCAAGCGCCTCTCCCGCTACCGCTCGCCGATCCCGCTGCTGGCCTTCACCCCGGACTCGGCGACCCGCGCGCAGCTCAACCTCACCTGGGGTGTGGAGGCGTTCCTCGGACCGCACGTGGAGTCGACGGACGCGATGGTCGAGCAGGTCGACGAGCAGCTGCTGCGGATCGGCCGCTGCGACAAGGGCGACATCGTAGTGATCACGGCCGGCTCCCCGCCCGGCGTCCCGGGCTCGACGAACCTGGTCCGCGTGCACCACATCGGCGAGGACGACAGCCCGAAGTAGTACGCGCCGCGGACGCACACCGGGCGGAGCTCATCGCTCCGGCCCGACGTGCTCCCGCGGCGCGGGTCAGCCGCGGCGGCGTACAACGCGTTTCTCGTCCCACACCGGCTCGGGCGCCTCGTAGACGGTGCCGTCGGAACCGAAGACGAAGAACCGGTCGAACTCCCGGGCGAACCACCGGTCGTGCGTCACCGCGAGAACGGTCCCTTCGAAACCGCGCAGCGCGTGTTGCAGCGCCTCGGCGGAGACGAGATCAAGATTGTCTGTCGGCTCGTCCAGCAACAGCAGTGTCGTACCACCGAGTTCGAGCAGCAGAATCTGGAAACGCGCCTGCTGTCCCCCGGACAGTGAGTCGAAGTCCTGCTCCGCCGCACTCGCCAGTTCGTACCGGGCCAGTACCCGTGACGCCTCCTCGCGGGGCAGCCCGCCACGGTGTTCGTCGCCGCGGTGCAGGATGGAGACCAGCGTGCGGCCGACGAGGTCGGGCCGCCCGTGGACCTGCGCGAACCAGCCCGGACGGACCCTCGCGCCCAGCCGCGCCACCCCCGTGTGCGACACGGGCTCCACCGGAAGATCACCCACCGGCTGATGTTCGGGCTCGGGGGCGCTGCCGCCGGCGGCGAGCAGACGCAGAAAATGCGACTTGCCCGAGCCGTTGGAACCGAGCACGGCGACCCGCTCGCCGAACCAGACCTCCAGATCGAACGGCTTCATCAGCCCGGTGAGTTCCAGACCTTCGCCGATCACGGCCCGCTTACCGGTCCGTCCGCCGCGCAGCCGCATCGACAGATGCTGCTCGCGGGGCTGCGCGGGAGGCGGACCCGCCTTCTCGAACCGTTCGAGCCGCGTCTGGGCGGAGCGGTATCGCGAAGCCATGTCCGAGTTGTAGGAGGCCTTCTGCTTGTACATCTGGACGAGGGACTTCAGCTTGGCGCGCTCCTCGTCCCATCGGTTGCGCATCTCGTCGAACCGCTCGAAGCGCTCCAGCCGGGCCTGGTGGTAGGTGTCGAAACCGCCCGGGTACACCCAGGCGGTGTTTCCCGCCCCACCCAGCTCGACCGTGATGATGCTCTGCGCCGTGCGGGCCAGCAACTCGCGGTCGTGACTGATGTAGAGGACCGTCTTCGGTGTTTCGGTCAGCCGGCTCTCCAGCCACCGCTTGCCCGGAACGTCGAGGAAGTTGTCCGGCTCGTCGAGCAACAGCACCTGATCCGGGCCGCGTAACAACGCCTCCAGGACGAGCCGCTTCTGCTCACCGCCCGACAGCGTCTGAACGGCGCGCCGTTGGCACCGCTCGAAGGGCATGCCGAGCGCCTCGGTGGTGCACACGTCCCACAACACCTCGGCGTCGTACCCGCCGACATCACCCCATTCGGCCAGCGCGTTCGCATACGCCATCTGCGCCGAGGTGTCCTCACTCGCCCGCATGGCCGCTTCCGCCGCGTCCATGGTCGCCGCGACCCGGCGGACGCGGGGGTCCACCACGGACAGCAGCAGATCACGCACCTGGGCACCCTCGCGAGCGATGAACTGCCGCATGACGCCCAGGCTTCCGCCCCGGTTCACCACCCCACCATGCGGTGCGAGGTCTCCGGCGATCGTCCGCAGCAACGTGGTCTTGCCGGACCCGTTGGCGCCGATCAGCGCGACTTTCTTCCCCTCACCCACCCGGAACGAGATCTCATCCAGCAACACCCGACCGTCCGGCAGCGTGTAAGAAACAGAGTTGACATCGATATATCCCACCGCGAAATGGTATCACGGATGTGATAACAAGGTTTGGCGGTTTCACGCGGCCCCGCGGCCGCGGTGCAGCACGAACTCCGTGATGGTTTCGGCCACATACTCGATCATCTCGGGGCGCAGGCCGGGATAGACCCCCACCCAGAAGGTGTGCTCGGTAATGATGTCGGTGTTGGCCAGCCCACCGGAAATCCGGTAGTCCCGCCCGATGTAGGCGGGATGACGGGTGAGATTGCCGCCGAAAAGCCGGCGGGTACCGATACGCCGCTCTTCCAGGAATGCCACCAACTCCTGCCTGGTGAAAGGCGCTTCCGGCAACACGGTCAGCACGAATCCGAACCAGCTGGGATCGCTGCCCGGGGTCGGCTCGGGCAACAGCAGTCCGGGCAATCCGTCGAGTGACTGGCGCAGTTGATTCCAGTTCCGGCGCCGGATCTCACCGAATTCCGAGACCTTCCCGAGCTGGCTCACGCCGAGCGCCGCCTGTAGATCCGTCGTCTTCAGGTTGTAGCCGATTTCGGAGAAGATGTATTTGTGGTCGTAACCGTGGGGGAGCGTGCCGAGTTGGTAGTCGAAACGCTTGAAGCACGTATTGTCCTGGCCGGGCTCGCACCAGCAATCCCGCCCCCAGTCGCGCAGTTGCTCCACGAGCCGTGCCAGCTTGAGGTCGTCGGTCAGTACGCAACCGCCCTCGCCCGTGGTGATGTGGTGGGCGGGGTAGAAGCTGACCGTGGCGAAGTGACCGAAGGTACCGGTGAGTTGCCCCTGATACATCGAGCCCATGGCATCGCAGTTGTCCTCGATCAGAAAGAGGCCGTGCCGCTCCGCGAGCTCGGCCATCTCCGCGACCTGGTAGGGATTGCCCAGCGTATGGGCCATCGCGATCGCCCGCGTACGTGGTGAGACCGCGGCGGCCACCCGCTCGACCGTGGTGTTGTACGTGCCCAGTTCGACGTCCACGAATACGGGGATCAAGCCGTTCTGGACGATCGGATTCACCGTGGTCGGAAAGCCCGCGGCCACCGTGATGACCTCGTCCCCGGGGCGCAGCCGCCGCCTCCCGAGCGTTCTGGAGGTCAGCGCCGACACCGCCAGGAGGTTGGCGGACGATCCCGAGTTCGTCAGATGCGCCTTCCGCAGCCCGAAGAAATTCGCCAGACCGCGCTCGAACTTCTGCGCGCTGACGCCTGCCGCGATGCGCATGTCCAGCGCGGCGGTCACCAGCGCGACCCGGTCGTCCTCGTCGAGCGCGGCACCGGAAGGCCAGATCGGGGTGACGCCCGGCACGAACTCCGTGGCGGCACCGGTTTGATGGTATTTGCGGGTGAGCTCCAGAATTTGATCCTTGTTGATGTCGGCGGACACACTGCCTCCTGATTGCTCACCTATGGCTGTCTCGGACGTACGGCATCAATCGAGGGATCCCCCGAAGGCGGACTTCGGGGCCGTCGCCTTCACCAGCGTCTCGACGTACTCCGCTTCCGGGTCCGACATCAATGTGATCGCGCCACCGACTCCGAACGACGCGGAGTTCTCTTCGACGACAAGAGTTCTGATCACCACACTCAAGTCGGCCCGCCCGTCGAGGGACACCCATCCGAGCACGCCCGAATAGATACCTCGGGGCTCTTCCTCCAGGCCGGCCAGAATCTCCATACTGCGCAGCTTCGGCGCCCCGGTCATCGAGCCGGGCGGAAATGACAGCCGGATACAGTCCACCGCCGCGACGTCCTGGCGGAGTCTCGATTCGATGGTGCTCACCATCTGATGTACCGACGCGAAGGTATGCACACCGAACAACTCGACGGGACGGACGGACCCGACCTCCGAGACGCGACTGAGATCGTTCCGCATCAGATCGACGATCATGAGATTCTCGGCGATCTCCTTCTCGTCGGTCGCGAGTTCCCGCTTCAGCGCCGAGTCCTCGTCCTCGGTCGCACCGCGCCGGCGAGTGCCCTTGATGGGACTGACGCGCACGAACCGATCGCCGGTGATGGTCATGAACCTCTCGGGCGAGGCGGACAGCACGGAGAATCCCGGTGTCCGCAGGAACGCGCCGTAGGGGACCGGGCTGGCGGCCCGAAGACGCGCGTAGGTCGTGACGGCATCGAGGGAGCCGGCCACGGAAGCGGTGTTGGTCAGACAGAGTTCGTAGGAGTCACCGCTGGTGAGGTAGGACTGACATCTGAGGATCTTCTCCAGGTACGACTCCTTGCTGTCCCGGAACACCACGTCCCTCGGGTACGCGTGGGACGCCGGGGCGATGTCGCGAGGAAGGGCCGACATCGCGTGCGACACCGCCCGAGAGGCTTTCTCGAACCACTCCTGCGCGTCGGCGCCGCTCCCCAGACCGCGACCCGACGCGAACAGCAGATAGACCCGGTGCTCTCGATGGTCGACGACCACATAGCGATCGGTGAGCAGGAACCTGGCATCGGGGAGGTGTGAATGCCGGGAAAGGGTCATTCGCTCGGTGTCCGCCCTCAACTCGTACCCGAAATACCCGACGTAGCCGGGGCGGAATTCGAAGGGAAGCAACTCCTCCCGGTCCACGCGGACGGCGCACTGCCGCTCTTTGAGGAAGGTGAACACATCGGAGTCCACGTACCGAACCGAACCGTCGGGCTCTGTCACCGTGACGCGGCGGTCGGCCACCCGGTAACTCACCGTTGTCGAGAGGGCGTCCGGCATCCCGCCCATGATGGAGAACCGGCCCTGGTCGGTGTCGGAACTGTCCAGCCAGAAGGACTCCGTCGACGAGCCGCAGAACTCTTCGAACAGCGTCCGGCCGTCGACCTCTCCTGACAGGCACACCCAACGACAGTCGATCGTGCCGCTGAGGGCCGAGTGATCGGACGATACGGCCTTGTCGTCGCCCACGATCCCGACGAAATTACGCAGGAGGACCTTTCCGTCCTCGGTGAGAATCGACTCCGGATGAAACTGAACTCCCCACACCGGTCTGTCTCTGTGGCGGATCGCCATGGCGATGCCGTCCTCGTCCTCGGCGATGAGCTCCAGCGGCGCCTCGATACCCGTCACGGCCAGCGAGTTGTACCGTACGGCGGTGAACACCTCAGTCATTCCGAGGAACAGCCGGTCGCCGCTGTGACGCACCCGGGAAGTCCTCCCGTGCATTATCTTCGGGGCGGGCCCGACCTTCGCCCCGAAGACGCTGCCGATGATCTGGTGCCCGAGGCAGACGCCGAGAATCGGCTTGTCCGTCGACGTCACGACGGTACGGGATATACCCACATCTGCGGGTACGTCAGGACTTCCGGGACCAGGTGAGATCACGACGCCGTCGAAGTCGGCGAAGGAGATCGACGACATCGGGTCGTCATTCTTGACGACCACGCATTCGACATCCGCGATCTCGCTCAGATACATCCAGATGTTGTGGGTGAAGGAATCGTAGTTGTCGATGAGGAGAATACGGATCATTTGATCATTCCCGGTGGTGCGCCATCGAGAGACGGGATCAGTCTGTGTCTCATGATTTTGCCGCTGGCCGTTCGGGGGATTTCCGAGACCGGCGTCCACTGTTTCGGAACACGGAATGGTTCCAGCTCCCGGCGAAGGTGCGACCGGAGGCCGGCGAAGAATTCGTCGGTCTCCCCGATCGATGGATCCAGCTCCACGAGCGCGGTGAGTGTGGAAACACCGCTGACCACCGGAGCGACCACCGCGCAGTCCTTGATGCCCGCACAGCCTCTGATGGCTGCCTCTATCTCCACCGCCGATATGGAGATCCCCCCGACATGGAGGAAGTCATCTGTTCGGCCGACCACTACGAGACCGCCGTTGTCGGCCCAGTACCCGTAGTCCTTCGTCTCCAGCCAGCCGTCGACCAGCAGTTGTCTCGGCCCTTTCGCGGTGACCGCGGTCTCGGGAATGGTCGGGCCGGACACCCACACCGCGCCGATCTTCTGTGCCGGTCCCACCGTCGGCGGGAGGGCGTCGGAGCCGCTTCGCAGCTCCACCTGGTAACCGGGGCAGACGAGACCGGCGGTGCCCGCCGCCCGGCGCCTCGTTCCGTTCGCGCAGAAGGCGTTGCCCACCTCCGTCGAGCCGATCTGATTCAGCACCTGGACCTGCCAGAGGTCCTCTATCCGAGTCGCGACCGAGTCGGGCAGTGGTTCGCCGGCGGAGACGATCGCCCGGAGGGACGCGGGGCGTTCGACGGCGGCGCTCTCGATGTGGTCGGCCAGCTTGGCGAGTGCCGACGGAACGGAGAACGCCACGGTGGCGCCGTGCCGGTGCAGGGAGTCGGCGAACTCCTTTTCGTTCCTGCGCCGGCTGTTCAGTACGACCGAGGCACCGCTGAAGAGCGGGTAGACGAACTGATTATTGAATCCATAGGTGAAATAGTATTGCGAGAGCGAGACGATCGTGTCCGTCGCATCGATATCCAGGCCGTTCGCACCGCAGACCGCTTCGTAGAAGACTGCGAGATCCTTACTCGTATGTGCCACGGCTTTGGGATCTCCGGTGGTACCCGAGCTGTAGAGGTAGTAGCGAGAGACCGCGGATCCCTCCGGATGGACAGCGTGGCCGGTCGCCTGCCGAGCTTCGTATCGATCGATTCCCAGTGCGCCGTCGGAAAAGGACATCACGAACTCCGTGGGCAGAATTCCCAGCATCCTCGACCGGACGTGCTCGTCCAGATCCGGATTCACGACCAGGGGAACGGCGCCGACGGCGTGGAGAGCAAGGAAAGCGGGCATCCATTCGGGCCGGTCGCCCACCAGGAGCCCGACGTGATCACCCGCGCGGATGCCGTGATCGAGTAATTCATCGGCGAGATTTCCGGCCAGGGCGTGGACCTCGGTGTGGAGGTACGTCTCACCCGTCTCTTCGTCCGTGACCGCTGTGGTGTCCGTCCAGCCGCCCCGGTCCGCCAGCCGCGCGGCCAGAATCGAGGTATTGGTATGCATGGGTCTCCCGGGTTCCGTGGGTGTGCCGAGGTACGGCCGAGTCAGACGAGTGCGGTCGCCGCCGGCTCATCGAGGGTGAGGGAGGCACGGATGGAGTCGGTGAGAGTGAAGTCCCTCGTCCAGCCGAGGCGTGACTCCGCACGTGAGACGTCCGCGCACTGCCATGTCGATCCGATGCGCAGATCGACGGGACTCCGTACGAATCGATAGGGAATCCCGGTCTGCTCCGTGAAAGCGTCGAAGAGCTGACTGATACGTGTCGCGGTCCCGGATGCCGCGTTGTAGGTCGCCACCGGCGGTCCCGAGCCACCTCCCATGGCCAGGCACACCAGACGGGCCACATCCCGGACGTCGACCAGGTCTCGTGCCGTTTCCGGATAGGGAACATTCGCCACCACCCGGTCCGCCCCCGCTTGCGCCGCCGCCCGGTAGAGCCCCACCGCCAAGGCCCAGATTCCGTTCGTGCTGTGCCCCGGGCCGATCACATTGAACGCGCGTACGACCGTTGCCGGACTGTTCATGCGACAGGCCGCGCGAATCAGGTAAGAGGCTCCCGCCGTCTTCGACTTGCCGTACGCGGTCACGGGAGCCAGGGCGCTCGATTCGCTCACCGGGACACCCGGGGCGGTGGCACCGTATTCGTGGGACGAACCGATATGAAGGATCGACTCCGTCGACCCCGACACCTCGCACGCTTCACCGAGACGGCACGGCCAGAGGACATTGTCCCGGCGGATCACGGCGGGATCGGTCGACCATGAGGCACCGACGGCATTGACGACCGCGGCGGGGCCACAGCGACGCAGGAAGCGCGGCAGCGCGACGGGCGACCAGTCGTTCCCGGAGTAGTAGGGACCGTTGATGTCCCCGACGCCACCCGTCGTACGCCCGTACCGGTCCACTCCGATACAGCGCCACCCGTCCGCCGCCAGCGCCGCGGACACACGTCTGCCGATGAATCCCCTGGCGCCGAAGATAATGACGGTCCTGGCCATCGTGATGCCCCGTCAAGCCCTGGCCACGGCGCCGGCGGTGTCGAGCACGACCTCCGCCGCCACTTTCGCGCCGTCCGTCCCCACCTTCTCCACCAGGCCGGTCCAGGTGTCGAGGGGAAGCGCCAGGCATCGCGGAATCAGCTTCTCCAACTGTGCCCGGACGGACAGGCGTGTGGTCTCCCGCCGTCGGCGGAGCCCGTCCGCGATCGCCGCATAGACGTAGTCGTTCCCGGCCGCTTCCGTCTCCCGCGCCTTCCGCGTGACCGCCTCTTCGTCGACGACATCGGTGGGCCACCGCACGCCGGTATCCGCACCGGTCGCGATCCGGTGGATCTCGGCCTGCACGAATCCGGACACGTTCTGCGGTGGCAGCCGGATCAACGGCGTCCCGCAGGAACTCGCTTCCAACAGGCTCATCAATCCCGGCTGGCTGAGGCACAGCGCGCTTTCCGCGATACGGGTGCGGTACTCGGCGCGGGTCAGCGGACCGAGACGGAACTCCGCGCGTCCCAGATACGGCGCGACGACGGCGTCCAGGGCCGCGCGAGGAGTGTTGCCGGCGATCAGGACGCTGGTGAATCCGGCTTCGACCAGAGCCTCGACGGCGCCCGGAAGCACCAGCGCCGGATAGGTGATGGTGTCCCGCGCGGTGAGACCCAGCATTCCGCCGAGAGTGATGATCGCCCGCCGATTCCCCTCCGCGTACCCATGGCTGTCCCGCACCGCGTCCGGGGGCCGCGACGGAACGACCGCGCCGATCCATGTCAGGTTGTGGATGTTCCGCATCCAGCCGAGGGTCTCGGGGGAGAGCCCGGGGAGCCGCAGGGCGAGATATCGACTCACCTCCAGCGGGGGCACGGCCAGGTCGGCCCCGTGCCAGAGGAAAGGCATGAGGTCGACGAAGACAGTTCTCACACCCGCTGCCTCGAACGCGCGGGCGGCGAATCCCTCCAGCGTGACGAGCGCCACATCCAAGACATTGTCGGCGGCGGCTCGTGTCAGCGAGTCGTAGTCCGACCCGTCGAACTCACACCACTCGTCGACCACGTTGTCCATCAGGGAGCGCCCGTACTCGCTCCCGAAGGCGACGACCCGGCACTCCCCGGACACGGTCCGTCTGATCTCACTGATGATGGTCTCCAGCGCGGCGTGCGGCCCCCAGCCGAAGTTCACGCCCAGAACGCCGATCCGAAGACCTCCCGAGGCCGGGCTCGATGCGGTCACGTTCCCCCTCCCAGCGAGCGGAACTTCAATGCGCGCTCCAGCTGGGCGCTTTCCCAGAGGCGATCCGACATCCGATGTCTCGCGCCCAGATCGAGCGCCGCGGAACAGGCCTTCTCAAGAACCGCCCGGCTGCCCAATTCCCCTTCGATCACTTCCAGTTCGAGCAGGGTGCCCATTCCTCTGATCATGGATGAGAGGGACGTGAAGGAAGAGGTGACAAGGACGGTGGGCCGGCGGACCGAGGCCGCGTAACCCAGCTCGAACGCCACTCCGGCCGAGGGCTCGTCACCGACGAGCGCGCAGAGGGAATCGGCCGCGTGCAACGCGCGGAGATCGTCCCGCATGCAGTCCTCGGGCGGCAGTCCCGCGGCGCCCCAGGCCTCGTTGACATGGGAGCTGAAGACCGACGCGCCCAGCTCGGAGAGCCGCGTGTGGTAGCTCAGGATCTCGGTCTTCTTCTCCGGCAGGAACGCGTCGTCGCGCATATAATTCCCGAAAGGTGCCGCAAGGAACACCTTCGGACCGGGGGCGAGGGAAATGCTCACGCGCTGACCGCCTTCGCTACGATACTGCCGCCGAATCGGCCCCGTTCTCTCCCTGTCGTATAGTCCCGGAAGCCGAGGAACGTCATCGTGAGTCCGGACTCCCTGAGCAGCCCGGCCACTTCGGACGGACTGAAGAGATGGACAGAGGTCCGCAACACCTCGTCGCCATTCCTGTACGCCGTGGTGAAATCCCCTCCGCCGGGCAGTACGCGATCCCTGGCCAGATTGCGGATGACCCTGAGCCGGCCGTAACTGACGGCGTTGTAGCGGTTGTTGACATCGAAGACAAACGAACCGCCAGGTTTCAGCAGGGTCCTGACCTGCTTCAGTCCCGTCATCAGTTGTGTCCTCGGGACATGGCCCAAGACGTTCGACAGACAGGTCACCAGATCGAACTTCGCCCCGTCGGACTTCGTCTCATCAGATGTCGACGAAAGGGCGGCCGGCAGCTGGGGCGCCGCGAGAGGAATCGCCAGCACCTCGGCGCTGGGACAGTTCTTCCGCGCGAGAGCGGCCATCTCGGGGCTCTCGTCGATGGCGACGACCCGAGCGGGACGGATATCCGTGACGATGCGCTGGAGACGTTCACCGGTACCGGTACCGACGTCCAGCAACGCGAGACCTTCCCGGTCTCCCGCGGCCTCGGCCAACACTCTCTCGACGGCTCGGAAGTATCCGGCATGCCGTTCGAGATAAGAAGAGTAGCCGCGTGAATACGCGTCGTAGAACCGCTTCGACGTGACCGGGGTGGCCGGTGGCGTGGAACCCTTCGACATGCGTCTCCTAGTTTCGGATGTATCCGAGGCAGCTTTCGATGTCGAAGCGGCCCCAGTCCGCGGCGTGCTCCAAGCCGGCGGCAACGGTGTCCTTGGGCATCTCTTCGGTGGCCCGCAGCACGAACTCGCACACCTTTCGCAGCTGCTCGACCGGCACACCGCTGGACCAGGCGAGGTAGTAGAAGGCATTCGCCCCCCGGCCGAGCGCGCGGAACTCCGCATCCGCTGTGGACAGCACCAGTTCCTCGATCGCCTGCGGCGCGCGCCATGGGCACTCCAGCGTGGGGCTCCTCCCCGCGGCGAGGGAGAACTCCTCCCACAGAGCCGCCGTGATCATGTCCCAGGGTGAGAATTCCCGTGGCCGATATGCCGTGACGAGATCCGCGTAGACCGCGGTGTACTCCGATGCCAGCGCACGCGTCGACAGACGTTCCGACAGCGGTCGTGCCGCCGCGATCAGCCGCTCCCTGGCGTCCGGGTCGAACCACAGTGTCCGGATCGCTTGCGCGATCATCGGGCCGTCCGGTGCGTCCACGTACAGCGCGCCCGCCTCGCCTCCGAGGTACTCACCGATACCGCCGGCCCGGGTGGCGATCACCGGACAACCGGCGGCCTGGGCCTCGACATTGACCAGGCCACCCCCCTCGGATTTCGAGGCCACGACGGTGGCGAACGCGCCCTTCAGCAAGGAGGCGGCCTCCTCGATCGGAACCTCGCCGATGAAATGGACCCGTGATGTGAGGCCGAGCCGCTCGACCTGGGCCTCAAGCGCGGACCGCTCGCTGCCGTCCCCGGCCACGACCAGGTGGAGATCCGGGATCTCGTCCCGGAGCAGACCCACGGCCTCGACCGTCCGGTCCACGGACTTCGCGGGCTCCAGGCGGCGCAGCGACAGCACATAGGGCCCCAGGGAGGCCGCCTTCGCGTGCGGGACCGCCCCGCTGAAAAGGTCATGGTCGATACCCACGTAGAGCGTCGACACCGGGGACCTCTCCCCGACCAGCAGTTCGGTCTGCCTGGCGAGATCGTCGGACGCCGCGTTGAGCAGGTCCGCCCGCCGCATGGCGGGGAGGACGAAGTCCCGCCCCGTCAGCCAGACAAGCCGTGGGTCGGGATCGACCACATCGGGGATGTCGTAGCCGCCGACGGTCTGGATGACCGGTACGCGCCACAGACAGGCAAGCAGCTCCGCGATCATCGGAAGCGGCCGGCGCAGACCGACGACGTGGATGACGTCAGGCTTCCGCACGCGTCCGACGAATTCTTTGAGCTCCGCCGACAATTCTCTGAAGTCGGAGGGGAGCACCGAGTTGGGGACCCGGTGGATGCGGACTCCGTTACGTACCTCTTGCTTCGGGGTGGTGTCGGGAACGTGCCGAGTCAGTACGTCCACGTGGTGCCCCTGTGCGACCAGCACGCCCCCGAGCTGGTCGATAGGATCCTGAGCGCCCCCGGTGATCGGATGGTAGACGCTGCATACGAAGAGAATGTTCACCGGCTTCGACTCCTCATCCGGCCGATCGGCCTTTCCGGACTCAGCGGTTGGCCTTGTACCTCTTCCCTTTCACCCCGTGAACTTCCTCCACCGGGAATCGGTCGATGTTGACAGCCAGCTTCTTGTCCGCCGCCTCGATGAGATCGAAATCGCAGTATCTCGCCAGCCGGATCAGATAGTTGAGAATGTCCGCCGCCTCGAACGACAGCTTGGTCCTGAATTCCCTGTCCGTGCGCAGCAGTTCCACGATCTCGGGCTCGCTGAGCCACTGGAGCTCGGCCAGCAGCTCGCCGGCCTCGCCGCCGACCGCCATCGCGAGGCTGCGCGCCTCCTCGAGCTGGTCCCAGCCCCGATCGCGGACGAAGGTGAGGAAGCGCTCGGTGTACGCCTTCAACCGGTCGGAGTTGCGGCCCAGATGAGTGGTCTCGTCAGCGAGCCAGCCCCACTGGGCGGCCACCTTTCCCGCGGAGTACGCCTCCGGGAGCAGACCCTCCAGCGTCCACATCTCACTCTGGAAGGCCGTCACCACCGCCGGATCCACATGCTGGTGCGTATACAGCTTGTGAGTACGCCCCCGGGCCCAGGACTGCGCGAATCTGAGCGTCTCCCGCAGCGCGCTCTCCGATGTCGCGCTCAGGGGCATCAGCTTGACCGCCCCACCCTTCTTGGGACCGAACGCGACGACGGAGCTCAGTACATCGGACTCGTATCCGAGATAGATCTCCTTGTACTTGGACTCCACCTCCTGGGAGCGCCGCCGCTCGTGCCCCGCGACCAGTGCGCGGACGAAGTCCTCATCCATGCCGTCGACGAAGGCATCCATTCGGGAGGCCAGGAATCCTTGGAGGTGTTCGTACTTCGAGGACGAATATTCCTCGAACTTCAGAAGCTCCCGTCCGGTTGTGTCGGAATCTCCTCCGTCGACGGTGTAGTAGATCGCGTGCTCGACAACGCCGGGACGGTACTGGCTGTTCGACTGCGAACCGCAGGTCCAGCCGCGGTTCAAGTAGAAAGTCTCGATCCAGGAACTCGGCTCGGCGACGGTGCCGTAGAGCTGTCGGACGCCGCGGGCTTTCGCGACCTCGACGGACTTCGCCAGCAACGCCGATCCGGCGCCGTTGGAGCCCCGGAAGTCGGGGTTGACGATGAGAGGGCTGATCTTCATCGTTCCCTGGCGCTTCTCGGCGATATTCATCACGCCGACCACCTCGCCTCCCGCCTCGGCCACATAGACATGCTGTGTCTTCGAGAAGTGGCCTACGGGGTCCTTGCCGCCGCCGAGGTGTGCGTCGAGGATTCTGTCGGCCTGCGCGATGTGGTCACCGTCGTAGTTCCTTCTGAGTGAGCCGTGCAGCAGCCCCTGAATTGTCGCGCGATCCGCTTCCGTGGCGTCCCGGATGACAATGGGATCGAGAATAGGATCGAGCGTGTCTGAGGACGTTCCTGCGTTCTCCTGCTGGAGAGTCAATTCTTTCTCCTGATGTATGGCGGAAATTACGCGAGCAGTCGCCGGCGAGCGACCGCGGCATCAACCAGACGGTCGGGTGTCCCCATGTCGAACCACCCGGCTTCCGCGGGCACCGTCACCGCGGTAAGGCCCCCGGCATGGATGTACGACTCGAGCAGAGACGTCATCTCCAACTCACCCCGGTTTGACGGGACGATCGATTCCAGCCTCGTCCATACCGAGTCGTCGAAGGAGTAGAGACCCGTACACACCTGGCTGCTCCCGTGTACCTCCGCCTTCTCCTGAACACGGACGACTCTCCCGCTCGCGGTACTCTCCACGATCCCGAAGTCCTTCGGGTCGGGGTGTTCGATAACCGCGACAACAGCGGCGCACCCCGTCGCGTCGGCCGGCCTGAGTATTTCCCGTGACCAGGTCGAGCCGGACACATAGAGCGCGTCACCGAGCGAAACGACGATCCGCTCGTATCCCTCGGGTTCCAGATAGTCCCTGGCGCAGGCGATCGCGCCCGCGATGCCGTTCGGTTCCTTCTGGACAACCGTCCGGATGTCGATCTCCGAGTATCCCAGCCAGGCGGGAATGGTTTGGAAAATCTCTTCGTCCGCGGCATTGCAGACGATGACCAGAGTATCGACGCTGCACTCTCTCATCACGTCCATGGAGAATGCGATCGCCGGCCTGTCGTAGACCGGAAGCAGATGTTTGTTGACCACGCGGGTGGCCGGAAACAGTCGTGAACCGGTGCCCCCCACCAGAACGATTCCGGCGACTCCTTCTTTCGCAGGTTTCGTCGTCCCCATTGCATACCGCCTTCCGGCCCTCATCAGGCCGTGGTCGATCCTTGGTCCAGAGATATGGGTGTGCGCGGGAATGCCTAAATTATGGTTTCCAGCGCGGCGACTCGGCGCAGAATGGCCGGGAAGTCGACCAGGCCCGCCGTCGTCGGATCCCGCAGGTGCGTCATTCCCGCGGAGAGGCACGCTCGCGTGGCGTTGGCCGGCTCGCAGGTCTCGACGATTCGCGGCTCGGCCTGGCCCGGTCTTCTTTCGGCAACTCGGCCCGGAGCGTCCAGCGGCGGTGAGAAGGCGCGGAGCAGCTCCGTACGGCGGTGAGGATCCTCGACGACAACGCTGTTGGTGTAGCCCTCACCGATGGCCCATGACCCGGTGTAGGTAAAGATTCGCCCGTCGATCCGGCGACTCGTCCTCGCCGCACCGCCGTCGGAGTCGGAGTCCGCGTCCAGGTCCGGGTCCGCTGACGACACCTTGCCGATGTCGAGGTCTTCGGCCACGGCACCGAGCCTCACCAGCGCGTCGACGCAGTACGTACCCAGATCCGCGGCCGCCCCTCCGTGCCGGGGGTGGCGACGGAAGTCCGCCGGGTCTCGTTGGGGGATGCGGAACACCGCCGACACGGCCACCTGGTCGGTCCACTCCTCGTCACGCACCCGTGCGACGAACTCGGTCCAACTGGGGTGGTGCGGATAGGAGAGGCACTCGAAAACCGTGCGGTCGACGGCCCGCGCCAGTTGGTCCAGCCCTCGGGTCTCGGCGGCCGTCAGACAGACCGGCTTCTCCACCAGAACGTGCTTTCCGGCGGCCAACACCGCGCGGCAGTCGTCGAAGTGACGGCCCGTCGCGCTGGAGACATAGACAGTCTCGATGTTCCGATTCGCCAGCACGGTCGCGCGGTCCGCGATCCGGATCCGCTCCGGTCCCTCGGCGGAACGGGCCTCGCGCGGGTGATCGGTGCCCAGGATGAGGGGATCGTCCGAGCGGTTGATTTCCCGAAGCAGGGGAGCGACCCGCCGGCCCAGGTATTCGGAGTTCCCGATCGCCGCGATCATGGTTTCAGGGTTCCGATCGTGATGAGGCCCTTGATCATCGTCAGACAGGTGCGGAGCTCGACGCTGAGCCGGTCACCGCGCTGATCCAGCTCCTCGATCTCCTTGAGCGAGATCCACCCGTCGGCCGGCTCCTCATCGACGCCGTCGGTGAGCAGGCCCAACTGGTAGGTGGCGAGGGCGCCGCGGAACCGTCCGCCTTCCTCGGCGTGCACCGCGGAGTGGATTTCATGGCAGCGGACGAGACCAGACGACTCGGCGATCATCGATCGCCGCCGGGCCGCCGTCGCGTAGTCGGAGATGTCGCCTCGCAGGAACCGCGGCTCAAGACTGGGCCCGCGGACCGATCCGATCCGCACTCTCTCCGCGACGAGCACATCGAGGCCGTCGTGACCGGGCCGGATCAACAGCGTGCACTGACCCATGCCGACCGGTGCCAGCAGCGGCTGGTCCCAGGACGCGACTTCACGGCCCTGCCCCTCGACACGGCAGCCCACGATGGCGAAGAACCGGCGTTGGCTGTGCTCGATGCTGTCCGCGACCTGCCACCGCGACAACCGACTCAGCGGTACGACCTCCGGATCCGACCCCCCAGGGTCCGGTACCACTCCGCTCGGATGCGGTCCTGTCGTCACCGGGCCGAGGCCGTGCGGGGACGCGGTGGCCTCCAGGGGCCACATCGACAGGACCGACCGCAGATCCATATTGAGCAGACGACTCTCCAGCGCCGCCGCCAGGAGAACCGCCATCGGCACCCAGTGACTCTCCGGGACGGTCCGGCCGACGTCGACGGCGTCGTCCGCGTCGAGCAGGATGATGCGGTTGCGGTTGACCTTCCCGAGGAACCAGGACTCCTGCTCGCGCTGCAACGCGTCGGCCAGTGTGGGTACTTCGTCGGACAGGGCCAGATCGACGGCAGGCACGCGCGTACCGCCGTGGGCGGCTTCGTAGTTGCTCCGGGTGGCCTGGACGGTGGGTGCGACCTCGATCCCGTCCGGGGTGCCCGGCTCGAACTTGAACGTGACCAGTCCGCGGAACTCGCCGTCGAACCGCGTGACGAACAGACACAGCACGCCGACTTCGCGTTGCTCGATGAGCGGCTGTTCGAAGGGGTGATTCGCGTCCGACAGATCTCGTGCGCCGACGACCCGGAAGAACCGGCCGGTCCGGTGGGCGAGGACCCCCTCCTCCGTCATCGACCAGCCCCGGAGGTCGGTCAGCGGAATGGGGAGAGCGTGTGCGGTGAGTGAATTACGCCGGCGATGGCACTCCGCGCGTAACTCCGGAACGGATTCAATCGTCTGCATGGTGGATTCCCGAATCTCACGGATCGTCCCTGGCGCGCCAGCATTCATGCCACACATTCGCGTAACCGGTCACAGACGTAGTCGATCTCGTCGAGACTGATCAGCGGATGTATGGGAAGGCAGATGACGTCTTGGGCGAAGCGCTCGGCGACGGGAGTGGGACGCGTAGCGCCGATCGGGAATGCGCCCAGCGGCCTGAAGTAGATTTCGGACTCGATTCCGGCGGCATCGAGTTCCTTCCTCACCCGTTCTCGATCCTTGACCAGGATCGGTACGGCGAAACCTCCGGAGCGGTCGGAATCACCGGCTTCCCGTACGAGTTCCACCGGCGAACCGGCCAGGCGTTCCCGGTATCGAATCAGGTTCGACCGGCGCTTTCGGAGGTTCTCCCGCAGGCCCTCCAACTGGGCCAGCCCGACAGCCGCCGCGATATCGCCCATGTTGTACTTGAAGCCGAGCTCGGGGATGTCGTAGGGATTTCCCCAGGATCGGGCGCTCATATCGATTCCGAGTCTGCGCAGGCGCTTCGCCCGCTCCGCGGAGGCGGCATCGGGAAAGGTGACGCATCCCCCTTCACCGATGGCGAGCGCCTTCGTCGCGTGGAACGAGTAGGCCTGGATGTTCGGCGACTCACTCATCGGGCGGCCCTGCCACACCGAACCGATGGCGTGGGCGCAGTCCTCGATGACCGTCACCCCGTACGTGTGGGAGATCTCGTTCAGCCCGGCCAGGTCGCAGGGGATCCCCGCGTAGTGGACGGCGATGATGGCGCTGACGTCCGGCTCCGTGTCCAGGATGTCCCGAACCGAGCCCACGTCGATGTTGCCCGTGGCGCGTTCGATGTCGGCGAGAATCACACGGCACTGGTGCTGGAGTGCGACGGCCGCCGTCGACACGAACGTATTGGCGGGAACGACCACCGCGCTGCCCTTCGGCACATCGGCCACGACCAGCGCGAGATGCAGGGCGGCGGTGCCCGAATTGACCGCGACCGGGTTCTTTCCGATCAAGTCCGGGACGGCCAGCTCTTGTTCGAACTGTCTTGTGACGGGTCCGAGGCCGATCCAGCCGGACTCGATAACCTGTCGGAGACGTATCAGCGAGGACGGTTCCACCTGCGGTCGGTACATCTTGACTTCGTTCCTCGGTGGAACCGACTGCATTTTCACTCGTCCCCTTCACCGCTGCTGTGGAGGTACTTCGTTCAAAATTGCAGTACTAGCGCACACGCCTACATACCCATCGGATCGCTGGGTCGGTGAATTACGCCCGGTCGCCCCGGGGTGGTCGTGAGCACACTCTATCCCGCCCGTGATAAAACGTAAAGGTTTGGGCAAGCACCACTGCTCCAAATCCCTTGTGACCTGCGGCTGTTCGGCTTCCTGAGCCGAGAGTCCGCCCGTATCGCACCGCACGTCATACGCCTGACCCACGCGTATGAAGAGCGAGTTGCGGGCATGACGGAGGGGCCTGAAGCCGCACGGCTCCCAAGGGCGCCGGGAGCGCGGAACTACAGGCGGATAAAGCCGGGTTGAAGCGTTGCCGGGCGAGGGACGCCGACTGGTAATGCCTGCCCGCTACTCGATCTTCCGTAAACCTCCACCGTGTTCGCCACGCCGGCCCTTTGGCCGAAAGTCCGGCCTCCCGGAGCGGGATTGCCGAACATCGGATCGAGTCGGGCGACTCAATTCGTCGCGAACGCGGCAGCCATGCCCTTGGCCCGGTCCGGTGTGTCAGGACGCGCTCCCGGCGGCGCGTACCCTGTCCCAGTCGAAGCCGAGTTCGCCCCTCTCCTCGATGATCCGCTCCCACCAGTCGCGATGCTCCACGTACCACGCGACCGTCTCGGCCATACCGGCGTCGAAGTCGTGCACCGGCCGCCAGCCCAGCTCTGATTCGATCTTCTCCGGACTGATCAGATACCTGCGGTCGTGGTTCGGCCGGTCCGGAATGTGCTCGATCCACTCCGACGGGTCCAGGTCGAGCATCGTGACGACGCGGCCCGCCATGTCCAGATTGCCGACCTCACAGCGAGCCGAGATGTCGAAGATCGGCAGCAGCTTCGGCTCCGTGGCCGCCCGCGCCGGAATCGGTCCCAGGTCGGCATGGAGCACCAGGTGCACCGCCGCGCAGTGATCGGCCACGTGCAGCCAGTCGCGGCTGTGCGACCCGTCGCCGTACACCGGTACTTTCCGACCACGCAGGAGGTTGGTCACCGCCAGCGGAATCAGCTTCTCCGGCAACTGGTAGGGACCGTAGTTGTTGGCGCAGTGGGTCATCCGGATGTTCAGCTCCGGATAGGTCTGCATGTAGGCGCGGACGATCTGATCGCCGGCGGCCTTCGCCGCGCTGTACGGCGTCTTCGCGTTCAGCGGGGACCCCTCGGTGAACCACTTGTCCCCGGAGGCCAGTTCGCCGTACACCTCGATCGTCGACACATGGACGTGGGACCGGACCGGCACCTGTCGGCTGCACTCGGCCATGACCTGCGCCCCCAGTGCGTTCGATCGCATGAACGCGCTCGGTTCCAGGATCGCGCGGTCGTTGTGCGACTCCGCCGCGAAGTTCACGACGAAGTCCGGACGGTATCGGCGGTAGATCGCCTCCATGGTCTTCAAGTCGGCGATGTCGGCCTTCTCGAACACGATGCGGTCGGACACGGGTGCCAGGTTGGGGTAGTTACCGGCGAATCCCAGATAGTCCACCGCGATCACTTCGACATCCGGCGACTCCCACTCCAGCACGTGGTGCACATAGTTGGCGCCGATGAAACCCGCGGCGCCGGTCACGAGATAGACGGCCATGGCTACTCCGGAGGTCGGGCGACTCTAGGACGAAGAACTCGGACACTCGCCGTAGACGGCGGTCAGATGGCCCACGAGAGCGCTCGCCGTCGGATGCTCGTAGATGTCCGACAGCCGCAGCCGTCGGTCGATCCGGACCATGCCTCTGATGGCCTTCATGGAGTCCCCGCCATGCTCGAAGAAGTTGTCGTGGCCCTCCAGGTGGTCAACACCCAGGACGTCCAGCCACGCGTCGATGACCAGGCGATACCATTTCCCGTCATTCGCCGGTCCGCCCGGTCCGCCCGGTTCGGCCGCTTCACGCGGGGCGGGGATGCCTTCCTCCGTCGGTGAACTCAACGCGAGACGGTCCACCTTGCCGTTTCCGTTCAGGGGCAGCGAATCAACGATCTCGATGGAAGAGGGGATCATGTGCTTCGGAAGCCGTGCGTGCAGCGAATCGAAGATCGACGCGTAGTCCGGCGTCCCGGCACGTTCGGCGGTCACGTACGCCGCCAGCGACGTATGACCGTTCGGAGCGACCCGGGACACCACCACCGCACGCCTGACGCCCGGGTGAGCGGCGATCGTGGACTCGATCTCCCCCAGTTCCACTCTCATCCCGTTGATCTTCACCTGGAAGTCCTTTCGCCCGAGGATCTCGATCAGACCGTCGGGCGAGAGCCGCGCGATGTCGCCCGTACGGTACAGACGCTGCGCGGGATGCTCGCCGTAAGACCATTGGACGAATCTCTCGCCCGTCTCCCGGGGGCGGTCGAGGTAGCCCCGGGCCAGGCCAACTCCCCCCAGATAGAGCTCTCCTGCGACATCGATCGGCACAGGCATCATCCGATCGTCGAGAACGAACGTCCGTTGATTGGCGAGGGGCCAACCGTAGGGAAGGTGTCCGCCGCTCCATTCCATGGATTCTTCCGACTCGAAGGCGGTCGAATGAATCGAAGCTTCTGTCGCACCACCCAGGGCTACGAATCTGAGCCCGGGAGCGACCTTCCGGAAGCGTGCCGGCATCGTCGCGGGCACCCAGTCTCCGCCGGTCAGAGAGAGCTTCAGGGGGAGAGGCCGGGCGTCGCCGGTGATCTCGACGAAATCCAGGAACAGCTCCATCAGCGGAGGTGCCGAGTTCCATACGGTGACGTCGTGCCGGACAACCAGATCCAGCCAGGAGTCCGGATGGTAGCCGGACTCCTGATCGGGGATGACCACCGTGCCGCCGGCGATGGTGAGACCGAGAAACTCGTACACCGACATGTCGAAACTCGGTGAGGACAGCGCGAGAACCGAATCACCGGGTCCCACCCCGTATCTCGCGTTGAGATCGGCGATGTTGTTGAGCACGCCACGGTGGCACAGAGCGATCGGTTTCGGGGATCCGGTGGAACCCGACGTATGGATCACATAGCAGAGACTGTCCGGGCGGACCTCGGTGACGGGATTCTCGGAGGGGGGATCCGGCCGACTCCACACCTCGTCGACCACCAGATGGTGAGGTACCTGTGCGGGAGGGGTCTGTTCGAGGGCCCGACCGCTGATCAGAACCTGGCAGTTGGTGCCGAGGAGCATCCGCGCGAGGCGGTCCCGGGGGTACCGCGGATCCAGTGGGACGTACGCCCCGCCGGCCTTCAGGACGGCCAGGACCGCGATCAGGAGGCCGGCTGCCTTCTCCAGATGGATGCCGACCCTGATGTCCGGCCCGACTCCGAGACCGATCAGGCGATGGGCCAGTTCGTTCGCCCGCCGGTTCACCTTGTCGAACGACCACGAGTCCTCACCTGAGACGGCGGCCAGGGCGTCGGGGTTCTTCGCGGCCTGCGCCTCGAACGCCTGATGGAGGCAGATGTCGTCCGTCAGACGAGTCTCGGTCTCGTTCCAGGCGCGGAGCATGGTGTCGGCCTCCGCGGCCGTGAGGATGGTCAACCGCGAGACAGGAGCGTCCGGAGCTTCCGACATCTGATCCAGCAGAACCTTGAAGTGGCCCGTGATCCGGTCGACGGAAGCGTCCTCGAATCTGACGGCGTCGAAGCTGAGGGTCATCCCCGACGAGGCCATGTCCGCGTACAGGACCAGTTCATACGGGGTCTCGGTGCCCGCACCGCCGGAATCGCCGGCGAGCGAGAGGGCGAAGGCTCCGTGTGCGCGGTCCGGGAGCGGTGAGGTGTCCACGCTCTCGATGAGATCGACGGTGCTCGAATCATCGGTCATTCCGACGGAGATTCTGTACGGGCCGTCGAGCCTGTCGATGGAGACCCGGTCGAGGGCGGTGTAGCGGTGGACGAGCGCCGCCAGCGCCACCGCCAGAACCGATTCGTGCGGCGCTTCTTCGAGCGAGGCCGGAAGCTCCATGTCGAGGCGCCGTTTCAGGCGATCGCCCGGTCGTGCTCGGTTCGGTACCGGACGACTTCCCAGTGCCGAAGACAGGGGACAGGAATCCAACTGGGACGAGGAATCGGAGAAAATCACGTCCTGGGTAACCCTTCCGACGGGGAAGTCTCCTCATAGGTGAACCGAAGCGGAAAGCGTTCACAGAGAACACTTACCCGGTCGCGCGCGGAGTCGCGGAGCGACGCCTTCAGTTCGTAATGAGTGGCATCCTTCAATTCGATGCCGGACAACACTTCGTGCACGATGCCCGCGCATTCACGGACCTCGAAAGTTCCCATTCCACGCTGCGCGACGATATTGGTACCGAAACGCAGGCCGCCGCCTACCGCGGGCGGAAAGGAGTCTCCAGGTATCTTGTTTCTGTTGACCAGGATGTCGCATTCTTCGAGTGCGCGCTCGGCCACGATTCCGGTGAGTCCCGCGGTCCTGACGTCCACCAGAACCATGTGGTTGTCGGTGCCGCCGGTCAGGACCTCGTACCCCAGTGTGAGGAGTTCGTCGGACAGCGC
This sequence comes from Streptomyces sp. NPDC051217, assembly GCF_044455465.1. Classification (NCBI taxonomy): domain Bacteria; kingdom Bacillati; phylum Actinomycetota; class Actinomycetes; order Kitasatosporales; family Streptomycetaceae; genus Streptomyces; species Streptomyces sp. NPDC051217. The sequence goes on from NZ_JBITEV010000004.1 coordinate 256,100, forward strand.
CTTCGCGTTGTCCACGACCCGTTTCATCGTCGCTCGGAAGCCGCCGCTCGACGCGATCGCCAGTGCGCGTGCCTTGGCCGCGATCGAGGACGGATCCGGGGTGCCCTGGAACCCCGGGAACACGGCGCGCTGCATCAGCCGCCACAACTCTGTCCGACCGTCCGGGGATGTCCGGCGGTGGTCCTTGCCGAGCAGGATCAGGCCGCCCCTGGGGCCGGCGAGCTGTTTGTAGGTGCTGGTCGTCGTGATGTGGGCGTAGTCGATCGGACTCGGATGCAGCCCCGCCGCGACGAGTCCCGCGATATGAGAGACATCGGCCAGGAGATAGGCGCCGACACGGTCAGCGACGGTCCTGAACTGGGCGAAATCGATCCATCGGGGGTATGCGCTGGCTCCCGCGATGATCACGTCCGGTCTGTGTTCCAGTGCCCGGCCGAGGACCGTGTCGTAGTCGAGAGTTCCGTCGGCCTCGACGCCGTAGTTGGCCACGTCGTAGTACCTGCCGCTGACCGATGCGCTCGCGCCATGAGTGAGATGGCCGCCCGAGTCGAGGTCCAGTGCGAGAATTCTGCCGCCGCGGGGGAGTAGCGCCGCCAGCACCGCCAGATTGGCGGATGAGCAGGAGTGCGGCTGAACATTCGCGTATCGGGCGCCGAAAACTTTCTTCGCACGTTCGACGGCGAGCGTCTCGATCTCGTCGAAGTTCGCGGCGCCCGGATGATATCGAGCCCCGGGATAGCCTTCCGCGGTCACGTTCGACAGGGCCGTGCCATTCGCACAGAGGACGGAGGGAGCGGCGACGCTCGCCGAGGCGACCATCGACAGGGTCGTCGTCTGATAACGCGCTTCGGCGTCCAGCAGCGCCCGGAGATCCGGATCGTTTCTGGTGAGTGCATCCCAGCCGGCTTCGGCGATGGACCTGGTCGTCGGATCCAGTATTTGCTCGGATTCAAGCACAGGGGATTCCCTTGGATGCGGTCACGCGAATGTCACCGGCCGAACTTCTGTGCCAGCCAGGAATCGTCCACATACTCGGTCGGCGCATGGAAATCGATCTCCAACTGGCGCAGGAACGAGCTGATCACGTACACCTTGTCGGGCTCGTGATTCCGCAAGGCCCCCACCAGACCCGGAACATCGAGGGGCTGGGTCTCACTGACGATGAGCGCCTTCGCGGCCTCCGCACCCGTGGACAGCGCGTGCATGCCCGGAATCGCGGTGATCACCGGAGTCGTCGGCTGGGCGAGGGCATTCCGTTTCAGGAGCGATTCGAGCCGCTGACGACTCGGCTCCCGGAACGGCGAGTGATAGGCCTGATGGGCGAGGGAACGATCCACGACCTGGAGATCCGCAGGGCCCTCGGCACGGGCCGATTCGAGCGCCGAACGTAAGCCGGAGACCATGATCATTCGGCCGGCGCCGTCGAAGATCGACCCGTAGTCGCAGGAGATGGTCATACGGCCCGGCTGCTCGTAGTAGCGCCAGTCGACGGGGGCCGGCACGAACGCGAACCCTATGGCCTCGTCCCGGTCGGTGTCCCGCAGGTGCCTCTCATGGAGGAAATTCACCACCAATTCCGTCGGGACCGCTCCGGACGAATGCAGTGCGGCGAGCTCACCCAGGGAGATGCCCCCGTACACGGCGGCGGCGCCCACATCGTCCTGGAGGATTCGCGCCACGCTGAGCATGGCGGCCATCTGTCTGTACCAGCGGAGCGGCACCGGATGAAGGTGGGAGACCTCTCCATCGATAAGTCTGTCCACCGGAATCCCGAGCACTTCGGCGATCTCGGAAAAGATCGCCTGCGCGGTGGTCGAGCTTCGCAGCATCGGTTCGTATCCGCGAAAGTCTGCCGTGGCGTCGGCGGGACCGAACAGAATGAAATTCTTCATCTCAACTCCATCCTTCACTCTTGTGGGAATCAAGGTTCCGCAAGAACCGCCTTACCGCTCAGCGTCTTCTTCGAGGCGCCGATGGCCAGCGCCAGCAGTGCCAGCGCGCTCAGTCCGAGGACGGCCGCGACGGCCGGCAGAAGTCCGGCTCCCACGCTGTTGAGAGTCAGGCCTCCGACAGCTCCGCCCAGTGAGACTCCGAGATAGGTGCTCGACGTGTTGAGCGCCAGTGCCTGAGCCGCCGCCGGTCCGGCGAGCAGATAGAGGCGGGCCTGGATCGCCGGAGAGTTCCAGAAGGCCATGCCGCCCCAGATGGTCCCGACCACGACGAGGACGGAGAACGGCACGGGACGGGCGAGCCAGAGCACCCCCAGGAGCACCATGATTCCGGTGAAGAGGCTGATTCCGGCGACCAGGGTCCGGTCCGGGCCCCACCGGTCGGTGGCCTTTCCACCTGCCCAGATACAGACGATGCCGGCGAAGCCGGAGAGGCTGAACGCGAGCGCGCGTTGATCGATGCTGGCCTCGCTCACCGCGGCGAGGTACGGCGCCATGTAGGTGAGCATCATCATCGATCCGGTCATGAGTGCGCAGTTCGCAAGGAGTCCGAGCGACACCGGTGGGCTGGCGAGGGCCCGCAACTGCTCGGCGACGGTGAGTACTTCACCGGTTTCGGCGCTCTCACGGGGCAGGGTCACCAGCAGGAAGAGCAGCGCCGCGACTCCGGCCACCGCCACCGCGACGAATGTCGCTCGCCAGCCGAAGTGACCGCCGATCCAGGTGCCGATCGGGACTCCGGCGGCGATCGAGCCCGTGACACCGAGCGCCACCACCGCGACGTACCTGCCGATATGGCCTTCCGGGGCACGCTCGGCGGCGTAGGCGAACACCGCCGGAGTCGAGGCCGCCGCCGCGAGCGCCGCGACGATCCGCAGGGCCACCAGAAGAGCGAAGCCGGTGGTCGACGCCGCCAGCAGGTTCGCCACGATGAAGATCAGGAACGAGGCGGTGAAAAGGCGCCGGCGAGACACCCGCGCCAGGGCGACCCCGGCGACCGGCGCGGCCAGGGCGACGGTGAGGGAGAAGACGGTCACCAACTGTCCCGCCTGGGCCTCGCTGACATCCAGGTCCCGGGCGATCTCCGGCAGGACCCCCGCGATCACATAGTCGTCGGTGTAGAGGACAAAAGCCGCAGCGAGCAGTGCGAACAGCCACGCGGGCACAACTGATCTCCTTCTGTGCTTCGACGGTGCCTGATGGTGCGTGGATCAGGTCAGTCGGCGGTCGGTACGGCGACGGGGGCGGTCACCAATATCGAGCACAGATGCGCCCGTAGCGTCTTGCGCAGACGTGCGACGCCGAGTGAGCCGTGCGGCGTCACGGAATCGACGATCAGGCCGCCCAGGACCGCGACGAGCCGTTCGGCCTCCTCGGCCGGCTCGGGCACATCGAGAACGACCAGGGCGTCCGTGATGACCAGCCGCATATCGGCGGCCATCTTCTCGGTCACCGGACGGAAGATCGGATTCACCCGTGCGGCAACGATGAATTCCATCAGCACGATCGACTCGACGCGGCGTTCCTCGTCGATCGGGAGCAATTCTTCGACCAGGGCTTGAAATGCATCAACGGCAGATTCACCTTCGAGTCCGACCAATGTGTCGGTCGAATACCGGGTGAGCCTTTTTCCCATGCGATCGCTGACCTCGGTCGCGGCGGCAATGAGGAGGTTCTGGTGATCGTCGAAATAGTGGCGCACCGATCCGATGTTCAATCCCGATTCGGCGGCGACCTTCCGCAGCGACAGACCGCTGAGGCCTTCGGCGACCAAGAGACGGAAACCCGCCTCGATAACATCCTTGCGACGCTGTTCAAGGTCAATTCGGGCTGGCATTTCAGAACAGTATCACAGCTGTGACAAAACGGGGAGGGGTCATGCGCGTCCAATGCCGTGCGGATCGGCTTGGGCGTGACTTGGCCCGTCGCGCCCTCCTGAACCGGGAGCGGGAGGGTCGCGCGATCACATGATCACGCGCGACCTCGGAGGTCTGATGCGATCATGGAAATGGAGGGAAAGTACCCCGGGTGGGATTCGAACCCACGCTGGATGGTGTTTGAGACCATTGCCTCTACCGCTGGGCTACCGGGGCGCCCTTTGAAACGAAGGAATTGGTGTCCCCTCCGTGTCACAACCATACCGTAGCTGGGTAGGCTCTTGACGAGCAGTATCTGCCTGGAACGAGGAGCCTCAGTGACCGCCCCCGAGTCGCCCCAGCCCGTCGCCGACGACGACAAGTCGCATGTCCCGCCCCTGACGACGCGAGTCGTCATCGCCGAGGACGAGGCGCTCATCCGCCTCGACCTCAAGGAGATGCTCGAAGAAGAGGGCTACTCCGTCGTGGGCGAGGCCGGTGACGGTGAGCGTGCCGTCGAGCTCGCGCGGGAGCACAAACCCGACCTCGTCATCCTCGACGTCAAGATGCCCGTCCTCGACGGCATCTCCGCCGCGGAGAAGATCGCGCGGGAGTCGATCGCGCCCGTCCTGATGCTCACCGCCTTCTCCCAGCGCGATCTCGTGGAGCGCGCCCGGGACGCCGGAGCCATGGCGTATCTCGTGAAGCCGTTCAGCAAGACGGACGTCGTGCCCGCCATCGAGATGGCCGTCTCGCGCTTCAACGAACTCAAGGCGCTGGAGCGGGAGGTCGCCGATCTGACGACCCGCCTGGAGACGCGCAAGCTCGTGGACCGCGCGAAGTCGATCCTGCAGACCCAGTACGGCCTCACGGAGCCCGCCGCCTTCCGGTGGATCCAGAAGACCTCGATGGACCGGCGGCTGTCGATGCAGCAGGTCGCCGAGGCCGTCATCGAGGACGACGAGGAGAAGAAGGCCGCGAAGGGGCAGTAGAGCGGCCCGCACGTATGCGAGAAGGCCCGCACCCCCTTCGGGACGCGGGCCTTCTCGCGTACGTACACGCGCGTGGACTCAGTCCTCGCCCAGATACGCCTTCCGCACGGACTCGTCGACCAGCAGGTCCTGCCCGGTGCCCGAGAGCACGACCTTGCCGACCTCCATCACATGGCCCTGGTCCGCCAGCGACAGCGCCGCCTGGGCGTTCTGCTCGACGAGGAGGATCGTCGTGCCCTGCGACTTGAGTTCGGCGATCGTCGCCATGATCTTCTGCATCATGATCGGCGAGAGTCCCATGGACGGCTCGTCCAGCATGAGCAGCTTGGGCCGCGACATCAGCGCCCGCCCCATGGCGAGCATCTGCTGCTCGCCGCCGGAGAGGGTGCCCGCCGCCTGCTTGCTGCGTTCGCCGAGGATCGGGAACAGCTCGTAGGCACGCTTGATGTCGCTGTCGATGCCGGCGGCGTCCTTACGGAGGAACGCGCCGAGCTTCAGGTTCTCCGCGATCGTGAGACGCGGGAAGATCCGGCGCCCCTCGGGGGAGTGCGCCAGACCCATCGCGACGATCTTGTGCGCGCCGACGCCCTGGAGCGGTTTGCCGTCGAAGACGATCCGGCCCCCGGAGGGCTTGAGCAGCCCGGACAGGGTGCGCAGTGTGGTCGTCTTGCCCGCACCGTTGGTGCCGATGAGCGTGACGATCTGACCGGCTTCGACGCTGAAGGAGATGCCCTTGACGGCTTCGATCTTGCCGTAGGCGACCTTGAGGTCCTCCACCTCCAGTAGTGCGGTCACTTGGTGTCTCCTTCTTTGCCTGCCGTGCTGTGTGCCTCCGCGGCCTCCACCTCGGAGACTTCCTCGGCGCCGGGAGCGCCCTCGTAGGGGGTGCCGAGATAGGCGGCGACGACCCGCTCGTCGGCCTGGACGACCTCGGCGGTGCCCTCGACGAGCTTCTCGCCCTGGACGAGTACGGCGACGCGGTCGCACAGGTTGAAGATGAAGCGCATGTCGTGCTCGATGACGAGTACGGCGATGCCCTGGTCGCGGATGGCGAAGACCAGGTCCTGGGTGGTGCGGGTCTCCTGCGGGTTCATACCGGCGGTGGGCTCGTCGAGCAGGAGGAGGCCCGGGTCGCTCGCGAGGGCGCGCGCGATCTCCAGCTTCCGCTGTTCTCCGTAGGGGAGGTTGCGGGCGAGGTGGTCGCGCTTGGCCGCGAGGCCGGTGAACTCCAGGAGTTCCATGGCGCGTTCCTCGGACTCTTTCTCCGCCTTCTTGAAGCCGGGGCCGCGCAGGAGTGCGGACCAGAGGCCTTCCTTGGTCCTGGTGTGGCGCCCGACGAGGACGTTCTCCAGGACGGTCATGTTGGCGAAGAGCCGGATGTTCTGGAACGTACGGGCGATGCCTGCCTTGGTGACCAGATGGGACTGGTGCGGCAGGACGGTGCCCTTGTAGCTGACGGTGCCCTCGGTGGGGACGTACAGACCGGTGAGGCAGTTGAAGAAGGTGGTCTTGCCCGCACCGTTGGGGCCGATGAGGCCGACGATCTCGCCGGTGTTGACCTGGAGATCGACGTTCTGTACGGCGGTGAGGCCGCCGAACTTCTTGGTGACGCCGGTGGCTTGGAGCACGGGGACGGCGGTCCCCGCGGCGGCCTTGGGGGATCCGGCGCCGGTGGGTTCGATGTCGGTGGTCATTCGGGTCACACCCCCGCTTTACTGAGGCCGATATCGCCCTTGGGGGCGTCCAGTTGCCCGGTCTCGTGGAATTCGAGCTGCTTCCTGCGGTCGGCGATGAGGCCCTCGGGGCGGAATCGCATCAGCAGGATCAGCGCGATGCCGAAGAGCAGCAGCTGGTAGTCGGACATGAACTGGAGCTTCGCCGGGATGAGGTAGAGCAGCGAGGCGCCGATGAGGGGACCGCTGACCGTGCCCATGCCGCCGAGGATGACGGCGGCGAGCAGGAACGCCGAGTTCGGCGGGACGGCTTCGACGAACTTGTACTGGGCGGGGGTGACGGTGAAGGTCACGTGGGCCTGTACGGTGCCGGCCATGCCCGCGAGGGTGGCGCCGAGCGCGAAGGCGAGCAGCTTGAGCCGGAAGGCGTTGATGCCCATGGCCCTGGCCGCGGTCTCGTCCTCGCGGATGGCGACCCAGGCGCGGCCGATGCGCGACTGGTCGGAGCGGCGGAAGACGGTCACCACGATGATCGTGAACAGCAGCATCAGCAGGTAGTAGTTGGAGAACCTGCCGAGTTCGACGCCCAGAATCGTATGTGGCTCCCCGAGGTTGAACCCGAAGAGGTCCAGGTCGGGGATGTTCGGGATGCCGTTGGAGCCGTTGGTGACATCGGGACCCGACGATCCATCGAGGTTCTGCATGGTGATGCGGAAGATCTCACCGAAGCCGAGCGTCACGATGGCCAGGTAGTCGCCGTGCAGTCGCAGCGTCGGCGCGCCGATGACGACACCGAAGATCAGCGACGCACCGGCGCCGCAGAGGACGGCGGCCCAGAACGGGAGCTGGATCCCGATGGTGGACGACGGCGATCCGGAGACGAGGGCGGCCGTGTAGGCGCCGACGCCGAGGAAGGCGACGTATCCGAGGTCGAGCAGGCCGGCGAGGCCGACGACGACGTTGAGCCCGAGCGCGACGGTGGCGAAGATGAGGATGTTCGTACCGATGGAGGCGTACGCGTCGTTGCTCTGGGTGAACGGGAAGGCGAACGCGGAGACGAACGCCGCGGTCACGGTCACGTTCTTGTGCTTCGAGGTCAGGCTCGCGAGGCGGCGGTTGAGGCCGGCCCGCGAAACGGCGGTCGCGCCGAAGGCGACGAGGAGGATGTAGCCGATGAAGAGCTCGGCGGCCTCGGTGTCGATGCCGTACGTGAAGACGAACAGGCCGAGCCCGAAGGCGGCGGCGATGATGAGGATCTCGGCCCAGCCGGGGAGCGGTGCGGCTTCCTCGGGCGTGGGGGCCTTGAACGACTGGACGAGCCGCTGCCAGGCGTTGGGGCTGGGGTGCTCGTGCGGGACGTCGCAGGGGAGGCCGAGGGCCGCGACGAGCGTGATCAGCGAGGCGACGGCGGCGACGTAGCCGCCCGGTTCGAGGTTGGCCAGTCCGCCGAGATTCACGGCGATCGCGATGACCGTGTACCAGGTGGTGGCGAACGTACCGAGGGCGAGGAGAAGGACGGGGCCGTTCTTGCCGCCGGGGGAGAGCCAGCCGAGGCCGCGTACGCCGTAACCGGAGGCGACGAAGAGCAGGGTCAGCAGCGCACCGGTGAGGGTGAGCAGCTGGAGGCCGCCGGGGTAGCCGGTGACCGTGAGGTCGCCGGGGAATTCGGCGGTCCAGGTCCAGGCGAGGAAGGTGCTCGCGAACGTCGCGACGGCGCCGATCGCGGCGCCGACGCTCGCCACCGCGGGCGGCAGGCCGATGACGGGGCGCTGCTCCCGGTGGGCCGGGGGCACGGTGGTCGTCTTGGATGTGGTGGTGGTCATCGGTATCACGCCCTGTCCGAGACGCGCGCGCCGAGCAGACCTTGAGGCCTCAGCAGCAGTACGAGGATGAGGAGGACGAACGCCCACACGTCCTTCCAGGCGCCGCCGCCGAGCTGCGACATGCCGGGGATGTTCTCGATGTAGGCGGTGGCCATGGACTCGGCGAGGCCGAGGACCAGGCCGCCGATCATGGCTCCGTAGATGTTGCCGATACCGCCGAGGACCGCGGCCGTGAAGGCCTTGAGACCGGCGATGAAGCCCATCTTGAAGTTGACCTCGCCGTACTTGAGGCCGTGGGCGACCGCCGCGATGGCGGCGAAGGCGGCACCGATGGCGAACGCGGTGACGATGATGCGGTCGGTGTTGATACCCATCAGCTTGGCCGTGTCCGGGTCCTGCGACGTGGCCTGCATGGCGCGCCCGGTGCGGGTCTTGGAGACGAACACGCCGAGCGTGATCATGCACAGGGGTGCGGCGATGAGCAGGAAGAGGTCGCCGCGGCTGATGGCGAACGCGCCGAAGTCGAGCCTGCCGCCCTCGAACTCGGGGAAGGGGCGGGACTTCGTGGCGTCCGGGTAGAAGGCCCAGATGGCTTGCTGGAGTGCGATGGAGAGGCCGATCGCGGTGATCAGTGGCGCGAGCCTGGGCGCGTCACGCAGGGGCCGGTAGGCGAAGCGTTCGGCTCCTACGGCGACGAGCACGGAGCAGGCCATCGCCATGAGGATCATGAGGGGCAGTGCGATGAGCAGACTGGTACCGCTGGGCAACCAGAGAAATGCGGTCAGCGCACCGAAGCCGCCGATCATGAATATCTCGCCATGGGCGAAATTGATGAGCTGGACTATGCCATAGACCATCGTGTAACCGATTGCGATGAGTCCGTACAGCGCGCCGAGTAGCAGGCCGTTGGCAAGTTGCTGCGGCAGATCGTTCACCGCGGGGCCTCCGAATGAGTGGGGTCAGATACGGCCGCGGGGGGGCGCTGTGGCGCCCCCGCGCGGTGGTAGGTCCTACAGGAGGGAGGGCTGGTGAGCCCGGTCAGCCCTCGAACACGCCCGTCTTGACGGGGACGTGCTTGCCGCCCTTCACCTCGTAGAGGGAGAGCTGCTTGTTCACGGTGTCGCCGAACTCGTCGAATCCGACCGTGCCGGTGACGCCGTCGAACTTGACGTCCTGCATGGCCTCGGTGATCTGCTTGCGCGCGTCCTTGACGTCGCCGGGCAGCTCGCCGTCGTTCTTCTCCACGACTGCCTTCACGGCCTGGATGATCGCCCAGGTCGAGTCGTAGGCGTAGCCGCCGTACGCCTCGAACGCGCCGTCGTAGCCGCCGGCCGCGTAGTCCTTGATGAAGGTCTTGGCGGTTTCCAGGGTCTCCAGGGGCGCGCCCACGGAACTGGCGAAGTCGCCTTCGGAGTTCTTCTTGCCCAGCTTGATGTACTCGGCGCTGAAGAGAGCGTCACCACCGACGGTGGGGATCTTGGCGCCGGCGTTCTTGATCTGGCTGGCCAGCGGGGCACCGGCCGGGTACTCGCCGCCGTAGTAGACGAAGTCGGCGTCCTTCTGGGCGACCTTGCTCGCGACGGACGAGAAGTCCTTGTCGTCCGGGTTGATGTGGTCGGTGCCTACGACCTTGCCGCCGAGCTTCGTGAACTCGGCGGAGAAGGTGGCGGCGAGACCGGCTCCGTAGGTCTTCTTGTCATCGATGACATAGACCTTCTTGAGCTTCTGCTCGTTGAACATGAACTGCGCGGCGTACGGGCCCTGAATGGCGTCCGTGGTCGCCGTGCGGAAGTACGTGTCGAAGCCCCGGACCTTCTTGCCGCTCTGCCAGTCCTTGCCCTGAGTCATCTCGGGGTTGGTGTTGGCGGGCGAGACCTGGACCAGGTTGTCGTTGGCGAAGACCTTCTGCATGGCCTGGCCGACGTCGGAGTTCAGGGGGCCGACAACGCCCATGACGTCCTGGTTGCCGACGAGCTTCGTGGCGTTCTGCTGGCCGGTCGCGGCCTGGGCGACGTCGTCCAGGGACTCCAGCTCGAAGGTGATGCCTTCGACCTCGTTGTTCTTGTTTGCCGTTTTGACGGCGAGGTCGGCGGAGTTCTTGATGCCCTGGCCGAGCGCGGAGAGGTCTCCGGTCAGCGGCGCGTCGAGGCCGATGACGACGGTCTTCTTTCCGCCGCCGCCGCCCTCGCTGCTGTCGTCGCGGGAGCCGCAAGCGGAAAGCGTGAGGGCTCCTACAGTGACCGCAGTGGTGACTATGAACAAGGAACGGTGACGCACGATCAGTCCTTTCCTCTGGCACGGCTGTCCCTGACTGGGAAGCCGGGTCGAGCGCTGGAACCGAACTGAAAGTAATCCGGTGGCGCGGTGACTGGCCGTGACTCTAAGCGCGCTGGTGGGGGTGGTGCAGAGGTGGGACCAAGGATGTGACGCTCTTGTTATGACGGAAGCGTGGTGAAGCCCGTGCCGGAGGGGAAAGACGTGTGATTTGAGACTGTTGGTGAGTCCACATACTGAGAACCAGCAGGACCACGCCGGTAATCGGGCGATTACGGAGCGGAACGGGTGCATGCCTTTTCGATGGCCGCGCCGAGGTCTTCCGGGTATCCGCCGCCGAGGATACGGCTCTGTTTCTGGACCGCCCGTTCATTACGCAACGTGACATCCAGGAAGGGGAGCCCGGCATTCCGTGGTACTTCCCCGCAGTCGAGCACGTAGACGGTCACCAGCACCTCCCGGGAGCCTCCGGCCGGCACGGTGAACGGCGCCGGCGGTTCGGTCGAAACGGCCAGCGCCGCGGACGGCTGGGTGAGGGCGTCGACCGTGACGCGCCGGCCGGGTTCGGTCGAGATGCTGACGCCGAAGGTGAACGCGCCCGCGTGCTCGCTCTCCGGCGCGGCGCCCCCGTAGGCGAAGCCAACTACCTGCGACGGCCAGGGCGGTGGTGGCTCGGGAGGTGGCGAGGGGGCCGTCAGGACGTACACGCATCCGCCCGCCGTGAGGGTCGCGGCGACGCCCAGAACGGCCTTGCGGCGGTGCCGCGGGGGCACCGTGAGGCGGATGCGAGGCCGCGCCGCCCCGGTGAGCAGGGCCTCGGGATGGTGACAAGTGTCCTCGCCCGGTTCGACGGGGCCGATACCGCTCATGCGCCGACGCTAATGCGCATCGGGCGCCACGACAATGGATCGCACCGCAAGGTGTAACACAACGTCACCATCGAGGGTCCCACCTGGCTCTCCTTTGTCGGGGTCCGGCGGCGGACGGGGCGCCGCGGGAGTCCCTGCGGGCCTTCGTTTCCGCCGTGTTTCAAGGCCGTCCGACGCCGGTCGCGCGTCTCACCTGTTGGTCACCGCGGGCCGCGAGAGGCCCGTTCGGTGCCTTTCCCGGCCCGTTTGAGCATCCCTTGAGGTTCGCCCCTCAGCCTTCTTTCCGCGCCATGAATCCGGTGCCGTCGCCGCTCTGGAGAAGACACGTCAAGCGGGCCGTGCACACCCGCTTCCCCTGTTCGTCGGTGATCGCGATCTCGTACGTCGCGGTGGAGCGGCCCCGGTGGAGCGGGGTGGCGACGCCGGTCACCACTCCGCCACGCGCGCCGCGGTGATGCGTGCAGTTGAGGTCCACGCCCACGGCGATCTTGTTGCGTCCGCCGTGCAGCATCGCGCCGATGGAGCCGAGGGTTTCGGCCAGTACGGCCGAGGCGCCGCCGTGCAGCAGCCCGTACGGCTGGGTGTTGCCCTCCACGGGCATGGTGGCGACGACGCGCTCGGGGGACGCCTCGGTGACCCGCACGCCCATCCGGCTGCCGAGGTGCCCGGCCGAGAAGAGCGACGTCAGGTCGGTGTCGTACGGCGCGTACTCGTCGACGATCTCCTTCGGGAACGTCGCCGCGGACTCGTCGTTCGCTTCTGGCTGCTCACCCATGGGTCCGGCTCCGATCGGCTGTGTGGTGCGATACGTGTTCAATGCATGTTTCGGTGCGTTCCGCCGCGCGCGATTCCGCGACCGGCTCCGTGCGTGGGTCCGCGCGTGGGTCCACGCGGGCTGGTAGGCACCGTCTTATCAGATGACTGAGCGAACGCTTAGGTGGGGCGGCGCTCGGACGGACCGACGCGCGGAGGCGGACCGGGAAGTTCCGTCAGCGGTGCTCGAAGCGCACCACGACGGACTTGCTCGCCGGGGTGTTGCTGGTGTCGGCCGTGGAGTCCAGCGGCACCAGCACGTTCGTCTCCGGGTAGTAGGCGGCGGCGCAGCCGAGGGCCGTGGGGTAGTGCACCACCCGGAAGCCGCTCGCGCGCCGCTCGACACCGTCCTTCCACTCGCTGACCAGATCCGTGTACGAGCCGTCGGCCAGGCCCAGTCGGCGTGCGTCGTCCGGATTCACCAGGACTACGCGGCGGCCGCCCTTGATGCCCCGGTAGCGGTCGTCGAGGCCGTAGATCGTGGTGTTGTACTGGTCGTGCGAGCGCAGCGTCTGGAGCAGCAGCCGGCCCTCCGGCAGCGCCGGGTACTCGACGGGCGCGGCGGTGAAGTTGGCCTTGCCGGTGGAGGTGGGGAAGCGCCGTTCGTCGCGCGGGGCGTGCGGGAGCTGGAAACCGCCGGGCCTGGCGACGCGTTCGTTGAAGTCCTCGAAGCCGGGGACGACACGTGATATGCGATCGCGGATCGACCCGTAGTCCTTCTCGAAGTCCTCCCAAGGAGTCAGCGACTTCGGACCGAGGACGGCACGCGCCATCCGGGCGACGATCGCCGGCTCGGACAGCAGGTGCGGGCTCGCGGGGGCGAGGTTGCCGCGCGACGCGTGCACCATGCCCATCGAGTCCTCCACGGTCACGATCTGCCTGCCGCCCGCCTGCACGTCCTTGTCCGTACGGCCGAGGGTCGGCAGGATCAGGGCGCGCGCGCCGGTCACCGCGTGCGAGCGGTTGAGCTTGGTCGAGACATGCACGGTCAGCCGCGCGTTGCGCATCGCCGCCTCCGTCACCTCGGTGTCCGGCGACGCCGAGACGAAGTTGCCGCCCATGGCGAAGAAGACCTTCGCGTCGCCGTCGCGCAGCGCGCGTATGGCCCGCACGACGTCGTAGCCGTGGTGACGTGGCGAGGTGATCCCGAACTCCCGGTCCAGGGCGTCGAGGAAGGCCGGCGCGGGCCGCTCGAAAATGCCCATGGTGCGGTCGCCCTGAACGTTGGAGTGTCCGCGTACGGGGCACACCCCCGCGCCCGGCCGGCCCACATTGCCGCGCAGCAGAAGGAAGTTGACGACCTCGCGAATGGTCGCGACCGAGTGCTTGTGCTGGGTCAGGCCCATCGCCCAGCAGACGATGGTGCGCTTCGACGCCAGCACCATGGACAGCGCGCGCTCGATGTCGGCGCGGTCGAGTCCCGTCGCGACGAGGGTCTCGTCCCAGTCGGCGGCCCGCGCGGCGGCGGCGAACTCCGTGAAGCCGTGGGTGTGCTCGGCGACGAACGCCTCGTCGACAGCGGCCGGGTCCGCCTCCGCCGCCTCCAGGATCAGCTTGTTCAGCAGCCGGAAGAGGGCCTGGTCGCCGCCTATACGGATCTGGAGGAAGAGGTCGTTGAGCGCCGCGCCCCTGACCATGCCCTGCGGCGTCTGCGGATTCTTGAACCGCTCCATGCCGGCCTCGGGCAGCGGATTCACCGAGATTATCCTCGCGCCCGCCGACTTGGCCTTCTCCAGGGCGGAGAGCATCCGGGGGTGGTTGGTCCCCGGGTTCTGCCCGGCGACGATGATCAGGTCGGCCTGGTGCATGTCCTCCAGGGACACGCTGCCCTTGCCGACGCCCAGGGTCTCGGAGAGCGCCGAACCGGACGATTCGTGGCACATGTTGGAGCAGTCCGGCAGATTGTTCGTACCGAACTCGCGGGCGAACAACTGGAACAGGAAGGCCGCCTCGTTGCTCGTACGGCCGGAGGTGTAGAACAGCGCCTCGTCGGGGGAGTCCAGCGCCGTCAGTTCCTCGGCGATGATCGCGAACGCGCGCTCCCAGCTCACCGGTTCGTAGCGGTCACCACCGCCATCACGGCCGCCGCCTTCACCGCTGTCACCGTCCGCGCTGTCGCCCGCGCCGCGCTCCAGGAGCATCGGCTGGGTGATACGGCCCTGCTGGCCCAGCCAGTAGCCGCTGCGCCTCGCCAGATCGGCGACCGGGTGCGCGGCGAAGAAGTCCGGCGTCACCCGGCGCAGCGTGGCCTCCTCGGCCACCGCCTTCACACCGTTCTCGCAGAACTCCGCCGTGTGCCGGTGGTCGCCCTCAGGCCAGGCGCAGCCCGGACAGTCGAAGCCGTCCTTCTGGTTGACCTTGAGCAGCGTCCGCGCCGCGCGCCGTACGCCCATCTGCTGCTGGGCCACCCGCAGCGAATGCGCCACGGCCGGCAGCCCGGCCGCGCTGTGCTGCGGGTCGGCGACCTGCGGCGCGTCCTGGACCGGGTCACCTGAAGGCGGCTTGCGTGCCATCACGCTCTTCCTCACTCGTACGGCGGGACTCGTCCCGCGATCCCGTCCCCCGACAACTCTCCCCCGATCCTGTCACGCACCGCCGGGGGCCCCTCGGGGTGGAGCGCGGGTCAGGATTGTCAGTGGGGCGTGGCAGGATCGGGTACGTGGCTGAGACAGCATCGAAGAAGACCGCAGACAACCGTCCTCGCCTGCTCCTCATGGACGGGCACTCCCTGGCGTACCGGGCGTTCTTCGCGCTGCCCGCGGAGAATTTCACCACCGGCTCCGGCCAGCCGACGAACGCCTTCTACGGCTTCGCCTCGATGCTGGCCAACACTCTGCGTGACGAGGCGCCCACGCACTTCGCGGTGGCCTTCGACGTGTCACGCAAGACGTGGCGCTCGGAGGAGTTCCCCGAGTACAAGGCGAACCGCTCCAAGACGCCCGACGAGTTCAAGGGCCAGGTCGAGCTGATCGGCGAGCTGCTGGACGCGATGAACGCGCACCGGTTCGCCATCGACGGCTTCGAGGCGGACGACGTCATCGCCACCCTCGCCACCCAGGCCGAGGAAGCCGGCTTCGAGGTCCTCATCGTCACCGGCGACCGGGACTCCTTCCAGCTCATCAGCGAGCACACCACGGTGCTGTATCCCACCAAGGGCGTCTCCGAGCTGACCCGCTTCACTCCGGAGAAGGTCCAGGAGAAGTACGGACTGACCCCCGCGCAGTATCCCGACTTCGCCGCCCTGCGCGGCGACCCGTCGGACAACCTCCCCGGCATCCCCGGAGTCGGTGAGAAGACGGCCGCGAAGTGGATCAACCAGTTCGGTTCCTTCGCCGAGCTCGTGGATCGCGCCGAGGAGGTCAAGGGCAAGGTCGGGCAGAATCTGCGCGAGCACCTGCCCTCGGTCAAGCTCAACCGCCATCTCACCGAGCTCGTGCGCACCGTCGAGCTGACGAAGACCGCGCAGGACCTGGAGCGCGCTCCGTACGACCGGACCGCCGTCACCGGTGTGCTCGACGTCCTGGAGATCCGCAATCCGAGCCTGCGCGAGCGGCTGCTCGGTGTGGACCCCGGCGCCGTCGCGGACGAGGCGCCGGCCCCCGAGGCGGGCATCGAGCTCGACGGCAAGGTCCTGGCCTCCGGCGAGCTGGCGCCGTGGCTCGCCGAGCACGGCGACGAGCCGCTGGGCGTCGCCCTCGTCGACACCTGGGCGCTCGGTACGGGCAGCATCAGCGAGGTCGCGCTGGCGGCGGCCGACGGCGCCGCAGCCTGGTTCGACACCACCCAGCTCGACGAGGCCGACGAGAAGGCCTTCGGCGCATGGCTCGCGTCGGCGGACCACCCCAAGGTGCTGCACAACGCGAAGAGCGCCATGCGGGTCGCCCCCGAGCACGGCTGGCGGGTCGGCGGCGTCACCATGGACACCGCGCTCGCCGCGTATCTGGTCAAGCCCGGCCGCCGTTCCTTCGCGCTCGACGCCCTCGCCGTCGAATACCTCGGACGCGAACTCGCCCCGGCCGCCGCCGGCGACGGACAGCTCGCCTTCGGCAGCGACGACCAGGCCGAGGCGGACGCCCTGATGACGCAGGCGCGCGCCGTGCTCGACCTCGGCGACGCCTTCACCGGACGGCTGGAGGAGGTCGGGGCCACTCGGCTGCTCCAGGACATCGAGCTGCCCACCTCCGCGCTCCTCGCCAAGCTGGAGCGCAACGGCATCTGGGCCGACCAGCCCCATCTGGTCACCCTGGAGCAGCAGTTCGCCGCCGCCGTGCAGCAGGCGGTCAAGGAGGCGCACGCGTCGGTCGGCCACGAGTTCAACCTCGGCTCGCCCAAGCAACTCCAGGAAGTCCTCTTCGGCGAGCTGGCCCTGCCCAAGACCAAGAAGACCAAGACCGGTTACACGACGGACGCCGACGCGCTGGCCTGGCTCGCCGCGCAGACCGAGCACGAACTGCCCGTCCTGATGCTCCGCCACCGCGAGCAGGCCAGGCTCCGGGTCACCGTCGAGGGCCTGGTCAAGATGATCGCGGCCGACGGCCGTATCCACACGACCTTCAGCCAGACGGTGGCGGCGACCGGCCGGCTCTCCTCCACCGACCCCAACCTGCAGAACGTGCCGGTGCGCACCGACGAGGGCCGCGCGATCCGCCGGGGGTTCGTCGTCGGCGAGGGCTACGAGTCGCTGATGACCGCCGACTACAGCCAGATCGAGCTGCGCGTCATGGCGCATCTGTCCGAGGACGCCGGTCTGATCGAGGCGTTCACCTCCGGCGAGGACCTGCACAACACCGTCGCCTCCCAGGTGTTCGGTGTGGAGCGGGCCGCTGTCACCCCCGACATGCGCCGCAAGATCAAGGCGATGTCGTACGGACTGGCGTACGGCCTCTCGGCGTTCGGTCTCTCCCAGCAGCTGAACATCGAGGCGGCCGAGGCGCGCGGCCTGATGGACACCTTCTTCGAGCGCTTCGGCGGCGTACGGGACTATCTCCAGCGAGCGGTCGAAGAGGCCAGGGCCACTGGCTACACGGAGACGATGCTCGGCCGTCGGCGCTACCTCCCGGACCTCACCAGCGACAACCGGCAGCGCCGTGAGATGGCCGAGCGGATGGCGCTCAACGCCCCGATCCAGGGCACGGCCGCGGACATCGTGAAGGTCGCGATGCTCCGGGTCGACTCGGCGCTGACCGAGGCCGGGCTGGCTTCGCGCATGCTCCTCCAGGTCCACGACGAAATCGTGCTGGAGATCGCCCCCGGTGAGCGGGAGCGGGTGGAGGAGCTGGTGATCCGCGAGATGGCGGCGGCCACGGAGCTGCGAGCGCCGCTGGACGTCTCCGTCGGCGTCGGCCCGGACTGGGACTCGGCCGCCCACTGACAGCGGGCCCTGCTCGTATCCCGCTCAGGGGTTCAGCGCGATCCCGTACGTGAACGGTCCGGGGCCGCCCGGCCGTTCGCGGCCGGGGGGGCCCCCCGCCCCCCCCCCCCGGGGGGGCGCCCCCCCCCCCCCCCGGCCCCGCCGCCCCCCCCCCCCCCCCCCCCCCGCGCCGCCCCCGAGCCGCGGGAAGGTGTGCC
>NZ_JBITEV010000004.1:273926-294422 GCF_044455465.1 Streptomyces sp. NPDC051217
CCAAGAGGCGGGCGCCGGGGGGGGGGGGCGGGGGGGGCGCGGGCGCGGGGGGGGGGGGGGGGGGGGGGCCGGGGGGGGGGGGGGGGGGGGGGGCCGGCCGGGGGGGGGGGGGGGCCCCCCCCGCCCCCCCACGGCCGGTGCGCAGCCGCATGCCCGCTCCGTACAGCACGAGTCCCGCCGCCAGCCCCGCCCCGGCGCCGAAGCAGAGCGTCGGAATGATGTCCAACGGCGTCGACACCTGCCCGTGGTAGTCGTACCAACGGATGAACCGGTGCGCCATGGCGATGAGCGCGCACCCCGCGAGCAGCGCGTAGGCCACGGCCCGCTCGCGCCGTACGAGCACGGGCACCGAGGCCGGCGCGGGAGAGGGGGGCAGACGGCGCACGGCGGAGACCGTGAACCAGCAGAGCGCCACCAGCGCCAGCGCCGAACTGCCGTACTGCGTGTACGTGTACAGCGGGAAGCCGGCGACGACCTCCCCCAGCGCGGGGACCATACGGGTGCCCCACCGGTCGATGTGCGTGAACGCGTCCCACACCACATGGGTGGACGCGCCGAGCACCGCCGAGACGTAGAACCGGGCGGCGAGCGCCCCCCGTCGTCCGCCGCGCCGGTCGGGTCCTCGTACGAAGGCGTGCGCCCGTCCCTGCCAGGCGGTGGGCAGCAGCGCGAGCACCGGCTCACGCAAGATCAGCCAGATGCCCACGAGGGCCGCGGCGATGACGACGTCGACGGTGAACAGGCCCAGCGGGCCGTGCGTCACCGCGCCGAACTCCATGGCGGCGGGCACGGCGGTCGCGGCGAAGTACGTCATGTCGGGTGCCATCGAGCCGGCGACGAGCGCGGAGGCGAGCAGCGGCCCGCGCGACGTGCCGTCCCTTCTGATGCCCGGCAGCACCGCCGCGGCATGGCTCAACGTGAAAGGCATGGCAGGTCCCCCTGGGGCGTGTCGTCGTTCGATCAGGCAGGGAACACGCCCACCTGGCACGGAGTCAGTATGAAGGAAGCCCCTTTCCCGCTACCGGTTCGACCTGCGGGAAGCCGGGAGGTGGCGAAACGGTGAAAAGCGGTCAGCACCCCGTGTGCGTACACAGGGTGTTGCCGTAGGGTCGCCTGAGTCCTCGCGCTGGGAGCGCGAACAGCTGTTCATCGGGAGGGACCAGACGTATGGCAGCGCAATTCGGCCGCCGGCTCCGCAGAGGGGCGACCACCACCGCGGTCGCCGCGCTCGCGGTCGCCGCACTCTCCGCCTCGCAGGCCCCGGCGATAGTCTCCGGTGGCGGTGACGGCGGCGGAAAGCAGGCGTCCGGATCGAGTGTGCCGGACGGGGACGGCTCGGCCTCCGGCGACTCCTCGTACCACACGGATCTCCCACCGCTGAACACCCCGAACAAGCCCGGCACTTCGATCGACCTGCCGGGCCTGGGCGGGGAATCGGAAGCCGGTATACCCGCCTCGGTGCTGGCCGCGTACAAGCAGGCCGAACAGAGCATCGCGATCACCAACCCCGGCTGCAATCTGCCGTGGGAGCTCCTCGCCGCGATCGGCAAGGTCGAGTCGGGCCAGGCGCGCGGCGGCAGGGTCAACGACGAGGGCACCACACTGACGCCGATCCTGGGCCCGGTGCTCAACGGTGTCGGCTTCGCCAACATCTCGGACACCGACAACGGTGAGTACGACGGGGACAAGACCCACGACCGTGCCGTGGGCCCGATGCAGTTCATCCCCTCCACCTGGGCCACCTGGGGCCAGGACGCGAACAGCGACGGCCGCAAGGACCCGAACAACATCTTCGACGCGGCGCTGGCCGCCGGCCGCTATCTCTGCGCCAACAACCGCGACCTGTCGGTGAAGTCCAATCTCGACCAGGCGATCCTCAGTTACAACCGTTCGAACGAGTATCTGGCGACGGTCCTGTCCTGGCTGGACTACTACAAGCGCGGTACCCACGAGGTGCCGGACGGCTCGGGCGTGCTGCCCACGGGCCCCGGCCCGCTGAACCCGGGCGGTTCGGGGAACTCCCCGAGCCCGGACCCGACTCCGTCGAACAACGGCAACTCGCCGAGCCCCGGCCCGTCCCCGACCCCCGAGAACCCCGGCGACTCGCCGTCGCCCAAGCCGCCGAAGCCCCCCAAGCCGCCGACGACGACGCCGCCGCCCCCTACCCCCGCGCCGACCGTCCAGCGGCTGGAGAACGCGGGCACCGGAAAGCTGTCCGCCACGGCGGGCGGGGTGTTCGCGGAGCGCGTCTCGGTGCGTGGCGAGGACGCCGAGGGCAAGGCCGTCGGCAAGGTGGCCGTACGGTTCGAGATCGTCGGCGGGACGGACGCGACGTTCGCGGGCGGCGGGAAGCAGGCCACCGTCACCAGTGGCAGCGACGGCGTCGCCACGGCGCCCGCGCTCCAGGCGGGCGAGAACACCGGCGACTTCACGGTGCGGGCGAGGGTCGTGGGCCGTACGGTCCCGGCCGTCGACTTCACGGCGACGGTCACCGAGCGCCAGGCGGACGCGGTCGTCCGGACCAGCGACAAGGAACTGACGGCGGCGCCGGGCGCGGAGTTCGCCGACACGGTCGAGGTCAAGGCCACCAACCAGGGCCAGACGGCCCCGGGCGTGGCGGTCAAGGCCACCATGATCAAGTCGGCCGACGACGCGTCGCCGGCCGACAAGGGCCCGTACTTCAAGGGCGCGGACGGCTCGCCGCTCAGGACCCTGGAGGGTCTGAAGACGAACGACCAGGGCCTGCTCGTACTCCCGAAGATCTACGCGGACGACGCGACGGGGACGTTCCTGCTGCAGATCGAGACGGCGGGCGGCGCGAAGGTGACGATCGAACTGAAGGTCGCCGCCCCCGCGTAGGCATACGGCCTACGAGCTCTGCCGCCGAGCGCGTACAGCTGAGCGCGCGCCGATGAGCGAACGCCGCCCCTCAGTCACGGACGGAGGGGCGGCGCCGGCTTGTTCCGCGTGTTTACGCACACGGCTGCGGACACGGCCTAAGCCGTGTCTGACAAATCCCGCCTGGCGCGCGGCGTCCGGCACGCACGCTCGCCGCGTTGTCGGACTCATCCGGGTACGTCCAGTACGAGAATGATCCTCCGCCTTGCGATCGCACGCACCGACGAGTCATCAGCCGCTCCGCGGCGGGCACGCGCCCCGCCCCGCGGGCGGACGGCGCTATGTGTCAGACACGACCTAGCGGCGGTCCTTCAGGCGCCGCGTCGCGACCGCCTGCGTCGGGTCCTCCGGCCACGGGTGGCGCGGGTAACGCCCGCGCAGCTCCGCGCGTACGGCGCGGTAGCCGTCCCGCCAGAAGGACGCCAGATCCGCCGTGACGGCCGCGGGGCGCCCGGCGGGAGAGAGCAGATGGACCAGCACCGGCACGCCCGCGACCTCCGGTGTCTCCGTCAGGCCGAACAACTCCTGGAGTTTCACCGCCAGTACGGGCTGCTCGCCGCCGTAGTCGACGCGTACGCGCGATCCGCTCGGCACCTGGAGACGCTCCGGCGCCAACTCGTCCAGCCGCCCCGCCTGACCCGACGACCACGGCAGCAGCCGCCGCAGCGCTTGGCCCGCCTCGATCCGCGCCAGATCCGCGCGGCGCCGGGCCTTCGACAGTTCGGGTTCCAGCCAGTTGTCGGCGCCGTCGAGCAGGGCCGCGTCCGAGACGTCCGGCCACGGAGAGCCCAACGCCCGGTGCAGAAAGCCCAGTCGCTCGCGCAGCGCCTCCGAGTCACGCGTCCAGTGCAGCAGGGTGCCGGGGCCCTCGCGGCGCAGACCCTCCAGCAGTGCCGCCCGCACCAGGGCCGGGCCGGGCCCCCGCAGCGGTCGCGCGGACAGTTCGATCGCGCCGAGCCGCCGCACTTCCCTGGCGACGACGTCGCCGTCCTCCCAGCGCACCTCTTCGCCGGAGACCAGCAGGTGGGCGGCGGCGTTCCGGGCGGTGTCCTCGTCGATGACGGCGGCCAGCCGCACCCGGGCGGAGGCCGCCGTCGCGGGCCGGTCCGCGACCGCGACGGCCAGCCACGGCGCGCTGCGCAGCCCGGACGCGTCGGCGAGCTCGGCGCCGGTCCCGGACGCCATGAGGAACGCGCCGCCGCCACGGGCGCGCGCCACGCGCTCGGGGAAGGCGTACGCGGCGACGATCCCGACGACGACATCGTCGGGCGGCCCGCCCGCCTCGCCGTCCCCGCCGCCGGCCCGGCGACCGTCGCCGGCCTCCCGGCCGCGCCCCCCGGCCGAGGCCAGCCTTCGCGCCTCCTGGCGCCAGCGCGCCGCGTACCCGTCGCCGCCCCGCCTCGCCGTGCGCCACGCGGCCGCCAGATCGTCGCCGTACGCCCTCGGAGGCTCCTCGCTCAGCAGCGCCACCACCTCGGCGGCCCGGCGCGAGCCGACCTCCCGGGCGCCGTCGAGCAGCGCGCGGGCCAGCCGCGGATGGAGGCCGAGCAGGGACATCCGGACGCCCCGGTCGGTCACCCGTCCCTCGGCGTCCACCGCCCCGATCGCGGCCAGCACGGCTTGAGCGGCGGCCAACGCCCCCGCCGGCGGCGCGTCGAGCAGGGCGAGGCCCGAGGCGTCCGGGTCGCCCCAGCACGCCGCCTGCAACGCGAACGCCGCCAGATCGGCGACCTTGATCTCGGGCGCCGGGAACCGCGCGAGCCGCGCGTCCTCGGCCTCGTCCCAGCACCGGTACACCGCGCCCGGCGCCTCGCGCCCCGCACGCCCCGCCCGCTGCCGTGCCGTCGCCTGTGAGGCCCGCACGGTGGTGAGCGCGCTCAGCCCCCGCGCGTGGTCCGTACGCGGCTCACGCGCCAGCCCCGAATCGACCACCACCCGCACACCCGGCACCGTCAGGCTCGACTCCGCCACCGAAGTCGCCAGTACGACGCGGCGGTTGCCGTTCCCCGACCCCGCGAGCACCGCGTCCTGCACCTCAGCCGGGGCCCGGCCGTGCACCTGAAGGACCTCGGCGCCCAGGCCGTCCCGGTCGCCCAACTGGCCCGCCACCCGGCCGATCTCGCCGACGCCCGGCAGGAACACCAGCACATCGCCCGCGCGCTCGGCCAGCGCCCTGCGTACCACCGAGGCCACATGCGTCAGCAGCGCCGGATCGACCCGCATCCCGTGCGGTGGACGCACCGGGCGCGCCGGCGGCGCCCACACGACCTCCAAAGGATGTGTGACTCCCCGCGCCTCTACTACAGGCGCGTCCCCCAGCAGCCGCGCCCACCCCTCGGCGTCGGTCGTCGCGGACGCGGCCACCAGCCGCAGTTCGGGACGGAGCGTGGCCCGTACGTCCAGCAGGAAGGCCGCCACCGTGTCGGCGTCCAGATGCCGTTCGTGACACTCGTCGATGATCACCACGTCGACGCCGCCGAGTTCCTGGTCGCGCTGGAGCCGCTGGAGCAGTACGCCGGTCGTCACCACCTCCACGACCGTGTCGCGTCCCACCACGCGCTCCCCGCGCACCGTGAAACCGACGCTCCCGCCGACTCGTTCGCCCAGCAGCCACGCCATCCGACGGGCCGCCGCACGTGCGGCGATCCGTCGCGGCTCGGCGACGATCACCCGCCGCCGGGGTCCCTGCCCGGCGCCGCCGGGCAGGGGCACGAGGCCGGCCAGCACCAGCGGCACCAGCGTCGTCTTGCCCGTGCCGGGCGGCGCGCACAGCACGGCGCACCCGGGCCCGTCGAGGGCCGCCTCCAGCGCGGGCAGGGCGGTACGGACGGGCAGAGCGCCGAGGACGTCTTCGCGGATCACGCCCTCAGTCTCGTACGCAGACGAAGATCGCCGATCCCGGGATCAGATTCCCGCGCAGCGGCGACCAGCCGCCCCACTCCTGGGTGTTCCACGCCGGCCACTGGGGCTCCACCAGATCGACGAGCCGGAAACCGCCCGCCACCACGTCGCGTACCCGGTCGCCCACCGTCCGGTGGTGCTCGACGTACATCGCGCGCCCCCGCTCGTCCTGCTCCACGTACGGGGTGCGGTCGAAGTACGACGAGGCCACCGACAGGCCCTCGGGCCCCGGCTCGTCGGGGAACGCCCAACGGATCGGGTGCGTGACCGAGAAGACCCAGCGCCCGCCCGGCCGCAGCACCCGCCGTACCTCGCGGAACACCCGCACCGGATCGGCCACGAAGGGGATCGCGCCGTACGCGGAGCACGCCAGGTCGAAGGAGCCGTCGCGGAAGGGCAGCGCCCCCGCGTCAGCCTCCACAAGAGGCACCTCGTCGCCGATGCGCAGCGCGTGCTGGAGTTGCCGGTGCGAGAGGTCGAGGGCCACCGGACGCGCGCCCTGCCTCGTCAGCCAGCGCGAACACTGCGCCGCGCCCGCCCCGATCTCCAGGACGTCGAGGCCCTTGAGCGACTCGGGCGGCCCCAGGAGCTCCGCCTCCACCTCGTCCAGGCCCTCGGGCCCCCAGACGAACCGGTCGTCGCCCAGGAAGGTGCCGTGCTCGACCTGGTAGTCGTCCGCGTTCCGGTTCCACCAGCCCCGGTTGGCGCGGCTGCTCTCGGTGCCGTCGCTGTCACGCCGGGTGGCTTCGGGCTCCCACTGTGTCTGATGCTCCGTGTGCTGATGCTCTGCCTGGTCTTGGCTCATCGTGCCCGTCGTCGTAGTGTGCGGAAAGGCCGTACGAACCTGTGCCGCCCTGTAGTCGGCCGGTAGCGGCCTGAGCTACGGTGCGGCCGTTGTGGCCTCATGAAACGCTTGTTGTGCCGGGTATGGGGCGTTCCGCCCCGGGTGTGCGCCTTCGCGCATTGACCGTGTCCGGCTGCCCCCGTATGCTAAAGGTTGCGCTGCGGGCTTGCGCGCCTCAGACGTAGCAGGCCGCGCTCGCATCTGTTGTAGGTCCCCTCGGCTGTTCGAGGCGCCTCCCTCATCGGGAATGGCGCTTCCTCGGCTGTCCGGCTTCCGGCAGATGGCGATACGGGCTCTCGGCGTGGCAGTACCTACGACTCAATGTCCGTACCGGAGCCTTTACCCACATGACGAGCAGCACCGAGACCACCGCCACCACCCCGCAGGTTGCGGTCAACGACATCGGTAACGAGGAAGCATTCCTCGCCGCGATCGACGAGACGATCAAGTACTTCAACGACGGCGACATCGTCGACGGCGTCATCGTGAAGGTCGACCGGGACGAGGTCCTGCTCGACATCGGTTACAAGACCGAAGGCGTCATCCCCTCCCGCGAGCTTTCGATCAAGCACGACGTCGACCCCAACGAGGTCGTCGCCGTGGGCGATGAGATCGAGGCCCTCGTCCTCCAGAAGGAGGACAAGGAAGGCCGGCTCATCCTGTCCAAGAAGCGCGCGCAGTACGAGCGCGCCTGGGGCACGATCGAGAAGATCAAGGAAGAAGACGGCATCGTCACCGGCACCGTCATCGAGGTCGTCAAGGGTGGACTCATCCTCGACATCGGCCTCCGTGGCTTCCTGCCGGCCTCTCTCGTCGAGATGCGCCGCGTCCGCGACCTCCAGCCCTACGTGGGCAAGGAGCTCGAAGCCAAGATCATCGAGCTGGACAAGAACCGCAACAACGTGGTCCTGTCCCGCCGTGCCTGGCTGGAGCAGACGCAGAGCGAGGTTCGCCAGACCTTCCTCACGACCCTGCAGAAGGGCCAGGTCCGCTCCGGCGTCGTCTCCTCGATCGTCAACTTCGGTGCGTTCGTGGACCTCGGCGGTGTCGACGGTCTCGTGCACGTCTCCGAGCTCTCCTGGAAGCACATCGACCACCCCTCCGAGGTTGTCGAGGTCGGCCAGGAAGTCACCGTCGAGGTTCTCGACGTGGACATGGACCGCGAGCGTGTCTCCCTGTCGCTCAAGGCGACGCAGGAAGACCCGTGGCAGCAGTTCGCCCGGACGCACCAGATCGGCCAGGTCGTTCCCGGCAAGGTCACCAAGCTCGTTCCGTTCGGCGCGTTCGTCCGCGTCGACGAGGGCATCGAGGGTCTGGTCCACATCTCCGAGCTGGCCGAGCGCCACGTGGAGATCCCGGAGCAGGTCGTCCAGGTCAACGACGAGATCTTCGTCAAGGTCATCGACATCGACCTGGAGCGCCGCCGCATCAGCCTCTCGCTGAAGCAGGCCAACGAGGCGTTCGGCGGAGACCCGGCCTCGGTCGAGTTCGACCCGACCCTGTACGGCATGGCTGCCTCGTACGACGACCAGGGCAACTACATCTACCCCGAGGGCTTCGACCCCGAGACCAACGACTGGCTCGAGGGCTTCGAGGCTCAGCGCGAGGTGTGGGAGACCCAGTACGCCGAGGCGCAGACCCGCTTCGAGCAGCACCAGGCGCAGGTCATCAAGTCCCGCGAGGCCGACGAGGCCGCCGCTGCCGAGGGCGCTGCCGCCCCGGCCGGCGCGGCTCCCGCCGCCTCCGGTGGCAACGGTGGCGGTGGCGGCGGCGGTTCGTACTCCTCGGAGTCCCAGGACAACTCCGGCGCCCTGGCGTCGGACGAGGCCCTGGCCGCCCTGCGGGAGAAGCTGGCCGGTGGCCAGAGCTGACGCTCTGACTCCGTAACCGGTCGACAGCTCGACGTAAGGCCCGTTCCCCCTTGGGGCGCGGGCCTTACGCATGCCCGCACCGCCGGGTCGGTGAAGATCAACGGCGGCCAAGTGCCGTACGCTGTCGGCCTGTTGCTTCCCGCACCACCGGCGCCGGGACCCACGGCCCCCGTACCGACGGGTATCGGTCCGTCCTTCGCCGGCCGGATGCGGCGTGCGCGGCCGGGGAATGCTCACGCCCGGAGGCGCGTTCTTCCTGAGGAACACGAGGAGGACCGGTAATCGTGCTTGATCCGCAGGATTTGTACGAGTGGGAGCCCAAGGGCCTGGCAGTCGTCGACATGGCGCTCGCGCAGGAGTCCGCGGGTCTTGTCATGCTCTACCACTTCGAGGGCTACATCGACGCGGGTGAGACCGGCGACCAGATCGTCGAGAACTTGCTGGAGTCGCTGCCCCACCAGGTGGTGGCGCGCTTCGATCACGACAGACTGGTCGACTACCGCGCCCGCCGCCCGCTGCTGACGTTCCGGCGCGACCGCTGGTCGAGCTACGAGACGCCGACTCTGGAAGTACGGCTCGTCCAGGACGCCACCGGCGCCCCGTTCCTGCTGCTGTCAGGACCCGAGCCGGACGTGGAGTGGGAGCGGTTCGCCGCGGCCGTGTCGCAGGTCGTCGAGCGCCTCGGCGTACGGCTGGCCGTCAACTTCCACGGCATCCCGATGGGCGTTCCGCACACACGCCCCGTCGGTATCACTCCGCACGGCAACCGCACCGACCTCATGCCGGGCCATCGCAGCCCCTTCGACGAGGCCCAGGTGCCCGGCAGCGCCGAGGCGCTCGTCGAGTTCCGGCTGATGGAGACGGGCCACGACGTTCTCGGAGTGGCCGCCCACGTCCCGCACTACGTGGCGCGGTCCTCGTACCCGGACGCGGCGCTGACCGCGCTGGAGGCCATCACGGCGGCGACGGGACTCGTCCTGCCGGGTGTCGCGCACGCCCTCCGTACGGAGGCACAGCGCACCCAGACCGAGATCGAGCGCCAGCTGGGCGAGGGGGACGAGGAGCTGGTGACGATGGTGCAGGGCCTTGAGCATCAGTACGACGCGGTGTCCGGTGCCGAGAGCAGGGGCAATCTGGTGGCCGAGCCGGTGGAGCTTCCGTCGGCGGACGAGATCGGGCTCGAATTCGAGAAGTTCCTCGCCGAGCGCGAGGGCGACTCCTGAGGCGTGGGGGCGCTCGGGGGCGCCTCCTGCGCTTGGGGGCGCCTCCTGAGTCGGCCGGGCGTCCGTAAGTCGTCCGGCAGTCTCGTAAAACGCCCGGTGCACGCTCTAGGCTGCGAGACATGCTGAAAGTGGGCCTGACCGGCGGGATCGGTGCCGGAAAGAGCGAAGTGTCGCGACTGCTGGTCTCGTACGGCGCGGTGCTGGTGGACGCGGACAAGATCGCCAGAGAGGTCGTCGAGCCCGGGACTCCCGGGCTCGACGCCGTTGTCGATGCCTTCGGGCCCGGTGTCCTGACCCCCGACGGGAGGCTGGACCGGCCGAAGCTCGGCTCGCTCGTCTTCTCCGACAGCGACAAGCTCGCCACCCTGAACGGGATCATCCATCCCCTGGTCCGAGAGCGTTCGGCGGAGCTGGAGAGCGCGGCGGGGGAGGACGACATCGTCGTCCACGACGTGCCGCTCCTCGTCGAGAACGGGCTGACCGGGCTCTTCGACGTGGTCGTGGTCGTGGACGCGTCGCCCGAGACGCAGCTGGACCGGCTCGTACGGCTCCGAGGCATGGCCGAGTCCGACGCCAGGTCGCGGATGGCGGCACAGGCCAGCCGCGAGCAACGCACCGCCGCCGCCGATCTGGTGGTCGACAACGACGGGCCGCTGGAGAAGCTGGAGCCGCGGGTCCGGGAGGTCTGGGAGCGGCTGGTCGAGCGGGCGACCGCCGGCGCGCCCACCGACCGGTGACGCGCCCACCGACCCGTTTTGGAATACCGGCAACCTGTGCGACGTTGAACGCGCGGACCGAGGGGAAGGATTCGACCGTGCCCGAGAGCCCGGAGACCCACGTCATCGACTACCGCGCGGCGGAGCAGCTGCTCGCCGCGCGCGACCCGCGCGGCGCGGTCAAGCTGCTGGACTCGGTGATCGCCGCGCATCCCGAGAACACGGCCGCCCGGCTGCTGCGCGCCCGCGCGTTCTTCGCCGCCGCCCAACTGCGGCCCGCCGAGCTGGAGTTCGAGCTGGTCCTGGAGCGCGAGCCGGACAACGCCTTCGCGCACTTCGCACTGGCCCGTACCTATGAGCGGGCGGGGCGTCCCGAGCACGCGACGAAGCACTTCAGGCTGGCGGCGGCGCTCGACCCGAACCCCGAGTACCTCAAGGCGGCGCGTTTCGACTCCGACGGCTGAGGTCGTCGCCCCTGTCGCTGTCCTTCCTCCACTTCCAGGGCCTCTCGTAAGCGGTGCCGCGGCGCCGTCGGCTGTGATCTTCGAACGGCGGTACGTCGCGGCTCGGCTGGTAGCGCGACCCCTGGCGCATATGGCGGACGACCAGCACGAAGTCCGTGGCGACGATCAGCAGCAGCACCCCGCAGGCGGCGGACCAGCCCGGTTGGTCGGCGACCGCGAAGGCGACCGTGCCGAGGGTGAACCAGAACAGGCCCCAGACACTCAGCCACCAGCGCATCCGCAGCGGACTGCGCGCGGTGACAGGTTCATTTCCGGTGCGCATGGCATCGCACCTCCTGTTGGTGACGTACCCGGTCCGCGCCCCGTGCACCGGGTGGGAGCCGGGAAACCGGCCGACGGGAAGTCCGTCGATCCGACCGCCCGGAGAACGATGAGTTCCAGGCGCGGCAGGTGTCTACCTCCTTGAAAACACACCACGTGTTCAACGGAGGAGACCCCCAATGTCCGAGGCTACGACCACTCCCGCGCCGACCGCATCCGCGCGGCCCACTTCCCCTTCCGCCGCCGCGGTCGTTTCCGCCGGCACGGCTCAGGCCGGGCCCTCGCGCCGCACGGACATCGCGGTCCGTACGCTCCAGATCGTCCTCGCGCTGTTCCTGGCGATCCCGAGCGCGGGGCCCAAGATCATCGGCCACTCGGTGGCGGCCGAGTCGTTCGACGAGATCGGCTTCGGAGACTGGTTCATGTATCTGACCGGTGGCCTTGAGCTGGCCGGCGCCGTCGCGCTGGTCGTCCCGATCCTCTCGGGAGCCTCCGCGATCGCGCTCATCGGCCTGATGATCGGCGCCTTCATCACCCAGGTGACCGTCTTCGACGGTCAGAACGCGCTGACGCCGGTGATCCTCCTCGTCCTCTTCGCCGTGGTCGCGTGGGTGCGGCGGCAGAAGACCGTGGAACTCGTCGCCCTGGTGCGCCGTCGGGTCTGATCCGTGGCCACCCCGCCGGCCACCCGCCGTCGCGTCTGACGACCGCATCCTCAAGCCTTTGAGGGTGCGGCCTTCAGGCATGACGGGGGGACTGTCAGACCTCCCGCCTAGACTCGCCGTAACGAGATCTCGCAGGTGTGCGACCTGGGGGGAAGGAGTCGGTGACGATGGCGCGACACGCGTTGGACGAGGCGCTGTCGACCGTCCGTGCCCTTGGCCGTGCCTCCTCGGGCGCTCTCGCGAACGCGGACAGGGACGCGGACACGGACGCCGCCTCCTCCGCGACACCGCCGGCCCGCTGCGCCGTGGTCTTCCTTCCGGCGAGCCTGCCCCGGGAGGGGCGCGTCGCGTTCTGGGCCCCGGAGGGGGAGCCGCCCGCAGGGGATGAGTTCTCCACGGGCGATCTCACGGTCGTGGTCCCGGCCGACCACGAAGACGCGGTTGACGGACACGGCTCCGGTGGACCGCACGCGGGCGTACGCAGCGTGCGGACCCGCGTCGTACGCGCCCTGCTCATGCCCGTCGCCGACGCGGTGCCTCTGCTGGTCAGCGCCCGCTCCGACGCCTCGGCGCATCCCTCCGCCGCCTGCTGGGGAGCCGCGGCCCTGCACGCACTCCACCTGGCGGCCCGGGGCCGGCTGCTGCCCGGCCTCACCGCGTCCGACCACGACGCCTGGCGGGCCGGGCCGCTCGACGCGGACGACATCGCCCAGCTGCGGGCCATCGCCGCCGCCATGCCCTACGAGGCGCACGCCGTCCCGCTCCCCGATCTGCTCCCGCTGCGGCTGCCCGAGCCGGAAGCCCTGGTGCGGGCCTTCCTCGACGCGGTCGCCGACGCCCTGCCCCGTACGCCCGCCGCCGCGTTCGCCGCAGGCGCGCCCTTCGCCGCGCACGACCCACAGCATCTGCCCCGCGCCCGCTCGTGGGCGGCCGAAGCGGCGGCCGGTATGGATGCCGGGGTGCGCGTCTCCCTGCGCCTCGACCTGTCGGCGTACGAGCTGTTCGACTCCTCGTCGCCGGACGAGACGCCGGAGGAGTCCGGCGCCGAGCGGCGCGCCGGGGCCGCCCTCGTCCAGATCCACAGCCTCGCCGATCCGACGCTCGTCATGGACGCGGCCCAGCTCTGGGCGGGTGACGGCGACGACCTCTTCGGACCGCGCGCCCGGATCGACGCCCTGCTCGCGCTGCGCCGCGCCGCCCGCGTCTGGCCGCCGCTCGCCAGACTGCTGGAGCACGACGTCCCGGCCGCGCTGCCGCTCTCCGAGGACGAGCTGTACGACCTGCTCGGTCCCGGCGCTGCCCGCCTTGCCGCCGCCGGAGTGGCAGTCCACTGGCCGAGGGAGCTGGCGCGTACGCTCTCGGCCGCCGCCGTCGTCCGTGCCGCGCCAGGCTCGGCCACGGACGGCACGCCCTTCTTCGACAGCGCCGAACTGCTCAAGTTCAACTGGCAGTTGGCGCTCGACGGCGATCCGCTCAGCGAGGCGGAGATGGACGCGCTCGCCGAGTCGCACCGGCCGATCGTGCGGCTGCGCGACCAGTGGGTGGTGATCGACCCCGATCTCGTAAGGAAGGCGCGCAAGCGGGAGCTGGGCCTGCTCGACCCGGTCGACGCGCTGGCCGTCGCCCTCACGGGGTCGGCCGAGGTGGACGGCGTGACGGTCGACGCCGTCCCGACCGGCGCGCTGGCGGTCCTGCGCGACCGGCTCCTGGCCGGCCCGGCCTCCGTTCCGCAGCCCGCCGCCCTGGACGCCACCCTGCGCGACTACCAGCTGCGCGGTCTCGCCTGGCTCGATCTGATGACCTCGCTCGGCCTCGGCGGCTGTCTCGCCGACGACATGGGCCTCGGCAAGACGATCACCGTCATCGCCCTTCATCTGCACCGCGCCCGCCCGGCCCCCACGCTCGTCGTCTGCCCCGCCTCCCTCCTCGGCAACTGGCAGCGGGAGATCACCCGCTTCGCGCCCGGCGTCCCCGTCCACCGCTTCCACGGCTCCGGCCGCACGCTCGACGGAGTGACGGACGGCTTCGTCCTCACCACGTACGGCACGATGCGCGGCAGCGCGCCCGAACTGGCCGCCCACACCTGGGGGATGGTCGTCGCCGACGAGGCCCAGCACGTCAAGAACCCGTTCTCCTCCACGGCCAAGGCCCTGCGCACGATCCCGTCGCCCGCCCGTATCGCCCTGACCGGCACCCCCGTGGAGAACAACCTCTCCGAGCTGTGGGCGCTCCTCGACTGGACGACGCCCGGACTCCTCGGCCCGCTCAAGTCCTTCCGCGCCCGCCACGCGCGTGTCGTGGAGAACGTGGAACACGCGGGGTCGGCGGGCACCGCCGCGAGCGACGACGCGGTGGAACGGCTCTCCCGGCTGGTCCGCCCGTTCCTGCTGCGCCGCAAGAAGTCCGACCCCGGCATCGTGCCCGAACTGCCGCCCAAGACGGAGAGCGACCACCCGGTGCCGCTCACCCGCGAGCAGGCCTCCCTCTACGAGGCCGTCGTCCGCGAGACGATGGGCGCCATCGAGAGCGCCGAGGGCATCGCCCGGCGCGGTCTCGTCATGAAGCTGCTCACCGCGCTCAAACAGATCTGCAACCACCCGGCGCAGTATCTGAAGGAGGACCGGGCCAGGCTCACCGGACGCTCCGGGAAGCTGGCCCTGCTCGACGAACTGCTCGACACGATCCTGACCGAGGACGGCTCGGTCCTGGTCTTCACGCAGTACGTGTCGATGGCGCGGCTCCTCTCCGCGCACCTCACCTCCCGCGCGATCCCGTCCCAGCTCCTGCACGGCGGCACGCCCGTGGCGGAGCGCGAGCGGATGGTGGACCGGTTCCAGTCCGGCGAGACCCCCGTCTTCCTGCTGTCGCTCAAGGCCGCCGGCACGGGCCTCAACCTCACCCGGGCCGGCCATGTCGTGCACTACGACCGCTGGTGGAATCCGGCCGTCGAGGAGCAGGCCACCGACCGTGCCTACCGCATCGGCCAGACCCGGCCCGTGCAGGTCCACCGGCTGATCGCGGAGGGCACGGTGGAGGACCGCATCGCCGAGATGCTCGACGCCAAGCGCGCCCTGGCCGATGCCGTACTCGGCTCGGGCGAAGGAGCCCTGACCGAGCTGACCGACCGTGAACTGGCCGATCTGGTCTCGCTGCGGAGGCCGTCATGACCGCACCGCGCGTTCCCCGGCACGACGACCGCCGCCGTACGTTCCCCGCCCTGCCGCCCCGGCCCGGCGCGGCGGGCGAGTCCGACTTCGCCGCCAGTTGGTGGGGCAACGCCTGGGTGGAGTCCATGGAGGACTCCGCGCTCGACCCGGCCCGGCTGCGACGCGGGCGTGCCTACGCGGGCCGCGGGCACGTGGACGCGATCACGGTCACCCCGGGCCGGGTGATGGCGTACGTGCACGGCTCCCGCCCGCGCCCGTATCGTACGGAGATCCGCCTGCGCACCCTCGGCGACGGCGACTGGGAAAACCTCCTCGACACCGCCGCGGCCCGCCCGGACCATATCGCCGCCCTTCTCGACAAGGACATGCCGCACGCGCTGGCCGCCACTGCGGACCTGCTTCCCACCGCCGGGGACCTGACACCTGACTGCTCCTGCCCCGACGACGGATTCCCCTGCAAGCACGCGGCGGCGCTCTGCTACCAGACGGCGCGGCTGCTGGACGAGGACCCGTTCGTGCTGTTCCTGATGCGCGGACGCGGCGAGCACGAGATCCTCGCCGACCTGACCCGCCGCAACGCCACCCGCTCCGCCGCCGAACGGAGCACGTCCGCACCGCCCATGCCCACGGTCGACGCGGCAGCGGCGGTGACCCCCCACCCGCCGCGGACCCTGCCGCCGCCGTTCCCCCTGCCCCCCAACCCGGGCCGCCCGCCCGTCTATCCGCACACACCCGGCGCCCCCGACCCACTGGCGCTCGACCTGCTCGCCACGGAGGCGGCGGCCCGCGCCCACACCTTCCTCGCGACCGCCATCGACCCTGTCGCGGGCCTCACCCCCTGGCAGGACGCGGTCCGCCTGGCCGCCGCCCACCCCGGCTCCGGCCTCACCGCCTCCACCCGCGCCCTCTACCGCGACCTCGCGACGGGCACCGACCACACCCCCATGGACCTCGCACGCGCCGTCGCAGCCTGGCGCCAGGGCGGCCTCGCGGGCCTGGCCGTCCTGGAAGACTCCTGGGACCCACCCGCCGGTCCCTTCGACCGCGCCCGCCCCGCCCTGATCGCGGCCGACTTCCCCCACTTCCGCCCCTGGCGCAACCGCCTCTCGGAGCGCTCACTCCAACTCCGCTTCGGCCGCGACGGCCTCTGGTACGGCTACGAATCGGACCCCGACCAAGAGGACTGGTGGCCCCGGGGCACCCCGGACACCGACCCGGTGGGCGCATTGACGGCCCTGCTCGGACGGTGACCGGTAGGCTCTTCTCCGTTACGACCGACGGACCAAGGGGGCGCGGTGGAAGCCGAATTAGTGGCATTGGCGGCGGCGGGAGCGACCGCCCTGGTGCAACAGATGGCGACGGACGGCTGGACGGCGGCACGCGACCGGGTGGTGGCGTTCTTCGCGGACCGGGGCTCGACCACCCCCGAGTCCGTCGAGCAGGACCTGGAGACCGGACGCGCCGAACTGGTCGCGGCCCAGCACCACGAGGACGAAGGGCTGATGGCCGACGTCCAGTCCGAGTGGCGGGCCCGCCTTCGCCGCGCACTTGTCGCGGACCCGGCCGCTGCTGCCGAACTCCGCGCACTGCTGGACGAGTTGACCCCCACCACGCCCTCGACGTACCAGGCGCCCGACGTGCACAACACGATCAGCGGCGCCACGGTGCACGGCACGGTCATCCAGACGGGCACGGTCGGGAGGGTGGATTTCGGCGGTGATGGCTCGCGCGAGCGAGGCGGGAGAGCTTGAATACCGCGTCAAAGGAACTGATGACGGCCCAAAGGGCGCACGGCGAACCATCCCGGGCTCTGTGTGCGTTGGCGAGGCGGCCTGAGGCCATTGCCTCGCCAACGCGTCGCGAGAGGCCCGGTAGTTCGTCGCAGTGCCCGCTGCGGCTCAGTCCTCAGATCCCCTCCGGCCGAGCCGCCGCTCGACGCTCTCGCGCATCTCACATGCCCGAGGGTCGTCGTACCGCGCCAGGAGCCGGGCGCAATCGTCCCACAGCCCGTGCGCGGCCTCCTGGTCCTGATCCTTTATGACGCGCGCGAGCCCGTCGAGGGTCACGGCTTCGTTCCACGCGTCGTCGAGTTCTCGGTGGGCCGCCAGGGCACGGCGGTAGAAGCCGGCAGCCTCCTCCGTACGATCAAGGTGGCAATAGGCCTCTCCGGCCCCCTGCCAGGCGCGTGCTTCACGGCTCCTGTCACCGAGCCGACGGTGCAGCGTCGCCGATCGGTGGTAGGCGGTGAGCGCGTCACCGTAGTGGCCAAGGGCCAGCTCGGCGTCTCCCAGAGCGAGCAGCCAGTTGCCTTCCAGCACATGGCTTCGTAGATCCAGCGCGATCTTCAGCGCCTCCTGGGCGTCGCGACGAGACTCCTCGGGCTCGCCCCGGTCGAGGTGAATCGAGCTCAGGAGCCAGAGGGCATTGCCCTCGCTGCGAGTGTTCCGGTGGCGGCGGTGAGCTGACAGTGCCCGCTGGGCACCGTCGAACGCACCCATGAGCCGCCCTGCCTGGTACTGCACCAGGGCAAGGTTGGCGACGGAGACGCTCTGCCAGTGCTCCTGCCCCAACTCCCCGAAGACACGTGCCGCTTCGACAAGTCGTGCTGCGGCGGAATCCAAGCGTCGCTGACGGAGGTGAACCAGGCCGAGGGCGTTGAGGGAGGAGGCCTCGCCCTCCCGGTCGCCCAACTCCCGCCGGATGGCCAGTGCCTCTTCATGGCAGTGGACACTCTCGGCCAGTCGGTTGATCTTGGTGTATCCGAAGCCGTGGTTCTCAAGGAGCATGGCTACCGTCGGCTGCTCGTTCAGCCGCCGCGCAGCGAGGAGGCCGATCTCCCCGATGGCCAGCCAGTCCGTGGTGAGCGACGAAGGAGCTTTGGCGTTCCACAGCACTGCGGCGAGCTGCCACGCGTATCGGTCCAGCTCCGCTTTCTCGGCCGCCCTGACCACAGGCAGAAAATTGGCGTTCTCGCGCTCGGCCCAGTCCACCGACTGGTCGTAGTCCGCGAAGGTGAGCGGTGTTACAGCGGCGTCCGCTGGACCAAGTGGGAGACGGTCCTCAGCCGGCATGATCCACCTCTGGGCAGCGTCCGCGGTGTGCAGGTACCAGTCGAGTGTGCGGTGAAGCGCCGCGGACCGACCCTCTGGTGACTCCTCCCGGTGGGCTTCGCCTCCGGCGTAGGCACGAAGCAGATCGTGGAACTCGAACCGGTCCGGTGCCCTCTGCATCAGCAGATGCGCGCCGGCCAGCACGTCCAGCAGTTGCCGCGTCCGTCGGACACTGAGCCCTGTGAGGGCCGCTGCGGCACCGATGCCGAACTCGGGACCCGGGTATAGCCCCAGCAGGCGGAACACGCGTGCCGCATCCGGAGGAAGAGCTTGGTAGGACCAGGCGAACACCGCACGCACGGCTTCGGCTTCTTCTTCATCCCCTGTGCTCAAGGCGTCCCACAGCGCTGATTCGTCACGCAGATCACTGATCAATTCTTCCAGCCGCATGTAGGGACGGTCGGCGGCCCTTTCGGCCGCAATCCGCAATGCCAGCGGAAGATGAGCGCACATCCGGGCGAGCTCGATCAGCTCGTCTTCGCTGTCGGCGCGAAAGCCGGCAGTGACCTCACGCAGCAGAGCAACGGCTTCCGGCTCGGCGAGTGTGCCAAGGGTCAAGCGATAGGCGCCGTCACGCACGGCGAGTCCGGACAGACGCCCTCGGCTGGTGACAACAGTCAGGCAGTTGGCATTGCAGGGCAGCAGCGGACGGACCTGGGCGACGGTGGCCGCGTTATCCAGGACGATGAGTACCTTGCGGTCGGCCAGGACAGAACGGTAGAGCGCTGCCGATGCCTCTGGGCCGGCCGGTACCGCGGCGGCGGGAAGACCGAGTGCGATCAGTAACTGTGGAAGCACGTCCTGTGCGCTGAGCGGTTCTCCCGCATCGTAGCCTCGTAGATTTACGTAGAGATGGCCGTCGGAATAGTGGTCCCGCACCCGGTGCGCCCAGCGCAGAGCGAGCGAAGTCTTACCAGCCCCAGCCGTCCCGGCGATCACGAAAACAGGGGCCACAGAACGATCCCGGTCTCCCTGCAGAGTCGCGTCGAGCTGCTCGAGTTCGGCGGTGCGATTGATGAAGTGCCTGATGTTGCCGGGCAGTTGGCGTGGAGTCGGATGGGGGGCGTTGCGCTCTCCGTCGCTGTAGTCATGAAAATGCACACCGCCGCTGACCTGGCCGGCCTGCACCACGTCACGCGAGGAGCCCGACAGGTCGGAGTGGGTCCCGCCCCGGCTCTCTCCGCTGCCGCCGCTGTTCACTTATTCCGTCTTCACGGCAGGGGCGGGCAGGTGCGCCACTCGCCGATCCACGTAAGAGACGATGTCCTCGCCGTCCTCGTACAACCCCTGGATGAATACTTCCCAGTTTCCGATGAGACCGGGATCTTGGAATCGCACCGCCCCGTCCAGTAGGCCCGACTCCGTGTAAAGAACCTCGTACAGCACCTGGCCCCCGAGAGAGACGACCTCGGGTAACAGCTCTGAACTCTCCAGCGACCGCACCTTCTCCGCGCTGACAACCCGCACGGGCATGCCGCTCGCCCCTTGGACCCGCAGCGCGTGCAACTCCCATTGGAGATAGGGCGTCAGTGGCTCCTCCACGACGCGCACACGTCGGAATACGCTGCCTCCTTCCCTGTCTTCCCGCGCGACCCTCTCCCACATGTCGCTCTTTGCCCAGAGTAGTTGGAGAGCCTCTTGCCATTCGCCCCGCTGGATAGCATCCCAGCTGGGAGAGTCCTGCTCCTCGAAGTGCTGGCGACGTTCGAACTTCCAGCCGTTCCTACCGATGATGTCCTGGTCGCGCCGCCGAAAGTCCTGTTGGTAAGCGCCAGTCGCGAGGATGTCTCCCCGCGCACGACTGAGGGTGAGGGCCTTGCGATCAGGCATCAGCAATGTCTGCCTTCGCTGCCCGGAGCATGCTTCCCGGGATGACGACCAGCCTTTCGTCGTCGGCGATCGTGGCCTCCGCAGGCAGGGACGGGCCGTAGACATCCGTCAGGTCGCGGCCGATAACGGCGATGTCGCCATTGTCCAGCTCCCAGATGTCGGGGCAGCCGTCCTTGTTCTCCGTGACCCCCAGTTCCTGTGGTGACTTCCCCAACCTCCGCAGAAAGAGAGCCGACGGATCGGCTTCCCACGCACGGGCCATGCCTGCCTCCTGATGGGCGCCGTCAGACGTTCATGGCCAGCAAGCCTACGGATTGTCGTGACTCGGTGCCACGCCGCTACCGGACATCGAGTCCGGCCCGCGACGGTCCCTGGGTGATGGAACCGCCGTGGGGGGGGGGGGGGGGGGGGGGGGGGCCGCCCCCCCCCCCCCCCCCCCCCCCCGGGGGGGGGGCCCCGGGGGGGGGGGGCGGGGGGGGGGCGGGT